>NZ_UCNU01000011.1:0-81383 GCF_900474085.1 Synechococcus sp. UW86
CTTGAGCCGAGACATCCCGCCCCAGGAACAAAATCGCAAATGGTTTCGCAGCCATCTGCTCAACCGGGAACTGGAATTACAGGAGCTCTATGACCTGCCGCAGGGAGAGCTGGATCTCGTGATGGCCGAGACCGCTGAAATCCGTTCGGACCCTGAAAACCGATCCCGCAGCCATGGGCGCTGGTGCACCGCCGGCTATGTGCTGGAACTGGCAAAGATTATCGATGCCCGACGGGCCCGGGACCACAGCACTTAAACGTCGCCCCTCAGCGAAAAAAACGTGCCAACCATGAGCGACGAGACTGAAAATCCTGCCGGAGAATTTCAAAACTCGTTGTTGATCACCGACCAGTCTTTCTTTTAATCAGCGATAGTTCTCAAACTGCAGAGGAACATCAAGATCATCCTCCTTACTCTTAACGAGCTGAATCGCGGCTTGCAGGTCATCTTTGCTCTTACCGGTGATCCGCACACTTTCACCCTGGATCGCCACCGTCACCTTTTTGAGCTCATCGCGCACCATCTTGCTCAACTTCTTCGCAATCTCCTGACTGAGGCCCTTACGCAGCTTCACCACCTGCTTCACCCGATTGCCTCCGACGGTTTCAGGTGTTTGAAAATCGAAAATCTTGAGGGAGAGGTTGCGTTTGGTCGCTTTGGTTCGCAGCACATCCTCCACCGCCTGAAGCGTCATATCACTGGCCGTGGTGATCACCAGCTCCGTTTCCTCAAGATCGATCTCGGTGCCGGAATCCTTGAGGTCATAACGGTTGCCAACATCACGACGAACCTGATCAAGGGTGTTCACCAGCTCCTGACGATCAAAGTCAGAGACCACATCGAAGGAATAAGTGCTGGCCATGTCGCAAACCTGTCGATCCTCCAGTTTAGAAACCCATCGATCTCCAGCTGGGTGTGGCCCACCTAAGCCCGTTATGGTCCCGGTGATTGATTAGATGTCATGACTCCTGCGTTTGCCTGGGCCCTTTGCCTGATGGGAGCCGTCGTGATGGTGAGCATCGTGCTCACCGGTGCCGGACGGGCCAAAGCCGACTTCACCATGGCGGATCTTCAGGCGCCTCGGGCGATGTTTGAACGGCTGCCCGCCTTCGGGCAGCGCGCCGTATGGGCACAGGAGAACAGCTGGGAAGCACTGACCCTGGGGGCACCGGCCATGCTGTTGTGTCTGATTAGCGGAGTCAGCAGCCCCACGGCCATCGCAGCAGCGTGGATCTGGCCAGGCATCCGCTTTGTTTATCTGTTTGCCTATGTCGGCAACGTCCCACCCCTGAGGGGACTCTGCTGGGCTACGGGGGTGACTGCCGTTGGCATCTGCTACGTGGAGGGACTGCGGGCCGTGATCAGCGCCGCCGGCTGATCAGTCGAAATACAGAAGGCTCACCACCTTCCCCATATCCTCAGCGGTTCGTGCACTCGCCAGCAGGGTTTCACTGTCGTGAAATGCGAGGCAGATCAACTGATCACAGCGGTTGATGATCTCTTGATTGCACAAACTGCTGGCCATCGGCAAGGGCAGGTCGTCCTGCTCAGGCTTGTCCACAAGGTGCAACACCCGATCCAGGAGATCTCGGATTTCGGGCACCTGCCGATCGAGGCTCTGGGGCAAAAGCACGGTGAGCTTGGAGGGATCCACCTCAAGACAACCGCGAATCACTGCAGCATTCACCCCCTGAGATCCGGATGTGATCAGGGAATGGCCTTCCTGCACCAGGGACCGGGCCACCAATTCGATCAGGTGAACCGCCACGACGGGCACATGGCGGCTGCCGAGAATGGCGATCCTTCGTTGGCTTTTGTCCTGCAGAAGAGCGAGCTCCTGCGCAAGCGTGTCAACCCGATCAAGAGCCGGCAGATCCAGTGACTGACCCAAGGAAAACTTGCCGCCTGATTTCATCGGAAGTTAGCAACCATCAGGCGTGCTGAACCGTCAGATTCAATTCATTGAAGAGCTGATCAAGCTTGCAATGCTCCTCCACAAGACGGAAGGCATAGGTGGCCTTCACGGCTTCATGCAGGCGCACATGGCCGAAGGCCTGCTCAATCACCCCCACCGTGGCCAAGGTGTCGTGCTCCACCTTGAGCAAGGGCACGTCCAATTCTTCGGCGCGATTGATCAATTGAGGGAGAGGTTCCCCAGCCCCAGTGAGAATCAAACATTGGGTTGAAGCCTCAAGGGCGGCCAGCTGGATGTCGGTGCGATCAGCACCCGTCACAACGGCCATGTTGCGTCTCTTGCGGAAGAACTCCATGGCGGAATTCACATTCATCGCGCCGATGCTCAGGGTTTCCACCAGCAGTTCCTGCCGTTCCTGGCAGCAGATCACCCGGGCATTGAGGCGCCGCACCAACTCGCCGACGGTGACGCTGCGCAGCAACGGGGAACGGGGCATGACGCCAAACACCTGCAAGCCCAGGCCCTGCAAGGCAGGAACCACGTGTCGCTCCAAGCTGTCGACCTCCTCTGGAGTGACGGCGTTCAGCACCACTCCAACCAGACGGTCACCCAGGGTCTGCTTGGCCGCCAGCAGCGCATCCACACTGCGGCTGTCCTGCCAGAGGTGCACCAGAACGACCTTGGCATCAAGACCTGTGGCCAGTTGCGGAAGGCTGAGGCCGTACAGCAATCCCTCCTGGAGGCTTCCCGCACATTCCAAGAGTGTGAGTCCGTCGTCAGCCTGAATGCGCTGGCGCAGCTCCGCGAAACCTTGGCCAGCATCCAACTCGCCTTGGCCAAGCCGCTGGGCAGCTGTTGTCGGAGACAGCAGATGCATCGAAGGAATCAAACGCTCAGGCGGCAGATTCAGCGTTTCACCAACAAATCGAACGTCGTCGTCGATGAGTGGTTGAGGCAACGGCCCCTGGTTCGGGTCCCAGTCCAGGCTTGTGGCCAGGGGCTTTCCGAACCTGATCTGCTGTCCGGCACGGGCGAGCTGCTGGGCAATTCCAAGAACAAGGGCCGACTTCCCACTGAACGGCTCACACGATCCGATCAACAGTGTCGTTCCCATGGAGGTGATGCCTGACACCACTGAATCTAGGCCTGTTCAGGAGCATCTCCGCGCTCGATCAACAACCACTGCCAGAACCCATTGGGCAAATCGGGCTCCGATGGCTGCAGATGGGAACAATCCATCAACCAGACCACCAGCTGATGGGTGGTGACGGCGAAATCAAAATCTCCCTCGGGATGACCGGGAAAACGAAGCTGACAGTCCAGCCTCTCCATCGGTGCAGCGACCCCATTCCAGCGGAGTTCGTAGGGGTGTCCATCGCTTCCGGCCACCGGACGCCGCCCTTGCAGTGCGCCCCGCCACAGGATCTGCAGGGCTGCGGATAGATCCTGCTCGCGACTGACGCCACCGCAGTAGGGAGCGAACAGAACCAGTTGGGCGGCATCTGACACAGCTGGTGCTTGATTCGTGCTCCGCTCGTTTCAAGGATGCCCCAAGCTGGCCCCATGGCCCAGTCCCCCTTTCTCGGCAAACGGATCGGCATCACAGGCGCTCGTGGAGCCCTCGGCGCAGCCCTGGCCCGTTGCTTCCGTTCCGCAGGCGCCCACGTCGTCGGTTTCACCCACGGATCCCTACCTCCAGAGCAAGCGGACGGCCCACACCGTTGGGTGAGCTGGAGCTGCGGAGACGAAGCCAGCTTGGACGCCGATCTGGAGGAGCTCGATGTTCTGGTGCTGAACCACGGGATCAATCCTCAAGGCGGCCAAAGTCCTGAATTGATCAATCAGGCGCTGGAGATCAACACCTTGAGCAGCTGGAGGCTGATGCAGCGATTTGAGGCCATCAGCAGAGCATCGCCGCAGGCTGATCCGAGGGAGGTGTGGATCAACACCTCAGAGGCTGAAATTCAGCCTGCCGTCAGTCCCGTGTATGAACTCACCAAGCGAATGCTGGGGCAACTGGTGAGCATCCGCGGTGCGGTGCTAGATGCCACCGGACGAGAAGCCCTGATCCTGCGCAAGCTGGTGCTCGGCCCCTTTCGCTCATCGCTCAATCCGATTGGGGTGATGGGCGCCGATTTCGTCGCAAGCCAAGTGATTCGCCAGGCGAGCTGGGGATTTCGCCTGGTGATCGTGACACCAAACCCACTGACGTATGTCTTGATGCCTCTGACCGAGCTTGGACGGCGGATCTACAGCCGGATCCTCAGTCGCCCCGATCGGTAAGGATCTCGCATCCATCACTGGTCACCAGAACGGTGTGCTCCCACTGCGCCGAGAGAGAGCCGTCGCGAGTGACGACAGTCCACTGATCCCGCAAGGTGCGACAGGCCTTGCTGCCGGCATTGAGGATGGGCTCAATCGCCAGGGTCATGCCAGGACGCAGGGTGACGTTGGGGAGCTCGTCGGTGCGGAAATTGAACACGGAAGGTTCTTCGTGCAGGTTCCGGCCGACACCGTGGCCGGTGTAATCCTCCACAACACTGAACCCGTTGGCCTTGACGTGGTCTTCAACGGCTCCAGCGATATCCAGCAAGGTGTTACCTGCTTTGACCTGGCTCAGACCAGCCATCAAGGCTTCCTTGGCAACAAGGCTCAAGGTCTGTGCTTCCTGGGGTGCATCTCCCACGCAGATCGTGATGCAGCTGTCGCCGTGGTAGCCCTCGAAATAGGCGCCGGTATCCACCTTCAGCAGATCGCCCTGGCGGATCACACGCTTCGGACTGGGGATGCCATGCACCACTTCGTTGTTGATGCTGGCGCAGATGCTCGCCGGAAAACCGTGATAGCCCTTGAAACTTGGGGTCGCCCCCATCTCTCGAATGCGTTTTTCCGCATAGGCATCAATATCTCCCGTCGTCTGACCTGGCTCCACCATTCCCATCACCTCCCGCAGCACGGTGGCGACGATGTGGCTGGCCTGGCGCATGATCTTCACTTCACGGGCTGATTTGATCTCAACGCCGCGACGCTTCTGAATGCGCGGGCCCGTCGCCGTCACTTGCCCCTGCGCTGCCTGGGTGGATGCCAGAAGATCAGCAAAGAGATTCATGGCTCAGCCCAATATCCGTCACGCTATCAACAGCAACCGAATTGATGCCGGTCATGTCGCTGCTTGCGCGCTTGCGGGAACTGCATCGAAGCGTTGCACCCTTCGTTCTGGCGCCCTTGTTGGTGACGGTGTTCTCCGGTGTCAGTTACCGCCTGGCCCGGGACTGGTTCGGAGCCAGCCGAGACCAGGTTCACTGGTTAATGGTCGTGCACGAGGGGGAATGGCTTGGTTCCACCCTGGAACCGGTCGTCGTTCTTCTCAACGCCATCGGCCTGCTGTGGATGCTGATCACAGGCATAGGGCTCCTGATTGAGCGATGGCGTCGAAAGGTACACTCATAGTTTGGCGATTCAACGCGGAGCTGGGATGGCAGCCGATTCGAAGGACACAGCGGTGACCGACGACAACACCGAAACGGCTGTGGAAACAGCACCTGAGGCAGCGGCTAAGGCCAGCAATGCTTCCGGCGCCCCTGCCAAGAAACTGAGCCCTGAAGCTCTGATTCGCTCCTTTGAGTCGTCTCAGCAGAAGGATGATCTCCCTGAGATCTATGTGGGCGACACCGTGCGCGTTGGTGTTCGCATCAGCGAGGGCAACAAGGAGCGTGTTCAGCCCTACGAAGGCGTGGTGATTTCCAAGCGCCATGGTGGCCTTAACCAGACCATCACCGTCCGCCGGATTTTCCAGGGCATCGGCGTTGAGCGGGTGTTCATGCTGCACAGCCCCCAGGTGGCTTCCATCAAGGTGGAACGGCGCGGTAAAGTGCGCAGGGCGAAGCTTTTCTATCTGCGGGAACGGGTGGGCAAGGCCACCCGCGTGAAGCAGCGCTTCGATCGCTGAGGTTTCGACCTCGTTCAATTAGTTGCCAACTTCAACGTTGGCTGAGGGGTACATCGCCTTGCGCCGTTAGTTCAGTTGGTAGAACGCAGGTCTCCAAAACCTGATGTCGGGGGTTCGAGTCCTCCACGGCGCGTCCGATGTTCCCCTCGTGCAGTTTCCCGGTTCTGAGCATGGAGTTGGATCTTCAACCTGGTGATGTTGTGAAGGTGTTGGAGTCAGCCGCCCTCGGCTGGGTCCGTGCCCGAGTGATACGCGTCAAGTCCGGCGGCCGTGTGGTCGTTCAGAGTGATCAAGGGCGTGAATTCACAGCCCGCGGCAATCAGGTTCGGCTCATTGAACCTGCAGGATTCCGTCCCTGAATTGATGGTCATTCGGCGTTGAGCCGATGTTTTCCCTCCTGTCCCGGCGACTCTGTCGTCGGGATTTTTTTATGGCGGCGCCTGGATGACAAAACCAGGCTGATCCATGGCTCAGTTGTTGACGGAGGGCAGGGCGACAGTTGATACTGATCAGGTCGCGCAAGCGACACAGATCAGATTCTTCGGAGCGCGTCTCGCGAGTTCTGAATCAGATCTGGGACCGTAGTTCAACCGGTTAGAGCACCGCCCTGTCACGGCGGAAGTTGCGGGTTCGAATCCCGTCGGTCCCGTTCTCACCACCAAGAGCCACGATGGTGCGCGTTCGATTGGCCCCCAGCCCGACGGGCACGCTCCATATTGGAACCGCGCGAACCGCTGTTTTCAATTGGCTCTACGCCAAGCACGAGCAAGGCGCGTTCGTGCTGCGCATTGAAGACACCGACAAGGAGCGGTCCAAGCCCGAGTACACCCAGAACATTCTCGAAGGCCTGCAGTGGCTCGGGATCGATTGGGACGAGGAACCCGTCATCCAGAGCGAACGGGTGGGTCAACACCGTGATGCCATACAGACCTTGCTCGATCGGGGACTGGCCTACCGCTGCTACGCCAGCGAAACGGAACTCACGGCCATGCGCGATGCGCAGAAAGCGGCCAATCAAGCCCCGCGCTACGACAACCGCCACAGGTCTCTGACCCCCGAGCAAGAGCAGGCGTTTCAGGCAGAAGGCCGTGAAGCGGTGATTCGCTTTCGCATCGATGACGCTGCCGAAATTCGCTGGAATGATCTGGTGCGTGGCGCCATGAGCTGGCGAGGCTCAGACCTTGGCGGAGACATGGTGATTGCCCGTCGCGCCCCGGCGGATCAAATCGGCGACCCCCTCTACAACCTTGTTGTGGTGGTGGATGACGCCGCGATGGACATCACCCATGTGATCCGCGGTGAAGATCACATTGCCAACACCGCCAAGCAACTGCTCCTCTACGAAGCGCTGGGCCTGCCCTTGCCGACCTTTGCCCACGCTCCTCTCATCCTCAATGCCGAGGGACGCAAGCTCTCAAAACGGGATGGTGTGACCTCCATCAACGACTTCCGCGCCATGGGCTACACCCCTGACGCCATCGCCAACTACATGACCTTGTTGGGGTGGTCCGTACCGGAGGGCATGGAGGAACGGTTCAGCTTGCATGAGGCCGCAGCCGTTTTTGGTTTCGACCGCGTCAACAAAGCCGGGGCGCGTTTCGACTGGGACAAGCTCAACTGGCTCAATGCCCAGGTTCTGCACGGCTGGACGGAAGACCATCTTCTTGAGGAACTGACGCCGCTTTGGACTGAACAGGGTTGGACCCCTCCCAGCGACAAGAGCTGGTGCCTGGACCTCTGCGCCTTGCTGGGGCCATCCCTCACCTTGCTCAAAGATGGCGTCGATCAGGCGGAACCGTTCTTTGATCGTCCGGAGCTCCAGGACGATGCCCTCGAGCAACTCGCGATCGAAGGAGCCAAGGCAGCCATTGCGGACCTGCTTCAGCGGCTCGAGAACAACCCTTGGGACGGCAGCGACGTTGATCAAGTCAAGGCTTGGCTGGGGGATGCCGCCAAAGCAGCCGGTGTGAAGAAAGGGGTTGTGATGAAGTCACTGCGCGCCGCTCTGCTGGGGCGTCTTCAAGGCCCCGATCTGATCACCACCTGGTCATTGCTGGCCAGAATCGGTGAGGACCTGCCGCGTCTGCGCCGCTGCCTCGGCTGAGGCAGGCTCGTCATCCTCAGCTTTGACTAGGCCAAGAGCCTGAGCCAACGGCTGAGCCGTTAGGCCCTGAAGACCAACGGTCATCAGGATGGTGAGGAACACCAACCCCTGAAGGCGTCCTGCCCCCAGGATGCCGGCCTGCTCCAAGCGAATCGCGAAGAGAGAGGCCACCGCTGCGGTGACGATGCCTCGCGGAGCGAGCCAACCCAGGAACAGCCGTTGTTCAAGTTTGTAGGGCAACCCGATGGTGGCCAGACCTACGCCGATCGGACGCACCACGAGCATCAACGACAGCACACAGAGGATGCCGCCCCAACCCAGCGGACTGAGTTCAGCCCAGGAGACGTCAGCAGCCAGCAGCGGAAACAGCATCGTGATCGCCAACTGCGCCAGTTCCTGAATCAAACCATCCAATTCAGCGGTGTGGGGGCCTGGACGTCGACCGACAACGATGCCCGCCGCCACCGAAGCAGGCAGGGCGGATTCAGGCAGAAGCCACTCACTGACGCCATACATCAGAAACAGCAAACCCAGACTGAGCTGAAGCGGGAGCCCCTTCAACTGATCGGGTTTGAGCCGTCGCAGCAGTTCTGACAGCAGCCAGCCGACGCTCGCGCCAATCAGCACACCACCGCCCAATCGATACAGCAGGCCGAGCATCACCTCCCGCCAGCCATGCAGATTGCCAAGGACAAGCTCCAACAGCAGCAGGGCTAAAACGGCGCCGATGGGCTCAAGCACCAGTCCCTCAGCCTCCAGGACTTCGCCCAGAGGAGGTGCGAGCCGAATTTGACGCACCAGGGGTGTGACCACCGTTGGCCCCGTGGCCAGCACGATGGCACTGAACACAGCCGCAAGCGACCAGCTGAGGCCCGCAAGCCAATGGGCCGCCAACAGGCCGCCTCCCAGGGAGATCAACAGACGCAGGGCTGCGATGCGCTGCACCGTGGCCTTGATCGTGTCTCCAGGCAGACGCAGATTCAGTCCGCCATCGAACAGCACCAGGCTGACAAGAAGACCCACCACGGTTCCAAGCCCGGAGCCGAGATCAAGGGGTTCCACCCAACCCAGACCCGAGCGACCGATCAGCAGCCCCGACAGGAGCAGCAACACCACCCCAGGAAATTCCGACTTGGCCGCTAGAAAACGGGCTGCAGCACCCGAGGAAACCGTGACGCCCCAGAGGAGGCCCAGACGCTCAGGCGTCATCGACAGAGGAGAACTGAGGTTCCACGCGCACGCCGATCACCGCTTGGGGGCGTACGACCAGATACTCGCCCTCCAGATCACTGAGGGGAACGTTGACGAAACCGCCCTGGTTCTCGGCATTGACCACCCCTTGGTACCACTCCTGGAAGGTCTCGAGTTTCGGAAAAAACACCCGTTCGGTTTGCCCTCCCACAAGGTGGAGATGGACGGCGTAGCGGCGGGGCGTACGGGACATCAGCGCGGAAAGACATCCATCACGGTCCCCACAGGATGACGGATCGGTTCCGGGTCTGCCCAGAGAAGAGGGCGAAGACAGGCGTTACGCGGGGCATAAAGCGGATGGCGCGGTTGCCCCGAGGCCGTCTGCCCGAGCATCAGAGGATGCGGCGAGTCGGGAACGGAGCGTCGGCGGTGCGGCAGCAAACGCTGAATGGTTCCAAGAATCAGCTGAGCCCGATCCCATCGCGCCCCATTCGCCCCCCATCCACACCAAAGATCAACCCCAGATGTTCGGGACCAGTGGTTGAACCAGCGGTTCAAGATCGCGTCGTTCTGCTCACCGATGGGGTCCTTCACCCGCAGCAGCGCCGCCGGAGAAGGCGACATCCGGGCGAACAGATTCAGCACCAGCAACTCCCGATATCCCCATTGCCTGGCGAAGCCGATCAAACGGCGCAGGGTCGGATCATCACGCTGGCCATCAGCTCTCGAGGGATTCAGACCCACGAAAAGGAGGCACCCTTCGCCGGCACCCAGGCAGCGCCGCAGCCACCAGCGGTAACAGCCATCGCTGCTGAGAAACGCTTCAGACCCCGAGCTGTCGCCGACAGCGTTCAAGGATGCGTTCGCTGGCGTGACCATCGCCGAAGGGGTTAACGGCGCGGGACATCTCTTGATAGGCCGTGGCATCCCCAAGCAGCCGCGAGGTCTCCTCCAGGATCACATCGGGATCGGTGCCCACCAGCCGGGCGGTGCCCGCATCAACGGCCTCCGGCCGCTCTGTGGTTCGCCGCAGAACCAGCACGGGTTTGCCGAGCGCAGGGGCCTCCTCCTGGAGACCACCGGAATCGGTGAGCAACAGGCAGCAACCTTTCATCGCTGCAACGAGACGGTCGTAGTCCAGAGGTTCGGTCAGAACGACACGGGGATGGCTGCCAAGCAGGGACTGCAGCGGTTCACGCACCGTCGGGTTGCGGTGCATCGGCAGCAGCAGCACCGTATCGGGGTAGCGCTCAAGCACCTGCAGCATTCCTGCAGCGATGTCGTGCAGCCGCTCACCCCAGTTTTCACGGCGATGCACCGTGGCGAGGATCACCCTCTGTTGATACCAGTCGAGGCCATCAAACTGAACATCCGGGGCCGATTCGGCCATCAACAACAAGGCATCGATCACGGTGTTGCCGGTCACGGCGATCTCCCCGACCACCCCGGATGCTTTCAGGTTGGATTCGGCCTTGAGCGTCGGCGCGAAATGAAGGGTTGCGATCTGGGAAAGGAGCCGACGGTTGGCTTCTTCCGGGAAGGGATCCAGAAGATTGTCAGTGCGCAGGCCGGCCTCCACATGACCAACCGGGATCTGCTCGTAAAACGCGGCCAAACCGGCGGCAAACGCCGTGGTGGTGTCGCCCTGCACCAGAACCAACTGCGGCGGATAGGCCTGAAAGTCTTCCCGCAGACCCTGCAGCGCAGCACAGGTGACATGGGTCAGGGTCTGACGGGGTGCCATCAGATTGAGATCCTGATCCGCCTGGAAATGGAACAGATCCATCACCTGGCCCACCATTTCGCGGTGCTGACCGGTCAGGACGACACGGGTCTGCAATGCATCACAGGCTTGGAACGTCCGGATGACCGGAGCCAGCTTTATCGCCTCCGGACGCGTTCCCAGAACGATCGTGACGCGGGGCTGTTCAGCCATTCCATCCAGACGGACCGCTGGAGTTTACGGGCGTTAACCCGGAGAGAACAGTGAGAAATCCTTGCCAGTTCCGGCATCGAGACGATCCTGAAAACAGATCCCTTGCCATCAACGTGGCTCAGCCGGTTTTCCCCCCAGCTTCCCGCCGCGCCCAACCGCATCCCGGAGCCCAGAAGGACTTCGGAAGGCTCACAACCCGGCGCCCCGATCCGCTGCAGATGGCTCTCCAAGCCTCGAAGAGATCGTGCGCATCGCCCATGATGCCGGCCATTCCGATGTCCACCTAGGGGTTGGGGAAGTGCCGCGCTACCGGGCCCGGGGAGACATGCAGGGCACGGATTGGCCGGTCACCCGCGCCGAGGTCTTTCAGGGATGGCTCCAGGAAATCCTGACGCCACAGCAGATCGATGGCTTCAACCGCGACAAGGAATTTGACGGCTCCCATGCCTTCCCCTTCGTGCGCGTGCGCATCAACCTGATGGATTCACTGCGGGGGCCGGCGATGGTGCTGCGCCTGATTCCGCAGACGATCCTCACCATGGAGCAGCTGAATCTCCCCAGCGTGCTGGAGAGCCTCGCGGCCCGTCCGAAGGGACTGATCCTGGTGACCGGTCCGACAGGGTCCGGCAAAAGCACAACCCTGGCGGCCATGATCGATTGGATCAACCGCAACGAGGCACGCCACATCCTCACGATCGAGGATCCCGTCGAGTTCGTGCACGAGAGCCGCAAGTCCCTCATCCGGCACCGGGAAGTGGGTTTGCACACACTCAGATTCCACAACGCCCTGAGGGCTGCTCTGCGGGAAGACCCCGATGTGATTCTGGTGGGCGAAATCCGGGATCAGGAAACCCTTTCCACGGCACTGGAAGCGGCCCAGACCGGCCACCTCGTGTCCGGAACGCTGCACACCAATTCAGCGGTGGAAAACCGTGGAACGGGTTCTCGGCATGTATCCGCCTGAAGAGCAGGGGAGTGTGCGCCGTTCGTTGTCCGAGTCGTTGCTGGGGGTGATCGCCCAGGGCTTGATTAAAACAACAGATGGAAAACGGGCTGCGTTTCACGACATCCTGATCAACACCGACGCCTGCAAGGACTACATCCAGCGGGGGGCGCTCGATGAGGTGGAGGAGATCATGGAGCGCAGCGGGTTTGATGGGATGGTGACCACCAATCAATCTCTGCTGGCCCTGGTGGAGGCGGGTCGCATTGACGGCGATCAAGCGGTTGCCGTCAGCCTCAAACCCAACGAGCTGGCTCAGGCCCTGCGGGGCCGAAGCTGATCAGCCACCGCTGAACACACGCACCAAAAGAACAACAGCGATCCCTGCGGAGAGGCCGATCATCGCCAAACGGCCGTTCCAGATTTCGGCCTGTGGAGTGAAGCCACGCTTCCAGGCGTTCAGCTCATCAGCCTCCACGGGCTCCGGAGCATCGGGTCTGGTTTCCGGTTGGTCCACGACGCAGAGACCGAACAGTGCCTTCAAGCCTAAAAGGCTCACCTAGAAGGGTGGGTCTGGTGTGTAAAGCGCATTGGCCTGATCCAAGGGCCAGCGGGCTGCAACGCCGGATTCAAGAGACGTGCAAGCAGGGTTCTGGCCCAGACGCAGCAAGGCCGCAGCCCCGATCATGGCGGCGTTGTCGGTGCAGAAGGCCAGCGGAGCGATAGAGACCGTTATGCCCCGCTGCTTCCCCTGTTCGAGCATGCTCTGGCGCAAGCGACGGTTCGCTGCGACGCCCCCAACCATCACCAGTTGCTGAACACCGTGGTCTTCAGCACAGCGAAGACTGCGCTGCACCAGAACATCGGCCACCACCTGTTCGAAACTGGCGGCCAGGTCGGCAAGAGGCAGCGGATCAGGGTTTTGCCGCAAAGTTTCCACAGTGCGGAGCATGGCGGTCTTCAGACCACTGAAGGAAAAGTCGTAGGGGTGAAAACCGCCGCCCGGCAATGAAATCCGCCCCTTGGGCAGCCGAAAGCGCGTTGCATCACCCGTTTCGGCAACAGCCTGGATGGCAGGACCTCCGGGGTATCCCAGACCAAGCAGGCGGGCCACCTTGTCGAAAGCCTCTCCAGCGGCATCGTCATGGCTTCGGCCGAGCCGGGTCATCCCGCCGTCGTCAGCCACCAGGATCAGCTCCGTGTGGCCCCCGCTCACAAGCAACACCAGATAAGGAGCTTGCGGTGGGGCATCTCCAAGCATCACCGAGGCCAGATGGCCCTCCAGGTGATGAACGCCGAGAAAGGGGCGCTGATGCAGCGCAGCAAGGGTGCGACCCGTCACCGAGGCCACCATCAGAGCCCCGGCCAGACCTGGAGTGATCGTGGCCGCGATGGCATCCAGCTGCCCCAGAGCGATACCCGCCTCATCAACCACGGTCTCCACCAGCCCCGGCAGGGCCTCAACGTGGCGGCGCGAAGCGATTTCGGGCACAACACCACCCCAACGGGCATGCTCCTCAACCTGAGATGCAATCCGCGACGCCAGAACCTCGATTCGCCCATCCGCGTGACGGCGCAGGACCGCTGCAGCGGACTCGTCACAACTTGTTTCGAGGGCAAGCACTGCATGCATCGAAGCGATGCGCCTCCCCTACTGTCCGACTTGTGACATCTTGCCCTTTCGGGGCACCGTTCAGAGGAATTGTTCCGATGCGTCGTCTCTTCGCCGTCGTGCTTTCAGCACTCCTGGTGTTCGGCTTCGCCCCCGTCGCCAAGGCGGATGTGGCTGGCCTCACTCCCTGCTCAGAAAGCGCCCGCTTCCAGCAGCGTGCTGCCGCTGCCACCACGCCTCAGGCCAAAGCTCGCTTCGAGATGTACAGCCAGGCCTCCTGTGGTGAGGATGGCCTTCCTCACCTGATTGTCGATGGCCGCTGGAGCCACGCCGGTGATTTTGTGTATCCCGGGATCATGTTCCTGTACGTCGCCGGCTGCATCGGCTGGGCCGGTCGTGAGTACCTGAAAGCAACTCGTGGCAAGAATGCTGCCCAGTACGAAATCTTCATCGATCGCAGCATCGCCATCAAGAGCCTTCTGGCTGCTGCCACCTGGCCTCTGGCTGCCTTCGGTGAATTCACCAGCGGCAAGCTGCTCGAAGACGACAGCAAGGTGACTGTTTCACCACGCTGATTCAAACGACTTCAACCATTGCTCCCTCAACAATGAACAAGTTTCTGACCGCAGCTCCAGTGGTTGCAGCCATTTGGTTCACCGCCACCGCAGGAATCCTGATCGAATGGAACCGCTTCTTCCCCGATCTTCTCTTCCACCCGATGTGAATCTGGGTTGATTTTCAAGAGGCAAGGGAACCTTCGGGTTCCCTTTTTTTGTGCCTGCCCCCGTTGCGAAAGTCAGGGTTGCGACGATCAGCGTTGCAAAAAGCAGCTCTGCTTTATCCCAGACCCATCAGCGTCTCCACCTGGTTCAACGCTGATTCGAGATCGTCATTGATCACGACAGCATCGAATTCCTGTTGGGCATCGAGTTCCTCGCGAGCGCGAGTCAAGCGGCGCTGAATTGCATCCTCCGCATCGGTTCCGCGCCCACGGATCCGGCGCTCCAATTCTTCAAAGCTGGGGGGAGCCAGAAAAATCTGAAAACCGTCCGGAAAACTGCGACGCACCTGGCGGGCACCTTCCAACTCAATCTCCAGAAGCACGGGGCGCCCCGCCGCCATCTGTTCTTCCACAGGACCTCGGGGGGTGCCGTAGCAATTCCCCGCGAATTCCGCCCACTCGAGAAAACCTCCCTGCTCCACCAAGGCCTCAAACCCCGCACGGCTGTGGAAGAAGTAGTTGATGCCGTTCTGCTCCCCCTGGCGCGGAGAACGGGTGGTGGCCGACACCGACAGCCAGATCTGGGGGTGCCGTTCCAGCAGCTGGTTCACCAGCGTTCCCTTGCCGACTCCACTGGGGCCGGTGATCAAGGTGAGCTTTCCACTGGTGGACATCGCGGCGTCTGCGTGGGTCAGCAGAGTAGGAAGCCCCAATGCCCCACCCGGTGCTCCAGGTGATCGCCTCCACCAGCCTGCAGCCAATGGATCTCACCACGCTGCGCGCGGTGCTCTGGGATCTGCGCCCAAAGCTGGTGCCCAGCCGCTTCGAGAAGGCCCAACAACCGGACCCGGCAACGATTCAACTGGGATGCCGCAGCCTCAAGGGGATGGTGTGGCTGGAACTGAGCTGGCAAGCCGAGGCCCCTCGGCTGGTGGAGGTCAACCCTCCCCCGCGCAGCGGCAGCGGCAGCACCTTCGCCCAACAGTTGCAACACAGCCTCCGCCAGCTGGCTCTGGTGGAGCTCCACCAGAGCGGTTTTGAACGGGTGGTGGAATTCCGGTTTGCCCAACGCCCTGGGGAACCGATCCAGCGGGTGCTCGTGCTGGAGCTGATGGGACGGCACAGCAACCTGCTGCTGCTGGATGAGCAGCGCCGGATCATTGCCCTGGGGCGACAGGTCCGGGACCATCAGTCCCGCGTGCGCCCTCTCTCCACCGGTGATTCCTACAGCCCACCCCCGATGCTGCAGGGGTTGGCACCGGATCCAACGGAGGGCTTTGAACGCTGGAAGGAGCGGCTCTCTCTCGTTCCGATCGCCCTGCGCAAGGCCCTGCAGCAGACCTATCAGGGGATCAGCCCAGCCCTTGCTCTACAGCTCGCCGGCGACCATCTGAACACCCCGGTGGACAGCCTGGATGCACGCCACTGGTGCCACCTGTTTGAACGCTGGTCGCTCTGGTTGGACCAGCTCGAGCGTGAGCAGTTCGCCCTGGTGGTGGAGAACGACGGTCGTTACCGGGTCTGGGGGTCTCCCCAGGGTGAAGTGCATCCACAGCCCGCTCTGGCGCTCACCCTGGGATCCCTGCACCAGCAATCCCAAGAGCAACGGGCCCTGGCACAGGTCAGCCAAGACCTGCGTCAACGCCTGGAGCGTTGGCGCAGCAAAGAACAGGCAGCCCAGCAGGACCAACACCAGCGCCTGAAGGCCACCGAAGGGCACGAGGCTCTTCAACGCCAGGCGGACGCTCTCCTCTGCCTCGGAAACCCAAGCCGCGACCAGGTCGATGAAGCCCAGTCGCTCTATCGCAGGGCCAAAAAACTGCGGAGATCGCGCCCGATCCTTGAGCAGCGGCTGGAGCACCATCAGCAACGGCTTGAGCTGATCAGCGCGAGCGAAACCTTCATCGAAGATCAACTGAGTGCCACCTGGCAGGACGGCCCGGCGCGCCTCGCAGCCCTGAATGATCTACGGGAGGAACTCGATGAGCTCTTACAGCCCAAGGAACGCCGTCGCAGCACGCGACAGCAGCGTCAACGGGACCAGCCCAAGCCGCTGGAACTGAACACTCCCGGAGGTCTCAAGGTGCAGGTGGGGCGGAATCACCGCCAGAACGACTGGATCTCGCTGCGCCAGGCCCGCAGTGGTGACCTCTGGTTTCACGCCCAGGAATGCCCAGGCAGTCACGTGGTGTTGAAGAGCTCCAACGGGCTGGCTGAGGAATCCGACCTGGCGATGGCAACGGATCTGGCAGCCTATTTCAGCCGCGCGCGGGGCAACACGCGGGTGGCGGTGGTGATGGTGCCCACCGATCAGCTGCAGCGCATTCCCGGTGCCGGCCCGGGCACCGTGCGCCATGGACAAGCTGAAATCCGCTGGGGGGATCCCCAGGGCGCGGAAGAGCGGCTGCTTGCCCCTAGCCTGAGCCCACATTCGGGCTGACCTGTTGCGCCGCCCGTCCTGCGTCCGTGTCTGAGCGCCCCGAAGGTCCCCCAGCTCTGCAGCCACCACCGCCCATTCGCATTGGGAGGGCACCTGGCGATGCCGATCTGCCCAATGAGGTGGAGATGCCTCTGGTGGATCACCTTGAGGAACTGCGTCAACGGGTTCTGCGCAGCTTGCTGGCCGTTGTTGTTGCAGCGCTGACCTGCCTGCTGGGGGTTAAACCTCTGGTGCGCCTGCTGGAAGCGCCAGCCAGCGGAATTCATTTCCTTCAACTGGCACCGGGCGAGTTTTTATTCGTCTCGCTGAAGGTGGCCGGCTACGCCGGCCTCACCCTGGCCCTGCCCTATGTGCTGTTTCAGATCCTGGCCTTTGTGCTGCCGGGCCTGACGATCCGCGAACGACGCCTGATCGCCCCTGCCGTCGCCGGCTCCGCGGTTTTGTTCATGGCGGGCCTGGCCTTTGCCTGGTGGGCCCTGGTGCCAGCCGCCCTTCGTTTTCTGGTGAGCTACGGCGCCGATGTGGTGGAGCCGCTCTGGTCGATCGAGCGTTATCTGGATTTTGTTCTGCTGCTGATGCTGGCCACCGGGCTGGCGTTTCAGCTCCCTGTTCTGCAACTGCTCCTCGGGGCCCTGGGGCTGGTGCGCTGGAGGCCGATGCTTGGGGCCTGGCGCTGGGTTGTGCTGGGTTCAGCCCTGGCTGGAGCTGTGCTGACGCCATCCACCGATCCGATCACGATGCTGCTGCTGGCTGGAGCGATCACGGCACTGTTCCTGATCGGCGTCGGCCTGGTCGCCCTGACCGAATCCTTCAGACCAGAAACTCCTTGATCAGCGTTTCCGCCTCAGGCCCTGTCGCCTCCAGCGGAAGACTCAATGCCTTACCAAGACGGGGTTTGTCACGGGTGGAACCGAGCCATTGGCGCACCTCACCCGCCAAACCAAGACGATTCACAACATCCAGCACCTCACCGAGATGCTGCCGATAGGCCTCAAGGTCCATCGGAAACGACTGTTGCTCGAGATAGGCCCACATCACCTGGAGGTACAAACGACGGCGTCGAACCACCAGCTGAAGGTCGTAAGTCGCCCGCCAGCGCTGGCGTAAGCAAGCCATCACCTCGTCAACACTGAGCGGCGGCTCGGGCATGGGCTTGGCGATTTCAAGCACAGAAGATGAAGCGGCAGGGGCAGGTAGACGCCTGTCGTTGCAAAGCTTGACAGGCACTTAAGCATCCATAATGGACGCCATTCTGAGCTGGATGAACGTCCGCCATGACCCAACTCTCCTCGAGCGATGTGCCCGGAATGGGTCGTCGGCAGTTCATGAATCTGCTGACGTTCGGCTCTGTCACCGGTGTGGCCCTGGGAGCCCTCTACCCGGTGGCGAACTACTTCATCCCCCCCAAGGCCGCAGGCAGTGGCGGCGGCACCAGCGCCAAGGATGAGCTGGGCAACCCGATCACAGCCAGCGGCTGGCTCTCCAGCCACCCCGAGGGCGATCGCAGCCTTGTACAGGGCCTCAAAGGCGATCCCACCTATCTGATCGTTGAAGGCGAAGACGCCATCGGCAGCTACGGCATCAACGCCATCTGCACCCACCTCGGTTGCGTTGTTCCCTGGAACAGCGGTGCCAACAAGTTCATGTGCCCCTGTCATGGCAGTCAGTACGACGCCACCGGCAAAGTGGTCCGTGGCCCTGCCCCTCTCTCCCTGGCCCTGGCGAACGTCAGCGTGGAGAACGACAACGTGTTCGTGAGCCAGTGGACCGAGACCGACTTCCGAACCGGCGATAAGCCCTGGTGGGCCTGATTTTTCCCTTCCCAACGCCTGCATCCCCTCACCGTCCCATGCGTCGTCACCTCTCGCTTTTCCTTGGATCGCTGGTCATCGGACTGGCTCTGCTGATTGCCCCCGCTGCCAGCTGGGCATATCCCTTCTGGGCCCAACAGAACTACGACAGCCCCAGGGAAGCCACCGGCAAGATTGTTTGTGCCAACTGCCACCTGGCCAAAAAGCTGACCCAGGCTGAAGTTCCCCAATCAGTCCTGCCCGACAGCGTCTTCACCGCCAGCGTCAAGGTTCCTTATGAAAAGGGCCTGCAGGAGATCGGTGCTGACGGCAGCGATGTGGGCCTGCAGGTGGGCGCTGTTGTGATGCTTCCTGACGGCTTCACCCTGGCTCCTCAGGACCGCTGGACCGACGAGATCAAGGAAGAAACCGAAGGGGTCTACTTCACCCAGTACAGCGACGAGCAGCCCAACATCCTGCTGGTGGGACCGATTCCTGGTGACGAACACCAAGAGATCGTCTTCCCTGTTCTCTCTCCTGATCCCGCCACCGATAGCAACATCCATTTCGGCAAATACCAGATCCACGTGGGTGGCAATCGCGGCCGTGGCCAGGTGTATCCCACCGGTGAGAAGAGCAACAACACCGTGTATACCTCTCCTGCCAGCGGCACCATCGCCTCCATCGAACCCGGCGACAACGGCGCCAGCGTGGTAAGCATCAAGGCTGCTGACGGCAGCAGCGTGAGCGAGACCATTCCTGTAGGTCCTGAGGTTCTGGTCAGCGTTGGCGACAGCATCGAAGCCGGTGCTGCCCTGACCAACGACCCCAACGTGGGCGGCTTCGGCCAGGTGGACGCAGAGATTGTTCTTCAGAACCCCGTTCGGATCTATGGCTTGCTCGCCTTCTTCGCGGCTGTGGCTCTGGCTCAGATCATGCTGGTGCTGAAGAAGAGGCAGATCGAAAAGGTTCAGGCAGCTGAGGGCGTCTGATCGCTATGGCTGTTGAAGCCCTGTTTCCCCTGGCGACCTTCCAGTCGCCAGGGGAATTTTTGCCTCATACCGAAAACTGGTTCCTTCCCCTGCGTTGGTACGGGCTGCTGATTGCAACAGCAGTATTGATTGGGCTGAGCCTCTCTAGCCGCCTGGCCAAGCTGCGACAGCTGGAAAACGGCCTGATCAGCGACCTGCTGCCGTTGCTAGTGCTGTTTGCCGTCGTCGGAGCACGGATTTACTACGTGGCCTTCGAATGGCACAACTACGCCTCCCACCCGCTCAAGGCCCTGGCCATCTGGGAAGGAGGGATTGCCATTCACGGTGCTCTGCTGGCGGGAACACTCACGCTGATCCTGTTCTGCCGCTGGCGCCGGCAACCCTTCTGGGATGTGCTGGATGTTCTGGTTCCTTCCGTGGCCTTGGGGCAGGCCATCGGGCGCTGGGGGAATTTCTTCAATTCCGAGGCCTTCGGGGTTCCAACTGACCTGCCGTGGAAGCTGTTCATCCCGGCGCAGAGCCGCCCTGTGATGTACAGCACGTCGGAATTTTTCCACCCGACGTTCCTCTACGAATCGATCTGGAACCTGTTGCTCTTCGGACTGTTGATGGTGCTCTTTCGCCGCGGACTCAAAGCTCCTGGGATGCTCCCATCGGGCGCCATGAGTTGTGTGTATTTGGTGGGCTACAGCCTTGGCCGTGTCTGGATCGAAGGTCTGCGCATTGATCCTCTCTGCATCGGTTCGCTTCCACCGGCTTGCGACGGGGGAATCCGGATCGCCCAATTGATGAGTTGCACCCTGGTCGCACTCGGCATCCTGGGGCTTTGGTGGCTATATCAACGGAAGCGACCCCTGCCTGATCCATCAGGCCAACGCAGTTGAGTCACGTTGTCAGTTTCGTCGGCGCAGGCCCCGGTGCTCCAGACCTGCTCACTCTTCGCGCGGCTGACCGTCTGAACAAAGCCGACGTGCTGATCTGGACGGATTCCCTGGTCTGTCCAGCCATCGCTGATCTGGCACCAGCGGATTGCGAACGCATCCGCACCAGCACGACCACGCTAGAAGAGCTGATCCCGCTGCTCATCGACCGGCAGCGCCAGGGCAAACGGGTGGTACGGCTCCACGATGGAGACACGGCGCTCTACAGCGCCATCAATGAACAGATCTGCGCCCTAAGCGACGCCGACATCCCTGTGGAAGTGATTCCCGGGATCAGCGCCTACCAAGCGGCAGCCGCCGGACTCGCCAGCGAACTCACCCTCCCAGGCGTGGTGCAAACCATTGTTCTCAGTCGCGCTGGGGGTCGCACCGGCGTGCCAGAACGGGAACAGCTGGATCGGCTGGCCGCCCTGCGCGCCAGCCTTTGCATCTATCTGAGTGCACGACACGTTGAAGAGGTGCAAACCACCCTTCTGGAGCACTACCCCGCCGATACGCCCGTGGCCATCGGACATCGGGTGAGCTGGCCTGATCAGATGCTCACCGTTGTCCCTCTCAGGGAGATGGCTGCGGTGAGTCGGGAACGCAATCTGATTCGCACAACGCTTTATGTGGTGAGTCCGGCCCTTGCCGGTGGTCCCCAGCGCTCACGGCTTTACTCGCCTGACCACGACCACCTGTTCCGTCCGAAACCCCAATAGGCGGTGGTTTAAGATCGATTTGTGCGGGCGATTAGCACAGTGGTAGCGCACTTCCTTCACACGGAAGGGGTCACTGGTTCGAATCCAGTATCGCCCATATTTTTTGGTGGGATTTAATCCCTTAGTTGCTTACTGCACTGTTGGATCGACCTAAGTTCAGTTTTGAACGAGGTCGCTTGCCCCATTGATGAACGAGCGGAGTCTTGCGGACGACCAGGGCAAAGCCACGGGCCTGGTTGAAGCAGGGCGACAGTTGGCCGAAGCGCGGGATGCTGCGGACCTGAGCCAGAACCAACTCGCCGGCCAGCTGCACATGGGAGAGGAGCATCTGGCAGCACTGGAACGGGGCGATCAAACCGAACTGCCTGAACCCGTGTTCATCAAGGCCATGGTGCGCCGGATCAGTTCGCATCTGGGTTTGGATGCTGATGCCATGGTTCAAACCCTCGGCCCCCTCACCACCAGACCGCCCAAACGGGCGACTCCCGGGGCAACAACGCGGGGCATCGCTCCTCAGAACCGGAGAACATTCAATCCACTTCTCCTCGTGGCCCTCGCCGGGCTTGCTGGCCTTGGCTTTGTTGTGTGGAGCAACGCCTCCGAGTTGACGCGCTTCGCCCAGGGGTTGAAGCCTGCCAATCCAACCCTGGAGCCAAGCGAAACCGATCTGGAGGTGACCAACGTTGCCGATGAGCGCGATGCCCTCATCGTTCCAGCGCCACCAACGGCCGACCTGGGCCTCACGATCAGCAGCAGCGAACCCAGCTGGATCGCCCTACGGCGTGAGGGAGTTGTGGAATTCGAAGGGCTACTGAACGGTGAGCGCAGGATTGACAATCCCGACCTGGTGGAGATCTACGCCGGCCGGCCTGATCTGGTGCAGCTCAGTTCTCCCGACGCCGAGACACGCACCCTTGGCGCTGTGGATGACATCCGCTGGATCCCGCTCAGCCCTGCACCCTGACGCGCAGATTCACGCCAACCGCCTCCTTCACCACCTCAGCGCAGCCCTCCAAGCTCCACTGTTCAAGGCTGACGTTCTGGTTGACCCGCTCAGGGACGATCTCCAGATCCAGACTTCCCTTCACCGCATGAATGCGGAGTGCTGAGATCACCGGCTCAGGCCTGCGATCCAGAGCCGCGGCCAAGCGCAGCAGCAGGGCCATCTGATGAACACAGCGACGGTTGTCTCGGGTGGCCACAAGCTGCCAGGACTCATGGCGTTTCTTCGGCAGGCTGCGGCGGTGATAGCGGGCAATGGCCGCCACCATCAAATGCTCCGCCTCGGAATAGCCCAGCAGCTCACCATGACGAATCAAGTACCAGGTGTGCTTGTGGTAAGCGCTGATGTTGATGTGCTGGCCACAGGTATGGAGCATCGCGGCAGCCCAAAGCAGTTCACGCCCTTCGCCACTGTCGTCATGCATCACGCCTTGCGTGGCGTCGTAGAGGCTTAGGGCATGGCTGGCAACCCGTTCAGCCCTGATCTGGTTCACCGCAAAGCGCTGCACCTGATGGAGCACAGTGCGCTGCCGAATGCTGCTCTGAAAGCTGAAGCGGTCTTCCAGAAGACCCTGGCGAAGCATCCAATCAACGATCAAACCTTCCCTGAGCGCCCGCTCACTGAGCACGAACTCCTCCACACCCAGCATCTTCATGGTGGTTTGCAGGATCAGCGCACCGGGAACGATGATTTCGGCCCGACGATCGTTGATGGGAGCCAACTCCCGTCGCTGCGCAGGGGTCATCGTGATCAAACGATCAACCACCTGATTCAGGCTCTGCCGGGTGACGCGGTACCCATGCAATTTGCGGGGTGGGCGCTCCTCTTCACTCGCCGCAAGGGAGCCAATCGCCATCGCCGTGCCGCTGGTGGCTACCAAAACAGGAGTTTCACCTGGTTTGATCCTGCGACGCACTTTGTCGACCGCAGGTTCAAGCGACCCCTGAATGAAGGCCTGCAGGAATGACCGCCGTTGAGGGGGCATCGGATCATCCCGAACAAAGTCCCGCTGGAGTCGCACAGCCCCCACACGGGTGCTGGTCAGGGCGCGGGCATCACGACCATCGGCAAGGATCAGTTCCGTAGAGCCACCGCCGATATCGAGCAGAAGATGAGGACGGTCTCCAAACGGCATTCCTGAGAGGACGCCCAGATAGATCAACCGTGCCTCCTCGGGGCCGCTGACCAAATCCACCTCCATCCCCAGATCGTCGAGGATGGTCTGGAGGAAATCGCGACCATTGGGTGCTTCTCGAACGGCACTCGTCGCCGCTGTGACGATCTGCTCAACCCGGTGACTGGCGGCGAGATCTCTGAACTGGCGAAGGGTTTCCAGCCCCCGTTGCATCGCCGCCGCGGTCAGCTCACCGGTCTCGGGATCACGCTCCCCCAGACGCGTGGTGGCCTTTTCGGCCTGGATGATCCGAAACGTGCGCAGCTTCGGATCAACGGCTGCCACCAGAAGATGAAAGGAATTGGTCCCGATATCGATGGCGGCGATCCGACGCTGATCAGCGTTCACTGCCTGCGACGCGCCGTTGTTCTGTTCCGTTGGCTGGGCTGGGGCCTTGGCATCCAGCATCAACGTCAGAGCGGCAATGAAATCCACTCTGACACTGACGGCCGAGGCCATCGGGCCCTGACTAGGGTTCTTCAAATCCCGTTGATTGTGATCAGCAGCTCTGCCCGTCTTCAGCCCTGGATCGAACTGCTCCGCTGGAACAAACCCACCGGCCGGCTGATTCTGCTGATCCCAGCAGGCTGGGCCCTCTGGCTGAATCCAAGCGCTCCCCCCAGTGTTGTGCTGATCCTGCAGATCCTGCTGGGGGGCCTGGCGGTGAGCGGAGCAGGCTGCATCGCCAATGACCTGTGGGACCACGGCTTCGACGGCCAGGTGGAACGCACCCAACATCGGCCTCTGGCCAGAGGTGCGCTGCAGCGAGGGCCAGCCTTCGCTCTGCTGCTGATCTTGCTGGGCCTCAGCCTGGCTGTTGTGCTGAGTCTGCCAGCCGCGAGCCTCGGGCTCTGTCTCGCCTTGGCCTGCACGGCCGTGCTGCCGATCCTCAGCTATCCATCGGCAAAGCGGTGGTTCGCCTTCCCCCAGGCGGTATTGGCGCTGTGCTGGGGCTTCGCGGTGCTGATCCCCTGGGCCGCAGCAACGGCCTCTTTGAGCGGGAGTCCTGCCCTGGTGTGCAGTTGGCTGGCAACCGTGGTCTGGACCTTCGGCTTCGACACGGTCTATGCCATGGCCGACCGACGTGACGATGCCAGCCTCGGCCTGCGCAGCAGCGCCCTGAGCCTCGGATCCCGCGTGGTTCCTGTGGTTCGGGGCTGCTACCTCGTGACAGCCATCACCCTTGCCATAGCGGCATGGTCGGCTCAGATCCCAGCACCGTTCTGGCCTCTCTGGTTGCTTGCCGCCGTCTTCATGCAGCTCAGCTGCAACCCCTTGAACAAACAGGATGCCTCCATGGGCACCTATGGGAAGCACTTTGCCCAGCAGGTGCAGGCAGGGACGCTGCTCTGGCTCGGCCTGGTTCTGGCCAGGGGATGGGGAGCCTGATGCGCATCACCCCGGCTCCTCCGCTCCGCACTGGAGACCGTGTGACCTGTGTGGCCGCCAGTTCAGCCCTGCAGGACGACATCAAGCTGCAGGAGGGCATTGCGGTCCTGCAGAGCTGGGGCCTCGATGTTCAACCCCAGACCTTGGCCAGCCGACGTTGGGGCTACTTCGCAGGGCGCGATGACACGCGCCATGCCGATCTGCATCCGGCAGAACCGGCAGCGCTGCTCGCCTGTGCCCGCGGTGGATGGGGGGCTGCTCGGCTGCTGGAGCAGCCCATCCGCTGGCAGAGCGGCTGGCTGTTGGGCTTTTCCGACGTGACAGCTCTGCTCTGGGCCCGCCAGGCAGCAGGGTTTGCGGGGGGCATCCATGGCCCCTTGCTCACAACACTTGCGGAGGAGCCGCCATGGAGCCGTGACCGCTTGCGCAACCTGCTCTTCGGCAACACCGTTCCTGACCTGCAAGGTCGGGGTGGCGGCGGCGGGGTTGGAAGCGGTCCCCTGCTCGTGGCCAATCTGACCGTGGCCACCCACCTGTTGGGAAGCCGTTTCGTGCCCCCCCTCAAGGGAGCCGTTCTGGTGCTGGAGGACGTAGGTGAAGCGCCTTACCGCATTGATCGGATGCTGACCCAGTGGAGGCTGAATGGCAGCTTGCAGGGCCTGACGGGTCTGGCATTTGGGAATTTCGAAGGGTGCGCCGATGAAACCAGAGACGCCTCCGAAAGCTTCAACCTTGAGCAGGTTCTTGAGGAACGCACGGCCGATCTCGGCATTCCCAGAGTGATGGACCTGCCCGTTGGTCACCGATCCGGAAACGCAGCCCTGCCCATGGGGGCGATGGCACGCCTGGACGGCAAAAACGGCCGGCTCAGCCTGCTGACCTGAGGGCGAGCACGGCCTCCGCCACGGTGAGGTCAAACGGTGTGGTGACCTTGATGTTGGCGGGGCCGGCATCCAAGACCTGCACAGGCCACCCCAGACGCTCATACAACGACGCATCGTCGGTGACCGTCCAGCCCTGGGCAACCGCCTCAGCGTGGCCGCGACGCAGCTGATCAACGGCAAAGCCCTGCGGCGTCTGCGCAGCCCAAAGCTCCGATCGATCAGGCGTATCGCGAATCACACCATCAGATCCCACGCGCTTGATCGTGTCGCTCACCGGGGTTGCAGCAATCAGCGCCGTGCCGGCCTCCACCACAGCTGAACAGCGATCAAACAACTCCGGTTCAGCCAAACAGCGTGCGCCGTCATGAATCAAGACGTGCCGAGCCTGCTCCGGCAACCCCGCCAGACCACAAAGCACCGACTCCTGCCGCGTGCTGCCGCCCTGGATCCAGTGCACCGGCTTGCTGGGTGCATCCAGCACCGCAAGGATGGCCTCTCGATCGACCTCCTGGCCGACGATCCCGATCCATTCGATCCGCTTGGAACGCAGGGCCGCCTCCAGGGTCCAGGCAATGACGGGGCGTCCGGCCAACGGCAGCAGCAGCTTGTTGCGATCCGCACCCATGCGCCGACCGCTTCCCGCCGCAGCAATCAACAGATGCACAATCGACTCCTGCCCCAGACAGGCGTAAACGACCTCCATACAATCAGCTCGCACCATGGATGGCGGCGCTGCATGCGAGTTCTTGCCCTGAGCCCGGGTTCGCTCGAAGACCAGCTGGACCGTCTACCGGCTCTGGCCGACATCTGCCAGAAGCTCAACGCCAGCCTGCAGGTGGCCTGTGACCCCCAGCAGGCAGCTCCATGGAAGCTTCTGCCGTGCCTGGACAAGCTGTTGCCGTTCAGCTTCGAGGCCAACCCCACCCTTGCGGACTGGGCCAACCTGCTCGGTTGTGTGCGCGAACCCGACTTTCAGATCTGCATCAACTTCGCTGAAGGGCAGCAGGTGAACCTGATGCTGTCGATGAGCCATATCCCCAAACGGTTGGCGGTTGAGGGATTTGCCTGCACCGACCAGGTCAGCGTCGGTCCCGGCTGGACGGCGCAGCGTCTCAACCCCTTTCTTCAAGCCCTGGGCCTTGATCTCAAGGCCGATCAGTTCCGCCTGCCCCTGGCGGCAGAGGCGCTTGAGGAAGCCCGTGAAGCACTGCCCAGCGGTGACGGCCCCCTGCTGCTGCTGTCGCCATCCGGTCAGTGGAATGACTGGCCTGCAGCGGAATGGCACCAGCTGCCTGAGACGATCAAAAGCCGCCTGCCGGCGCTGCGCAGCATGGTGCTGCCAGCCGAGCTCAGCCTGCCCAAACGGGCGGCCTTGGTGGCCAATGCCGATGTCGTGCTCAGCAGCTGCCCGGTGTCCCAGCGCCTGGCGACCTATTGCGGGACCCCCCTGGTTGCCCTCGGAGCCGAGGCCGCAGACCTTCCTGAGCGCCAGGAGATCCGCTGCCTCAGCCGCCCACAGGAGCTCGCCACGCTGCAGAGCAGTGATGTGCTGACGGCCCTCGGTTTCTGAGGAGACGTCCGATGAGGCGGCGCCGAGCCAGAGGACAGCTGAAGCTGATCACGGCTCCATGGCGGGGGCCCATCAGTGCCCTCAGTGCTGTGATCTTCGCTGGTGCCCTCGGTTATCGGATCACGGAGGGATGGGACTGGGGCGATTGCCTCTGGATGGTGCTGATCACCATCAGCACCATCGGTTTTGGAGAAGTCGCCCCGCTTTCACCTCCAGGCCGCCTGGTCACCGTCTTGATCGTGGTGGGTGGCTTGGTGGTTGTGCAACTGGCCATCCAACGCGTTCTCGGGCTGAAGGAGTCGGGATATTTCCGCAGACTGCGGGAGTTCCGCTTTCTCCGCATGCTGGAAGGCCTTCACGACCACGTGATTCTTTGCGGCTACGGCCGGATCGGACAGGAGATTGCAGCCCAACTGCAACGGGACGCGGTGCCCCTCGTGGTGATCGAAACCGATCCAGAACGAAAGGCCGTGGCAGACGAGAATGGCCTCTGGGTGCTTCAAGCCGATGCAACCCTCGATGAAACCCTGCTGGACGCAGGTCTGGAACGCTGCTGCAGCCTCGTGGCAGCCCTACCCAGCGATGCCTCCAATCTGTACGTGATCCTCAGCGCCAAGGACCTACGACCGGATTGCCGCTTGATTGCCCGCGCCAACAGCGATGAAGCCGCCTCAAAGCTGCGGCTGGCGGGCGCCACTGTGGTCGTCAGTCCCTATGTGGCTGGTGGTCGGGTGATGGCCGCTTCGGCGCTGCGACCGCTGGCGCTCAACTTCATGGAGCTGTTGGCGGGCTCCGACTATGAAATCGAGGAATTCCAGCTGAGTCACGACCCTCTGCACCTGATGGAGATCCGCGGGCGGAGCCTGGCGGAGCTGGAGCTGGGCCGTCGCAGCGGGGCCATGGTGCTGGCGATCCGGGAGAACGGAAAGCTGATCGCCAATCCAGGCGGCGACACCCATATGGCACCGGGGCAACTCCTGATCGTGCTGGGAAGCAAAACCCAGCTCGCCACCTTTCAGTCGTTGCTTGGGGAGGCCGTCGACACGATTGAAACCATGCCGGGTTGAGTTGGATGACGACGGCTCCGTACGATCCTCCGATCAACGGTGCCTCCATGTCTCCCAGCGCTTCTCTTGCCGGACAGACCGCCCTGGTGACGGGAGGAGGTCGCGGCATCGGCCGGGCCATCGCCCTGGCCCTGGGCGAAGCCGGTGCAGAGGTGGTTGTGAACTACTCCAGTTCCGCCGCCGCCGCCGATGAAGTTGTCGCTGCCATCACCACAGCTGGGGGCAAGGCCTATGCCCTGCAAGCCAACGTGTCGGTTGAGGCCGAGGTGGATGGCCTGATCAAGACGGTGCTCGAGCGCAGCGGCCGTTTGGATGTGTTGGTGAACAACGCCGGCATCACGCGGGACGGCCTGCTGATGCGGATGAAAACCGACGATTGGCAATCGGTGATCGACCTCAACCTCAGTGGTGTGTTCCTCTGCACGCGAGCCGTGGCACGCCCGATGCTCAAACAGAAGAGCGGTCGGATCATCAACATCACCTCCGTTGTGGGGCTGATGGGCAACGCAGGACAGGCCAACTACGCCGCCGCCAAAGCGGGCGTCATCGGTCTCACCCGCAGCACCGCCAAAGAGCTCGCCAGCCGTGGCATCACCGTGAACGCTGTGGCTCCGGGTTTCATTGCCACAGACATGACCAAGGACCTCGATGCGGAGGCCATCCTCAAAGACATCCCCGTGGGAACCTTTGGCACCCAGGAGCAGGTGGCCGGTGCCGTGCGCTTCCTTGCCGCCGACCCAGCCGCGGCCTACATCACAGGCCAGGTGCTGCAGGTGGATGGCGGCATGGTGATGGCCTGACCCTCAGGATCAGGAATCAAGGGGTTGGGCCAACTCATCACGCAGGCGGCGGATGCGCTGAAGCAGGCGTAACCGACGGCTGCGGGCAGTGGCGGTGAGAAAGATGCGCAGGGGCACGTAAACCAGGGCCATCGAACCGGCCAGCCCCGCCATCAGAACAAAAAAGAGCGCTCCGGATTCACCCATGACCGGACCCTAATCAGTTCATTTGAGAGCGGCATCCCGGCAGCCCCTAACCATTCGGCTTTCCCCACCACAACGCCTCTCCACGAGGGCCACATCGCTGTGGGACAGTGACCAACGGCGTGCCCGCGACTATGGCCAAACTCCTTTCCTTCTCTGACGAATCCCGCAGCGCCCTCGAGCGGGGTGTTGACGCACTCGCCAATGCAGTGCGCGTCACGATCGGCCCCCGCGGTCGCAACGTTGTGCTCGAGCAGAAATTCGGCGCACCCGACATTGTCAATGACGGCGACTCAATCGCACGTGAAATCGAACTGGACGACCCGTTCGAAAACCTTGGCGCCAAGCTGATGCAGCAGGTGTCCTCGAAGACCAAGGACAAGGCCGGTGATGGCACCACGACCGCAACCATCTTGGCTCAGGCCATGGTGAAGGAAGGTCTGCGCAACACCGCTGCGGGAGCAAGCCCCGTGGAACTTCGCCGTGGCATCGAGAAAGCCGCAGCACAGATCGTGGCGGGACTGGGCGAGCGGAGCCAACCCGTCGCCGGCGATGCCATTCGTCAGGTGGCCACGGTGAGCTCCGGGGGTGACGACGAAGTCGGTCGGATGATCGCGGAGGCGATGGACAAGGTGAGCACCGATGGGGTGATCACGGTTGAGGAATCGAAGTCTCTGGCAACGGAACTGGAAATCACCGAGGGCATGGCCTTCGACCGGGGCTACAGCTCCCCCTACTTCGTGACGGATGCCGACCGTCAGGTCTGTGAATTTGAAAACCCCCTGATCCTGCTGACGGATCGCAAGATCAGCACGATCACGGATCTGGTCCCCGTGCTGGAAACCGTTCAGAAGAGCGGTTCTCCCCTGCTGATCCTCTCTGAGGAAGTGGAAGGCGAAGCCCTCGCCACCCTGGTGATGAACAAGAGCCGTGGGGTTCTGCAGGTGGCAGCTGTTCGGGCACCCTCCTTTGGCGAACGCCGCAAGGCAGCCCTCGCCGATATCGCCATCCTCACGGGCGGGACGCTGATCAGCGAAGACAAGGCAATGACCCTCGACAAAGTGACCCTTGAGGATCTCGGCAAGGCGCGCCGCGTCACCATCAGCAAGGAGAGCACCACGATCGTCGCCACCGACGACCATCGCCAGGCGGTGAGCGAGCGCGTCGGCGCGATCCGACGTGAACTGGAGGCCACCGAATCCGAATACGACCGCGAAAAGCTCCAGGAGCGAATCGCCAAGCTGGCCGGCGGCGTGGCTGTGATCAAGGTCGGTGCACCGACGGAAACGGAACTGAAGAACCGCAAACTGCGGATCGAGGATGCCCTGAATGCCACCCGTGCCGCCGTCGAGGAGGGCATCGTTGCCGGAGGCGGCAGCACATTGCTGCAACTCTCCGACAGCCTGGACGCCCTGGCTTCATCCCTTAACGGCGACCAGCGCACCGGCGTTGAGATCGTGCAACGGGCACTGACGGCGCCGATTCATCAGATCGCCACCAATGCCGGTCAGAACGGTGACGTTGTGATCGCGGGCATGCGCAGCAGCGGCCAGGGATTCAATGCCCTCAGTGGTGCATACGAAGACCTGATGGTTGCTGGCATCGTTGATGCCGCCAAGGTGGTGCGCTTAGCCGTGCAGGATTCGATTTCGATCGCTTCTCTCCTGATCACCACCGAAGTTGTGATTGCCGACAAGCCGGAACCCCCTGCACCAGCTCCCGCCGGCGACGGAGACCCCATGGGTGGCATGGGCGGAATGGGTGGCATGGGCATGCCCGGAATGGGCGGGATGGGCATGCCCGGGATGATGTGATCAGCTGATCATTCCCTGGCGATAGGCGATCACCTGGAGGTCCACTCCGGTGATCGCCGTCCCCACCACAACGGTGTCGGCTCCGGCCTGCAATGCCAACCGTGCATCCGCTGGAGAGGCAATCCCCCCCTCACAGATCAGACGAACCGAGCTGGGAAGTTCAGCGCGAAGTTGGGGGAGTAGATCAAACGCAGGGGGGCACTGCTGTGCCGTGTCTTCTGTGTAGCCGTAGAGCGTGGTCCCAACCCAGTCACAGCCCAGCTCGGCTGCGCGCAGACCGTTCTCGAGCGAATCCACATCAGCCATCAGCGGAGCTCTCAGCTCATCACGGCTGCGCTGGATTAACGCGGCCAGGTCCTGCCCTGCAGGACGCGGTCTGGCTGTGGCATCAATGGCGATCACATCGGCCCCCGCAGACCACACCGCCTGAATTTCTTTCCAGCCCGGGGTGATGTACACCGAGCTGTCCGGGAACGTGCATTTCCAGAGGCCGATGATCAAGGCATCCGGACAGCGCCGACGCACAGCACCGATGTGTTCAGGGCTTTCCAAGCGCACACCCACAGCACCATTGCGCAGGGCTGCATCCGCCATGGCTGCGATCACATCGGGATCGCGCATCGGCGAACCCTGGGGGGCCTGCACCGAAACGATCAGGCCCTGATCCAGGGATTCAGGGTTGGGAATCATGCTGTTCAGGACGCCTTGGGGAAAGCGTCATCCTCCCGGCGGGGAAGCCAACGCCGCAGCGAACGGGGCGTGCTGATCGGCGGGGCAGGCACAGGTGCCGCCGCAAAGCTGCGTTGAAGCGGCTTTTCTTCAGCTGCACTCTCGTCCTCTTCGACGATCGTTTCTTCTTCAGCAACCACCTCGTTTTGCATCACCTCGCTCTCAATCAACACGTCGCCTTCAGCCGCAATCTGCTGCTCTTCTTCAACGACCACCTCGTCCTCAGCAACCATTTCGACCTGACCATCCACCTTGTTCTCAACCAAAACGTCGTCTTCAGGAGCAATCTCCTCCTCCGCAACAGGCATCGGCACGGAACTGAACCCATGCTTCGAAGCTGAAGGTTCCGGCAAACTCAGATCAAGCTCAGCTGCTCCGTCAAAGCCGTAACGGTGAACCCACTGACTGATCAGACCCGCGAGCAAGGCCTGATCACCTGAGGTTCGGGCCTCCTGGATCTGTTGGGCCAGAGCGTTCTGTCGAGGTGATGGCTGCTGGAACGGAGAAGAGAGCACGGATTCAGGAAAGTTTGCGGTTGAGCAGAGGGCGAATCGCAAGAAACAGCCCAATGGTGAGGACCAGAAGGATCAGCAGGCAACTGGTGCCGGTGACATCCCCATAGGGGGCCTCCAGCAGAACGGCCGAAAGGTCAAGAGGACCCTGGTAAGCCGCTCGAATGGGTTCTATCGCGAAGGTAAGGGGATTCAAGGCCGCAAGCCAGCCCAGCCAGCTGGGCATGAATGACAACGGGGCCAAGGCCGTGCTGGCAAACAGCAACGGCAAGTTGGCCACAAAAATCACAGCGATCAACTCGATGTGCCCCGGCAAAGCGAAGGCCAGTCCGAGGCTGAGGGCCGTCACAGCAAAAACCAGAAGCAGCAGCGTCACCAGCACCAGGGCCAAGCCACTGATGCCGGGCCATCCGTAACCGAGCACTGCTGCCGTGCCCATGATCGCCAGACTCTGCAACAGGCTCAGCGCCGTGATGTAGATCACCGACGCCAACACGATGGAACTACGGCTTCGCAGCGGTGCCACCAGCAGCCGATTGAGGAAACCGAATTCGCGATCAAACATCACCGGCAGGCCGGCATTCAAAGCAGCGCTGAAGGCTGTGAAGACAATCACTCCGGCACCAAGGAAACGGCCATAGCTCATCCCCCCTGGCAACAGCCCCTCGGGGGCATTGGCGAACAGTGCACCGAAAAGAATCAACCAGATCAGGGGTTGCAGAACCCCGGCGATCAAGGTTGAAGGGCGACGCATCAACTGAAGAAACAAGCGCCGGGTGAGGGCCAACGTTTCCTGGCTGAGCTGGGCGAGGGCTCCGGATTGCTGCTGCTGGAGAGCAACAGATGCTGTTGGGGAAGTCATCGTTGGCACTCAACGCATGGATTGACGCTTTTCCTGTTTGACGTCGCGCTGGCCTGCGATGGCCAGTTCAGCGTCCATCAGGGTGCGTCCTGTGGCCTGAAGGTAGACATCATCCAGGCTGGGACGACTCTGGGCCAGGGCAAACACAGGCAAACCTGCAGCCTCGAGGGTCTGACGCAGCTGATCGATCACGGCCCCTCCCTCAATCACCAGGTTGAGGGAAAAGCCTTGGGAGCGGTTCACCACCACCTGACGCACCCCATCCAAGGGTTCGAGAAGGGCACGCACCTGGGTCGCCTCATCGGCATTGCTGAACTCTCGGATTCGCAGAGTCACGCGATCACCCCCCAGCCGTTGTTTGAGCTGATCAGGGCTGCCTTCGGCAATCACACGGCCGGCGTCGATGATCGCCAACTGATCCGCCAGAGCCTCCACCTCTTCGAGGTAGTGACTGCTCAGCAGAACAGTGGTGCCCTCATCAACCAGCTGACGCAGCAGCTGCCAGATGGCACTGCGGCTCTCGATATCCAGTCCCACGGTGGGTTCATCGAGCACGAGCAACCGAGGGCGGTGCAACAGACCGGCGGCTAGATCCAGACGCCGCCTCATGCCGCCGGAATAGGTGCCGCAGCGGCGGTCTATCCAGTCGCCCATCGCGAGGCGGTCAATCAGATCGGCGATGCGGCTGTCGCGATCGTTCCGCGGCAGGTGGTACAGATCGCCTTGCAATTGCAGCAGTTCCCGGCCACTCAGGATCTTGTCGATGGCCACCTCCTGGGCCACATAACCCATGAGCTGGCGCACTTCTCGTGGCTGCACCAGACCGTCAACACCCCCAACAACCACTGAGCCGCTGTCGGGGGCGAGCAGGGTGGCCAGAATGCGCATGGCCGTTGTTTTGCCGGCACCGTTCGGGCCAAGCAGCCCGTACAGGCATCCCTCAGGAACGGTGAGATCAAGCTCACGCAGAGCCGGTACCGAGCCGTAGGCCTTGGAGATCTTGCGCAGTTCAATCAACGCCATCAGGCACCGTCAGGGACTTGCTCGGCCAATTCAGGGAATCTAGAGAGTGCTCATTGCACCGCCGTTGGCAGGGAGAGAAGTTGCATCATCTGGTGAGCAAAGCCTGAGGCCAGATCCGTCCGGCTGAGAATGAGAAGCAGGCAGAGACCAAACAGATAAAGGATCGACCAACGGAACAGGGCCTTGGCATTCACAAGACTGTCGGGATCCAGGGACAGCCGATCAACGAGCTGCAGCAATCGACCGTTGTACGGCAGCAGCATCACGCCATAGAAGGCGCCACCTGAAGGCAAAGCGAACACGCCCAAACCGCTGAGCAGAACGGTGATCCAGCCGTAGGTCTTGATCGCCCGCGCCGTCACAACGGGGCCCTTCACCACGGGCAGCATCGGGATCCCGACAGCGCGATAGTCCTCGCGCAACAGCAGGGCCAAAGCCCAGAAATGGGCTGGCGTCCAGACCATCACCAAAGCGAACAGCCACCAGCCCCCGAGGCCAACATGGCCCGTGGCGGCCGCCGCCCCAACCAGGGGCGGAATGGCCCCGGCGACCCCACCGATGACGATGTTCTGGGACGTCCGCGGCTTGAGCAAGGCTGTGTAGAGCAGCACGTAACTGCAGAGGCCGAGCAGGGACAACCCAGCAGCGAGACAGTTCACACCGCTTACGAGAAGCATCGCCGCCGCGAGGGTGCAGGCGATGGCGCCGATGAATGCACTGGTGGGCGACAGCCGACCGGAGGGGAGTGCGCGACCGCTGGTGCGGGCCATCCGGCCATCGAGATCCTGCTCCCACAAGCAGTTCAAAACCCCTGCAGCAGCGGAGGCAAGCGCCCCTCCTCCCAGGGTGCAGACAAGCCGAGGCGATGAGAGCGGCCAGCCTTCACTGAGAGCCATTCCACCCAGGGTGGTGGCCAGGAGCAAAGGGATCAGGCGGGGCTTGGCGACTTCCAGCCAGGCCGGAAGTTTCACCCGCTTGCGGGAGGGAACGACCTCCTCACGGGTCGGACGAACGGTTGCAGTGATTTCAGCCATGACAGGCCTCCAACGAGGTGTCGTCGAGGACGACGGAACGGGACGGTGAGGGGAGGTTCGGAGAGCGAACCAGAAGCGCCGCCAGCAGAGCGATCAGCAGTGCAGCCACGAGTTGATGCGCAACGGTCACCGCCGGTTGCGACAAACCAAGACGGAGGGTGAGAACACCAAGGGCCACCTGAACCAGCACCAGAAGCACGGCCCCACCCAGCCAGGGCCACTGCTGACGAGCCCAACCACCCGCCAGCACGGCTGCCCCGGCGAAGCCGAGCACAACAACGACCACCGGCATCGCCGTCAGGCGATGGGAAAGCACCAGCTGGCAGGCCTCTCCTCCAGCAAGGCATCGCTGCCCTGCCCATGCGGTGGCCATGCGACCACCGAGCAGGCACTGCACAAAGACCGACAACAGGCCAAGCGATGCCCCGATGCGCCACCAGAGCGGAGCGACGGCAGCAGCGGGGTGAAGCAGGCGTTGGGTCAGCCCACTCAGGAGCGCCACGAGGGTGAGCGCGAGAGCCAGGTGGGCTGTCACCACAGCGGAGGGCAGCAACTGGGTCACCGTCAGCGCACCCAAACCTCCCTGCATCGCCACCAAAACCATCAGACCAATGGCCAGCCAGGGCAGCCATCGCGGCAGTTGGCACCGCTGAAGCGTCGTCGCCACAGCCATCACCACGAGGGCAATGCCGATGACGAAGGCATCAAGGCGGTGAAACCACTCAAGGAACACCTGAACATTCATCTGGCGACCCGGCAAAAACGAGCCGAAGCACAGGGGCCAGTCCGGGCAGGCCAAGCCGGCTTCCATCACCCGGGTTGCTCCACCGATCACCACCAAAGCGATCACGGCAACCACTAGATGAGCCGACAACAACCCAAGACGTCGACGCAATGTCGACATTGAGGAAAGCATCATCGAACAAGCTCCATCCGATGCACCCAAAAGGGATTGCTTGGACCGTAGCGATGCAGAAGATGACGTCACGCTGTGTGGACGTCTGCAACACAAACGAGGAAAAATCATCCCCTTTTCCTGACAGAAATAAGGCCTTAACAATCACTTCATGGAGAACCGCAGCCAGGCCCATACGCTGTTGTAAACCTGGGATTGATCAGGTGCAGATCCCATCCGCCATTCTCACGTTGGTGATCGGGATGGTTCTTGCTCTGGGCGGCCTATGGATCGGCCAGAACATCAACCTTCTCCCCATCGATGCGAGCGCCAACGCGCCGATTTACGACGAGCTTTTTAAGGTTCTATTCACGATTGGCAGCATTCTGTTTATCGGAATCGTTGGTCTTCTCGTGTTCAGCCTGATTCGCTTTCGGCGACGCAGCGGCCAACTCGGCGACGGCCTTGCCATCGAAGGAAACCTGCCACTTGAAATTTTCTGGACAGCTGTTCCTGCTGTTGTGGTGCTGTTTGTTGGTCTCTACAGCTACGACATTTACGACCGGATGGGTGGCATGGTGCCTCTCGGCCATGACCATATGGGCGGAGCCCACGACGAACAGATCTGGGGAGGCATTAGTTCAGGCTCGATTGAATCAGCAGCCGCAACAAATGCTTTACCCGTTGAAGTGACAGCAATGCAATTTGCCTTCCTCTTTCATTACCCAGAGGGAGACATCACGTCAGGTGAACTTCATGTGCCAGCCGATCGACCGATCACTCTGCGGATGGAAGCCAAAGATGTGATTCATGCCTTCTGGGTGCCTGAATTTCGCTTGAAGCAGGACGTCATTCCCGGCCAACCAACCCAGCTGAGTTTCACACCCACACGCACCGGCCGTTATCCAATCGTGTGCGCCGAACTCTGTGGGCCCTACCACGGTGGAATGCGCTCCACCGTTGTGGTGGAAAGCCCGGAGGACTGGGACAGCTGGTACAGGGACAACGCCAAAGCCGCACCTGAAGACGAAACGCTCACCATCGCGAACGCCTGAGATGACCATCAGTTTGCCCCCGGAAACGTCCAGCCCTCCACGGCTTCAACCCAGCGGCTGGTTGCGGTATTTCAGCTTCAGCGTTGATCACAAGGTGATCGGGCTGCAGTACCTCGTCTGCGGCTTTGTTTTTTATCTGATTGGCGGCGCCCTAGCCGGTGCCATTCGCACGGAACTCACCAGTCCCGTGTCCGACTTCATGGCACGTGATGTCTACAACCAGGTGCTGACGCTCCACGGCACGGTGATGATCTTTCTCTGGATTGTCCCCGTGGTGAATGGTGCTTTTGGGAACTATTTGATCCCCTTTTATGTGGGTGCAAGGGACATGGCCTTCCCGCGCCTGAATGCCGTGGCGTTCTGGCTGATCCCTCCAGCCGGTTTGATGCTGATCACCAGCTATTTCCTCACGGGGGCTGCGCAATCGGGCTGGACGGCCTATCCACCTCTGAGCATCACCACACCAGCAACGGGCCAAATCATCTGGATCCTGAGCGTGCTGCTCCTGGGCGGAAGTTCGATCTTCGGAGGCATCAACTTCATCGCCACGATTCTCAAACTGCGTCGCCCCGGTTTGAAACTAATGCAGCTCCCCATGTATTGCTGGGCGATGCTGGGAACCAGCATTCTTGTGGTTCTCTCAACACCGGTTCTGGCAGGAACGTTGGTGTTACTGAGTTTCGACATCGTTGCCCATACAGGCTTCTTCAACCCCACCCTTGGGGGAAACGTGGTGGTTTACCAGCATCTGTTCTGGTTCTATTCGCACCCAGCCGTTTACATCATGGTCTTGCCGGCCTTCGGCTTGGTGAGTGAAATCCTGCCGGTTCATGCCCGCAAGCCGCTGTTCGGCTACGTGACGATGGTGTATTCGATCATGGCCATCGTTGTGTTGGGCCTGATTGTGTGGGCGCACCACATGTTCACCAGCGGCACACCTCCCTGGATGCGCCTGTTCTTCACCATTGCAACCGCATTCATCGCAGTTCCCACCGGCATCAAGTTCTTCAACTGGTTGGCAACACTCTGGGGCGGCCGCATCAGCCTCAACAGCGCCATGCTGTTTTCCTGCGGCTTCATTGTGAACTTCGTGCTCGGAGGCATCACAGGGGTCGCCCTGGCGCAGGTGCCGTTCGACATTCATGTGCACGACACCTACTTCGTCGTCGCGCACTTCCACTACATCGTCTTCGGTGGATCGGTGTTCGTGATCTTCGCCTCGATCTACCACTGGTATCCCAAGTTCACCGGCCGGATGCTCAATGAAGATCTCGGCCGCCTGCACTGTGCCCTCACGTTCATCGGCTTCAACCTGTGCTTCGGCCCCCAGCACTGGCTGGGCCTCAATGGGATGCCGCGACGCGTTGCTGAATACGACCCCCAATTCACCCTGATCAATCAGATCAGCTCCGTCGGAGCCCTGCTGATGGCCATCAGCACCCTGCCGTTCCTCTGGAATGTGATCCACAGCGCCCTGAGCGGTCCTGTCGCAGGCGACAACCCCTGGAAAGCACTCACGCCCGAATGGCTGACCAGTTCTCCTCCACCGGTCGAAAACTGGACTGGTGAGGCCCCTCTGGTGGAAGAGCCCTACGGCTACGGCGTCCCACCGGACGAGCTGGACCTGACGGCAACCAGCGGTCGTGATCTCTGGAGCAGCGGCAAATGACCACCACAGTTCCCACGAAGGATCAGAACCACAGCCACGGGGAGCATCCCGATCACCGCATGTTCGGCCTGGCCACATTTCTTGTGGCGGACGCCATGACCTTCGCCGGCTTCTTTGCGGCCTACCTCACCTTCAAAGCGGTCAATCCCCTACCGGATGGAGCCATCTATGAACTGGAGCTCCCCCTGCCCATCCTCAACACCGTTCTGCTCCTGGTGAGCAGTGCCACCTTCCACCGGGCCGGCCAGGCGATCCGACAGGACGACCACGGCCGCTGTCGACGCTGGCTGCTGATCACCGCAGGCCTCGGCCTGGCCTTTCTGGTGAGCCAGATGGTGGAGTACTTCACACTCCCCTTCGGTCTCACCGACAACCTTTACGCCAGCACCTTCTTCGCCGCCACGGGGTTTCATGGTCTCCACGTGACCCTCGGCGCCCTGATGATCCTGATCGTCTGGTGGCAGGCGAGGCAGCCGCAGGGCCGTGTGACTGCAGCCGACCACTTCCCCCTGGAAGCAGCGGAGTTGTACTGGCACTTTGTTGATGGAATCTGGGTGATTCTTTTCGTGATCCTTTATCTGCTCTGATCCCTTGCCTTGATTGGCGAGCTTGGCCAGAATTCAGTTGAATTAATTCCTGAAATGCTGGTCGGCAAGGAACTGCTGGACAAGGCCAGATCGCTCAGCAATCGGCCGGAAGATGACATCGCCCGCGGCTGCGGCTACGTCGGCCCCAGCGGACGACTGCTGAAAAAGAGTTTCTATCGGGCTCTGGTGGAGGCCAAAGCGGCGGCCCAGGGATGGCAATTGCCGAAAAGCAGCAGCAGTTCCTCAGGCGGAAGCCGAGGTCGCCAGGCCGAATTCCGAACCCGTGTGCATGGCAACGGCAACCTGCTGATCGGCCACGCTTACACCCGTCGGCTCGGCCTGGAACCCGGCCAGGAGTTCAAGATCGAGCTGCAGCGGGACTCCGGAATGATCGTTCTGCAGCAGATGGATCAAGACCAGCCGTGAGCCGCCAGCCAGCTGGCTGACAGATTCTCGGTCTTGTTTTGGCCATCGGTGTTTCCGTCATCGGCAGCGGTGGCATGCAGCAGCCGCTCGGCGTAACGGGCCAGTTGATCGGCCTCAAGGTTCACGGTGTCCCCGACAGCCAGGTGTTTCAGGGTCGTCGCCTCCCAGGTGTGGGGGATGACGGCAAGGCTGAATGTCGTTCCATCGGCTGAACAGTCAGCCACCGTGAGGCTGATCCCATCCACCGCGATGCTGGCCTTCTCACAGACATAACGGCCGAATCGGGGATCCGACCAGCGGATCGACAGGGCCCAGGAGTGGGGGAGGGTCTCCACGCAGGTGACTTCTCCGGTCGCATCCACATGACCGCTCACCAGATGACCTCCAAGGCGGTCGCTCAGTCGAAGCGCTGGCTCGAGGTTCACCGCACCACCACGATCCGCTTTGCGTCCCAACGTGGTGCGGCGCAGGGTTTCCTCACTCACATCGGCGCGGAAACCATCCGCGATCAGCTCTGCTGCCGTGAGGCAAACGCCATCCACAGCCACGCTGTCGCCAAGGGCCAACGGGGCAAAAGGAGCGCAGCCCCAAACCACCACCGCCCCGGCACGGCGCTCGATCCTTCCAACTGACTGCACCAGCCCAGTGAACATCGCCCGCAGCGGCTCTCTGGCCATAATCGGATAGAGCCGCGCCGCCGACATGGTCGAAATGAGCGTCGCCGGAATTGCCCTCGATGCCGCCAGCCGCACACCCATGGTGCTGCTGCGGGATCCAAGTGGCCGCCGTCAGGTGCCGATCTGGATCGATCAGGCGCAAGCCCACAACATCATGGCCGGACTGCAGGGGGGAGAACCACCACGCCCCCTCAGCCATGACCTGATGGCAGCACTGTTGGTGGCTGGGGGGCTCGAACTGGAGCGCGTGATCGTCCACGCGATTGAGGACAGCACCTTTCATGCGGTGTTGAAGCTGCGACCCGATCTGGACGAAGCCGAGTTGGCTGAAAACGAAGTGCTGGAACTGATTGAAGTGGATGCCCGACCCAGCGACGCCATTGCCCTGGCGATCCGCACCGGTAGCGGCATCTGGATGCTGGAAGAGGTGGTGGCGGAAGCCTCGATACCGGTGGATGCGGAGGCGGATGCGGAAGATCAAAGTGCCTTCAGCCGTTTCGTCGACGACCTCAGCCCTGCGGCCTTGGTGCGCCATCTGCGCAACCAAGACAGCGAGACGCCCTCGGAGGAGTGAACACCCGCGCCTTCGGCAGCGGCCGCCCCGTCAGCCTGTTCACCCTCGGCACGATGCGTGCCCTGAACTCGGCGGCCCAGATGGCCGAGGTGCTTGACGCGGCAGCGGCAGCTGGAATCAACCATCTGGAAACCGCCCCGGCCTACGGACCTGCGGAACGTTTTCTGGGAGAGGCCCTTCGCCAGAACACCCGCACAGGGTCTGACCACTGGGTGATCACCAGCAAACTGCTGCCAGGGCTGAGCTTCGAGGAAGGACAACGCCGCCTTGATCAGATTCTGGAGCGGCTGGGCTGTCCACAGCTCGACAACCTCGCCATCCATGGCATCAACCGGGAGGAGCATCTGGACTGGGCCCTGGTGGGCGATGGGTCCAAGCTTCTGGACTGGGCCGTCAGCAGTGGCCGCGTCAGCCAGGTGGGCTTCAGCAGCCATGGCAGCAACCCGCTGATCGATCGGGCGCTGCGCAGCCAGCGCTTCAGTTTCTGCAGCCTGCACCTGCATTGGCTGGGTCCCCAGCGCCTGTCCCTGGCCCGTTGGGCCCTGGCGCACGGCCTCGGTGTGATGGCGATTTCCCCTGCCGACAAAGGCGGTCGCCTCCAGGCCCCCAGCCCAACACTGGTGGACGACTGCACCCCCTTTGCCCCCCTCGAGCTGGCCTACAGGTTCCTGCTGGCACAGGGCATCAGCACCCTGACCGTTGGCGCCGCAGCTGCAGGGGATCTTCAACTCGCCGCAACCCTGGCGCAGGGGGATGGGCCCCTCAGCCAGGCCGAGCAACAGGCTCTGATCACGGCAGAAAGGCGGCAGCAGGAACGGCTTGGCCAGGAGCATTGCAAGCAATGCCAGGCCTGCCTTCCCTGTCCGAACGAGGTTCCGATCCCCGAACTCTTGCGGCTGCGCAATCTGGCCATGGGCCATGGGCTCAACGAATTTGCGCAGGAGCGCTACAACCTCATCGGCCGTGCCGGTCACTGGTGGGAAGAGCACGACGCCTCCGCCTGTGAACGCTGTGGGGAGTGCCTTCCCCGTTGCCCGCATCACTTGCCCATTCCTGATCTGCTGGCGGACACCCACCAACGCTTGAAGTCTTCACCGCGACGGCGGCTCTGGAGCTGAATCACGCCAGCGCTCTTCCAGGGCGCTCCGGTCTTCGGGCAACAGCGGTGGCAGCGACCAGCAGCGCGACCAGGTGTCTGCGGACGGAAAGAGCAGAGGCCGCAGACGCGCCGATAGGGCGTTCTGGTCCACCATCAGCCCTGGCGATGCAATCGGAGCCCGCCATCCCTGCTGCACCAAGCGGCGACGCAGGGGATCCCGCCATCCCTGCTCGACCCAGCGCTGGGGAACCGGTTCACGACTGGCCTCCGGCCTAAGTAGAACTGTCCAGTGCAAGGGGGCACCGGAGGCAGGCAGGATCGCCCGAAGACGGGGATCACGCCCCAACAGAGCGATGCAGCGGCTCAGGGGAAGAACCACCACCTTGGCCTCACCCTTGAGCAACCAGTTGGTGGCTTGACGGTCGTCATAGGTGAGGGCCTGGCGACGCAGGGCAGGCAAAGCCTGGCCTCCTCCCAAATGGTCCGCCAGGCTCATGACCAAGCGGGGGCTGGCGGGAAGCACCACACGCCCTGCCATGGCGGAATCCAGCAACAGGGGCCACCCCTCCTGGGTCATAGCCGCGTCATCCCGCAGCAGCATCACCCAGGGGCTGACGGCCAGCGGCAACACCCGATCCTGAAGAGCACCGAGGCTGGCCAGCAGAGCCTTGGCCTGACCATCCAACTGGCTCAGGAGCGGTTCAGAGGCAATGGGCTGGAGCGTGTCCGCTGGATGGGCATCAAGCCATCCATCACCGATCACCAACACATCGGCACGCGCCTGATCCGCCGGCCTCCAGTCCTGCTGAGCTGGAGCCAACGTCAGGCGCCAGGGCTTGGGCAAGGCATCAGCCCACGCTTTCGGCAAAACCCCAGCCGGAGCCATCAGGGTTGGCACGGATGTCGCCGGACGACAGCCCGCCAGCAGCACGGTTCCCGTCGCCCCGATCATCTGGAGCACTTGGCGCCGGCGCAGGGGACCCAACCGCTCTCTCCAGACGTTCATGGGCTTGACGTTACGGGGCGGCTGAGCAGCTGCTCCAGGGCGTGCTCACAATCCAGCACCAGATCGGCACAAGAGCATCCACGCAACTGGGCGAGCAGCAAAAGAGCGCCGGCCCCCACCCCTTCTTTCACATAGCCCCGTTCGTAGTCACGTAAGGGTTGATGGGTGCTGCTGTGAAAACGCACGCCACAGGCCAGAACGGAGAGGGCAGAGGTCAGGTGGCTCGCAGTGGCATCCACCAGCCCGCCGAAGGGGGACTGACCTGCCAGATCCGCACCCTCATCAGCGAGCCAACCGGTGGTGCCGATCAGCACCTGGGCCGCCAGCTGGTCCCGCTGACGGGCGGGCAAAGCCTGCATCGCCAAGGCCAGAACAGCCAGCATCTGGCAACCGCCCCCCAGCAGCAACGGTTGTCCCGCGGACACCGCACCCACCACCACCCCTGCGGTGAAGGCCTGAAAAGGGTCACCAACAGCAGCCAGGATCTGCTCGGCCGAAGGATGCGCACCAAGCGAAGCCTGCTGAAGCCCTCGGACAACGAGATCTTTCTTGAGTTGCTGCGGCGGATGAAGAGCACTACCGCTGATCAGATGGGCAACCTCCACGCCGAGGGCCGTCAACACCGCTTGAGCGGTTGTGGTGCCCCCTGGAACACACTCCGCCACCACCAAGGGGCGTTGCAACCCTCGCCCCAGCAGCTCTCCCTGTCGCCACAAATGCTGCACCCTCGGCAATGGCATCGCCGCACCACTGGACAGGCAGGCCGAGGGGCCTTGGTCCAGGGGCTCGATGTGCAGGTGAGGAAAATCGGGTTTCTGAGCCAAGCCGAGGGCCGCCACCTGCGGCCTCAACGTCAAGCGTCGCGCCGCGACATGGCTGAGCAGGGCGGGGGAGACGCCAGCGGGCAGAGGCGGCAGAGGCCAACGGCGCTGCCGCGCCGGCCCGTGAATCAGTAGCTCCGCATCAGCCAGGGCGGTGTAGCGCCGCGAAGCCACGGTGGAGCCAGCGGCTGAAATCCCTTCATGCTCAGCCGTTTGTGTGGCCGCCAGAACGAGCAAAAGATCCAGCGGTTGATCGTTGGAGGTCCAGGGACGAAGTGCCGCTGCGTCCAACCTGCGTGCACCGAGACCTCCCAGCTGCTGGCAGCCCTCAGGCAACACCGAGGCTTCAGAGGGGATCGAGGGCAATGAGTCCATGCAGCAGCCTCGGGGGCTCCGGAATCGGTGATTTCAGGCGGGGAAAGATCCAGTACGCCAAAGCATGAAGAGACAGCACATAGATGACCTCCTGAACAACCACCAACAGCAACGCCATCAACTGCACTTGGGTGAGATCCGGTGTGATCGGCAGATGCAGTACCGCGATCAAGCGCTCGAGCAGAGCGGAACCGGCCCGGGTGATCACGACCCAGAGGTTTTCTCCCACGAGCAACGAAAGCACCAGAACTCGCACCAAAAACCCTGCCGTTCCAAGAACAACGCCTCCCGACCAGCTCAGCCACCAGCTGATCCCCCGGCACCAGCTCCAGCCCAGCCAGAGCGACAAAAGGCCGTAGGGAAACAGCAGCAGCGGTCCACGCAAAGGACCCATCAAGGCGGTGAGCAGCAGCACAGAGAGCAGCAGACCCTCTGCACCGGAACGATTGCCACGACGCAACTGCAGCAGGATCAGGGGCAAGGGAAGGGCCAGACGGAACAGCGCACCACCCACCGGCAAGTAGTACAGAGCCAACCAGATCAGCCCAGTCGCGGCCGCGAGATATGCCCCCTCAACCAGCCTCAGAGCCTGCTGGCGGCTCAACCGGTGGGTCGCGTCGGTCATGGTTCAACCCGCTCAATCCGTTCCACCGCAAAGCCAACATCAGCCTCACGCAGGGCACGGGTGACGGCTTCAGCAGGAGCGGCAGGGTCGGCTCCGGCCAAACGGATGGTGATCCGGTAGGGCGCTTGGGGCAGACGTTGGGATGACACCGTCCGTGGTTTTGGCTGCGGAACAGGATCAGGAGCATCCGTTGCCTCAGGCAGGGAAACAGCCTTGGCCGCCGGCGTGGAGGGAGTCGCAGCAGTAGGGCTGGCAACCGATGGGCTGACAACTGTTGGGCTGGCCTTCACAACCGGTGCGGGCGCAGCTGCCTGAGCCGGCCTGGCTTCAGGCACCGCGAAGGAGCGTTCCAACTGTTCAGCGACCGGTGTGCCGGCACAGGCCTGCAGGAGCCCCACGGGCAGCAGCCAAAGCAAACGGGCCATCAGCTGTCAGCCGGCTTGATCACCCGCACCGCACTGGCCCTGAGCCGACCGGTTTTGGTGGTGGCGGGGGGTTTCTTGGCCGCTGGTTTCTTGGCGGCTGTTTTTTTCGCGGCTGGTTTTTTCGCGGCGGTTTTACGACCACCCTTCTTCGATGCTGCCTTGGCGGCAAGCAGTTCCACCGCTTCTTCAAGGGTCACATCGTCAGCGCCCTTGCCTTCCGGCAGCGAGGCATTCACCTTGCCCTGTTTGACATACAGGCCGTAAGGACCGTCATAGACCTGAATCGTTTCATCACTGCCCTCCGGCTTACCGAGGTCCTTGAGGGCGGTGCGTCCACCCCGACCCCGTTTGGGCATGGCCAGCAGCTCAAGGGCACGGCTCAGCCCCACCGCCAGAACATCGTCATCCCCCTTGAGCGATCGGTAATCCTTCTCGCCCTTGCCCTTGTCCCAGACGACGTAAGGGCCAAAGCGGCCAAGCCCCGCCTGAATCCGCCCACCATCGGGGTGTTCACCGAGAAGACGCGGCAAACGGAGCAGTCCGAGGGCATCCTCCAGGGTGAGATCCTCCGGCTTCTGCCCCTTGGGCAGAGACGCACGTTTGGGCTTGGGGTTCTCATCACTCACCTGGCCCCGCTGCACGTAAGGGCCGTACTGACCGAAGAGCAGGTAGACCAGATCTCCCGTTTCCGGATCCTCACCGATGGCTTCGGGGCCGTCGGCCTTCTGTTTGAGGATCAATTCGGCCTGCTCTTCATCCAGATCAGCCGGAGTGATCTCCTGGGGCAAGGTGGCCTTGATCAGCTCTTCCTCACCGTCGTCGCTGACCCGTTTGGCCTCCAGGTAGGCGCCGAAGCGGCCGATGCGAACCACGGAGGACAAGCCCTCCAGATCGATGGTGCGGGATGCACCGGGGTCAATGTCCCCTTCCCGTTGCTGCACCTGGTTTTCCAGGCCCTCATCACCCTTGTAGAAGCCCTCCAGGTAAGGCAACCACTGCACCTTGCCGTGGGAGATCTCATCGAGGGTGTTCTCCATTCGAGCGGTGAAGCTGGTGTCCACCAGTTCAGGGAAATGCTCCTCGAGCAACGCCGTCACAGCAAAGGCGGTGAAGCTGGGGGTCAGGGCGTTGCCCAACAGCGTGGCGTAGCCGCGATCCACGATCGTTCCAATGATCGAGGCGTAGGTCGACGGCCGGCCGATGCCTTCCTTTTCCAGCATCTTCACCAGCGATGCCTCGCTGAACCGTGCCGGCGGCTGGGTCTGATGGCCAAGGGGCTCAACGGTCTTCGGCTCCGGTGCATCGCCAACGCTCAACGCCGGCAGCAACACTTCCTGACCCTCAAGGGCCGCATCGGGATCATCACTGCCTTCCACGTAGGCGCGGAAGAAACCGGGGAAGTCGATGCGCTTGCCGCTGGCCCGGAAACTGGCCTCGCCTGAGCTGAGATCCACCGAGAGCATCGTGAGCCTGGCTTCAGCCATCTGGCTGGCCACGGTGCGCTTCCAGATCAGCTCATACACCGCCAGATCTCGCCCATCCAGACCGGTTTCACCGGGGGTTCGGAAGCTTTCGCCGGATGGACGAATCGCTTCATGGGCCTCCTGGGCATTGCGGGCTTTGGTGCTGAACTGCCGCGGCCCTTTGCTCAGATACTCCTTGCCGTAAAGGCTCTCCACGCAGTTGCGGGATGCGTTGATCGCCTGATCCGACAAGTGAACCGAGTCGGTCCGCATGTAGGTGATGAAACCGCGTTCGTAGAGCCCCTGGGCACAGCGCATGGTTTCCCGGGCTGAAAGGCGCAGCTTGCGATTCGCCTCCTGTTGAAGGGTGCTGGTGGTGAAGGGAGGCACCGGCTTGCGCACGGTGGGCTTCTCCTCCACCGCATCCACAGTCCAGGCGCTGGTTCGCACGGATTCAGCCAACGCCTTGGCCTCGCTCTCGCTGAGCAGCCGCACGGCACTGCCTGCCTTCAGCCCGCCGGTGCTCTCGTCGAAGTCGTTGCCGGTGGCGATCCGCTGGCCACCCACATGGGTCAGTTTGGCCTCAAAGGCACTGCCCGACTGCTCAAGCTGGGCCTTGAGGTCCCAGTAACTGCCGCTGCGGAAGGCGCGGCGGGCCCGTTCCCGTTGAACCAGGAGCCGAACCGCAACGGACTGCACCCGCCCGGCGGAGAGTCCCCAGGCCACCTTTTTCCAGAGGAGAGGGGACAGGGTGTACCCCACAAGGCGATCCAAAATCCGCCGGGTTTCCTGGGCATGGACCAGCTCCATGTCCAGGTCGCGGGTCTGATCCAGAGCCTTGCCGATGGCCTCCTTGGTGATCTCGTGAAACACCATGCGCTTCACCGGCACCTTCGGCGCCAGCAGCTGGAGGAGGTGCCAACTGATGCTTTCGCCTTCCCGGTCTTCGTCCGTCGCCAGAAGCAACTGATCAGCACCCTTGAGGGCGTCCTTGAGTTCGCGAACCGTCTTCTTCTTGTCCTTCGGGACCACGTACAGCGGCTCGAAATCCGCGTCGGTGTTCACACCGAGGTTGGCCCATTTCTGCCCCTTGGCCGATGCCGGAATCTCGCTGGCGTTGTTGGGAAGGTCGCGGACATGCCCCATGGAGGCTTCGACCTTGAATCCCTTGGGAAGGAAGCCACGGATGGTCTTGGCCTTCGTGGGGCTCTCAACGATGACGAGGGTGTGCGCCACTAGCGGCAGGTAAACCGTTCCCCTTCTTTATCGCACCGAGCAGCGCTCTGCATGACCGTCGGCGCGTCAAGCGCCGCTACAGTCGCCCCAGCGCAACGGTTCCAGGCTGCCATGCCCGACATGGGTGCTTTCCTTCTCGCCACCCAGGCCACGGCTGCCCCTGGTGAGCTGCTGAATCTCTCTCTCAATGCCTCCGCCGTACTGCCCGAAGCTGCAGTTCTGCTGGCGATGATCGCCACCCTCTTGGTGGACCTGGCCGGCGAAAAGGTCGCCACACGTTGGGTGCCGCCGATTTGTTACGTCGGCCTGGGGACCTCCCTGGTGCTGCTGGCCCTGCAGTGGAACGCACCGCTGGAGCCCTCGTTCCTTGGAGCCTTCCTCGCCGACAACCTGGCGGTGGCGTTCCGGGCTGTGATTGCCTTGTCCACGCTTCTGTCGCTGCTGATCAGCTGGCGTTACGCGGAGAAGAGCGGCACACCCGTTGGCGAGTACGCCGCCATCCTCCTCGCCGCAACCCTCGGCGCCATGCTCCTTTGCGGGGCAACGGATCTGGTGAGTGTGTTCATCTCGCTGGAGACACTCTCCGTCGCTAGCTATCTGCTGTCGGGCTACATGAAGCGGGATGCCCGCAGCTCGGAAGCAGCACTCAAATATCTGCTCGTGGGATCGGCAGCCGCTGCTGTTTTCCTCTACGGCTCTTCCCTGCTGTACGGCCTGAGCGGCAGCACCAGCCTCGACACCATCGGCCTGGCTCTGCAAACCAGCACCACACCTCTGGCTGCTTTGGCCCTGGTGTTCGTCTTGGCCACCGTTGCATTCAAGATCGCAGCCGTTCCCTTCCACCAGTGGACGCCTGACGTCTACGAAGGCTCACCGACCCCTGTGGTGGCATTCCTTTCCGTGGGTTCCAAAGCGGCCGGATTCGCCCTGGCCCTTCGCATCCTGGTGGGTTGCTTTGGTGCCTTCGACGATCAATGGAAATTGCTGTTCACCGTTCTGGCGGTATTGAGCATGACCCTGGGCAACGTTGTTGCTCTCGCCCAAACCTCGATGAAGCGCATGCTGGCCTACAGCTCGATCGGCCAGGCCGGCTTCGTGATGATCGGCATGGTCTGCGGCACCGAGGACGGTTTCGCGGCCATGGTTCTGTACATGGCGGCCTACCTGTTCATGAACCTGGGGGCCTTCGCCTGCATCATCCTCTTCTCGATCCGCACAGGAAGCGATCGAATTTCTGATTACGCGGGGCTTTACCAGAAGGATCCCCTGATCACCCTCGGCCTCAGTCTTTGCCTGCTTTCTCTGGGTGGCATTCCGCCAATGCTGGGTTTCTTCGGAAAGATCTATCTGTTCTTTGCCGGTTGGGCGAACCACGAATACCTGCTGGTGGTGGTTGGCCTGGTCACCTCCGTGGTGTCGATCTACTACTACATCTCCGTCATCAAAATGATGGTGGTGAAGGAGCCCCAAGAGGCCTCCGATGTGGTCAAGGCCTACCCCGAGGTGAATTGGTCGTTGATGGGGATGCAGCCTCTTCGGGTTGCCCTGATTGGATGTGTGGCGATCACCGCCGTTGGCGGGATCCTCTCCAATCCCCTCTTCCAGTGGGCCAACACAGCGGTTGCAGGAACGCCATTGCTTCAGCAAGCCATCGCCCTGTCAAGTCTGAAGGGTCTTGGCTGAGGCTTTGCAGCAGCCGGTTGCTGAGCTCAGGGGGATCAGCAAGATCTACGGATCTGGTGATCTCGAAGTCAAAGCTCTTGACCAACTAAATCTCACCGTTCAGGAGGGGGATTACCTGGCGGTGATGGGGGCCAGCGGCTCAGGCAAGAGCACGGCGATGAACATCCTTGGCTGCCTGGACCGGCCCACCAATGGCACCTACCGGCTCAATGGCACGGCCGTTGAACTGTTGGATGACGATGCCTTAGCCGACGTTCGCAACCGCTCGCTCGGGTTTGTCTTTCAGCAGTTCCATCTGCTCGGCCACGCCAGCGCCATGGAGAACGTGATGCTGCCGATGATCTACGCGGGGGTGCCCAGGGAGGAACGGATCGAGCGTGCCCAATCGGCCCTGCGCCGCGTTGGTCTGGCGCAGCGTTTGGAGAACAAGCCCAATCAGCTCTCCGGAGGGCAGCAACAACGGGTGGCCATCGCCCGGGCCATCATCAACCGCCCCAGTCTGTTGCTGGCGGACGAACCCACAGGGGCTCTGGACTCCAGCACCACCGCCGAGGTGCTGGAACTGTTTGATGAACTCCACCAACAGGGCATCACCCTGGTGATGGTGACCCATGAGGACGATGTGGCGGCCCGAGCACAACGCATTGCTCGATTCCAGGATGGTCGGGCGCTCACTGGATGCCCACAATGAGTGCAGTGCCCCTGCGCTAATGGAGGAGACCCCCAAGGCTCTTCGTGTTGCAGTCGTGGAAGATGATCCGCGCATTCAGCAGCTGATCAGTGCTGAAATCACCGATGAGGGGCACGCCTGCGGGCCATGCACCGCCGTGCTGAAACATTCTCAGGGCCTTTAGGCGGCTCAGATGTCAACGAAATTCTCAAGGTCGCCGACCTCAGCATGAACACGCGAACCCGAGATGTGATGCGGGGAGATCGTGCGATCCGACTGTCTGTGAAGGAATACGACCTGCTGAATTTCCTGATGCGGGGTGCTGGCCGCGTGCTTGAACGCCAGGAAATCATGCACGGTGTTTGGGGAGAAAATTTTTATGGGGACGACAATCTTCTCGACGTTTACATCCGCTACCTGCGTCAAAAAGTCGAACTGGACGACGCGCCAACCCTCATCCACACCGTGCGCGGTGTCGGATTCATCCTCAGGGAACAGACGAACTGACGTCTCTGTTTCGCTCGGCGTCGCTCTGGGCTAGGGCTGATCCCGTTCAAGGCTGCGCAACACCTGGCCGAACAGGAGCGAAACAGGATCGTTGTTGGCACGCATCACGGCGGAAAGATCCAGATCCCCTGGATCAACGGCCTGCCAACCGGCCCGCGAGGGTGTGCGCAACTCGAAATGCAGGTGCGGCCCTGTGCTGAGACCTGTGCTGCCGACGCGGCCAATCACCTCTCCCTGGCGCACCGGTTGACCGGGTCGCACGTAGATCTCCGAGAGATGGCCATAGAGCGTGCGGCGCAATGGCTCGGCGTGTTCCAGTTCGATGGCGACGCCATACCCACCGGCAAGACCACTGCTTAAGACCTGCCCCGAAAGAGCAGCCACCACCGGTGTGCCCTCCGGTGCCGCAAAGTCCCGCCCGGCATGCATCAGCCAGCTCCCCAGGATCGGATGCAGACGCCAACCAAACCCGCTGCTTTTCAAAGCATCTCCAGCCACCGGGAACAGCAGTTGACTGTCGCCATTGCCAGGAGTTGGCAGCGGACGGGGCGTGACCGCAAAGACGGATTCCAGCCGAAAGGTGCCGCCATCGCGGGCGAAAAGCGCTGACACGGGAACACGCAATGGTTGGCGGGAGGGGATCAAGCGAACCCGTGCTGAGGCCGGTGCCCCCGGCGGACGCCTGGCCACCCCGGAAGCACAGTCCTGCCGGGACAGAGCACCGGTGCGACAGGCCTCCTTAAAACGGCTGCGTTCGATGGGAACCGCCGCGCCACCGCCCCGGAGCAGCTTGCGCTCCTGGGACGTGATCACCCGTTGGCGAACCAAACCATCGAGCGACTGATCCAAACCCTGCGTAACCGCGGCTGGAACCAACATCCAGATCAGCGCGAACCAAGCCAGCAACGGACAAGACGGCTGTGCTCAGGAATCCTATGGATGGGACACCAACTCAGGGCCAGCGGCGCCAGGTTTCAGTCCTTGAACCCTGACGCAACCGCAGCCCTCCATCGCGTTCAAGGCCAGCAATCCGCCAGATCTGACCGTCTTGAGGATGGACGAGCTGATCGGACCAGAGCCTGGCCTCAACGCCATCGAGGCACCAGGCCCCATCGCCTCCTTCGTCGTGACAATGATCGAAGGCCAGCAAAACCTCCGCCGTCCATCGGATCGGATCCGCAGCCTGCTGCCCTTCAAGCCTTCTCAGGGCAATGGCATGGCCAGGAACTGCATTCCGCACATTTAGGCCCAGGCCGATGCGTAGCAAACGCAGCTGGGAGCCCCGCTGCACCACCCCTGGCAGAAGGCCCGCCAATTTGCGGCCGTTCACGAACAGGTCGTTGGGCCATTTGATCTGAACCGAAAGGCCCTGCTGCTCAAGCCGGTGCACCACCGAAAGGGCCAGCGCCAAGCCAAGCAAGCCGGCCTGACCGGCCCCTTGGCTCCGCCAAGGCAAAGCAGCACTGATCCAGACACCACCTGGCGGAGAAACCCAGGCGCGCCCCCATTGGCCAACTCCCCGGCGCTGGTGGGTGGCAATGACGGCGCGAGGTCCCATCAATGAAGGCTGATCGCGCAACCAGGCCCCCAGCAGCTCATCCGTGCTGCTGCACACAGGCACATGACGGATGGACCAGTGGCGTGCCGAGGCACCAGCGAGGCGGCGATACGTCGCCATCAACCGGCCACCACCGAAGTGTGGGAATCGATGTTGCTGCATGCGTTGATCAGTCATCCATCGCATCCGCGAGACGCGATGCAGCGTCCACCAACTCATTCACTGGCCGCACAAGCGCCATGCGCAGCCACTGGCGACCGCCGACACCAAACCCAGACCCAGGGGTCAAGGCGACACCACTGCGCTGAAGCAGTTCCCTCGCGGCATCTTCATCACTCCAGCCCCGACGATGGGCCGCATCAGGCAAGGGGAACCAGAGGTACATCGCCATCTCTGGACATGGAACCGACCAACCGCGTGCCCTGAGGGTCTCGACCACACGATCCCGTCGTTCGCGATAGGTCGGATGCAGTTGCCGCGGCCAATCGGGGAAGCGTTGCAAGGCCTGAATCGCACCCTGCTGCAGAGCCAGGCTTTGGTTGAAATCGATGACGGCCTTGGCGCGACGCAGGGCGGCAATCAGCGGTGCAGCCCCAACTGCAAAACCAAGTCGGAATCCCCCAAGGCACCAGCCCTTGGAAAGGGAGAAGAATTCAATGCCGCACTCCCGCCAGTTTGAAGCCTGCAACAGCGAGGGAGGCTCTCCATCCAGGGCGAGATCCACATAGGGATTGTCGTGAGCGATCACCACGTCATGCCGAGCTGCGATCGCCGTGATGCGATTGAGATCCTCCTGATCCCCCACCCGGGCTGAAGGGTTGTGGGGGTACCCCAAAACGAACAACTTCAGTTGATCCCAGAGCTGGGGGCTGATGGTCATCAGGTCCGGCCGCCAGTCGTTTTCAGGGGAAAGGGAAAGGACCGTGGTCCGGGCTCCCGCCAGGTGCAATCCACCGGTATGGGACGGATAACAGGGGTCCAGATGCAGGGCAGGGTCACCCGGATCCAGCACCGCCAGCGGCAAATGGGCGGTTCCTTCCTGGGATCCCACCAACAACTGGACCTCATGATCAGGATCCACGGCAACGTCGAAGCGATGCCGACACCAGTCCGCGACGGCGGCATGAAAAGGCCTCAGGCCGGCTTGAAGGCAATAGGAGCTGCTGCTGGACTCCATGACCGCTGAGGCCATGGAGTCCAACAACGCCGTGGGAGGCCGGAGATCAGAGGATCCGATGGAGAGATCCACCAGATCCGGACGGAGCGAAGAAGACGCCTCGAGCCGATAAGCCTGTTTGGCGGCATCAACACGGGCAAAAACAGCGCTGCCCAGTGAGGCAAGCCGCTTAGAGGTTGGCATCCAGGAAGGACTGCAGCTGCGGTTTGGCGATGGCACCTTCATGCCGCGCCACCACTTCACCGTTGCGGAAGAGGATCAGTGTGGGGATGCCCTGAACCTGGTAAGCGTCACGGGTCTGAGGATTGGAATCCACCTCGAGCTTGCCGACGCTGACGCGATCGCCGTAGTCGCTCGCCACCCAATCCATCAACGGAGCGATCAGTCGGCAAGGGCCGCACCAGGCAGCCCAGAAATCCACGAGGACCGTGCCGGAAGCCTTGAGAACTTCACGTTCAAAACCAGCGTCGGTGAAATCGGCAACAGCTCCAGCCAAGGCACTCAAATGACTGAACTGATCCTATGGAAAGCCGGACGACTTTCCTGGGTTGATCAGAGCTTGTCGATGGATCGTTTCAAGTCTTCGAGTTCAGCATCCACCTCTTCCACCTGCACGGGCTTCACGGCCTCGGAGGTCTCAGACGCGGGAAGAGCAACGGCTTCCGGGCCTCCCTTCAGCTGAGCGCGCAACGCCTCGAGATCATCATCAACACCGCCACCGCTTTCCAAAGCCGCGAACTGACTCTCCAGATCAGATCCAGCCAGCTCAGCCGCAGCCTGGCCGGTGGCCTCCAGGGCCTCCACCTTTTCCTCCATCCGCTCGAAGGCCGCCATGGAGGAATCAGTGCCGATGCTGCCGACGGCACTTTGCAACTGCTGCTGGGCCTTGGCCGCCTGGGCCCTGGCCTTGAGCATGTCCTTCTTGGTCTTGGCCTCAGCGATCTTTCCTTCGAGGGCAACCAGACTCTTCTTGAGCGATTCCACCTGGCCGTCTTGGGCCTGCACCTGGGCCGTCAGCGAGGTTGCCGTCTCCTGGAACGTCTTGCGGCGGGTCAATGCTTCCCGAGCCAGGGATTCCTCACCCTTCTTCAACGCCAGCTCAGCACGCTCGTACCAGGTCTTGGATTGAGCTGCAGCCTGCTCAGCCTGGCTGGTCAGTCGCTTCTGACTCGCGATCGCCAGGGCGACGGCCTGACGCAACTTGACCAGATCCGCCTGCATGTCAGCGACGGATTGATCGAGGATCTTGGCCGGGTCCTCCATGCTGCTGACGGCAGCGTTGGCGTTGGCACGAACCAGCCTGCTCAGCCGATCAAAGAAACCCATGGCTTGGCCTCAGACGCGCTGAGATTAGCGAGGTTCCTGCAGCAGTTCTGCCTAGGATCAACCCATGGCGGTTGCACCTGAATCCCAACGGCGTCGCCTTCCGGGCCTGGAGCTGCTGCAGTCAGCTGCGCCAGCTCCGGCAGAACCCTTGAAAACCTGTCTTGGCGCACTTCAGAGGGAGTGGCGCAAGGACGACCATCTGGCAGCGCTTTGGCAGGACTGGCCGAGAGTTGCGGGAGCGCAACTGGCACCGCACTGCCGCCCCCTATCGCTGCAACGCGGGGTGCTGACCGTGGGAGCCAGCCATCCCCAATGGCGCCAGGCTCTCCTCTACAACAAGCCTCAACTGATCAGCGCCCTGCACCAAGCCGGCCACGCGGTGCGTGATCTGCGCATTCAGCAACACCACTCCCTCCAATCCCCAGTGCTGGAGAGCGAAGCCAGCATTTGGGCTCAGCATCCGAGCCGCGCCGACGTCCATGGGATGGGAACGTGCCCGGACTGCGGCAGACCAGCACCCAAGGGGGAAATGAAGCTCTGGAAGCACTGCGGTTTTTGCCACCGCCAGACGTTGTCACCGTCCTAGGCATCGTCAGCTCAGTACCGCTCAGGACGCGGCTCACGCCAGTCGGCCTCAACGCCTTTGGCTTGCAAGGTTTGAGCCCGTTGCTCAAGGCGGCTGCGGTCGAGACGCCACACGTCGTAAATCCCGATTTGGCCGAGCAGCTCGGGCTGGAGGTCGATCCAATGGTCACGTTCTGCCGTGCCGCGATCGATCAACACCAGCACCGTGCTGGATGCACCCGGGCGACCAAGGGGGTATCCCGTCCAGCCCCGCCGCTGTTCATGGGCCAGCCGATCCGCAATGTTGACCAACGCCCCATCGGATTGGCCTTCGTACAGGATCACTTGACCCGTGTAGAAGTGCAGCGAAGGTTTCATGGCGCCAACCATGACCATGGGTTCTCCTCTGCGCTGTTGCGACAGCATCAGTGAGGCCGCGTCACGGACCGGTTGCTGACGCAGACGATCGGCGAGTTGGGCAATGGGAATCAGAGCCGTGAGGTGAAATCCGAGCAGACAGGCCTGCATGACCAGCAGTGCCTGAGCAGCGGCGCGACGCTGCAGCAGCAGCAAAGCTCCAAGCGTGGCGGCTGCACTGAACCAGACTGCAGCCCACTTCAACAAACCGCTGGCGAGCAAATCCACCAACAGCGTCGGCATCTCCGGATCCTCGATCAAGGGAACCCAGAGCGATCCCAGCCAGAACCCAGCAGCCAGGACGGCGATCAAGGCCAGGCAAGTTGCCCATGCCATCCGTTGCCAGCGCGAAGAGCCCACCGTGGCCTGGGCCACCAACAGGGCCGCCGCGGGGGTGGCGGGCAACCAATAACTGGGGAGCTTGGTGGCTGCGGTGGTGAATAGCAACAGCACCGCCAACAGCCAGCACGCTGCGAATTGATGCAACGAATGCTCCGGAGCGATCCGAAATCGGGGCACCCGCGCCAGTCCCAACAGCAGGTAGGGCGTGAAGGGCAGGGCAGCCACGAGCATCACCGGGCCGAAAAACCACCAGGGCTGCAGGTGATTATTCACCACGGAGGTGAAGCGTTGAAGGTTGTGGTAGCCGAAAAAGCTGTCCCAGAAGGGCTGTCCTTCCACCAGCAACTCCAGGGCGTACCAGGGAAGGCTGATCAGAGCGGTGAGCAGCAACCCGGGCAGCGGGCGCAGCCGCCGCCAGGGTTGAACGAGATCCCGTCGCAACGCTCCGAACATCAGCAGAACGAGCCCTGAAAGCACCACAGCAACAGGCCCCTTGGCCAGCACTGCGAATCCGAGGATCACCCAGGCTGGCCACCAGGCCACCTCTTGGGGGGCGGCAAAACGCCTCCACTGCAGCAACAGGCTGAGACCCAGCAGGCCACACAGCAGGGCATCACTCACCGCGGTGCGGCTCCAGACGAGCACCAGCGGCGAGAAGGCAAAAGCCAGCGGTGCGATCAGTGCCGTCAAACGCGGACGGGCATCGCCGGGGAACGGCCAGCGCAGCACCGTATCGGCGAGGCCAAGCATCAGCCCGACCGTGGCCAAGGCGGAAGGAAGCCGTGCCGACCAACTGCCGAGAGGATCCCAAACCTCGCGTCCGGGCAAGGCGTAACCGAACCCCATCAGCCAGTACACCAGGGGGGGTTTGTCGTAACGGGGCAAGCCGTTCACCCGAGGCGTCAGCCAGTCGCCGGTGTCAGCCATGGCCCGTCCGGCTGCGGCAAATAACGGCGGAGTTTCATCCACCACGCCGGTGGATCCCAACCGCCAAAAGGTGATAACGAGTCCCAGGGTCAGCACAAGTGCCAGAACCTGGCGTCGCTGGCGTCCTGAAACATTGACCGACAAGGGACCCTCAGCTCCTGCGGTTGATGCTGACATCCGCCGTCAGTCCTGTTCGAACCCACGATTCAACAAGCTGACTGAAGACCTCACAGGAGGCGTGCTCTTCAGCCCAGCTGCGGCAGAGGGAGCGCTCAATGCTGTCGACGCGCCGAAGCGCCTCCGTGAGGGCAGCAACATCGTCGGGCGGCACCAACCAGCCAGTGCGACCGGAACAGATCAGCTCCCCCGGTCCACCACGGTCATAGGCGACGACCGGAACACCACAGGCCAGGGCTTCAACCACAACATTGCCGTAGGCCTCATTCCATTTCGGTGTGTTGATCAGAGCGCGGCAGTGGCCCATCTCCTGCTGCAGCTCCCGGGTCGATCGAAATCCACGCCAGTCGATCGTGCCCTTGGGAACACTCGACTCCACCTGCCGCGCATAGGCGTCGTCTTCACGCAGCCCCCAAACCAGAAGCTGTTCACCCAGGGCAGCAGCGGCAGCAGCAGCATCCTCCAGCCCCTTTTCCGGTGCGATGCGGCCCGCCCAACCCAGAGGGCCATTGGTCTGCCCTTGAAAGGTGTAGTTGCTGAGATCAAATCCGTTGCCCACAACACTGGGCGGAGAAGGCAGCCGGAAATCAGCGGCCTGGCGGTGGGTGTGAAAAGCAAGGCGACGGGAATCCCAGGCGGCGACGGCTTCGATCACATCGCGCATCACCGCAGCCACATCCCCCATGCTCACGAGATGAAAGAGCCTTGCGCTGACCCGTTGCGTCAGCCACAACGGCAGCCAGTCGTAGCCACCGTTGATCACGGCGTCGGCGGACTGACCCACATCGAGCGCGGCCTCCCAGAGAGCCGGCAGAAGCCCATTACGGGGAATTTCGACCGGCGCATGCTCGGCGGCGTGCTGCCAGCTGGGCTGGTTCACACCCTCCACCTCCAGCAACTCAACTCCGCTGCAGTCGGCGGGGAGTGTGGAGCCCTTGGCGGCCACAACCGTGAGCCTGTGGCCACGCCGCACCAACCCCTGCACCAAGGATCGGAGGGTGAGCTCCACACCTCCACCCTCGCCACTGCCGAGGGCCCCGATGGGTGTGTTGACGATGACGAGGTGAAGCGGCGATTCCGTCATGAGGAGGGGTCCGCAAGCGGCAGCGGCTCCCAGAACCGGCGACGTTGACTCACAAAGATCACCGAAACGAGCACCATCACAACACCGATCCACTGGAGCAGATCAAGGCGCTCTCCCAGCAACCAACCGCCGGTGGCCAAGGCAAACACAGGGGTGAGAAATCCAAGGCTGCTGAAACTGGTGAGATCGCGCTGATTGGCGAACCAGAAGAACAATCCGTAGGCCAGAGCGCTTCCGAGCAGACTTGCGTACCCCATGCGCGCCCAGTCCGTTGCCGTCCAGGCCAAGCCGGCATCCGTGCGATGCAGGGCATGAACCCCGAGCAAGGGAAGTCCCCCCAGCACCATGTGCCAGGCCGTAACGCTGACCGGATCACTGTGGCGTGAGGAAAAGCGAATCAACACCGTCCCAGCTGCCATGGCGACGGCCGCCAGCAACATCCAGCCCTCACCGGGCTGAAACAACTGCTGCACCACCGGCGGGTCAGCCAGCAACCACCAATGTCCCAACAGCTCAGCCGGTAGGCCGATGCAGACGATTCCAGCCAAACCGATGGCCAGCCCCATCCAGCCGATGGGATTGATCGACTCCATGAACAACGCGCGTGCCATCAGGGCCACCAACAGAGGTTGGCAATCAATCAGGACGGAACCGAGACCCGCGCCTGTGCCCTCCAACCCCCGCGCCAACAGGCCTTGAAACAAGGTGGCATCCACCAGGGTGAACAGGAGGAACCAAGGCCGATCACGGGAATCGATCGCCAGGCCTCGGCCGGTGCACTGCCCCCAGAGCAGAAGAGCCAAACCGGCGGGCACAAGGCGCAAGCCAGCTACCAGCCAAGGCCCTGCACTGGCGAGCAATGGCGCCATGGCGGTCATCGCCGTTCCCCAGAGCGCGAAGGGCAACACCATCAGAAACCAGAGTCGCAACGACGGCATGGATGGGCGCTTGGGTGCTCTTTTTAAGATCTGGAGCGATGCAGATGCGCAACATGATCTGGCCCTGGCGGCGAAAATCCCGACGACGGATGGCGCGCATCGTTGTTGATGGCCCCATCACCGGTGCCACGCGGAAGCGGGTGCTCAAAGCGCTGCGGGAGGTGAAGCAAAGGGAATTTCCAGCACTGCTGCTGCGCATTGACAGCCCCGGCGGCACGGTTGGAGACAGCCAGGAAATTCATGCAGCCCTGCTGCGGCTCCGGGAACAGGGCTGTCGCGTGGTGGCCAGCTTCGGCAACATCTCCGCCTCCGGCGGCGTCTACATCGGTGTGGCTGCGGAGAAAATCGTCGCCAATCCCGGCACGATCACCGGTTCCATCGGGGTGATCCTGCGGGGCAACGACCTTTCGCGGGTGTTCGAAAAGATCGGGATTCGCTTCGACACGGTGAAGAGCGGCCCGTTCAAGGACATCCTTTCCCCGGATCGTCCGCTGAGCGATGCCGAACGTGCCTTGCTTCAGGAGCTGATCGACAGCAGCTATGGCCAGTTCGTTGGTGTTGTGGCGCAGGGACGAAACCTTGAGCTGGAAACGGTGAAGCGCTTCGCCGATGGACGGGTGTTCAGCGGAGAACAGGCACAGGCGCTGGGCTTGGTGGATGAACTCGGCGACGAAGACCATGCCCGTCGACTCGCGGCGCAACTGGCCGATCTCGACGCGGACGACATTCGCCCCGTCACCCTGGGCAAGCAACGCCGCAAGCTCAGTGGCTTACTGCCTGGGTCCCAGCTCCTGCATCAACTGCAGCAGCGACTCTCGATTGAATTGATGGGCAGCGGTCAAGTGCTTTGGCTGTACCGCCCATGACCAGCTCACCCCTTGTTCTGAGAGGCCTGCGCGGGGCCACCACCTGCACAGAGAACAGCACGGAAGCCATCCATGCGGCGGTCAGCGCCCTGATGAACGACCTTGTCGATCGCAATGATCTGACCCCCGATCAGCTGGTGTCGGTGACCTTCTCGGTCACCGCCGATCTCGACGCATGTTTCCCAGCGGCCATTGCCCGGCGGCGGCCCGGCTGGGACACGGTGGCTTTACTGGATTGCCAGCAAATGGCTGTTCAAGGCGACCTCCCACGCTGCATCCGTGTTCTGGCCCACGCCTGGATCCCACAGGACCAGCAACCCGTGCATCCTTATCAGGGCGACGCGCAGCGGCTCCGTCCAGACAGATCTGGTCACAACTGACAGATCAACCTCCGACCCCTGAGATCACCGCCCACTGGTTGGACTCAGGAAAATCCCATCATCAAGATTCTTCCCATGGCCCGTTCCACCCTCAGACGCTTGCTTGCTGGAGCTGGCACCGCTGCAGCTCTGTTGATGGGCTCAGCACTCACCGGAACTCCCGAGCAGATCGCCCATGCCCAGGGCACACCGGGGCTGATGGAATTCCGCTGGGACAACGACCGCGATTACCGGAAGCTGTACTACTACCAAACCTCCAGCATCGAAAACGACCGCTCGGAGTGGTTTCTCACCCTGCGCGAAAAGGACCGCAAGACCGCGATTCTCAAACTCACCGTCACCGTTCCGGACTACTTCGACTCCAAGCTCAAGCCCCACCGCATGCGCATTTGCCGCACCAGCGTTGGCAGCATGATGAGCCGCAGCAAGTGTCTCGAAGAGATCCCGGCGGTGATCGAGGTCAACAAAGACCAAACAGAAATCGTGGTCTTCCCCGACACGCCGCTGCCTTCAGACGGGGACTACTCGCTTCACATCAAGCTGTTCAACCCCCAGGGGAAGCGCATGTATCAGTTCAACGCTCTGGTGCAGGCCCCCGGCGATGTGCCGATGTCCGGCTACCGCGGCAGCTGGCTGATCGATGTGGACTGACTGATAAAATCCCAGATTCAGATCGGCCGGTAGCCAGGAGACGTCCATGACCAAGCGCACCCTCGGGGGAACAAACCGCAAGAGGAAGCGCGTCTCGGGTTTCCGTGTACGGATGCGCTCCCACACCGGCCGTCGTGTGATCCGCACGCGCCGCAAGCGCGGCCGCGCCCGCCTCGCCGCTTGATGGTGTGGGGTGAATTCAGAGGATTCACCCCAGCCTTGGCATCCCCAAACAGGATTGGTTGATGGTCCTTCCCGCCTCCATGCGATTGCGCGGGCATCGATGCTTCAACCGTTTGCACCGGTCCTCCAAGCGCCAACACGGAACCTTGATGGTTCTGCGAGTCGCTGCAGGTGATTCCAACTTGCTTCGCCGGGAGTTGCGGGGCATCCAGGAAAGAACCTGCCGCTGCGCCTTGGTGATCAGCAACAAAGTGAGCAAGCGTTCCGTCAAGCGGAACCGGCTCAGGCGGCTTCTGCATGACCACCTGCGTCGACGTTTTGAACAACGAAACGATCTGGCGGGCCGGTGGTTGCTGATCAGCCTTCGCCCGGAAGCCGCGGAAGCCGAACCCACACAGTTGCTCGAAGAATGCGACAGTCTTCTGAGAAGCGCCGGACTGGATCCATGACCAGCATTCAGGAAGATGTCCACTACGACGGTGGACCAGCCCGCGGGGATCTGATCTTCAACATCCTGCTTGGCTTCACGCTGATCGGTCTTCCCTTCACCATCGGAGCCGTTGTTCGGGCCCTTTGGTTGCGCTTCCGCATCACCAGTCGCCGCATCTCGGTGACGGGGGGCTGGATGGGCAAAGACAAAACCCAGGTTGTGTATTCACAGATCAGCGAAGTGCGCACCGTGCCCCGGGGCTTCGGTGCCTGGGGAGACATGGTGTTGGTGCTCAAGGACGGCGCCAGGCTCGAACTGCGCTCGATGCCCCGATTCCGGGAAGTTGAGGCCTACATCCTCGAACGCATCAGCAGCCGTGCGGCCAAGGCCCAAGAGAAAACCACTGAAGGTTTCGCCGCCTGAGTGCAGCTGTTCATGCACACTGGCCTCACAACGTCCCGCCCCCCCGTTTCTTCAACGTGATCGGATACATCTCCGACAACCTGCTGATTCCAATCCTGGACTTCTTCTACGGGTTGGTTCCGAGCTATGGCCTGGCCATCGTCGCCCTCACCCTCGTGATCCGGATCGCGCTCTACCCCCTGAGCGCAGGATCGATTCGCAGCGCTCGGCGCATGCGCATCGCCCAACCGGTGATTCAGAAACGTCAGGCTGAGATCAAAAGCCGGTATGCCAACAATCCTCAGAAACAGCAGGAGGAGCTGGGCAATGTGATGAAGGAATTCGGCAGCCCCCTGGCGGGATGCCTGCCGCTGCTGGTGCAGATGCCGATCCTGTTTGCACTGTTTGCAACCCTGCGGGGGTCACCGTTCGCCGATGTCCCTTACACCTTGAACATGAAGGTGTTGCCGGCCGACCAGATCGCTGCCGTTGAACCCAAACCCTTCAACAGCGCCAGCCATTCCATCTTCATCGGTGAAACCGACCACGTGCCGGTGATCGCCAGCCTGCCGCGGGGCACCAAGATCGGCGTTGGCGACAGCGCCACCGTGAACCTTCATACGAAGGACGGTCGCGCCTTCAGCGACGTGCTCACGGATGTTGAGAACCCTGGACGCTTCTCCCCCACATGGGCAGTGACCAAAGGTGATGACATCGTCAGCGTCAGCGAGGACGGCACGATCACTGCACTCGCCTCCGGTGACGCCACCGTTGAAGCGAAGATTCCGGGCCTGGCAGCCCGCAGCGGCTTCCTGTTCATCAAAGCCCTGGGCCAGGTCGGCTTCTATGCCGACGGTGCCATCAACTGGGACATCGCCATTCTCGTTGCCGGCTTCGGCATCACCCTGTTCATCTCCCAACTGCTGTCGGGCATGGGCATGCCTGCCAACCCTCAGCAGGCCACGGCCAACAAAATCACTCCGGTGATGATCACGGGGATGTTCTTGTTCTTCCCACTCCCCGCCGGCGTTCTGCTCTACATGCTGATCGCCAACATCTTCCAAGGCCTGCAGACCTTCATCCTCACCAAAGAGGCACTGCCCGACAACCTGCAGAAAATTCTGGATCAGCAAATGGCCCAGAAAACAGTGACGGTCTCTGCCACCTCAGGCGGCTCACGCCTGCCCTTTGAACCGAAGGGCAAGTGATCGAGGCACTGGAGCCTGTTCCCCTTCAGGAGCTCCGGGCCCTCGGCACCGCGAAAGTCTGGGAGGTTGAGGGTGAGCTCGATGAGCTCCCCTCACTCACACCAGTGCGAGGCCATGTTTCCGCAGAGCACCGCGGCAACGTCTTGGCGGTTGAGGGGAGACTCAACACGATCGTCACGCTCTGCTGCGATCGCTGCCTGAATCAGTTCAATCAGAAGCTCAGCTGCAAGCCTTCCGAGCTGATCTGGCTGGGAGACGAGCAACCGACGGCCGACGAGCTGGAGTTTTCCGGAGAGGTGGCCGAGATGGAAGGGCTGGTGGATGTTCTCGATCCACGCGGTCAATTTGACCCCCAGCAATGGGCCTTCGAACAGCTCAACCTGCTGTTGCCGGTCGTTAACCACTGCGGTGACCACTGCCCAGGCCCACCCGGCCTCCAGCAGCAGCCCGTGATCCCAGACACCAAGACAAAGGCTGTGGATCCCCGCTGGCAGGCCCTGCAGCAGCTTCAGCAGCAGATCGATCAGCCATGAGCAGTGCCACCTGGGGACATCAGATCGACCTTCTGGTGCGGGCGCGCACACCACTGATCTGGGTGCGGAGCAATGAGGAAGCCCGGGTGGAGAGCCTGCTGGGAGAGGCTGCTCAGCGGCTTGCACGCCAGCTGGTCTGCTGGAATTTCATTGATGGCATCAGCGGGCCGGTGAATGCCGATGGCCAGGGGAGCCGTCAACCGATGGCCATGCTGCAGTGGCTTCAGCAACGGGATGCGGGCAGCCCAACCCTTCTGCTCGCCAAGGATTTTCATCGTTTCTGCGATGACCCGGGCGTTGCCCGGATGCTGCGCAATCTCGAAGCATCCCTGCGCAGCACCCCGCACACCCTGGTGTTGTGCTGCGGGCAATGGACACCCCCCGGCGATCTGGAAGAAAGCCTCACGCTTCTCGATCTCCCCCTTCCCGACAGCGACGACCTGCGTCGGCTGATCAGCAGCATCGGCACCAGCAGCGGCAGCCCACTGCCAGCTCCTGTCCTGGATGAATTGGCTCAGGCCTGCAGCGGGCTCAGCGAGATGCGTGTTCGCCAGGTGGCCGCCCGGGCCCTGGCCCGCCGCGGCCAGTTGGGATCTGAGGATCTGCAGGACGTTCTGGACGAAAAACGCCAGACGATTGCCCGCAGTGAGGTGCTGGAGTTCTGTCGCAGCGATGCGGGCACCGAAGCCATCGGAGGCCTCGATGGTCTCAAGACCTGGCTGAACCAACGGCACCGGGCCTTCTCGGAAGATGCACGGCGTTTCGGACTGCCTCTGCCCCGTGGCGTCCTGCTCGTGGGTCCTCAAGGCACCGGCAAATCCCTCACGGCCAAGGCCATTGCCTGCAGTTGGTCGATGCCCCTGTTGCGGCTGGATGTGGGGCGGCTTTTCGCGGGTCTGGTGGGGGCCAGCGAGGCACGCACCCGCGAGATGATCCAACGGGCTGAAGCCATGGCACCCTGCGTGCTCTGGATCGATGAGATCGACAAGGGCTTTGGCGGGGATGGCCGCAGTGACGGCGGCACAACCCAGCGGGTTCTGGCCAACGTGCTCACCTGGATGGCGGAGAAACAGTCACCGGTGTTCGTGGTGGCCACCGCCAACGGCGTTGAGAAGCTGCCACCGGAGCTGCTGCGCAAGGGACGTTTCGATGAGATCTTCATGCTCGATCTGCCCAGCAGCGCTGAGCGCCGCAGCATTCTTGAGCTGCATCTGGAACGGAGACGACCGGGGCTGAAGCTTCCCCTGGAGACGGTGGTAAGCCGCAGTGAGGGCTTCTCAGGTGCCGAGCTGGAGCAGACCGTGATCGAAGCGATGCACCTGGCCTTTGCCGACAACCGTGAGTTGACGGAGCCTGATCTGATTGGAGCGGCCTCCCAGCTCATCCCCCTCTCCCGCACCGCCAGCGAACAACTCGAGCGGCTGAAACAGTGGGCTGACGGCGGCCGTGCCCGCCCCGCCTCTGTTGCTGCAGGTAACGAAGCCTGACGCGGCGTAACGAACACCCGCCTTGAGTGAGGCGCTGGCCGGCGCGCTCCCTACGGTCCCAACAACAGCAGGACCAACGTGGAGAGCCGCAACGACATCGCCACTCAGCTCTGCGTGGCCTGCCTTGGTGCCGGTGTGATCACGACCATGGCCGTCGCCCAGGGGCAAAGCCCCCTCACCGCCCTTGGCATCACCCTGTTCTCGGGCATCGCGGCGGTGATGGTCGGCCAGGTGCTCTGAAACGGACTGCCATAGGCTGCCGGCGCTGACGCCCCTGAAACCGTGCTCGATCAGCGCCTTGTGCGTGACAACCCCGAAACGATCGCCCAGCAACTGGGGCGTCGAGGTAAGGCTGTTGATCTCACCAAACTGCAGTTGATTGCCCAGCAGCAGCGCGATCTGGAGCAACAACGCAGCAACCTGCAGGCGGAAGGAAACCGGATCGGCAAGGAAGTCGGCCAACGCATCAAGTCGGGCGCTGATCCCAAAGGCGACGAGGTCGCCGAACTCCGCCAACAGGGCAATGCCATCAAGCAGAAGGTGGCGGTGCTGGAGGAGGAAGAGAAGCAGCTCTCCAGTGAGCTCAAGCAGCAGCTGCTGGGGTTCCCCAACCTCCCCTCAGAGGCCTGCCCTGATGGACGCAGCGAAGACGACAACGTTGAAGTGCGCCGCTGGGGTACCCCCCGGGTTGATGACAGCCTCGACGAGCACTGGCAGATCGCTGAGCGGTTACAGCTGTTCGACACCGAACGCTCCGTCCGCATTGCGCAGAGCCGTTTTGTCACGCTGATGGGCCAGGGGGCACGCCTGGAGCGTGGCCTGATCAATTTCATGCTCGACCTCCACACGAGCAAGGGCTACCGCGAGGTGCTGCCCCCTGTGCTGGTGAACAGCGCCAGCCTCACCGGATCAGGACAACTGCCCAAGTTCGCTGAGGAAAGCTTCCGTTGCGCGGAGGACGACCTCTGGCTGACACCGACCGCTGAGGTGCCCGTGACCTCCCTGCACCGGGACGAAATCATCCCGGCAGATCAACTGCCCCTGCGCTACGCCGCCTACAGCCCCTGCTTCCGCCGTGAGGCCGGCAGCTACGGCCGCGACACCCGTGGCCTGATCCGCCTGCACCAATTCAACAAGGTGGAGCTGTACTGGTTTGTGCACCCCGATCACTCCGAAGAGGCGCACCAACAGATCACGGCCGATGCAGAGGCCGTGCTTCAGGCGCTGGAGCTGCCCTATCGGGTTTTGGACCTCTGCACCGCCGACCTCGGCTTTTCCGCCCGCCGGACCTACGACCTCGAGGTTTGGCTGCCGGGAGCAGGGGCTTACCGGGAAATCTCCAGTTGCAGCGTCTGTGGCGATTTCCAGGCGCGACGGTCCTCCATTCGCACCAAGGAGGGCAAGGCCACAAAGTTGGTTCACACCCTGAACGGCAGTGGCCTGGCCGTCGGCAGAACCATGGCGGCCCTGTTGGAGAACGGCCAACAGCCCGACGGCAGCGTCCTGCTGCCCAAAGCGCTGGTGCCCTACGTCGGCCGCGAGCGACTCCAGCCAGAATGATCCGACTGGACTCCTGACGGACATATGAACGTGTTGGCCGCCCTTCTGGTGCTGGCCCTGCTGATCGTGGTGCATGAGGCCGGCCATTTCCTCGCTGCCACGCTCCAGGGCATCCGCGTCAGCGGTTTTTCCATTGGCTTTGGCCCGGCCCTGATCAAGCGGCAACGGCGTGGGGTGACCTACGCCCTGCGGCTGCTGCCCCTGGGTGGTTTCGTCGCCTTCCCTGACGACGATGAGGAGAGCACGATCCCGGCTGATGATCCGGATCTGCTGCGCAACCGGCCCATCCCCCAGCAAGCCCTGGTGGTGGCTGCGGGGGTGTTGGCCAACCTGGCCTTGGCACTGGTGGTGCTGTTCGCTCAGGCAGCGTTTGTCGGCGTTCCCGCCGCGCCGGATCCGGGGGTTTTGGTGGTGCAGGTGCAACCGGGTGGCGCTGCCGCCCGCTCCGGGCTTCGTGCCGGTGACCAGATCCTCAGCCTGAATGCCCAACCCCTTGCTGCAGGACAACGGGGCGTTGAAGCGATGGTTCGGGATGTGAAAGCAGCACCCGAGCGAGCCATCCGTGTGGAGCGAAAGCGAGGAGACGAGACGTCCAGCCTTGAACTCATCCCTGACGATCAACAGGGCACAGGAAAAATCGGCGCCCAGCTGCAGGCCAACATCAGTGGGGAGATGCGCCCCGTGCGCAATCCCGGTGAACTGGTGCTCACCACCGGCTCGCAATTCAGCCAAATGCTGCAGCAAACCGTGCGTGGCTACGCCGGCCTCCTGACCAACTTCCGCGCCACGGCGGGGCAGGTGAGTGGCCCCGTCAAGATCGTTGAGATGGGGGCTCAGCTCAGCCAGCAGGGGGGATCCGGATTGGTGCTCTTCTCAGCCCTGATCTCCATCAATCTGGCGGTGCTCAATTCACTGCCGCTGCCGCTGCTCGATGGCTGGCAGATGATGATGCTGGCGATTCAATCCGTTCGGGGGCGTCCGGTGTCCGAACGGATCCAAATGGCCTTCGTGCAATCCGGTTTTCTTTTGTTGGTGGGGCTCACGCTTGTGCTGATCGTGCGTGACACCAGCCAGCTGCCGGTGGTCCAGCAATTGATGGGTCGGTAGGAGGGTGATGCGCCCATGTATCGTTGACGATTCGTTCACTCGCTGCCCTCAGCTGCATGGCCAAGAAGTCGATGATCGCTCGCGATGTGAAGCGCAAGAAAACAGTTGAGCGCTATGCGGCCAAGCGCGCAGCACTGATGGCAGCCTTCAACGCAGCCGAAGATCCGATGGATCGCCTGGAAATCCATCGCAAGATTCAGGCTCTGCCCCGCAACAGCGCACGCATCCGTGTGCGCAACCGCTGCTGGGCCACCGGCAAGCCCCGCGGCGTCTATCGCGATTTCGGTCTCTGCCGTAACCAGCTGCGTGAGCGCGCCCACAAAGGTGAACTGCCCGGCGTGGTCAAGTCCAGCTGGTGATCAGCTTGTCGCCACGGCGTCGTGAGGGGGAGGCTTGGCCTCCCCTTTCTTGTGAAGAGCAGCCATGAAATGTCAGACTTGGGATTGACAAAAGGACATAAGACGTCGTGCAAGGACAAACCCAGTCGATCTCCTTTGACGGACGCGAGATTCGACTGACCACCGGGCGCTTCGCCCCTCAGGCGGGAGGATCCGTCTTGGTGGAGTGTGGCGACACCGCCGTGCTTGTGACCGCAACCCGTTCAGGCGGACGAGAAGGCATTGATTTCCTGCCGCTGATCTGCGATTACGAGGAGCGGCTTTATGCAGCTGGCCGCATTCCCGGCAGCTACATGCGTCGTGAGAGCCGCCCCCCCGAACGGGCCACGCTCACGGCCCGACTGATTGACCGCCCGATGCGGCCACTGTTCCCCAGCTGGCTGCGCGACGACCTTCAGGTGGTGGCCACCTGCCTGTCCCTTGATGAGCGGGTCCCCGCCGATGTTCTTGCGGTGACGGGTGCATCGATTGCCACGTTGCTGGCGGGCATCCCCTTCAACGGCCCAATGGCCGCCGTGCGAGTGGGTCTGCTCGGGGATGACTTCGTGCTCAACCCGAGTTATCGGGAGATCGAACGGGGTGATCTGGACCTGGTGGTCGCCGGCACTCCTGACGGCGTGGTGATGGTTGAGGCCGGCGCCAACCAGCTGCCCGAGCAAGACGTGATCGAGGCGATTGATTTCGGCTACGAAGCGATCTGCGAACTGATCAAGGCACAGGAACAGCTGCTGAAGGATCTGGGCATCACCCAGGTGAAGCCGGAGAAGCCAGACGAAGACAGCACCGTTCCTGCCTATCTCGAGAAGCAGTGCACCAAGGCGATCAGCGCTGTCCTCAGCAAATTTGATCAGAGCAAGGACGAGCGGGACACAGCCCTGGAAACCGTGAAGGGCGAGGTGTCCGAGACCATCGCAGGTCTCAAGGACGACCATGCCGTTCGCCAAGCCCTGGCCAGCAGCCCGAAACTGCTCGGCAACAGCTTCAAGGCGCTGACCAAGAAGTTGATGCGCCAGCAGATTCTCAAAGACGGCAAGCGTGTGGATGGACGCGGCCTCGACGAGGTTCGCCAGATCAGCGCCATGGCCGGCGTCCTGCCGCGCCGGGTGCATGGTTCAGGTCTGTTCCAACGCGGACTCACCCAGGTGCTCTCCACCGCAACACTGGGCACCCCCAGCGATGCCCAGGAGATGGACGATCTCCATCCCAACACCGAGAAGCTGTACCTGCACCACTACAACTTCCCGCCCTACTCCGTCGGTGAAACGCGGCCGATGCGCTCCCCCGGTCGTCGTGAGATCGGCCATGGCGCCCTGGCCGAACGCGCCATTCTTCCGGTGCTTCCCGAGAAGGACACCTTCCCCTACGTGGTGCGCGTGGTGAGCGAAGTGCTCAGCTCCAATGGCTCCACCTCGATGGGTTCCGTCTGCGGCAGCACCCTGTCGCTGATGGATGCCGGCGTGCCGCTGAAGGCTCCGGTGAGTGGCGCAGCCATGGGTCTGATCAAAGAGGGCGATGAGGTGCGGATCCTCACCGACATCCAGGGCATCGAGGACTTCCTCGGCGACATGGACTTCAAGGTGGCCGGCAGCGAGAAGGGCATCACCGCCCTGCAGATGGACATGAAGATCACCGGCCTCTCGGTGAAGACGGTGGCTGAAGCCGTCAACCAGGCACGTCCGGCACGGCTCCACATCCTCGAGAAGATGCTCGAGGCGATCGACACCCCTCGGGACAACCTGTCTCCCCATGCCCCACGTCTGCTCAGCTTCCGGATTGATCCAGAGCTGATCGGCACCGTGATTGGCCCCGGTGGACGCACGATCAAGGGCATCACCGAGCGCACCAACACCAAGATCGACATCGAGGACGGCGGCATCGTGACCATCGCTTCCCACGATGGTGCTGCGGCTGAAGAAGCCCAGAAGATCATCGAAGGCCTGACCCGCAAGGTGAACGAGGGTGAGGTGTTCTCCGGTTCGATCACCCGGATCATCCCGATCGGCGCCTTTGTGGAGATCCTTCCGGGCAAGGAAGGCATGATCCACATCTCGCAGCTCTCCGAAGCTCGCGTCGAGAAGGTCGAAGACGTGGTGAAGGTGGGCGACGAGGTGACCGTGCGGGTGCGCGAAATCGACAACCGCGGCCGCATCAACCTCACCCTGCGGGGCGTGCCCCAGGCCGGCGATGCCTCCGAAGTGGAGCCTCAACCCACCCCGGTGGCACCGCTCAGCTGATCAGGTCTCAGACCTGAAAGCCGGGATCGATCTCGGCCATGGCCCGCGTCGCACGCTCTCCGAGCTCGGCGTGGGCTTTTCCATGGCTGGCGATCAAACAGCCGGCCTGTCGCACATCGCCGGTGTTGTAGGCGAGGTCGGCCTGATCGGCATGGGTGAAACGACCACCGGCCGCCAGCAACACCGCCTCCGGAGCAGCCATGTCCCAATCCTTGGGAGCGCTCTTGCCGGAGAGGGAAACGTAGAGGTCGGTTTCGCCTCTCAGGATCGTGGCCACCTTGAAGCCAACGCTGCCCACGGCTTTGGAACCGCCGAGATTGAGGGCATCAATAAGCTTGACCAAACGGTCGTCGCGGTGGCTGCGGCTGGCCACCAGGATCAGATCTGAAACCTCGGTTCTGTCGCTGAAGCGAACAGGCGACCGCTCACCCTGACGGTCTTCACACCAGGCACCCTCACCAACGATGCCGATCCAAAGTTCATCGGCTTCCGGCAGAAGCACAACGCCGATCACCGGCCGCTTGTCGCGCACCAGGGCCAGATGAACGGCGTATTCGCCAGTGCCCTGTAGGAAATCCTTGGTGCCATCCAGGGGATCGAGGATCCACAACCAATCCGCCGGCAGCGGTTGGCCTTCGGTGAGCTGCTCCTTGGCGGTCTCCTCGCTGAGCAGCGTCCAGTCGGCCTGGGGGAACGCGGCCGACAGCCCATCCAGCAACCACTTGTTCACGGCCAGATCAGCCGCAGACACAGGGCCCTCTCCGCCCTCATCGACACTCAACGCCTTGGGGAAACCATGCGGAGGCTGCTCGCCGCGGGCATAGGCCCGCAGGATGTCGGCGGCACCCCAACTCAGGCGACGCAATTCCGTCAGCAGAGCCTCCTTGTCAACGCCAGCGGGGAGGACGGCGGAGCTGGGCATCATGATCAACAGAGGCGCTCGCCATTGTGATGCAGCGGGATGAACCAAGCGGCGGCAGCCTGTATCTGGTGGGCACTCCCATTGGTCATCTGGGGGACCTGTCACCACGCGCCCGTGACTTGCTCCGCAGCGTGGATGTGATCGCCTGTGAAGACACCCGGCACAGCGGACAGCTGCTGAGCAGCCTTGGAGCGGGCGGCCGCAAGCTGTCCTTTCATCAGCACAACACCCGCACCCGCGTGCCCCAACTGCTGGATCTGCTGGCGGAGGGTCAAAGCCTGGCGGTGATCAGTGATGCCGGGCTGCCGGGCATCAGCGACCCCGGTGAAGAGCTGGTGGCCGCAGCACACCAGGCCGGCCATCCCGTGATCTGCATCCCTGGTCCCTGCGCCGCCACCACTGCTCTGGTGAGCAGCGGCCTGCCCAGCGGACGCTTCTGCTTCGAAGGATTTCTGCCGGCCAAAGGCAAGGAACGGCGGGCCCGCATCGAAGCCATCAGCCATGAACCCCGCACAACGGTGCTGTACGAAGCGCCGCACCGCCTGATCACGTTGCTCGAGGAACTCCAGCACCACTGCGGAGGAGACCGTTCTCTGCAGGTGGCACGGGAACTGACCAAACGCCATGAAGAACAGGTGGGGCCAACGGTGGATCGTGCCCTGCTGCACTTTCAGCAGCACCCGCCCCAGGGGGAATGCACGGTTGTGCTGGGAGGAGCACCGTCGCAGAACGTCGAAGAACCCGACGACGACGACCTGCTCAGGCAGCTGCAGGTGTTGCAGGACGAGGGTGCAAGCGCCAGTGACGCTGCCCGGCAACTGGCCCAGACCACAGGGCTGTCCAGACGACGCCTGTATGCCCTCTTGCACCAGGGCAGGTCAAACTGAGCCCATCGACGGTTGTGCTGTGTTGATTCGCCTGCGTCTTCTGCTGATCAGCTTTGGCGGTGGCCTGCTGCTGCTGCTGCTGCTCTGCCTTGGAGCCCAGAACCTTCAGGATCGCCACACGCTCCAACTCGGGGGGCAGCGCTCAGTGCCTCTTCCCACGGGTTTTCTCGTGGGGATTGCGATGGTGATCGGCGTGATCAGCGGCGGAACCGCAACGGCCGTTTTGCTTCCCGATCAACGCGATCGCTTCGATTAAGAGCAATCAGGTAAGAGCAATCAGCGGCGGTGCTCAGGCATCCAGCGCAATCAAGGTTCCGTCCAACACCAGTCGTGTAATGCCCCGGGCCAACAGGTAACTGCTGGTGCGCTGAAACACAGCCGTATCGGGAACCTTGATCACCCGCTGACTCCGCCCGCACTGGCGCTTGGCCGCGCGGGGACTGGCAAACAGGCACAACCCCTGCCGTTCCTGCTCGGCATCGTCGAGGAGGCCCAACTCGGGGAACTCCTTAAGAGGGCGCGCATCCAGCTCGACCACCTTGTCGACCAGCATGTAGGCGCTGTCCGGCAGCAGGTCGACACTGAACGGTTGGGCTTGATTCAGTGGACGATCACTGAGATTTCCCACGCCAAGCAGGGGAACAAGCTCCGTGAACGTTTCAACGCTGCCGTTGTCATCGTCTTCGGCGAGCTCCTCCTCAGAGTCTTCACCGAAGTCATCCGCGTCATCGAGGGCCAGGCTGCTGTCGTCTTCCTTGAGGGAGTCAACCTCTGGTTCTTCCGGCTGAGTGACGGTGGGCGGAGGAGGAGTGGCCAACCTTTTTTGCCTGCTGGCTTTTAGCGCGGCATAAGCATCAGCTGGCAACAGTGCTTTCACCGTGCGACTCACGGTGTTGGGGCTGCAGCCAAAGGCCTCAGCCAAAGCTGATGTTGACTCGCCGGCCTTGTAACGACCGACCAGATCCTGCTTCTCGCTGTCGCTGAGACGACGCGGGGCCATGGATGCCGATCAAGAGCCCATCACCTTAGGTGGCGCAAGGCTTCCAAATCCAGCCCGCCTCGATGCAGCCTGCCAAGATGTGGGCGCTTGCTCCCTTAGCTCAGCTGGATAGAGCAACTGCCTTCTAAGCAGTCGGTCGATGGTTCGAATCCATCAGGGGGCGTCTAAGCCGAAGCCACTCCAACGAAAACATCTTGGAGTGGTTCAAACGGTTTGTGGAGCCCCTCGGAGTGTGAGGGGCACCGATCAGATCAAACGATCAGCTGTAGGCCTTGGCAATCAGGGGGCCAGCTTGCTCATCTGACAGCACTGGGGTGACCTCCCAGTCGAGGCACTCGGCCCACTCCGCGGCGTGCTCGTAACAGGCATCGGCATTGTCTGCCTCCACGAGAATCCAGCCTTCAACGGAGCCCGGTGCATGCCAACGCTTCCAGGACTTGCACTCGGGGAAAGGCGCACCCGTTGCCAGGAACTTCTTGGCAGCGATTTCGTGGTAGCCGGTCTTGAACGACCAGTGCATCAAAAAGGTCATGGAAGGTGTTGAAGCCAACGAACATTCCCACAGGCCAAACAGCTTGTCTGTGAGGGCAAACACGGCGGGATAGAACGCTGCAAGCCCTTCCCTCAATCGTCATCAGCAGTCGTCTTGCATCCAGCGTCATGCGCGGTTACATGGGAGCCATGCAGCCAGATGGCGGAATGCCGGAGCTTCTCAAGCGTCAGATTGACCGCCTGGAAACCGCCATTGACCTCTCGACGGACTGGCTTGAAATTCAATATCTGATGGTTGAGCTCGATCAGCTCAAGGCTTTGTATGAGGAGGAGGAATCAGAGGCTGCATAAGCGGGTTTTGACCTCAGCCTCAGAGCACAACCCATCGAGCTCAGCAACACGTCAGGCCAGCTTGTTCGGCGTTCTTGATCCAACCCTGCCAGCGTGGGGAATCACTGACGTTCCATGGCATGAATAACGAGCAGCAGGCGGAACTGGAACGCCTCGAACGTGTGCTTGCGGTGGCCAAGCGGAACGGGAACGAGCTGTTCATTCAGAACATCGAACGGGAGATCAGCGCCGTTCAGCGGGGTGAACACTCCCCCCTCATCGAGGAATACCTCACAGCGACAGAGCGGGCATCAAGGGGCGTCGACAACCAGCCCGAGGCTTGAAACCAACTGAAAGGCACGCCATCCCAACAATCGATCGTTCAGGCCCTCAAGGCAATGCGCCTTAATGCTGATGACTTTGTGCCCGGAAGGCACAAAACTATGGGCATCGAGATCGGAGGAGCCCATGACGGACGACACTCCACCCCAGCAGACCGAAGAAGCAGACTGACTTTCTGGCCCCTGCTCCAACAGTCTCAACAATGACCTGGGTTGGTCCTTTGGTGGGCACGCAATGGTCCGCCACGCCAATCGACGCTCCACTTGCACCGTTTCAGGTGCCCTCGGAGAAAACGACCCAACACCTCGAGCCCATGGCCCCAGGGCGCCTCGAGCCAGACGCTTCGACCCTTTCTTTCCCTAGCTGAAGTGATGGGTTGAACGATGCACAAACGAGCGAGTTAGGCCGTCTTTCCACCGGGAAGGGCGGCCTTCCTCTTTGGCTGATCACCCATGAAACAGGAGCCACCCGATCTCATCTGGGGCTAAAGTTTAAATAGTTAAGGGAAGAGCCATTCCGGCAAACATCAAGCGTCTGCATCCTCCACATCGGCCCCAGAACCAACACCTTCAGCCACAGGATCCTGACCAGGCCGCCAGCCACTCTCCCAGATTTCACGCGTCTTGAGATTCAACTCATCGCGCGAAAGTCCCCATAGCGTGAGACATTTCTGCAGATCATCACGAATATCTTCAGCGCCAGGAAAATCCGCATATCGCGAAAATAACGCGGCAATCGTTGTCAACTGCTGCGGGCCTGGTTCGCCTTCATGACCCAACACAGCATCGATCTGGTCGCGATCAATGGCGTAAAGCGGATGGGTTTGCTGCGTATCGTCGGTCATCCACCGATCATGCCTGAACAGGGGGCGCAGAGCAGCAGATCAGTCGAGCTCCCAGCACTCAGAACCACGACTGGTGAGCAGGCAGACAACGTGCTTTTCTTCGCTGATCAGGCGATACGTGTGCCCATCAGCATCACTACGGGCACGGGCATGCCAGAAGGCATTGTCTTTGGAAGCGTGTTCGGCACGATTGGACCAACCATCAACTGTTAGCTCTTGAACCGCAAACATGCGCCTGACTCGAACTGAACAAAGGCTCGAGGAGCACGCACGTTCTGTGCAGGATCAACAGAAACTCGTTGGGATCGCTTGATCAGCTGTTGTAATCAGCGCAAAGCCGAGATTTTGTCGACACTGGAACCAACTTCCTCAATAGAAAGACGCTCAGCTGAGGCGTCATTTTGAAGACGAAAGAGAAAGCCATTCACCCAAGCTGTCTCTTTATTGTTGACCTCATGGCCACGGTCAACGAATCCGGGCTGCTGCTGGAACAGATGCAGGAGAATGGTCAAAACGTCCTGCGGCGAAAGATTTTCTGGGTCAATCGATGGCAGTTGATCCCTTACATCCATATACGACATTGACCCGGTGGTCGCAACATCAAAGGCCACTGTCGACTTGCACGCACGATCAGTCCATCCAAACAAAAAGCCCCACCGAAGTGGGGCTTCATCCCTTGAATGAAACAGGGATCAGAGCCAATTGGCACGCATGGCCTCGTAGGTCACTCCTCGGTATTTCAACTGAGTTGGTGCAACCTTCTCTTTCGCCAGCTTGACGGGAGAGAGATGTGCAGAGGTGTAGTCGCCGGATTCAGATCCGCGAGCCACGGCCTTTTTAGAGCTGTTGCGGAGCTGCACGCGCAGCTCACGCTCCTTCAGAAGCTGAAGAGCATTCATGGTGTTCCTCGTAGAAAGCTCAGGCCCCGTTCCATGCCCTGAGTCGAACTGCGCTTCGCTGTATAGCGAAGTGAACGCTTGTAGCGATTGCTACAAAATAAATATAGGGCACCCAAGCCGAGTTGCGCTGTTCATCCCGTTACAGCCAGAGGCAATTAAATCAAGTTCAACCGCAAAAGCTGCGCCAATGCGAGCGAATTGTGGTCGTCTTCGTTGGTCGTTCTCAATTCAAGGTTGAAAAAGAGCGCTGATGGCTCCTGAACAAAAGGGCCTGCATGCCACGTTCCCGGATGAAGCTTGAAGGCTTCACCGGCCTGAAACTTGATCAGAGCGATCGAGGATGCGGGGGGCGGACAGCCGGAATCCGTGGAAGGGGCCATGGCCAGCCACCAGGGCTGGGCATCGGCAGATCCCAAACACTGACTCACGCGATGGTGCCGCGTCATCGACTTGAGCACAGGAGGCCGGCGGCGGATCCGCATCACGTAAAAGCGCGGTTGACCGCCTGCAGCGAAATACAGATCTGCATCCGCTGAACCGAACAATGCAGGATCACTCTGCGGACGCAACAAGGTGCCACAGCGCTCCAGCCAAGGCGAGTCCGATGCAATCGGCGTCAGGCTCTGGGTTTCCTCATGATCCACCCCGTCAGGATATGAAAACCAGCCCATGCACCCGCGCAACAAATGGTGCCTTCGGCCACTGACGGCAGGGTCGGAACTCCCTATCACCTGAAAAAGGTGAACCGATCATGCTGACCACGTCGACACGCTTGAAACTACAAAACATCTGCAGCCGCCTGGCGCAGGGTGAGTTCGTGTCACTCCAGGAACGCGTCTACCTTCAAAAATTTGCCGAACGCGATCGCAGCGTGAGCACGTGGGTGAGCAGAGCGCAACGCTTTCAACGGGAAGGCACACAACAAGGCCTCGACGGCTTGATGGCCGATCTCGACCTGGGGCGACGTCATCCAGACGACCCTGAACATCCAGAAGATGATCTCGGCGACTGGTTCAGCAATGCTTCGCCTTGGCTGCGTCGCGACTGACGCGCCTTAGCTGGGATCGTCGAGGGAGCCGAAATGGTTGACGGCAACAGCCTGCAACGTCTTCAACGATTCCAGAACAGCCAGGCGTTGCTGAGCCTGAGCAAGCATCGGCTTGCCATGGGGGACGCATGATTCGATCAGAGATGCCGCCTCAGAGGCTTCAGCCTTCACCCAGCCCGTGCATCGCTCAAGGCGGGTAGTGAGATCACCATCACGCAATGCGCCCGAGTAGTTCGGCCCCGCGAAAACCTCGAGAAGTGTCGCCAGCGCATCCCTGGCCTGCTCCCGGTTCACCGTCATAGGGCTTGTGGAATACGGGACCAGACTGGCAGCCCGGGCACAAAAAAGCCGCCTCATACGGGCGGCCGGGTGATGGGGATATCCACAGCCTACCCGAACGAGCCAGTGATTGCAGGCCTTTTGAAGAAATGGCGACAACACAGGCTGCCAAGGTTTTCCACCTTCCTGTGGATAAGCTGCTGCCAAACGGTATTTTGTGAAATTCAATCCACCACATCTGGTGGATCAGCTGCACAAACTTGACGAGAAGCACTACACTTATTAAAAGCCGGGTGATGGGGATTACTTGGCTTATTCCTCCGTTTAACGGAGGTTTTTTATGCCTTCTTCCATGACAAGTCAGCTCTGTCTGCAGAGCTCACATGGCCAAGGAGCATGTCCATGCAGAAGAGGCAAGCCACATCTGCACAACTTTGTTCACGGATCTGACTCATCTCAGTGAACTGGAGAAACTGCTTCAGGTCTGATGACCCAGGCCAGTGAAATCAAACCAACAACTTTGTCAGGCAAGAGTGAGATCCACGCCATAGGCTCCGTGCAGCAACACAAGATCTCGACCAGATGCGTGCCCTGAACGGTTTGCTGCTGCTAGCGATTGCTCTGAGCGTGCTCCCGTCTTCAGCAGGCGCTCTTGAGCTGGGTCCTTGTGAACCGGCCGAAGCGGTGAAAATTATCGACACCAGCCTGGGACAAGGAAAAACGCTTCAGCAAGCCATGCAGATGATGATCAAAGCGAAAGTGTTCGACGGATCCAAGGCGTGCATCACCTTCATCCGCGAGACCTCGATGAGCATGCGCGATACCTATCCAAGAGCCTTTAAATCGCTTTGGTTGAACTAGGCATCCTTCGGATCCTGATGATGTCGGTTTGGCGGATAACCGGGCCTTAAGCCAACGGCCTACGAGCAAACCCGACATCATCGAGTCAGGATCTCGACCCATCATGCAAACCCCACGACGGATCAACGATCCCGCCAATAGCCTCGCCGTGGTGGTTGCCGTCGTTCTCAGCGCGCTGCTGTTGTTGGGGCAGGCTCTGTTCATCGTTCCGGCCGGCAAGGTTGCCGTGGTCACCACCTTGGGCAAGGTGAGCGGAGGATCGAGACTCCCGGGCCTCAATCTCAAGGTGCCGTTCATTCAATCGGTGTATCCCTTTGATGTGCGCACCCAGGTCAAACCGGAGGAATTTGCCACCCTCACCAAAGACCTCCAGGTGATCGAAGCCACCGCAACCGTGAAATATGCCGTTCGCCCCAACGAAGCCGGACGGATCTACAGAACGATCGCCGGCAACGATCGCGATATCTACCCTCGCATCATTCAGCCGTCATTGCTGAAAGCCCTGAAATCGGTCTTCTCCCAATACGAGCTGGTCACCATTGCCACCGAATGGAACGACATCTCCGCCCTGGTGGAGCGCACGGTCGCCGAAGAGCTCGACAAATTTGATTACGTGGAAGTCCGCGGTCTCGACCTCACAGGCCTGCAGATCGCCGAGGAATATCGCGCTGCCATTGAACAGAAACAGATCGCAGAGCAGCAACTGCTCCGCGCCCAGACCGAAGTGAAAATCGCTGAGCAGGAAGCCCTGCGCTACGACACCCTCAACCGCAGCCTCGACGATCAGGTGCTTTACAAGCTTTTCCTCGACAAATGGGATGGGCAAACGGAGGTGGTACCGGCCCTTCCGGGCAGCAACGGCAGCACACCTCCAGTAATTGTGGGGCGACGCAGCTGAACCAACGCCAGCCGTGGTTGTTGATCAACAATCGCTTCTCGAAGACAAAGATCGTCTCGAAGAACTGCGCCGCAGTTACGACGGTGAAGCACGGCTGAACGAATCCTTCATCGTTCTGACGGTTGGCGCCAGCCTGATCGCCAGCCTGGGTTTGGTCGCCGACAACAATGCGGTGATCATCGGTGCCATGGTTGTGGCGCCGTGGATCCTGCCGCTGCGGGTGGCGGTGTTCGCGATCCTGATCGGGCAGGCCAGGCTGTTGTCACGATCACTGATCACCCTTGTTGCCGGAGCAGGGATCACCTTGATCCTGTCGATGGGATTGGGCCTCATCGCACGCAGTCAGGGCTTGCTTGTGGTCGAGGCCTTGCCAGAACAAATCGTCGCCCGACTTGAGCCCAACACATTTGATCTGGGAATCGCCCTGGCTGCAGGTGCCATCGCAACCTACGCCAAGGTCAACCCTGGGGCCGTGAGTTCGATGGCCGGCACGGCGATTGCCGTGGCCTTGGTGCCGCCGGTGTGCGTAATGGGATTGATGCTCTCCGGGCCAGACATCAGCAGCGCCCAGGGTCCTGCACTGCTCTATGCCGCCAACTTGCTTGGAATTCTGATTGGCGGGATCACGGTGCTGGCGATTCGTGAGCCGTACTTCCGCGACAAACTCAGGCGCCGCCGCCGCTCACGCTTACCCGTGCTGTTGGCATTGGGTTTGGCCGTGCTGGTGGGTCAAAAACTGTATGGCAGGTATGAGCAATACCGTTACAGGCTCAATCGGGAAGTGGCCCAAAAACAGATTGAATCTGAGATCCGCTACTACCTCAAGAATGAGACGTTGACCTTTGGCGCCAACGACGCCGTGGAACTGGAAAAGGTCGTCTTCGACTGGCCCGACTACTGGGAACAAAATCAAACCCCAAGCTTCCTGGTGGTGGTGCGATCACTCGACCCCAAGCTGCCGAGTTACAAGCAGGTTCAGAACATTCAAGACACGATCAACAGCAGACTTGCAGGCCAATTCCCTGGCCTTGAACTGCAGATGCAGGTGCAACGCATCAACGTGAGCGTGGTGGAAGGCAATGAAGTGGACCTTGAGGTTGACCTCGAGCAAATCTTCAACGACGCGGACACAGGCCTTGTGCCGCCACAGTTGCTTGAAGATGAACCGAAAGATCAAGCAGAAGATTCTGCCGTAGCAGCAATCTGTTTAAAACCAGATTGCTGAAACGCGATTTATTTGCGAGTCAGGATGACAAACAGGGCGTGAATCACAGCGGCTGGCCACATGCCAAACAAGACTGGGAACCCAAGGCCGCCAACGGCAAAGAGATAGATCACCAGGTTGATCCAAAAGGGCTGCGTCAATCCCACCTGAGTGAAGACGCCCAGAGGGGGAATGAACAGGGCAATGATGATCCGAAAGATGTCGCCGCAGGTCATCAGAGGGAAGCACGGGGGTGCCCTTGTCTAGCCATCACCACCTGACGCACAGATAGCTCCTCTCCGTTGATGGTTGATTGGAGCTCAATTCTGAAAGCACAACAAAAAGCCCCCTCGGAG
>NZ_UCNU01000001.1:0-14404 GCF_900474085.1 Synechococcus sp. UW86
CGACGACACCGACTGGACCGGTGATCGCAAAAATCAATTGGTGCTGATCGGCCGCAACATCGACCACAACAAACTGCGGAAGCAACTCAAGGCCTGTGTGGCACCGGATGCAGGAAAAGGTTTCAGCTGATTCAGCAGAACTCAGGAATGGTGCTTATTGTGCGTGCCATGGGAGAAACCTCAATGGTCGAACCACTGCTGCTTGGAACGGTTTTTGTTCTTGCCAGCCTGCTGCTGTGGCTTCTGGCTGATTCCGATGATGACAACGGCGGTGGCGGCTTACGCCAGCCGGTGCTTGTGCCCATCCCGGTGCGTCATCACCAACGCTGAAACAATCAATTCTTTTTCCCCAATCCTCCGCTGCGGCGGGGGATTTTTTATGCCAGCGCCTGGCCAAGCGGAAGCAGCGTGACTCTGGCCCCATCCCTGAAGCTGAGGCGACAACGGGTGTGGGGAGGATGCTCCTGTTCGATCGGACAGTGGGCCCGCACCAGCACATCCGCGACACGGATTCGGTACTCCCATGCATCCCCCAGAAATTCACGGCCCAGGACGCTGGCCTCTCCTTCGGCATCGGCGACGACAGTGATGTCGTGCGGATCCACGAGCACACAACAGTCACCGGAGGCTTCGCGGTCCGCCTGGACCCATGGGGCCGATGCATCCAGATCTCCCAGGAGACAAGACAACTGGCCTTGGCCATGGACCTGCACTGGAATCAAATTGCGTTGAAGCACAAAGGATCCAACAAAAGGCGTCGCCGGTGACCTCACGATCTCGGGGGGCGATGCACATTGATGCAGCACGCCGTCCCGCATGACGGCAACGCGATCGCAGATCGCCAGAGCTTCTCCGGGGTCATGGGTGACGATCACGCCGCTCGCACCGCAGGCGTCCAGTACGGAGGAGAGCTCACTGCGCAGGCGGAGCCTCACCTCCACATCCAGGCTTGAAAAAGGCTCATCAAGCAGAACCACCCTGGGAGCTGGGGCCAGAGCGCGTGCCAACGCCAGCCGCTGCCGCTGGCCACCGGAGAGCTGGTGCGGGTAGCGCTGCTCGAGCCCCTTCAGCCCCAGCAGTGCAAACAACCAGACCACGCGCTCACGGTTGGGATTCCGCCGGGGCAAACCGAAACTGGCGTTCTGCCAAGCGTTCAGGTGAGGGAAGAGGGCGTAATCCTGGAACACCATGCCAACGCCCCGACGTTCCGGTTCCATCCAGATCCCATCTCCAGCCACCATGCGCTGATCCAGCTGCACCGTGCCGCGCCGGGGGCGTTCGAAGCCGGCAATCAAGCGGAGCAGGGTGGTCTTGCCACAGCCGGAGGGGCCCAGCAGGCCCAGCAGCTCCCCTGGCGCCACCTGAAGATCCACCCCCTTCAGGGTCCAGCCGTCAGAGGCGTCGCCGTAGCTGTGCCAGACCCCGTTTAAAGCAACCGTTGGCTCCATCGGGAGCAGCTGTTCCACAGATCAGATGAAGCTTGGGAACCGACCGAGCTTATGAGTGTGACAAATGATCGAAGCCGGTGTGCGGTTTGCACGCCCTCGATTAGATCCCCATCGTTCATCGCCAGACTCGTTCCATGGCAATGTCGCAACACCACGTCGCGACAACGGTGTCCGGCCCATCGCTGAAGTGAAGTTGCTGCCCAACCGGAGTGTTGTTCCAAGCCCAACCCGGCTGGCCCTGATCCTGATCGCCTCCATCACTGGCCTGGTTGCGATCTGGCCGGTGTTGACGCTGGTGAGGGAGGCCCTGACGTCTTTGCACAGCGGCTTCAGCGATCTTGGCCCCGATGGCATGCGCCAAATCGTTGGCAGCATCCAGCTGCTGCTCGGAACAGCAACGCTGGGCACCTTGCTTGGCACTGCGAACGGTTGGCTGCTGTGCAACTGCCGTTTTCCCGGTCGGACATGGCTGCGCATCGCCCAGCTGATTCCCCTGGCAACGCCGGCCTATCTCCTCTCGGCGATCCTCGTTGATCTGGGCAGTCGCCACAGCTGGACCATTCACGGCATGGGGTGGGGCATTGCTGTGATGGCCCTGACGACCTACCCCTATGTGTTCCTGTTGAGCACGGAAAGTTTCTCCGTCAGCGGTCAGCGTCAGCTGGAGGCATGCCGGAGCCTGGGGGTTGGTCCCTGGTCAGCCTTCCGGCGTGTGGCCTTGCCCATTGCACTGCCCGCGATCGGAGCCGGCGTCGCTCTCATGGGCATGGAAGTGGTCAATGAGCTGGGTGCTGTGCAGCTGCTCGGCATCCCGAGTCTCTCCGCGGGCATCCTGGAAACCTGGCAGTCCAACGGCGATCCCTCAGGCGCCATCAGCTTGGCCTTGATCACGCTAGTGATCGTGTTGACGTTGGTGGTGTGTGAACGCAGCCTGCGCAGGCGCAGTCGGCGCTGGAGCGATGGCGTGGCCGGCGGGGATGCAACCGCTTGGCACCTGCATGGATTCCGCGCTGGGGTGGCGCAACTGCTCGCCGTGATCCCTCCGATCGTGAGCCTGGGCACCCCACTGCTGTGGGCCGCCAGCAACTTGGACCAGCTCCAAACCAGCTGGAACGACGATCTGATCAGTCTGAGCGGCCGCAGTCTTTTGCTGGCTCTGGTCGCTGCTGTTTTGGCGGTAACGGCAGCGCTGGTGCTGGCCATCGCCAAACGCTGGTCCAGCGCCCCATGGCTGAAAAGCCTCACCTTCCTGGCCGGAACGGGCTACGCCATCCCCGGCACCGTCTTGGCTCTGGCCCTTTTGCTCACGGGCGCCCCCTGGCAGGTCGCCCCTTTGCTCCTGCTGCTGTGGGGCTACAGCGATCGATTTCTGGCTGTGGCGAAAGGAGGCCTGGATGCAGCCCTGGAACGGATCAGCCCGAGCCTCGATGAGGCGGCGACGGGGATGGGATCACCTTGGCAGCGCGTGCTCCAACGCGTGCATCTGCCTCTCTTGCGCGGACCGATCACCGTCGGACTGCTGCTAGTGTTCGTGGACACGGTGAAAGAGCTTCCCCTCACCTTTGCCCTGCGGCCTTTTGACTTCGACACGCTCTCGGTGCGCGTGTTCCAGTACGCCGGCGATGAACGGCTGGCGGAAGCGATGTTGCCGGCCCTGATGATCCTCGTTCTGGGGCTGGTCGCCGCCATGGCCTTGGTGCCAACCCTGGATCACGCCTCCAGACGAGAGGGCTCGTCACCCCCGGAGCAAACGCTCTGATGCGTTGCGCTGGAGCAAGCCAGCACGGGTGTTGAGACGGAGCGGGAGTGTTGACCAGGAGATCGGCCGTCCCGTGGACACGGCGTAGGTGGTCTCCCGGAGGGTGCCCCTGCCCCCATCGATCTCCAACAAGGTGAAGGTCTGCTGTGCTGGCGCTTCACCACGCAACAGGCGCCGGGGGCCACTGCCCAAGGCACCGAGCTGGATCAGATCAAGCTGGCCACGACGACTGGAGAACCAGGTGTGGTGATGACCACTGATGTAGGCCTGCACGCCGGCGGTATCCATCAAGGCCTGAAGTGCACCTCCCCGTTCCAACACCTCACCGGGGCGATCCTTGCCCAGACCAACCCCAGCCAGGGGGAGATGACCCACCACAAACCGAGCACGAGCCTTTTGTGCCTCGATGCTGGCCAACTGCTGTTGTGCCCAGATCAGCTGATCCTCAGGAACACGGGCTGAGCTGGCATCCCAGACCAGCCAGAAGATCCCGTCCTGCAGCACCGAGTAGCGAAACGGGAACTGCGAGGCATCCACAAACGCCAATCCCATCCGTGAACGGATCGGGGTCCAGAACCGACCCACAGCGGCACGATCCGCGGGAAACCCCGGTGAACCGTCATGGTTCCCGATCGCTGGCAGCAGTGGAATCTTCGCCGCCTGAAGCCGCTGCAGAACCGACGTCTCAAAGCCCCGCCACATGGCATCCAGCTGCTGACCAGTGAGGCCTCGCATCTGACCCGCGACCATGTCGCCAGCACACACCACCAGATCCGGCTGCAGGCCAATGAGCTGATCAAGCCCCTGATCCACGGCAGGGATGTAGCGGGTGGAGCCATAGCTGCTGTTGAGATCGCTGATCAGCCCAACCCGTTGAACAACTCCCCTGGCGGCGCTCAAGGGCAGGGCCGCTGCCGTAAGACCGGCGCCAAGCACCAACTGCAGCATCCGGCGACGACTCAGCAACACAACAGCACGGGGGTCAGCGGTGGCGTTTCAAACGTTGGCCCAGCATCCGATCGGCCACCAGGCCCCCGCTGGCAACAACATCGGCCAAGGTGGAGAGGAGTCGGTAGCTGAGAACCACCGCGAGCAACTGCGCCTCTGGCACGGCAGCACCCAAACGCAGCAGCAGGGTGGCCTCAAACACCCCGAGCCCCCCGGGGGCACCAGGCACCACCAGCCCAACGGCGTAGGCCAGACCAAAGGCCGCAAGCCAGGTGAACGGTGCCGGACTTTGAATGCCGAAGGCCTGCACGCTGCACCAGAACCCGGCAAAGCGGCAGACCACAAACAGCAGCTGAAGGCTGAGGGGCCGCCAGGGATAGCCGCCGCGGCCGCTTCCCTCACTTACCAGAGGACCACTGCCAACCGACTGCAATTGCGCCGCCTTGGAACGCTCCAGTCGACGCAGAAGGGGCTCGCGCCAGCGGGACATCATCAACAGTGCGGGCCATGGAGCCAGCAGGGCAAAGCCCTGCTGCCATCCACCAGCAACCACAACAAGAACGGACGCCGCCACGATCAGGAGTGGATCAAGGATCACCCCAGCCAGGGCAGGGCCGCCGCCAATCGCCGGACGCAGCACGCGGACCCGCTCCACCAGATGCCAGATCCCTCCCGGCAGGTACTTGAGCAGGTTGCTCCGCACAAACAGCGGCACCACCGCAACCCCCTGGGGAGGATGTCTCAACCAGATCAGAAGGTCGCGCCAGGCCAAACCATTGATCAGGATGCTGAGCCAGGTGAGGCCCAGCCCCAGCACCAGCCACCACCAACCGTTGGCCACCAAGCTCAGCTGGCGAAGTTGGCCCGCCTGCTGGGCCAAAGCCACAGCGATGAAGATCAGGCTGGCCAGCGTGATCCAGAGCTTGGGTTGCCGGAGAACCTTGCCCATTAGGCCCAATCGTCCGTGCTGACGAACGGCGCTACTGCAACAGCAGCCCGCAGCTCATCAAAGGAACACCCAGTGCTGGCCTGAAGAGCCTCAAGGGCATCCGCCTCGGCTTTGACGGTGCAACGGCCATCGGGGCGACGCACCTGTTTGGCAGCGACGGGACCCCAGGGCGTTTCGAGCACACCCTGCCGCCTCGGCAACACCCAGCGTCCCTGGCGCCGCTCCCGCAGGCCGATGCTGCTGCCAGCACTGAGCCAGAGGCTGCGGATCTGGTCGGCATCCCCATCCCGCACCAGCGACGTGAGCAACTGACCACTGCGGCCCTTTTTCATCAGCAACGGCTGCACCGCCACATCAATCGCTCCCGCATCACGCAAGCGATTCATCAAAACCGCAATCTCCTCTGGAGTGGCGTCATCGATCCAGGCTTCCTGCACCACCAACGACTCCCAACGGGGACCTTCCTCCGCAGTAACGGCTGGGGTGTGCAGCACAAGGCGCACCAGGTTGGGGCGATCCAGTTGGCGGTGGCCGAGGCCAACACCAACCTTGTCAGCCACCAAACGTTCAGGAGCGACAAACTGATCCGCCAGAACCGACACCAGGGCGAGGCCCGTGGGCGTCACCAACTCTCCTGTGGGCAGATCTCCGCCCTGAAGCAGAGGAATGCGGTGACGTCGTGCCAGTTCAAGCACGGCGGGCACGGGCACGGGCAACAGGCCATGGGCGGTTGCCACCGTTCCGCTCCCCGCAGGCAACGGAGAACAGACGATCCTGGCTGGATTGAGGTCGTCAATCGCCGCACAGACACCCACCACATCCACGAGGGCATCGATGGCTCCAACCTCATGGAAGTGAACGGCCTCCACCGGAGTTCCATGCACGGTGGCTTCGGCTTCCGCCAGACGGGTGAACACGGCGAGCACCCGTTGCTTCAGCGATGGCGCTAGAGCAGCTGCATTGATCTGATCACGGATCCCCGACCAATGGCGGTGGGGCGGCTGATCCTCAAGACCCTCCACATCAACGCGGATGCCTCGGAGACCAGCACTGCGCGCCTCCTGCTGGGTGAGGCGATAGCGCCCCGTCAAACCGAGGGCCGCCAGAGGCGACTCCACCACGGCCTGGTCCACACCCAGATCCAACAGTGCGGCCAGGAGCATGTCCCCTGCCAACCCTGTTGGTGCATCAATCCAAAGCGCGCTCATCGGCCTAGACGCGGAGCCGCCTCCAACAGAACAACGGCCTGCTGATCAAGCACCTCCCGCTGCTGACGCAACTGCTGCTCAATCTCCCTCCGGGCGCGGCGCTGCTCCCGCTGGGCGGTGGCCACGTCATGGCCCGACAGTCCCCAAAGCCGTCCCAGCAAAGCGCGGTCATCGGCCCCACCACGGGCCTTGCCGAAAACCACGGTCTCAGCAGCGATGCCGGCCTGAAGCACCCGGCTCCAACGGCGTAGATCCTCAAGCGGCATGCGGACGCTGTCCGGCACGGCGAACTCCGTGGCGCCGCTGCTGCGCAGTCCTGCACGCACACAGGCCAGGGTTCCCACCAGCACCTGCTGAACCGGAAGTTGCTCCGCTTCCGCGATCAGAACATGGCCCGCCTCATGCACCGCAATCCGACGCAGACGCTCCTGCCCACCGGGCAAAGCTTCGGCAAGGATGTGTCCGCCCATGCCTTCCCAGGTGGCGGCATCAACGCTGAGGGTGACCAGGGCACCCCCAACCGCCACAACGATCCAGGCAGCAGACAGACCCAGGGCAGGACCAAAAGCGCCGAGGGCGGTGATGCCGGCAACGGCAATGCCGGCCCGAAGTGCCCCCGTGGAGCCCTGCCCCCCCTCGGCCATCAGCTGCGAGCGCGGGAGGTGGCACGGCCACGACCTCCCTTGGATTTGCCGCCACGCGTCGGCATCGGAGCAATCACGTCGTGATTTTCGAGGTGCAGTTCCTGGCCCTGGCGGCGCAGGTCAAGGCTGACGAAGTGACGCAGGTTTTCGAGGGGAAGCTCTCCCTTGATCTGGAGCTTGAAGGGAAGCGGACGGTGGCCGTCGGCACGAGCCTGCTGCCGCACCTTCACCACCATTTCGCCGGTTTCAGGCTTGGTGAAGATCAACTCGCCTCGAACGGAAAAGAAGTCGTCCCCTTCCGGCAGGGTGTCGGAGGCATCGGCTTGGTCTGGAGCCAGGGTGCTGGGTTCCCAGACCCCAGCAATCTGCAGATGCAGATGATCACTTTCACGGCTTCTGGGATACACGACCCAGAGGTGGGGTTGATCCAGGGGCAGATGCCGCCGCATCAGGGTGAGCACCCGACCGAGCACGACAGTTTCCAGGGGGACCCCCTGGGCATCGGTCAAGGTGCCACGGGTGAGTTGCTCGGGGTCGGTTGGGGCGTAAGTGCCGCGCACAAGACCGATGGCCCGGTATTGCAACGGCTCTGTGACCGGGGGAATCGGATGGGCGCGCATTGATGCTGAACCGGGCGGAGTCAAAAGCCCTTCTAAAGACTGTAGCCAGCCCACTGCAATCTCCTCAGACTGAAGTGGCTGATTCGAGATCGGATGCCCAGCCCGCGCCGAATTCTGTTGCTGCTGGCGTCCATCGTGGGGGCTGCACTGGTCGGTTGGGTCGCCGCGGCATCCATGGCCCCGGAAACGCGAGCGCGCAGCACTCGCCAGGCTGAACATCTGCAGGTTGAGCTACTGATGCAGCAGCTTCAGGACGAGGAGGAACTCAGCGAAGCAGAACGGGGCCTGCTGCTGGAACGCTTGGTGACACTGGAGCGCCTGCAAGAGGCCGAAGTGGTGCTGCAACCGTGGCTGTCTGGCCGCTCGACGCCGCGCGAACTCACCCTGTTCAAAGCCGATCTGCAACGTCGCAATGGCCAGCCCGAGGCCGCCCGGCGCAGCCTCCAACATCTGCTGCGGCTGCATCCGAATGATCTGCAGGTTCTGCAACTGCTGGTGCTCCTGGACCAAGAGCAGGGACGTCAGCATCAGGTGACAGCAGAGCTCACGGCTCGGTTCAAGGGCCTGGAACCTGGCCAGCGTCTGGAGATCGGTTTGCTTTTGGCAGATCTGCTGCGACAAAGCGGATCCGATCAGAGTGCGATTGGGTTGTTTGGCCAGCTGGCCACGGAGAACAAGACAGATGCAAGGCCCCTGCTGGCCTTGGCCCTATTGCGGCAAGAGCAAGGCAATTCAGAGGCGGTTCAAACCCTGCTCAAGCAGGCCCGAGAACGGCGGGATGCCAATGGGATCCATCCCTTGATCGATGTTGTGGCAGCACAGCTGGGATTGAGCGCAGCCCGCAGAACCGGATCAGAACCCTCACCCTCCAGCGCTACGGCGTCGCTGGAGGATTCTGATAGGCCTTGAGGGCCGCATCAATGGCATCGGATGGTGGCGTGGCGTCGTCCATGGCCGTCGCCCGTCGGATCTGGTTCAAGAAATCCATCGGGTTGGCGGCATCCAGAATTGAGCCGCTGCCATTGGTGTCGCCGTAGATCTCGCGTTCCTCGCGGTTCTGAAAGGGAGCTTCAACCTGGGCCCCTGCACCCATCGGAAGCGTCGTCACCACCAGGGAAGACAACACAGCCTGGGCGACAGCCGCAAGACGGCGAGACATCAGCGGAATCCGGAGTTGGCTGATGCTAAGGGTCTTTGACGCCACTGGATCAGCCGTGCAGATCGCCACCTGGAACGTGAACTCGGTCCGCACACGATTGGATCAGGTGCTCAGCTGGCTGGAGAGAGAGCAACCGGATCTGCTCTGTCTGCAGGAAACCAAGGTGGATGACCCGCTGTTCCCGCTGGGAGCCTTCAAATCTGCTGGTTGGCACGTGCACATCCATGGCCAGAAGGCCTACAACGGCGTCGCCCTGATCAGCCGCGAGCCCTTGGAGGATGTGCGCTGCGGCTTTGTTGGGGAGCTCCCGGATGATGCGGAAGCGAACGAGCTCGGCGCACAGAAGCGCGTGATCAGCGCACTGCTGAATGGCGTTCGCGTGCTCAACCTTTATGTCCCGAATGGATCAAGCCTGAAGTCGGAGAAATACCCCTACAAATTGGCCTGGCTCGGCTGCCTGAAGCGTTATCTCGATGCTCAAGAACAACGCGGCGAGCCGCTCTGCATGGTCGGCGACTTCAACATCGGCCTCGAAGCACGCGATCTTCCTGACCCCGACCGCCAGACCGGCGGAATCATGGCGAGCGATGCCGAACGCCAGGCCCTTCGTGACGCCCTCGGTGAACGGCTTCAGGACGTGTTCCGCGTGTTCGAACCGGATTCCGGTCACTGGAGCTGGTGGGATTACCGGAGCGGTGCCTGGGATCGGGACCGCGGTTGGCGCATCGACCACATCTATTTATGCGACGAGCTGCTGGGACTCGCCCGCAGCTGCGTCATCCACAAAGGCATGCGCGGCAACCAACAACCCAGCGACCACGCTCCTGTCAGCGTTGACCTGGACTGGCCTCCAACCGACGACGACGGGGATGAACCGTTCTTCTGATCCCGTTCAGTAAACCTCGACGCCGCCGGGGAGCGTCACCATCCGTTTGGCCGATTCACCACAGGTGCGCGGCGTGGGCAACACCTTGCCGGGATTGGCGCGGTTGTCTGGATCAAAAGCAGACCGCAACAGCCCCATCGTTTCCAGGTCGTCGGGGCTGAACATCCAGTCGAGGTAGCAGCGCTTGTCGGCGCCGACGCCGTGCTCTCCGCTGATGCTGCCACCGGCATCAAGACACACCCGCAGGATGGCGGCACCGAGCTCCTTCACGCTCCGCTCCACATTGGGCTGGTCCAGTGAATACAGGATCAGTGGATGAAGGTTGCCATCGCCGGCATGGAAAACATTGGCCACCGGCAGGCCGTGCTCCTGGCTGAGCCGTTCAATCGCTGCAAGCACCGACGGAAGGCTGCTGCGGGGAACGACACCGTCTTGCACGTAATAGGTCGGCGTGATTTTTCCCACCGCTGAAAACGCAGATTTGCGGCCTTTCCAGAGCACCGCGCATTCCGTGGGGTCTTGGGCCCGACGCAGCCCACGGGCTCCTGCCGCGCGACAAAGCGCCTCGGCCCGCTCAGAAGAGGCCTGAACCTCAGCCTCCTGCCCATCAAGCTCAATCAGCAGAACGGCCGCTGCATCACGGGGGTACTCGTCGTAGCCGAAGAAATCATTGACGGCGTTGATGGTGACGTTGTCCATGATTTCCATACCCGCCGGCAGGAGGCCGCTCGCGGTGACCGATCGCACCGCTTCCCCTGCCGCTTCCATCGTGGCGAAATCCGCCAACAGCACGTTCACGCACTCCGGAGCCCGAAGCAGGCGAAGGGTGATGGCCGTCGCGATGCCCAGCGTTCCTTCGCTACCGATGAACGCACCACGTAGGTCCAGTTCGGAGGATTCGGCCAGCCCGTTGCCCAACTGCGTGATAGTTCCGTCGGGTAGGACCACCTCAAGCCCCAGAACGTGATTGCTGGTCACGCCGTATTTGAGGCAGTGCACCCCGCCCGAATTTTCCGCCACATTGCCGCCGATGCTGCAAACCACCTGGCTGGAGGGATCCGGGGCGTAATAAAACCCGTCTCCTGCAACGGCGCGCGTCACCCAGCTGTTGATGACCCCGGGCTGCACCGTGACGCGCTGATTGGCCAGATCAAGGTCGAGCACACGACGCATGCGACTGGTCACCACCAGCAGCGCCTGCTGATCCACCAACGCTCCCCCCGAGAGGCCGGTGCCGCTTCCACGAGCCACAAACGGCACGCCGTGTTGATGGCAGCACTGCAACACCACAGCGACCTGCTCGGTGGTCTCCGGCAGCACCGCCAAGGGCGGACAGTGGCGCTCAAGCGTCAGTCCGTCACAGTCGTAACTAAGCAGTTCCTGACGCTTCGCCACGATGGCCCGAGGGGGCAGACATCGGCGCAGATCCCTCTCCAGCACTGACCAGTCGTGGGCCACATCGATCTCGATCTGATCAAAGACTACGCATCAAAATGCGTTGGAAGTGGGCAATTAAGAAACACAGCAAACGGAACCGGTCGTTCCTGAGTCAGGATGTTGCACGGTTTGCATCAGCCCTTTGGCGTCGGTTCCAGTGACAGCTCCCGCGTTGAACACCAGCCACTCCCAGGCCATCTTCGGCGCAGCACAGGCCCTGATGCCCGGAGGTGTCAGCTCCCCTGTGCGGGCGTTCAAGTCGGTTGGCGGTCAGCCGATCGTGTTCGATCGAGTGAAGGGTCCCTATGCCTGGGACGTGGATGGCAATAAGTACATCGACTACATCGGCAGCTGGGGACCGGCCATCTGCGGCCACGCCCATCCCGAGGTGATCGCAGCACTGCAGGAAGCGATCGAGAAGGGCACCAGCTTCGGAGCACCTTGTGCCCTGGAAAACACCCTGGCCGAAATGGTGATCGACGCTGTACCCAGCGTTGAGATGGTGCGCTTCGTCAACAGCGGCACCGAGGCCTGCATGGCTGTGTTGCGCCTGATCCGTGCCTACACCGGCCGCGACAAGGTGATCAAGTTCGAGGGCTGCTACCACGGCCATGCGGACATGTTCCTGGTCAAAGCCGGTTCCGGTGTGGCCACACTCGGCCTGCCCGACTCCCCCGGTGTCCCGCGCAGCACCACGGCCAACACCCTCACGGCGCCTTACAACGACCTCGAAGCCGTTAAGGCCCTGTTCGCCGAGAACCCCGACGCCATCGCAGGCGTGATCCTCGAGCCGATCGTCGGCAACGCCGGCTTCATTCAACCGGAACCCGGCTTCCTCGAAGGTTTGCGGGAACTCACCAAAGAGCACGGCGCTCTGCTGGTGTTCGACGAGGTGATGACCGGCTTCCGGATCAGCTACGGCGGAGCCCAGGCACATTTCGGCGTCACCCCAGATCTCACGACCATGGGCAAGGTGATCGGTGGCGGCCTTCCTGTGGGCGCCTACGGCGGCCGTGCCGACATCATGGGAATGGTGGCCCCGGCTGGCCCCATGTATCAGGCCGGAACCCTCAGTGGAAATCCCCTGGCGATGACCGCCGGCATCAAGACCCTGGAACTGCTCAAGCAGCCCGGCACTTACGAGAAGCTGACGGCCACAACCCAGAAGCTTGTGGCGGGCATCAAGGACGCCGCCCAATCCGCTGGCATGCCGATCACAGCGGCCAGCGTCAGCGCCATGTTCGGCTTCTTCCTCTGCGAGGGACCCGTGCGCAATTTCGAAGAAGCCAAGGCGACGGATTCGGAACGTTTCGGCAAACTGCATCGCGCCATGCTCGAGCGGGGCATCTACCTCGCACCGTCAGCGTTCGAAGCCGGTTTCACGTCCCTGGCTCACTCCGACGCCGACATCGAAGCGACGATTAACGCCTTCCGCGAAAGCTTCGCGGCTGTGGCCTGATCAGTCCGTGCTGGCCTCAGCACCACCTCCACCTCCACTGGTCTGCACCATTCAGACCGTGGAGGCCCGGTGGTCTGGCCATCCGATGGCAGGCATCCGACAACTCAAGCAGCAGCAGTTTCGGGTTGAGCGGGGTGAGAACCCTGCGATTGAACCTCGGACGGTGATCGACAGCAGACTCACCACCCTGGTGGAGCGCTTCAGCAGTTCCGGTGTTGAACAGATCGCGGGCTCTCGCATGACCTATCACTGGTCCTACGAAGCCCCTTTAGGAGCGCTCACATTCAATGACTCCGGCGCCTCCAGCGGTCCTGCCAAGGAGAGTCGTGTCGCTGTGAGCGGAGATCTGGTCATTGATGATCAAAAGGGATTCGAACTCAGCCAGCAGTCCCGGCTGACCCAATCAGCTGGGACGAAAACCCTGAGCAGCCTTTTGGAAACGGCCCATGGCTCCTGCCGAGAACAACGCTGAGTGTTTACTAGCGCGAGCGCGCCGGGCCGCCGAACGTGCCCATTGCCCCTACTCGAACTTCCACGTGGGGGCCGCAGTGCAGTGTGATGACGGCAGTGTGATCGACGGCTGCAATGTGGAAAATGCCAGTTATGGCCTGAGCATCTGCGCAGAGCGGGTCGCCCTTTTCACGGCGATTAGCCAAGGCAAACAACCAATTGAACTGGCCGTGAGCTGCATCGATGCCCAGAGCGATGCAGCCACTGGATCCCGGATGCCATGCGGCGCCTGCCGTCAGGTGATGCAGGAACTGCTGCCAAGCAAGGCCAAGGTGAGCATCGATGGTGTGGGCACAAGGCAACTCGAACAACTTCTTCCTGCTCCCTTTGAACTGAGGCAAGCAAACATCAACTGATCAACACCATCACAGACCTGAAGCGCTCATCCAAGAGCGCGCAGCATCAAAAGACCACGATTCAACCGAACATCAGGATCGCGCCCAACAGGCCAAGGCTTTGTCGGGATCATTGATGTCAGACACATCGCTGTAGACGTACTTCTGCCACTCCCGCTCAGGGAGACCGGCAAACACCATCAGGTTGAGCGGATACTGCTCGGAATCGGTGCACCTGCGGAAATCATCCCGAAACAGGAAGGTGGGTTTACCCAGGGCAATGGCGGCACCAAGCTCCACCATGACCCCCTCATCGGGAGGCGTTCCATTCACGATGGCGAACAGCGCATCGGCATCACGCACATCCTGCAGATCCCTCTGCGCGACGCGATAGGCCCATCCCGGTTCCGCCAGATTCACCTGACCATTGCGAGCAAAGGGCTCCCAGACCTCCAATCCCAGGGCTTCCAATGCCCCGATGAACTCCGGCAACAACAGCCGCTTCCATTGCTCCGAGAAGCCATAAGGAGACGCCAGATAAATCGTGCGCGCGCTGTTGTTCATCACAGGCCCCGGGAGGCACGGTACGCCTGCTCATCGGCACGGGCCTGTTCAAGGTTCTCCCAAGGAAACACCAGCCATTCCGACGACGCGGCAACCTCGACTGCCACCCACCAATCAGGACGCACCTTGCTGACCCAAACAGCAAAGGATGCCTGCGGCACCTGACCTTTCAACGCCTGCAAGGTGCGTCCGGTTTCATAGACATCATCCACAATCAGGGCTGATGGCTTAGGCGCTGAGAGCAAGGGGCGATCGATGGCATGGCTGAGCGCTACGGCAAGGCACAGGCCCCCACGGGGGACCCCATAAACGCCGGTCACTGCAGAACCAGCAAAGCGTGAAGCCAACTGCTGCACCGCCTGATCGAATTGGGCCCAGCTCAGTACCTGCATAGCCGGAGAATGACACATCCACGCTGTGATGCCCCTTGAGCCGAGACATCCCGCCCCAGGAACAAAATCGCAAATGGTTTCGCAGC
>NZ_UCNU01000007.1:0-1037 GCF_900474085.1 Synechococcus sp. UW86
CTTCAAGCCCGGGTTGCCTACCCACAGCACTGGAGCAGCGGAGAGCATGAGCAGCACATCGAAAGGCTCCGCCAGCTCACTTACGAAAAAAACCGTCTAGGCGATCGATCAGGCGCTTCCCTTGTGGAGCGAACTCATCACTGAAGAACTCTCCTACAAGTCAGTTGGTGCATGGCTTGCCAACGAACCACAGCAGCTTTACTACCAATTCACCGCTTATCAGGATGGCTCTCGAGGAGAGTCGATCGTCATGCGCAGCTTCCATTGGCGACCACCTGACGACCCGATCCCTCAGGGGAGTCAACTGATGACACGACAAGAGGCGCTGGAGAAATGGAATGCACTCAAGTCAATGGGCTGGAGGAGGTGCACCGGTCCACTTCGATAGGGCAGTCAACGAGATAGCCAAGTCCGTGAAGGCAGTTGGCAACTAAAGCAAAACCAGCGGTAGTCCAGAGTGCGGTTATGAAACAGCCGAACACTCAGCAACTACGGGCTCTGCGGCTGTCTGCACTCGCGAGGGACAACAAGGTTGTCAATACCATTCACTCCTCGATCACTCAGGCCCCTGATGCTCTGGTAAAGGAGTTGATGGATGTTCATGGGTGGCCTGCGCATGAAGCTCTCTGTGCAGTTCAGCAGCTTCAGCAAGATGTCCTCGATGACACGACGGAACAGGTATCGGCGTGAAAGCAATCGTTCGCGACGGCCAGGATTTGGTTGGGTGATTGCAGTCCTAGTCAGCTCTTGTCATCGCTTGAAGTGAGGGCTCACTGGCATTCGATGCACTCACGATTCGTATGTCTATGTTGCGAGCGTCGTCCTCCTCAGGGACATGGGATTCGACGGAGTAGACAAAACAGACCGTTTCATCATTGCCGCTAGGCGACGAGCCGAAGCTGCATTGCATGAGACGTCTCCAAAGCTGACGGCGCTAGAGAAGGCGATGTGGCTCAAGTTGAAGCGAGGTGAACGCCCCTGCAAAAACAGCAAAGCGTCCTAGGGAACTGCTCACCTGCACTTCCACAAGGGAGGAG
>NZ_UCNU01000003.1:0-110389 GCF_900474085.1 Synechococcus sp. UW86
CGCCTTCTTCTATCGTTAGGTCGCTAACCGAGAAGTATGAAAGAGGTATCTCGGCGATGCCCTTCCCCTCCCACCAAGGTGCATTAGGTGGAATTTCATTTGTGGCAAGCATGTCAGTCTCGCCGCCTCCGCCATGTCCATCCCAAAAGTGGACATAATTTCCATCTGCATTAAATACAGGTTGCATCCATGACTCAAAGTTATATTCTTCACCGCTTTCCCAGCTGAATCCGTTCTTGCCCCAGCCGCCTCTGCTCCCATCAGCATTGACTTGACCTGTGTTATCTGGGTCGCTTAAGCCAATCCACCCTTTAAAGTTATTTTCTTGGAGAAAATTGAATTCAGATTCGGTTGTCACCGAAGCTAAATATCCTCCCAAATTATTAGCAGCTGTCGCTGCTTGGCTCCAGCTTGGACCATAAATGGTGGTGTAGTAACTGCTGCCCCGAATCACGCCCATAGCGACTGCGAGTCAGAGCCCGCCCAATTCTTGCGAGAATCTTAAGACGCATGGGTCTCAGTAAGGAGCCGGGGTTATGCCTGCCCGCGCCATGTCTTTGCTGCGAATGGATCTCAGCCCTGCTCAGCGCACTAGGCAGAAGCCATTGCCCCTGTATTGCGATCCGCTGGGGCAGGACGTCCCGCTGCTGCCTCCAGCACGGAAGAACTGGTAGTTCGGTTTTGTGGCTCTGCAGAAGCCGCTGCCGCGGTATTGAGAGCCAGAAGGGCAGGAGGTTCCACTGCTTCCCCCTGCTCGGAACATTTGGTTCGCCTGAGCAGGAATAGCCAAGAGCGAGAGAGCTCCTGCGCAGACCAAAGCAACATCGAAGCGCATTGGCTTGATTGGGCGAGGTCCCAAAAAGCTAATCCCCCGAAACCGACTGCAGGACAGTCAATTTCGAGGGATGAAGCTACTGAGAATGATTCTCAGGAAGCGGAGAGGGAGTCATTCGGAGTGGTCCGAAATGCACTGGCATGACTCTGCTTGAGGCAGGTTTGAGGCAAAAATCAGACTTTCCCCCCACACTTCCCCCCACACAATTTGTGGGCTTCGCTGAGACCGGATGAGAGAAGTTCATCGCGTCCCGATGCGCTGATCCATCCACTTGGTGGCGTCGGACTCCAACCAGACGACAGAGTTCGCACCAATGGAGATTTGCTTGGGGAAGGTTCCCTCTCTCATCCATCGGTAGATGGTGGGGCGACTGACGCCGACGCGACGGATGACCTCTGAGATACGGAGGAAGTGCGGTCTGGATCTATTGCCAGAGGGCATGAGAGAGGAAAGGAGAGCCCTGATGACAGAGCTCTTTTCTTGAGGCAGCCAGAGCTGAGTAGCTGTTCTTAGCCCTCTGGACTGGTTGGTTTAGAGGATGCCTTGGGTCATGGAGGCGATCTGCCCCATGTTGAGGTTGCCTCCGACATAGACGGCTTCTAGGGCTCCTGAGGCGTAGATGCCGATGCCACTGAGCGTCTCACCCAGGTTGCTGTTGTGGTCCACGACCCCATAGCTCAGCTGAGAGGTTTCAACACCTTGGACATAGATCTGATCGAACTCATCGAGCATTTCGATCTTGTCTGCCTTTTCTCCATTGGGGCTGTTGCCTGCACTGCCGTAGAGCCAGTTTTCTGCCCACTGATCACTCTTTACATATAGGGAATCAACTTCGCCATCCAGCGAATCTTCAAATGTATTCAATCCGAAGCCGCCAAACATCACATCTGCGCCGGCTCCACCATTCAGCAAATCTCTTCCATTGCCGGCTCGCAAAATGTCGTTGCCACTGCCCCCTTGGAGCTCGTCTTTCCCTCTAAATGCAATCAAGTCATCATCGCCAGAACTGCCATTAATAAAATCATCACCAAAATCTTCTCCTGATTTTGCCTTCAAAGTAACATTAATTTCATCGCCTGCATCCAGGGTCAAAGATTCCCGTGGAGTCGAGAATAAGCCACCTCCATTCCAATCGCTACTTCCATTTCCGTGAAACATGTAATAGAAATGCTTGTCGTGGAGATCGCGAATTTTGGTGTCTTGACCACCATGTTTATGGCGATCTACGTGATTATCCCAGTAAAGACAATCATACAATCTATCCCCCCATGAGTTGTCAAAAGACGCTGCATAGTCAACCCAATCAAGAGTCGCATTGATGGACAGCCAACCGCCATTGTCAGTGAATTGAGCAGTAATTTCACCTGTATCCAAGGAGAAAGCCCAGGCTTGATATGCAGGCGGACCCCATGGGGTGCCGTCAGCGACACCTGTTACGCCAGGAAAATACTGATTTTTCCATATAAAAACTCCTTCGTTTCTGCCTACGTCTAGTCCACTTGCATATGCCTTGAAGCCAGTTACAACTCCATCTTCAAAGCCTGTTCCTTCAGTCAATACTTGAGATCTAGTTAGAGTGCCAGAGCGCCTATCAGTCAAGGTAATGGGAACCTTTTTGCCGTTATAAATTGCATGAATAGTATTATCGTCTTGGATTTCAATCTTGACTGGAGAGTCTGTAGTTCTATAAATCGATGAATTCGGATCGAATGCCACTGATCTGACTTATTTGATATTTGATCATTTTAGCATCTTCTCTTTAGATTCTCTTCTGAAACTCCTCTCATCTCGCCTGGTCGTTTAGTCAAGCCGTCAATTGCATACATCAAGCCCTATGAATTTGGTCTTTACCTGTTCTCAGCTCTGCTCAGCGCGCTAGGCAGAAGCCATTGCCCTTGTATTGCGATCCGCTGGGGCATGACGTCCCACTGCTGCCTCCAGCACGGAAGAACTGGTAGTTCGGCTTTGTTGCTCTGCAGAAGCCGCTGCCTCGGTATTGGGAGCCAGAAGGACAGGAGGTTCCACTGCTCCCGCCTGCGCGGAACATCTGGTTCGCCTGAGCAGGCAAAGCCAAGAGCGAGAGGGCTCCTGCGCAGATCAGAGCAACATCGAAGCGCATTGGCTTGATTGGGCGAGGTCCCCAAAAGCTAATCCCCCGAAACCGACTGCAGGACAGTCAATTTCAGGGGATGAAGCTACTGAGAATGAATCTCAGGAAGCGGAGAGGGAGGGATTCGAACCCTCGACAGAAGTTGCCTCCTGTAACTCCTTAGCAGGGAGCCGCTTTCAACCACTCAGCCACCTCTCCAGCGGCGCACCCAGAGTACCAAGTGCTGGGCAGGTGGTCAGACTTCAACGCGGGGCAGACGTCGTTTGAAACCACAGAGGATCTCCCAGGGAATCGAGCCGCAGTGGTTGCTCCAGCTTTGAGGGCTTAATTCCAGTTCGCCGTCCTGGCCCAGCAGAGTGACGATGTCGCCTTGCTCCAGCTCAGCTGCATCGGTGGCATCCAGCAGGAGCTGGTCCATGGTGATGGCTCCCACCTGAGGCAGCTGGCGATTGCGATGCAAGGCGTGGATGTGCCCGCTGAGGGACCGCAGAACACCATCGGCATAGCCGATCCCCACCACCGCAAGCCGCGTGGGGCGCTGGGTGATGAAGCGATGGCCGTAGCTGACTCCAGTGCCGGCGGGCACGTCGCGGATCAGGCTGACCCGGGCACGAACCGCCAGGGCGGGTTGCAGGGGAATGACGTTGCTCAGATGACTGGCGGGGGCATGGCCGTACAGGGCCAATCCAACGCGCACGAGGTCGTGGTGCAGCTCCCGGTTGAGCAGGGTCCCTGCCGAGTTGGCCAGATGGCGGGTGATGCCGGCACCCGCTTGGGGCAGGGCCGAGAGCATGCTCACGAAGCGCTCCTGCTGGTGGCTGGTCAAGGCATCGTTCGGCTCATCGGCACAGGCCAGATGGCTATAGATGCCCTCCAGATTGAGGTGTTCCAGGCTGTTCAGCTCCGCCGCGGTCTGATGTCCCTCGCTGAGGGAGCAGCCCAGCCGTGCCATGCCGGTGTCGATCTTCAATTGCACGTCGAAACACCGACCGCTGTCGGCTGCCAGAGCGTTGCAGAGCTGGGCATCCCTGAGGCTGCTCAGGGTGGGCATCAACCGCCAGTGCAGGCAAGTGCGCAGGTCGTCCGGTTCATTGAGGTTGCTGAGCAACAGCACAGGTGCTTCCAGCCCGGCCCGCCGCAGCTCAAGGCCTTCCTGCAGCGTGGCTACGCCAAGGCTGGTGGCTCCCCCCTGAAGGGCAGCCCGTGCCACCGTCTCGGCGCCGTGGCCGTAGCCATCGGCCTTCACCACCGCCATCAGTTGGGTACGAGCACCGAGGTGTTGGCAGAGCGCCCTGGCGTTGGCCCGAATCGCTGCAGGTGAAACCTCCACCCAGGCGCGCTGACGTGGATTCAGCTCCGGAATCACAGGCGGTGCTCGGCGCTACCGAGACAGCTTCACATCGCCGATAGCATGACCATTATTGAGTGAGCTGGCATGGGCCAGGTTCTCGTTCTCAATGCGTCCTACGAGCCGCTCAATATCACCACCTGGAGACGGGCTGTGGTGATGATGCTGAAGGGCAAGGCCGAGAGTCTGGAACACGACCCCTGTCGGCAACTGCGTCAGGGCACCCACCTGCCAACGGTGATCCGCCTGCGCCAGTACGTTCGCGTTCCCTTTCGTCAGCTGCCCCTGACGCGTCGCAACCTCTTCCAGCGGGACAACCACACCTGCCAGTACTGCGGCAGTCGTGACAATCAGTTGTCCATCGACCATGTGATGCCTCGCAGTCGGGGAGGTAGCGACACCTGGGAGAACGTGACCACGGCTTGCCTCAGCTGCAATGTGCGCAAAGGCAATCGAACTCCGAAGGAAGCCGCCATGCCTCTGCGCCATGTGCCGCGGCGACCGGCCAGCAGCCTCAGTTTTGAGGCCCGGCGCCAGATCCATTCCGGTCATCACCAGGAATGGGCGAAGTACGTGATCGGTGCTTGACCGTCAGGCCTCGGCCTGATCGCTCAGCGCTTCGAGTTTCTGACGCTGCTCTTCGGCGATGCAGGCACCAATCAGGTCTTCTAGTTGGCCCTCCAACACAGGTTCCAGGGTGAAGTTTCGGCCCAGCCGGTGATCTGTGGTTCGGTTGTCTTTGTAGTTGTAGGTGCGGATTTTTTCAGAGCGGTCACCACTCCCCACTTGGGCGCGTCGGTCGCTGCTTTCGCGTTCTGCGGCAGCCGCCTGCTCCCGCTCCAACAATTTGGCGCGCAGGATCTCCAGGGCCCGTTCCCGGTTCTGCAGCTGGGAGCGTTCCTGGGTGCAGAACACGCGGATGCCCGTGGGTTTGTGGAGAAGGTCCACAGCTGTTTCCACCTTGTTGACGTTCTGCCCCCCAGCACCGCCTGAACGCGCGGTGCTGATATCGAGATCCTTCGGGTCAAGCTGAACTTCCACGGCATCGGCTTCGGGCATCACGGCCACCGTGGCTGTTGAGGTGTGGACCCGACCCTGGGATTCCGTGGCCGGGACCCGTTGCACCCGATGCACTCCCGCTTCAAATTTCAGTTGGCTGTAGACGCTGTCGCCACGCACCGACAGGATCAGTTCGCGAAACCCGCCCAGGTCGGCCTCGGTGCAGCTGATGGATTGCACGGCCCAGCCCACTTTTTGGCTGTACCGCTCATACATCCGTGCCAGATCACCGGCCCAGAGACAGGCCTCGTCGCCGCCTGCGCCGGCACGAATTTCCAGCATCACACTGCGCTCATCGCGGGGATCCCGCGGCAGCAGAGCCAGGGTGAGCCGCTCCGTCAGCGTTGCGTGCTGTTCTTGGAGGCTGGCCAACTCATCTTGCGCCAGCTCCTCCATTGCAGCGTCACCGCGACTGTCTTTCAGCAGCTGACGTGCGGAATCACGCTCGGATTCGAGCTTCTGGAGTTCCTCGAAGTCGAGCACGAGTGGCTCAAGTCTTGATCGCTCCCGTGCGATCGATTCAAGCCGCTTCGGATCAGCGGCCACATCAGGATCAGCCAGCTGCCGCTCGAGGTTGCGGAAGCTGGCTGTGGCTGTTTCCAGCCGTGTGAACAAGGTCGAGGCGTCCATGCCCCGTTCTCACCCTCAGGCCTTGGACTCGGCCTTGGCAGAGTCGGCACCTTTTTTCTTGGTGCCCATGCCGTACTTCTTCATGAAGCGGTCCACACGACCCTCGGTGTCGAGGATCTTCTGGGTGCCGGTGAAGAAGGGGTGGTTGCCGCTCCAGACGTCGACGTGGATCTCAGGCTGGGTGGCGCCTGTGGTCATGACCACTTCGCCGTTGCAGATCACCTTGGCGTCGGGATACCAGGTGGGATGAATGTCGGGCTTTGGCATCGGTAAAAAAAAATCAGCGCTTGGAGAACTGAGGAGCCTTACGGGCTTTCTTGAGGCCGTACTTGCGGCGTTCCTTGGCACGGGGGTCGCGGCTGAGGTGACCTTCCGTCTTCAGCGGCTTGCGGTTGTCGGCCGACAGTTCGCACAGGGCACGGGCTGCACCTTGCTTGATGGCGCCGGACTGACCGGTGAGTCCACCACCGTGAACATTGACGAGAATGTCGTACTCGCTGCTGAGGCCGAGGGTCTCCAAGGGAGCCTTCACCGCTGCGATGTACGAGGGGTTGTAGTTCAGATAGTTGTCACCGGGACGACCATTGATGGTGATCGTTCCATTCCCGGGGACGAGACGAACACGGGCGACAGAGGTCTTGCGACGACCGGTGCCCCAGTAGACGACGGAGTTGTTGCTCATTGGGCGGATGCGGAGGGGTTGAGCTGAAGAGGCTGGGGGTTCTGAGCGGCGTGGGGATGCTCGGTGCCTTTGTAGACCTTGAGCTTGCGGAACATTTGGCGGCCCAGGGCGTTGTGGGGGAGCATGCCTTTGATGGCCTTCTCCACGATCCGCTCGGGGATCCGTTCCTGCAGAGCTTCGAAGGTTTCCACCTTCATGCCGCCGGGACGACCGGAGTGACGGCGGTACAGCTTCTGCTGGGGCTTACGGCCGGAGACTTTGATCTTCTCGGCGTTCACGACGACGACAAAATCACCGGTGTCCAGATGGGGGGTGAAGCTGGGGTTGTTCTTGCCCCGCAGCACGGCGGCCACTTCAGTGGCCAGACGGCCGAGGGTTTGATTCTCAGCGTCCACCACGTACCACTGGCGGTCGATCGAATCAATCGGGGGGAGAGAGGTCTTGTTCATCGCGCCGGCATGCCGGTTCGGTTATGTCCCGCCTGAAGAAGCGGAACTGGGCAAAGGGGTCGGTCCAGAACTGGACCTGACGGGGCTAAAGATCGAGCTTACTCTTCGGCCCTCCAGCTCCAGTGAGTTGGGCAGCTTTCGAGGTAGAGGCCCGTTTATCCCGGCGTTGAGGGTGGATCCGGAGGCGGATCGCTCTCGGCCAGAAAAAACCACGGCTGACTATCGTACCAGCCGGCTTTGGTGAAGATGGACTCGGCATAGCCAGCCCGAAGCAGGCAGAGGCCCGTGGCCGGCGCCGCCTCTTTCACCTCATGGCGTCGTTGTTCCCTCCAGCGCTGTTCAAAGGCGGCAACACTGAGACGGTGCTCGCCAACGGCCACCAACTGGGCCATCAGCAGGCGAACCATGCCGTACAGAAAACCACTGGCCTGAATCTCAACCCGCAGAAGATCGCCTTGGCGCTCCACGAGCACCTCCTGCACGGTGGTTCGGGCATGGGCGCGACGGCTGCCTGCCTTCATGAAGGCACTGAAGTCGTGCAGACCAAGCATGCTGCTCAAAGCGTCCCGCATGCGGGACTCATCCAGCCTGTGTTGGTAACGGTGCCAGCTCCAGGGGCTTAAAAACAAATTGGGGCGGCGCCCGTTGTGAATCGTGTACCGGTACCGCCTGTAAGTGGCGGAGTAACAGGCATGCCAATCCAGGGGGCGGGCGACGGATTCGCGCACACGAATGGTGCTCGGCAGGCGTCCGTTCAAGGCTGGGGCCCATTTGCGCGCTGGGATCGGCCCACTGCAGTCGAAGTGCACCACCTGACCGGCGGCATGAACGCCGGCATCGGTGCGACCGGCGGCAAAGGTCTGCACCGGTCGGTGCGGATCAAGCTTGGCGATGGCGTCCTCCAGCACGGCCTGAACACTGCGACCGTTGCGTTGGCGCTGCCACCCACAAAACGAAGAACCCTCGTACTGAAGGCTGAGCGCGATCCGCTGAAGGGACGCTGGCTCAGGACCTGCAGACGAGGGTTGGGTGTTCAAACGTCAGAACTGACGTGAGGTCTGATCAGACCAGTTCAATGATGGCCATCTCGGCGTTGTCGCCACGACGGGGAACGGTGCGGGTGATGCGGGTGTAGCCACCCTTGCGATCGCTGTAGCGGTTGGGAGCCTTGTCGAACAGGGCATGCACCAGCTGCTTGTCGTAGATGTAACCCATGGCCCGGCGACGGGAGGCGAGGCTGCCGTCCTTGGCCAGGGTAATCATGCGCTCGGCTTCGTCGCGAAGCGCTTTGGCCCGGGCCTTGGTGGTGGTGACCCGACCTTCGCGAATCAGCTGGGTGGTCAGGGCGCGCAGCATTGCCTTGCGCTGGTCAGCTGGACGTCCCAGCTGAGGAACTCGGCATTGATGACGCATGGTTCTGTCGGTGACGAAGACGAAAAAGGACGTTCAGGCCGTTCTGCAGTTATGCAGAAGTGCGGCTCTGGGGGATGGAGATGCCGATGCGCTCGAGGGCTTCGATCACTTCATCAGCGGATTTGGAACCGAAGTTCTTGATCTCCAGAAGATCCTCGTAGCTGAAGCCCATCAGGTCAGACACGGAGTTGACCTGGGCCCGCTTGAGGCAGTTGTAGGCGCGAACCGAAAGGTTCAGTTCCTCAAGAGGAATCTGTGCTTCCGCCGAGGGCTCGGGTTCAGCAGGAACTTCCTCCACGAGAGTGACCGTGGCCAGCGGCTGGAACAGCTCAATCAATTGATTGGCTGATTGAGCCAGGGCGTCGTCGGGGGTAATGGAGCCGTCGGTGACGATCTCCATCCGCAGGCGCTCGCGGGCCGAACCGCCTTCGGCAACGGCGGTTTCGTCGATGGTGAAGTTGACCCGGGTCACGGGCATGAACACGGCATCGATCTGGAGCAGATCGATGGCACTGGTTTCTTCGTTGTGACGATCCACCGGGCGATAGCCAACGCCGCGCTCAACGTGCACTTCCAGCTCGAGACTGTGGCCGTCGGCCACGGTGGCGATCGGACGATCGGCGTCCACCACCTGCACCTGAGAGGAGAACTGAAGATCTCCGGCCTTCACTTCAGCGGGACCAGCCACCACGAGACGACCAATCTCGAGTTCGGCTGAACGGCTGTTGACGGTGAGCTCCTTGCAGTTCAGCAGGATGTCGAGAACGTCTTCACGGACCCCAGGAACCGTGGCGTATTCGTGATTGACACCGGCAATCCGGATGGCGGTGACAGCACTGCCTTCCAGCCCACCCATCAGCACGCGGCGCAGCGCGTTGCCCAGGGTCGTGGCCTGGCCACGCTCGAGGGGACCGATCAGGAAAACGCCGGACTGGGCGCGATCCTCGGCCACCTGATGCTCAATGCGATCAATCTGGTACTGCAACACGGTCTGAAACGGGGTAAGGGGAGAAACCGGACGGAAATCAGCTCGGTTCAGACGCGGCGGCGCTTGGGCCGGCGGCAACCGTTATGGGGCAGGGGGGTGACATCGCGAATCAGGGTGATTTCGAGGCCAGCAACCTGGAGAGCACGGATGGCGGTCTCACGGCCTGAGCCAGGACCCCTCACCAGCACTTCGATCTGACGCATGCCTTGGTCAAGGGCGCGACGTGCTGCTGCTTCTGCAGCGGTTTGAGCCGCGAAGGGGGTGCCTTTGCGAGCACCTTTGAAGCCACTGGCACCTGCAGACGACCAGGAGATCACCTCACCGGCGGTGTCGGTGATGGACACGATGGTGTTGTTGAAGGTGCTCTGGATGTGAGCGACGCCGTTCGGGACGTTGCGCTTGGCCTTCTTGGGGCCGGATTTTTTGACGGTTTTAGCCATGGCCGTATGCAGTCAGGGATAAGGATGTAGAGGACTTACTTCTTCTTGCCGGCCACAGTTTTCCGCGCGCCGCGGCGGGTGCGGGCGTTGGTGCGGGTGCGTTGGCCACGAACGGGAAGGCTCATGCGGTGGCGACGGCCACGGACGCAGCCGATGTCCTGCAGGCGCTTGAGGGCCATGCCCTCCTGACGGCGCAGATCGCCTTCGAGGGTGTATTCCTCCATGGCGTTGCGGAGCTTCTGAAGATCTCCGTCCTCCAGATCTTTCACCCGGATGTCGGGGTTCACGCCGGTTTTGGCCAGGATGGCCTGTGAGCGGGTGAGACCAACTCCGTAGATGTAAGTGAGGGACACTTCGATCCGCTTGTCGCGGGGAATGTCAACGCCGGCGATCCTTGCCACGTTCGTTTAGTTGAAAAGGACAGATGCCTCCGAAGTCCTGGAGGCGAGGAATGTTTCAGAACAGCGGGGGATCAGCCCTGGCGCTGTTTGTGCTTGGGGTTGGCGCAAATGACCATGACCTTGCCGTGGCGACGGATCACCCGGCACTTGTCACACATTTTTTTCACTGAGCTGCGCACCTTCATGAGGCGTGGCTCTCCAAATTTCCAAACGGCAACGTTACCATGCCGGTCAACCGAGAACGGACTCGATCCGCTTGGTGATCTCCTCGACTGTGCCCTGGGCGGGGACGGAAACGAGGAGACCCTTGTCGCTATAGAAGCGAATCAGGGGTGCGGTTTTTTCGCGGTAAACCTCCAGGCGATTGCGGATCACCGCTTCGTTGTCGTCGGCGCGACCGCGGGCCAACAGCCGTTCAATCAAAACGGCGTCATCCAGCTCCAGCAGAACCACGGCCTGGATGGGTTGTTGCAATTCGGCCAGCAGCGGTTCGAGCGCTTCAGCCTGGGGCACCGTGCGGGGAAACCCATCCAGCAACCAGCCATCTGTGGTGAGTGCCTTCATCTGGCTTTCCACAATCGCCAGCACGAGGGCGTCGCTCACCAGTTCGCCGCGGTTCATCACCGCTTCAGCTTCTTTGCCCAGTTCGCTGCCGGCTGCGACTTCAGAGCGCAGCAGATCGCCTGTGGACAGATGCTTCATGCCGTTGGCATCGCAGATCCGGGCGGCCTGGGTGCCTTTGCCGGCTCCGGGAGGCCCAAGAAAGAGCAATCGATTTTTCATGGTTGCGTAAGCGTGAGGTGACGTGAACGGAAGGTGCGCTGCCCAGCAGCTCTCACTGGCGAACGAGGCCTTCGTAGCGTTGTGAGATCACATAGGTCTGCACCTGCTTGGCCGTGTCGATGGCCACACCGACAAGGATCAGCAGTGATGTGGCGCCAAGCCCCTGGAAGGTCTGGACATTCGTGGCGCGTTCGACGGCCGCGGGAATGATGGCGACGGCGCCGAGGAACAGACCACCCAGCAAGGTGAGGCGGTTCTGGACTCCTGAGAGATAAGTGGCCGTGGCGCTGCCGGGGCGAACGCCTGGAATGGCCACACCACCCCGTTTCAGGTTGGTGGCGATGTCGGCGGGATTCACCGTGAGCGAGGCATAGAAATAAGAGAAGCCCAGGATCAACGCAAAAAATGTGAGTGCGTATGGCCAGGGGTTCGCTGCCCCAGGATTCAGGGCACTGGCAGCACGGATCAACCACTCACTCTTGGTGAGGTTGGCGATGGTGACCGGCAGGAAAATCAGGGCTGAAGCGAAAATGATCGGCATCACACCGCCGGCATTCAGCTTGAGCGGCAGATAGCTCTGACGCGTGGGGAGCACACCTGCTCCACCCACCTGGCGCTTGGCGCTGACGATAGGGATACGGCGAGCCCCCTCCTGCACGAAGATGATTCCAACGATCGTGGCCAGGAACACCAGCACCAGAACAATGATGCCCAGCACGGTGTCCCTGTCACCGGTTTGAGCGGCTTCGATCGTGGCGCCCAGGGTGCGCGGCAGGGTGGCGACGATGTTCAGAAAAATCACCAGGGAAGCCCCCTGGCCGATGCCTCGCTCCGTGATTACTTCACTCAGCCACATCACCACCATCGAGCCGGTCACCAGGGCCAGTGCCGTCTGCACCACAAAGGTCACTTCGCTGAGACCTTCCACGGCGTATTGGCGCAGGATCATGGCGAAGACGACGCTCTGGACGAGACCCCAACCGAGCGCCACATAACGGGTGATCTGGGCGATCTTGCGTCGGCCGGCCTCGCCTTCATTCTTCTGGAGGTCTTCCAGCTGCGGCAGCGCTGCGGTCAGCAACTGGAGGATGATCGAGGCGTTGATGAAGGGCAGGATCCCCAGGGCAAAGATGCCCAGGGTGGAGATCCCGCCGCCGGTGAAGATGTCGAGAAAACCGATCAGCTGTCCGCCTTGATCGATGAATTGCTTGAACGCTTCCCGATCGATTCCGGGCATTGGGATGTAGATCCCAAGACGCACCAACAACAGCAGGCCGAGTGTGGTGAGCACGCGACTGCGGAGCCCAGGGTTGGTGATCAGCTGGCCGATCACTTCGGAGGCGTTGGGGTTGCGACCCCGACTGACGAGCATGTCCGGAAGAAAGTGAAGTTGGGCGAAAAGCCAAGAAGCCGCCCGTGGATCGAAATCCAGCGGACGGCTCAGACCCTAGGGCTGACTTGGGGACGAGCCCTTGATTAGTCGAGGATTTCGCAGGTTCCGCCTGCGGCTTCGATCTTGGTGCGGGCCGAGGCGGTGAACGCCGCGGCTTGCACTGTCAGCTTTTTGGCTTTCAGTTCACCGTTGCCGAGCATCTTCAGAGGATGCTTGGGGCTGGTCACGATGCCGTCCTTGACCAGGGAATCCAAGTTGACGGTGCTGCCGTCCTTCAGGTCGTTCAACGCAGAAACGTTGAGCACGGTGAAGAACTTGGGATTCACCAGGGGGAAGTGCTTCAGCTTCGGCACCCGGCGGTACAGAGGCATTTGGCCACCCTCGAAGCCGGGGCGCGTGGGGCGACCCGAACGGGATTTCTGGCCGCGCATACCGAAGCCGCAGCTGGCACCCTGACCAGCGGCGATGCCGCGGCCCTTGCGCAATTTGCGGCGACGAGCGCCCTTGTTGGATTTGAGGGAATCGAGTCGGAGAGTCATCGCGAATCAGGAATAGATCTGTTCGAGGGAGATTCCCCGTTCCTTCGCCGTCTCCTTGTGGGTGCGGAGAAGCGACAGGGCCACCATGGCAGCCCGTGCATTGTTCAGGGGGGTCTTGCTGCCCAGGCGCTTGGCCAGGACATTCTTGATGCCGGCGAGTTCGAGCACTGTGCGGATGGAACCGCCAGCGATCACACCGGTACCAGGGGCTGCAGGGCGGATGAGCACGCTGGCAGCACCATCACGACCATTGGAGAGGGTCGGAATGGAGTTGTGGCGGGTCAACGGCACTTTGACGAGGTGCTTCTTGCCATCGGCAACACCCTTGCGGACGGCACCGATCACATCACCGGCCTTGCCGACGCCAACGCCGACCTGGCCTTTCTCGTTGCCGACAACCACGATGGCCCGGAAGCTCATCTTCTTACCGCCTTTCACGGTCTTGGAGACGCGGCGGATCTGAACCACGCGCTCTTGCCATTCGGAATCGCGTTCCTGGCCGCGACGGCCACCACGCCGGTCGCCACGACGACCATCACGGTCGCCACGGCCGCGGCGCTGTTCCTGTTGCTGCTGCCCTTCGGCTGCCGCTGGAACGTCGGCCGCACCCGGCACGGCGTTGGGATTGGATTGGGGGGAGGAATCTGTCATGGGTTGAGCAGGAATCAGAACTGAAGGCCCGCTTCCCGGGCGGCATCGGCGAGGGCTTTAATCCGGCCGTGGTACAGATTTCCGCCGCGGTCGAACACCACCTGCTGGATGCCTTTGGCGATGGCGCGCTTGGCGACCAGTTCGCCGACGGCGACAGAGGCGTCGCAGCTGCCAGCCGGAGCCTTGAGGCCGGCGCGCAGCTCCTTATCAACGGTGGAGGCGGAGCAGAGTGTGCTCTGGGCCGCGTCGTCGATGACCTGGGCGTAGATGTGGTTGTTGGAGCGGAACACGGCCAGACGCGGACGGTCTGAGGTTCCGGTGATGTGACGACGCAGACGCCGGTGGCGTTTTTGCGTCTGCTGTTTGCGGGACAGTTGGGACATGGTGGGTGAAGGGAAGGAACGTCAGGACAAGGCTTATTTCTTGCCGGACTTGCCTGCCTTGCGCAGGATGCGCTCGCCCTCGTACTTGATGCCTTTGCCCTTGTAGGGCTCGGGCGGACGGATGGCGCGGACCTTGGCGGCTTCGTTGCCCACCAGCTCCTTGTCGATGCCGGAGACGATCACCTTGGTGTTGTTCTCCACCTTGAAGGTGATGCCTTCAGGGGCTTCCATCTCGACGGGGTGGCTGTAGCCAGCACTCACCACGAGAGTTTTGCCTTTGACCTGGGCACGGGAGCCCACACCAACGATCTCCAGGGCTTTGCTGTAGCCGTTGCTGACACCCTCGATCATGTTGGCGACGAGGGTGCGGCTCAGGCCGTGGCGCTCACGGGAGATGCGCTTGGTGCTCGTGGGGGAGACCACGATGGTGTTGTTGTCCTGGCTGACGCTGACGCCTTCAGGAAGGGTGCGCTCCAGTTCGCCTTTGGGTCCTTTCACCTTGACGGTGAGACCGTCGAGGGAAACTGTGACCTTTTCAGGGACGGGAACAGGGTTTTTGCCGATTCGTGACATGGTTCAGCTCCGGATCAGTAGACGTAACAGAGCACTTCGCCACCGACGCCCTCACGACGGGCGTCGCGGTCGCTCATCACACCTTTGGAGGTGGAGATGATCGCCACGCCCAGTCCGCCGAGGACTTTGGGCAGGCCGCGAGTGTTCTTGTAGATGCGGAGACCGGGCTTGCTGACCCGCTGCATGGAGCGGATGGTGGGCAGCCTGTGCTTGCCGCTGTACTTGAGGGCGAGCACCAGTTCGGTGCGAACGCCTTCACCCTGCTCGCTGATCTCGGAGATGAAGCCCTCCTGCTGCAGCACCTTGGCGATGCTGCGGGTCATCCGCGAAGCGGGGATCTTGGTGGTTTCGTGACGTTTCTCACTCGCATTGCGAATGCGGGTGAGCATGTCGGAAATGGGGTCGTGGTTGGCCATAGGTGTCGACGGGGAGGGCTCAGTTGCTCTGGAACGGCATTCCCATCTCGCGGAGGAGGGCCCGGCCCTCTTCGTCCGAACGGGCAGTGGTCACGATGGTGATGTCCATGCCCCGGATCGCATCGATCTTGTCGAAGGAGATCTCAGGGAAAATGATCTGTTCGCGCACCCCAAGGGTGTAGTTGCCGCGGCCATCGAAACTCTTGGGGCTGACCCCGCGGAAGTCGCGGATGCGGGGCAGCGCCAGGTTGATCAGGCGCTCGAGGAAGGCATACATCCGATCGCCACGGAGGGTGACGGCACAGCCGATCGGCATGCCCTGCCGAATCTTGAAGCCGGCGATAGCTTTTTTGGCACGGGTCACAACGACCTTCTGGCCGGTGATCTGTGCCAGCTCATTCACCGAAGCCTCGAGGGACTTGGCATTGGCGGCGGCTTCGCCGAGACCCCGGTTGACGGTGACTTTCACCACCTTGGGGACTTCATGGATGTTGGTGAGGGAGAGATCCTTCTGCAGCTTGGGCTGGATGGTCTCCCGGTAGCGCTTCTTGAGTGACATAACGGGTTGGGGTGCTTCTGGGCGTGGTCAGAAGTCGGGATCAGTCGAGGACTTCACCGGTTTTCTTCAGCCGGCGCTTCTTGGTGCCGTCCTTCTCGACGACGATTTCAACGCGGCTGGCCACCTTTTTGTCGGTGGAATACAGCATCACGTTGGAGGCATGCAGGGAAGCTTCCTCCGTCACGATGCGGCCGGTCTCGCCCTCCTGGGTGGGCTTTTCGTGGCGGGTGCGCATGTTCACGCCCTCCACGACGACACGGTTTTCGTTGGGCAGGGTGCGCAGAACGGCACCGGTTTTGCCCTTGTCCTTGCCGGCGATCACCTGAACGGTGTCGCCCTTGCGGATGCGCATCTTGATGCGCTCGGTGGCCTTGGCCTTGGTGGTTGCAGTCGCCATGGTCAGATCACCTCCGGAGCGAGGGACACGATTTTGGTGAAGCTGCGGTCACGCAGCTCACGGGCCACCGGTCCGAAGACGCGGGTGCCTTTTGGGTTTTTGTCGTCGTTGATGATGACGGCGGCGTTGTCGTCGAAACGGATCGAATTTCCGGTTTCACGACGCATGGTGGCTTTTGTGCGCACCACAACGGCCTTCACCACGTCGGACTTTTTGACGCCCATGTTGGGGGCGGCATCCTTCACGGCGGCAACGATCACGTCGCCCACGTGGGCATAGCGACGGTTGGTGCCGAGGACGCGAATGCACTGAATGCGCTTGGCGCCGCTGTTGTCAGCAACGGTGAGATAGGACTCCTGCTGGATCACTGCTTCACCTCCTGAGCTTCAGCCTTGTTGGCTTCCTCAGCCGCAGCTTTCGGGCTGTGGCTGAGAACCTCGGTGATGGCCCACCGCTTTTGGCGGCTCATCGGACGGGTTTCAGTGATGCGAACGCGGTCACCGACGCGACAGGTGTTGTCTTCGTCGTGAGCCTTGTAACGGGTGGTACGGCTGACCGTCTTTTGATAGATGGGGTGTGGGAAGCGGCTTTCCACCGCGACCACCACCGTTTTTTCCATCTTGTCGCTGACGACGGTGCCGATCCTTTCCTTGACTGCCATGGTTACGGAGTGGGGGATCAGGAGGCGGTGGAGCGCTGGCGCTCCGACTGCACCGTCAGCAGCTGGGCCAGCTTGATGCGGACCTCTTTGAAACGGTGCGTGTTAGCGAGCTGGCGCGTGGCCTGCTGGAAACGGAGTTGGAACAGCTCGCGGCGCAGGCCGTCGATCTGTTCGTTGATGTCCGAATCGGACAGGCTGCGCACATCGGCGGCGTTGGGACGGGCCATGGTCAGGACTCCACGGTGACGGCTTCAGAAGCTGCCGGAGCCTTGGCACCAGCTGACTTCTCCTGCTCATCCAGTTGGATGAACTTGGTCTTCACGGGAAGCTTGTACTGCGCGAGGCGCATGGCTTCCTTGGCGATTTCGGGGGTGATTTCATCACCACCCATCTCGAACAGGATCCGGCCGGGCTTGATCACCGCGACCCAGAATTCTGGGTTGCCCTTACCGGAACCCATCCGGGTTTCGGCAGCGCGCATGGTGACCGGCTTGTCGGGGAAGATCCGGATCCAGATTTTTCCGCCACGCTTGACGTAGCGGGTCATGGCACGACGGCTGGCCTCGATCTGGCGCGAGGTGATCCAGCCACATTCCTGTGCCTGCAGCGCGAATTGTCCGAAGGCAATGGTGTTGCCCCGGGTGGCGACGCCGCGCATGCGGCCTCGCTGCTGCTTACGGAATTTGACGCGTTTTGGACTCAGCATGGTTCAGGCCTCCTGTTCAACCCTCGTTTGAGCGGTCTTCGAACTGTTGGGGCCGACGGCTGGCCCGGCGCCGGGGGGCAGCACCCACCGGCATGGGCTGAGCCTGTTCGCTCAGCACTTCGCCCTTGAACACCCAAACCTTGATGCCGAGCACGCCGTAGGTCGTGCTGGCCACCTTGGTGGCGTAGTCGATGTCGGCACGCAGGGTGTGCAGGGGCACCCGACCCTCGCGGGTCCATTCCGTCCGGGCGATCTCAGCACCGTTCAGGCGACCGGAGACCTGGATCTTCAGACCCAGAACTCCGGCACGCTGAGCGCGCTGCACAGCCATGCGGATGGTGCGGCGGAAGGCCACACGCTTCTCCAGCTGCTGGGCGATGTACTCGGCAAGGAGGAAGGCATCACCGTCGACGCGTTCGACCTCGACAACATTGATCCGCACCTGACGACTGGAGTCGCCGATGGTCTTCTGAATGCCGGAGCGAAGCTCTTCGATGCCGCTGCCTTGACGGCCGACCAGCACGCCGGGGCGTGCGGTCTTGAGTTCAACTTCCAGTTGATCGGCCTTGCGGGCGATCAGCACATCACTGATGCCGGCGGAGCCGTACTTCTTGTGGATGAACTTGCGAATCCGGTCGTCCTCCTGGAGGAGGGCCGGATAGTTCTTGCTGGAGGCGTACCAGCGTGACCGGTGTTCCTGGGTGATCCCCAGGCGCAGACCGGTTGGGTTGATTTTGTGTCCCATTGGGTCAGAGTCCTCGGGGGTCAGGAATCGGTCTGAGCCGCCACAGCAATGCTGATGTGGCAGGTCTGTTTCTTGATCTGGTAAGCCCGGCCCTGGGCGCGGGGGCGGTAGCGCTTCATGGAGGGGCCCATGTCAGCGGTCGCGCTCGAGATCACCAGAGATGAGGGGTCGAGACCGAGGTTGTGCTCAGCGTTGGCCACCGCAGACCGGAGCACCTTGGTGATCGGGCCAGTGGAGCGGTAGGGCATGAACTCGAGCATGATCAGCGCGTCGCGATAGGTGCGGCCACGGATTTGGTCGAGCACACGGCGCACCTTCGACACGGAGCCTCGGATGAAGCGACCGTGAGCCTGGGCGGTGGGTGCCGTTTGGGTTGACGATGTCATGGTTTAGCGGCCTCCTTTCTTGTCTCTGATGTGGCCCTTGAAGGTGCGGGTGGGAGCGAACTCTCCCAGCTTGTGGCCCACCATCTGCTCGGTGATGAACACCGGCACATGGGTGCGGCCGTTGTGAACCGCGATCGTGTGGCCGATCATCATCGGCAGGATCGTGGAGGCCCGTGACCAGGTCTTGATCACAGACTTGTCGTCGTTGTCGTTCTGCTTTTCAACCTTGCGAAGCAGGCTGTCGGCAATAAACGGACCTTTTTTGAGTGAACGTCCCATAACGGTTTAAGCAAGCGGATAAGTGATGGTTTGCATCAGGAATCGCGTCCGCCACGGCTCCGCTTGGAGGTCTTGCGACGCTTCCGGAGCACGTATTGGTTGCTGGGTTTGTTCCGCTTGCGGGTCTTGAGACCGAGGGCGGGTTTGCCCCAGGGGGTCACCGGGCCGGAACGGCCGATCGGTGCACGACCCTCACCACCACCGTGGGGGTGATCGCAGGGGTTCATCACACTGCCTCGAACCTGAGGACGGCGACCGAGCCAGCGGCGACGACCGGCCTTACCCAGGCTGGTGTTGCGCATCTCGGAGTTGCCGACCTCGCCGAGGGTGGCGTAGCACTCGCGGCGAACCAGGCGAACCTCGGTGGAGGGCAGCTTCAGAGCGACGTAGTCGCCTTCTTTCGCCATCACCTGGGCACTGGCACCGGCGGTACGGACCATCTGGCCACCACGACCGGCGTAGAGCTCAACGCAGTGAACCGCCGAACCGAGGGGCACCGAGGACAACGGCATGGCGTTGCCGTTTTCGATCGGGGCATCAGGGCCGGAGACCACGGTCTGGCCCACCTGAACTCCTGCAGGAGCAAGGATGTAGCGCTTCTCGCCATCGGCGTAGAAGAGCAGTGCCAGACGCGCGTTGCGGTGCGGGTCGTAGTGAATCGCGGCCACCTTGGCGGGGACACCGTGCTTGTTGCGACGGAAATCCACCACGCGATAGAGGCGCTTGTGGCCACCACCGCGGTGGCGGCAGGTGATCACACCGCGGTTGTTGCGGCCCTTGCGGCGGTGTTTGGCCACCACCAGGGTCCGCTCCGGCTTGCGGCTGGTGATCTCACTGAAATCAGTGACCACCCGGGTGCGGGTACCGGGGGTGTAGGGGCGGAAATTACGGATTGCCATGACGATTCAGACCCCTCAGGACTCAGGGAAGAGTTGGATCGAGTTGCCCTCCGCCAGGCGCACCACGGCTTTCTTCACCTGGGCACGTTTGCCGGCGAAGCGACCCATGCGACGGGAGCGTCGCGGGGGATTCATGGTGCTGATGCCGGTGACCTTCACATCGAAGAGCTGCTCAATGGCGGCCTTGATGTCGGGCTTTGCGGCGCGGTGGTCCACCTCGAAGGTGTACTGGTTGATTTCGAGGGCGCGGGTGGCCTTCTCGGTGATCAGGGGACGGCGGATCACATCCGCCAGGCGTCCTTGGAAACGTTCAGTCATCGCCGTAGACCTCCTGGATGGTTGCGAGAGCTTCCTCGCCCAGCACCAGAGCATTGGCGTGGAGCAGGTCGAAGACGTTCAGCTGATCTGCGGAGATCAACTTGACTTTCTCCAGGTTGCGCACGGAACGGCGCACAACATCGGAGGGGTTCGTCAGAACGATGAGCACCTTGGAGCCGGCAGCAACACCGAGGCGACCCAGAGCATCTGTGATCTCACGGGTCTTGGGGGCCTCCAGCGAAGCACCGAAGTCCTTCACGACGGTCACATCGTCAATGCGGGCCATCAGCGCGGTGCGCAGGGCCAGACGACGCTCCTTGCGGTTCATCGCAAGGTTGTACGTGCGGGGCTTGGGTCCAAAGATGATGCCGCCGCCGGGTTTCAGAGGAGTGCGGATCGATCCCTGACGGGCCCGACCAGTTCCTTTCTGCTTGTAGGGCTTGCGACCACCACCGCGTACTTCTGAGCGGGTGAGGGTGCTGGCGGTTCCTTGGCGTGCATGGGCCTGCTGACGCAGAACGGCCCGATGCATCAGGTCAACGGCGGTGGTCTCTTTGGCCACCTTCAGGTCCAGGGTTGCCTTGCCGGCTTCCTTGCCCTGCCAATCACGAACGACACAACTGGCCATCACTTACCTCCTTTGGCGGGCTTGGCGCCCACGCGCAAGGCCGGGCGGATGTTGAGCAGCGCACCAGGCTTGCCGGGCACGGATCCCTTCACCACCAGCAGGTTGTGCTCGCTGTCCACCTTGAGGATGGTCAGGCCGCGGGTGGTGATTTTCTTGCCGCCGTAGCGACCGGCCATCCGCTTTCCGGGATAGATGCGGCCCGGGGTCGTACCGGCACCGGTCGAACCGGGCTCGCGGTGGTTCTTCGAACCGTGGGTCATCGGACCCCGGCTGAAGCCGTGGCGCTTCTGGTAGCCAGCGAAGCCGCGGCCGACGGTGTCACCGCTGACGTCCACCTTTTGGCCGGCTTCGAAATCGCCGACGGTGATGGCGCCACCGAGTTCAAGACCTTCAACGCTGTCGACGCGGTATTCGCGCAGATGACGCAGAAGGCCCTCACCGGATTTGTTGAGGTGACCCTGGGCGGGCTTGTTGATCAGCTTCTCGCGGGTTTCGCCAAAGCCGATCTGCACTGCGGAATAACCGTCAGTGTCGTCGTTTTTGAGTTGGGTGATGCGGCAGGGGCCGGCTTCGATCAAGGTGACCGGAACAGCTCTGCCCTGCTCGTCGAAGAACTGGGACATACCCAGCTTCTTCCCGAGGATGCCGATGGACATGGATGGGGAGGAAGCGCCAGCGTGGACAACCACCAGGCGGAGAACCGCATGGGGTCAGGTGCTGATCGATTGGACGCAGACGTGGTTCGAAGCGGAACTCCCGAAGGAGTGGATTCGAATGGGCTAGCGAACGATTCAGCGAGGCTGGGACTTGCATCTGCACGATGTGCTGTTGCAGTTTCCCGACGGAGATCTCCGAAGAAAGCTTCCGTACTGGCCTGGAGATTCGACGCAATCGTCGAATCTGTTCTGCCGACTGGAGGCCCGGCTAGCGGACGGGCACAGAAACACAGAACAAACATCGAACCTACAACACCGACCTTCCCTCTCCCCTGATCCCTCTGCATGCTGCCAGAATCTCCTCCAGTCCCTGTAGCTGCCATGCCTCTGCTTCTCACCGGTCAGGCATTTCGCCGTGATCTCGAAGCCAATGGCTGTCTGGCGGTGCAGGCTCCGCTCGAAGGCGGTGCAGAAACCCGTCTATTAAGACGTCTGCGCGGCGCCGGTTACAGCACCCGCATGACTTCGGCCCGTGGTCTTGGTGATCCGGAGGTGTTTCTCACCCAGAAGCACGGCATTCGTCCGCCCCATCTCGGCCATCAAAGTGTTGGTCGTGGTGCTGCTGTGGGAGAAGTGCAGGAGGTGGCTCCCCAGCTCGGCGACCTGTTTGAAGGTGATGCTCCCGTGGCTCTCTGGCTGCTGGAAGGCCAGGTGCTCTCGCGCTCCGAACTTCTTTCGCTCTGCGATCTCTGCAAGCGCGAACCGCGTTTACGCATCATCGTGGAGGTGGGTGGTGCTCGCAGCCTGAAGTGGGAACCGATGACCACATATCTGAAGGCCTGACGCCTGACGACGCCCTCGTTCAGGGCCGTTGGGTCAAGCTGATCTGTGGAGCAAGCAACCAGGATCTGCCGGCCATTGCCGACCTGACCGCAGTCTTTGCGGCTGTTGGTGTTCATTGCATTGATGTGGCGGCCGATCCAGCGGTTGCCCTGGCAGCGCGTCGCGGCCTGGACTGGGCTGAGGCGCAAACAGGGCGTCGCCCCTGGCTGATGGTGAGCCTCAGCGATGGCACCGATGCTCACTTCCGCAAGGCCTGGTTCGATCCTGGCCGCTGCCCTGTGGACTGTCCGCGGCCCTGCGAAAGGATTTGTCCGGCGTTAGCGATTCCGCCCGCTGCTGGCATCGACCAGCAGCGTTGCTATGGCTGCGGCCGCTGCCTGCCGGCTTGCCCCCATGGGCTGATTGAGGAGCGCGACCACCGCTTGGCGCCCGAACAGGTGATCTCCCTGCTCCAATCGATTCAGCCCGATGCTGTGGAGATTCACACCGCATCTGGGCATGACGAGGGCTTCGCAACGCTGATCCAAAGCCTTCAGCAGCACAAGGTTCCCTTGCGGCGCTTGGCTGTGAGCTCCGGCTTGGAGGGCCACGGCGTGAAGGCTGATCAGTTGGCTGATTTGCTTTGGCGTCGCTACTCCCGCCTGCGGCAAGCCGGTTACAGACCCCTCTGGCAGCTGGATGGGCGTCCGATGAGCGGCGATGTGGGGGCTGGCACCGCGCGGGCTGCAGTTCAGCTCTGGCGTGCCATGCGAAGTCTGGCCCCGCCGGGCCCGCTGCAGCTGGCCGGTGGTACCAACGCCGCAACGCTGGAGTTCTTGCGTCCGACGGAGCGGCCGGCTGGCATCGCCTTTGGTGGTGTGGCCCGTCGCTTGCTGATGCCTGTGCTGGATGAGGCGCAAACCCGTGGCCTTGCCCTGTGGCAATGGCCCGAGGGTTGGAAGCGTGCCCTCTCCCTCGCGCGTCCATTGGTTGCGCCATGGCTGCAGCGCTCTTGCTAGAAGGCTGAAACGCGCAGATTCCATGGGCACGCAACGGGTCACCGACGATCTGGATCGCCTTCTCGAGCTCCTGCCGGATGCCGTGCAGGAGCAGTTGCGGCCGGAAGAAGCGCGAGAGCAGTTGCTTGAGGTGGTGCTCGATCTGGGTCGGGTTCCAGAAGCTCGTTATCCGGGCCGTGCCCTGGCGTTGGGTTCCACGCCTTTGTCCCGCCAGGATCTAACGGCTGTGGTGGCCAGGCTCGGTCAGTTCGGTGGCGACAACCGGGCGGGAATTGAACGAACGCTTCACCGGATCAGTGCGATTCGCAACCGTCAGGGTGAGGTGGTCGGTTTGACCTGCCGGGTGGGCCGTGCCGTGTTCGGCACCGTTGCCATGGTGCGGGACCTCCTGGATGGAGGGCAGTCCTTGTTGTTGATGGGGCGCCCGGGTGTTGGCAAGACAACGGCGTTGCGCGAGATCGCCAGGGTGCTTGCCGATGAGCTGGAGCGGCGCGTTGTTGTGATCGACACGAGCAATGAGATCGCCGGTGATGGCGACATCCCGCACCCCGCGATCGGTCGAGCCCGCCGCATGCAGGTGGCCAGGCCTGAGCTGCAGCACCAAACCATGATCGAGGCGGTGGAAAACCACATGCCCGAAGTCATCGTGATCGATGAGATCGGCACGGAGCTGGAGGCGCAGGCCGCGCGCACCATCGCTGAACGTGGTGTGGTTCTCGTCGCCACAGCCCACGGCAATGCTTTGGCCAACCTGATCAAGAACCCCACCCTCAGCGATCTGGTGGGGGGCATTCAGGCGGTCACCCTCGGGGATGAGGAGGCCCGGCGGCGGCGCAGTCAGAAAACGGTGTTGGAGCGCGCCGCCGAACCAACGTTTCCGGTGGCGGTTGAAATGCACAGCCGGCAGCGCTGGGCCGTTCACACCGACGTTGCCGCCACCGTGGATCAACTGCTCCGGGGCCTGAAGCCAAAGGTTCAGGAGCGCGAGCTGACGCCTGAGGGGGGCGTTCAGCTGGTGGACCCGCCTCAGGCTTCCGGTTTGCTGCGCCCTCCGTCCCAACGGTCGTTTGCGGATCAGCCGGTCTCCGCTCCCGTGCCCATGCCTGCAGCCAGTGCCCAAGGGGCCAGTGCGGCAGAGGAACCACCTCCGCAGGAGACCAGCGCCGAGCATCTGCAGGTTCTCTGTTGCGGGGTTCCACCTCGTGTTGTGGAAGAGGCCATCCGTTCCCACGGTTGGAAGGCGCGGGTTGTGGAGGACTTGAGTGAGGCTGATGTGGTGTTGAGCGTTCGGCTGGGCCTCAGTCGTCAACCATCACTGCGCCGTCAGGTCAGGGATCTGGGGATCCCGATCCTGGTGATCAAGTCCGACACCCTGCCCCAGGTGACCCGTGCCATGGCACGTCTTCTGCGCCGTCAGGCCACCGAAACAGCCGCAGAGGTCACTCCGCCAGATCGGGCGTCTCAGGACGATGAATTGGCTGCTCTCGAGGAATGCCGGCTTGCGGTGGAACAGGTGGTGATGCCGCAAGGCAGGCCGGTGGAGTTGCTGCCTCGCAGTGAGCGTGTTCTCCGGATGCAGGCCGACCTTGTGCGCCATTACCAACTGCGCAGTGATGTCTTCGGTGAGGCTGAAATGTCACGCCTGAGGGTTTTCCCCCGCTGATCGATTGTCGGTTGGTTCGCCCGGTGGATTGACGAAGGGTTGGCTGCTGTGGGTAACTATGTGTACTCCGGTGATCCGCAGGTCGCGGTTCAAACGGATCAGTGGGCCGTCGCCAAGTGGTAAGGCAGCGGGTTTTGGTCCCGCCATTCCTAGGTTCGAATCCTAGCGGCCCAGTTTTTGTCCATGAATGATCGCCCCCTCCTCGTCTTCGACTTCGACGGGGTCATCGTTGATGGCATGGCGGAGTACTGGTGGAGTGCCTGGCATGCCTGTCGTGGTCTTGAGGCTGCTCCAGAGGGCTTAACTCCTGATCGGGTGCCTGACGCCTTCCGACAGCTGCGGCCGTGGGTGCATCACGGTTGGGAGATGGTTCTGCTGGCCGCGGAGCTGCCGGTGTTGAACCTTCAGAATTGGCTGGACTCCTATGGGGAGGCGCAGGCTTCGGCACTGCAACGGCATGGATGGCGGCCGGAGCAGCTTCAGGCGGCCCTCGATGACGCCAGAGATCAAGCCGTTCAGCAGAACCGTTCGGCTTGGTTGGCGCTGCATCGACCTTTTCCCGGTCTGGTGGAGCGGCTGCAGCGGTTGGAGGCTGAGGGGGTGGACTGGTCTGTTCTGACCACCAAAACGCAGGCCTTCACAGCTGAACTGTTGAACAGCCTTGGCCTGCATCCTTGGCGCCTGGATGGCCGTGAGGCTGGCGCCAAGCCTCAGGTTCTGCGTCAGCTTCAGCAGCAGCGAAGGCTGTGTGGCTTCGTGGAAGACCGCCGGCCGACGCTGGAGGCGGTGCGCTCAACACCAGGGTTAGAAAAGTTGCCCTGTTTTCTGGTGAGTTGGGGCTATCTTCGCCCTCAGGATCAGAGCGGTCTTCCGCCTGGGATTGCGTTGCTCCATCCGGATCGCTTTCGGGCCCCCCTGGCGCAATGGCCCTGATTCGTTACGGTACGCTTGTACTACTTGAGACGATTCGGCGCTTCTGTGGCATTGGATCTCTCGTTCCTTAGTTTCAGGTCCTTTTCATGCCTGCAGATATGAAATCCGGCGCTTCCGATCCCCGTTCCTCCGGCGAGAGGGACCAGGCGCTGAATCTGGTGCTGGGTCAGATCGAGCGCAACTTCGGCAAGGGATCGATCATGCGGCTGGGCGATGCCTCCCGCATGCGGGTGGAGACGATTTCCACCGGTGCGTTGACCCTTGACCTCGCCTTGGGTGGTGGATACCCGAAGGGCCGCGTGGTGGAGATTTACGGCCCGGAAAGTTCCGGTAAAACCACGCTCACCCTGCACGCCATCGCTGAAGTGCAGAAGCGTGGTGGTGTGGCGGCCTTCGTGGATGCGGAGCATGCCCTGGATCCCGTTTATGCCGCTTCTCTGGGCGTTGATGTGGAGAACCTGCTGGTCTCTCAGCCCGACACCGGCGAGATGGCGCTGGAGATCGTTGATCAACTGGTGCGATCGGCGGCGGTGGATCTGGTCGTTGTCGACTCGGTGGCTGCCCTCACCCCCCGCGCTGAGATCGAAGGTGAGATGGGAGATCTGGCGGTTGGCGCCCAGGCGCGTCTGATGAGTCAGGCGATGCGGAAGATCACCGGCAACATCGGCAAGTCGGGTTGCACCGTCATCTTCCTCAACCAGCTGCGTCTCAAGATTGGTGTGACCTACGGCAATCCAGAGACCACCACTGGAGGCAACGCGCTCAAGTTCTATGCCTCGGTTCGCCTCGACATCCGTCGGATTCAGACCCTCAAGAAGGGAACAGAGGAATTCGGCATCAGGGCCAAGGTGAAAGTGGCGAAAAACAAGGTTGCGCCACCCTTCCGCATTGCCGAATTCGACATTCTCTTTGGCCGCGGCATCAGCACCTTGGGTTGTCTGCTGGATCTCGCCGAAGAGACAGGCGTTGTTGTCCGTAAGGGCGCCTGGTACAGCTACGAGGGAGACAACATCGGTCAGGGTCGCGACAACACCATCACCTGGATGGAGGAGAACCCGGATGCAACAGCCACCATCGAAACGCTGGTGCGTCAAAAGCTGACGGAGGGCTCTGAGGTGAAGTCGAATTCCATGCGGCCTTTGGCCGCCGCTGCGAAGGCGGCTGCTGCTGATAAGTCGGCCCCGGCCAAGGCCTCAGAGGCGGCGGCCTGATTTCAGGCGGCCTGGGCCAGGGACTGCATGGCGCGGACCTGGCCTTCCTGGGCCAAATCAGCCATCCGCTGCAATTCCTGGATGGCTTCTGCTCCCTCCAGCTTCACCAGTTCTCGGCCGTTGCGGGATTCCACCCAGCTGATGCCGAAGTCGGAGACAAGAAAGCGCACCATGTGGCCATCGCCGATGTCAGCCACAAACGAAGCTCCATGGCCATCGCGGCCGTCGCCACAGGAATAGCAAGTGGCTGTGAAGCCCGCGCTTTGAAGTCTGCTGGCGAGGGCCTGCAGGCTCATCACCAGGTCTTCAACAACGGATCGATAGTGCTCTGCGAGGCGCGGAAACATAACTGAGTCTCCAATGAGACCCAGTCTAAAGGTTTTCTTTTGTTTTCGTTTGTTGGTTGAGCCGGTTGCTCAGGGGGTATCCGCAAGCGTCCACCAACCGGCCGCTGGGCCGATGAAGCGCACCGTCACCCAAAGCACCACCATCCCTCCGATTCCAATCCAGGCGCCGCGGGTGGTCACCGCCATGAACTGCTGCGTCTGATTGCGGGTGAGCGGAAGCCAGGACACGACCCGTGGGGAGGTGTCCACGGCTTTGGTGCTGGCCTTGGGTTGACGAGGGGGTAAGCCCTGGGCAGCCCGGCGGCGTGCTTCTCCCATGCACTTCTGAGCGTTGCAGGGAGGCTAAGCGTTGTTCACTCCGGCAGCAGTCGCTGCAATGGAATCCAAGGTTCCAGTCGATTCAGCACCTGATCACCCCAGCTGCGCCCTCGCAGGCGGCCATCGAGAATGGCCAGACGGCCACCACTGCGGCGCAGCGGCGCAATGGCGGTAGGGATCAGGCTCAGGGCTTCCGGCAGCAGCAGGGTGCGGAACCAGTCCTCTCCCTGCTGTTTCAGTCGCTCCACCCGAGCCGAGGTGAGTGGATTGTCCAGGCTGGCGATGGGGAGCATGCCGACAATCAGCTGTGCTGGGGCCGGCAGCTGCTCCTGATGCTCCAGCCACCAGTCCCAGTTGCAGGTCACCACGCCATTGCTTTCGGGTGCTGTCGACTCATGCACCACACGGCGTCCGAATTCCGCAGCCAGGGAGCTGGTCAGCTGCCGACGCAGCTGGTCGTCATTGATCAGAACAAGGGTGAGCCCCGCCTGGCCAAGGATGAGCCTTCTGCTCTCCTCCAGAAGATGTTGGGCGTAGATCCGGGTGTTCGGCAGGGGCTGGCGACGCGGGGCATAGACGGGGAGCGGTTCATTCAGCTCCCGTTCCCGCAGTGTTGCCCGCACGTCGGGGACAACGCCGGCCTGTTCAAATTCCAGATCAAGCCTGGCGTTGTCTCCATTGCTGCTGAACATCAGGCATGGGTGATCCAGCAGAACCCCCCGCAGCAGTTGGAGTGGTTCGAGGGGGGCCAGCTTCCAGCGCCACTGGAGCAGCCGGTGATCCAGTTCAGCCCATTGACTCCACTCCGCCGGGTTGATGGTGCGGAGGCTGTTCCATGGTTCAGGGCTGGCTGGCATCAGCTGGAGTAGGTCACGCAGGGCCTGCCCGGCTGAGCCTTCGAGTCGCACGGCTCCATCGGGCCTCGTGGCATCAGCGAACAGCTGCCGGCTCATCCGGTCATGCAGTTCCAGCAATCCGGATTCCGCCTGGGGACAGGCCTGGCGCAGCTCATCCCAGTGCTGATGCTCGATCTCCAAAGTCAAGGCGTTGCGCATGCGCCGGCTCAACTGATCCATCTCCGGGATCAGCAGTTGCCGTTGGCCCAAGTGCCCGTCGCGATGGGCCTGAATCAGCTCGCCAACATCCATTAGCCAGAGCTGTGGACCCTCCGGAGGGGTCGGTCCCTGCCAGCAGGGGAGCCTCAGGCCCTGGTTGCGGAGACGGGGCAATTCCAGCTGGAGCAGACGCCGGCGCTGGGGGGCCGTCAGCACCAGTGCCCCCGCTTCGGGTGCCAGACACAGCGGCACCAGCAGACCGAGCCACCAGCGTTCGCTGCTGCTGGGGGGGAGCTGAACGAGTGTTGTGTCGCGACGCCTCAGGCTTCGTGCCACCAGCCGGCTCAGGGTCAGGTGGTGGGGCCAGTCCGATTCCTCCTGACGGAGCAGGGTTTTGATCTGGTGGTGGGCCTGGGCTTCCAACATCGTCAAACCCTAAGCAGGCTTCCCCTGGCGATTGGTTCATGGCAATCCATCCATCAACATGGCTTCACGACCCTGCGGGAGAGATGGCGGTGCAACCGGGACGTGTGGGGATCGTTGGCCTTGGCTTGATCGGGGGATCCCTTGGTCTGGATCTGCAGGCGCGGGGCTGGTCGGTGCAGGGCCTTGTGCATCGTCAGGCCACGGCGGATCGCGCCATGGCCCGAGGGCTGGTGGGTTCGGTGTCGACCGATCCGAGCTGCCTCTCGGGTTGCGACCTGGTGATCCTGGCGTTGCCCATTCCCTTGCTGCTGAACCCACCGGATGAGCTCATTGCGGCCCTGCCTGAAGCAGCGGTGATCACAGATGTTGGTTCGGTCAAACAGCCTGTGTTGGAGGCTTGGCGCCAGTGGCATCCCCGCTTTGTGGCCAGTCACCCCATGGCAGGCACAGCTCAGGCGGGCGTTGAGGCCGGTGTGCTGGATCTGTTCCGCGGCCGCCCTTGGATCGCGACTCCGGATCAAAAAACAGACCCCGCTGCCCTGGCTCAGGTTCGTGATCTGGCCGTCAGCGTGGGTGGCCATTGGCTGACGGCCACCGCGTCCCAGCACGACCAGGCTGTGGCTCTGATTTCCCACATGCCGGTGCTGGTGAGTGCTGCACTGCTGCGGGCAGTGGGTGATGAACGGGATCCGGAGATCCGGCAGTTGGCCATGGTGCTGGCGTCCAGTGGCTTTGCCGACACCAGTCGTGTGGGTGGCGGGAATCCCGAGCTGGGGGTGGCGATGGCCTCCACCAATCGGGATGCGGTGTTGCGTGGCTTGGCGGCTTACCGCTGGAGCCTGGAGCAGCTCGAAGATGCCGTGCTCCAGCAAAACTGGTCTCAGCTCGCGTTGGAACTGCGCCGAACCCAGACCCTGCGCCCGGATTTTTTGAGGGCACCTGGGGAAGTCAGCTCCGAAAACTGAGGGGTTGACCCCGTTCGGCCCTGAGCTGCCGGCAGGCATTGAGGGCTGACAGGCTCACCCCCGCTGTGCCCTCGCCCGGATGGAGGCTGTCGCCGCAGAGCCAAAGCCCCGGCATCGGCGTTCGTCCTGCCAGGCCGAAGGGGCCGAACCGGCTTGGATGCTGTCCAAGGCCCCCGACCATGCCGTTGGGACGACCCGTCCAGCCGGCGAAGCCCCGTGGTGTTGCCAGTTCAGCGTGCAACCAGGCGTCGTCTTCGAGCGAGAGCCAGCGGTTCAATTCGGCTTGGATCAGGTTCAGCATCTCTGTTTTGCGCTGCTGGTACTCCGGCTCCGGCAAGCGGCACCAGTCACCTGTTGGGGTGAACACGCTGGCAATCAAGGTGGCCTGCCCCTGGGGCGCACGCCCATCGCCCTCGCGGCTGATGGACACAAACAGAGGCCCTGGGGATGCGCAGCCCCGCTGGAGATGGCCTGGGCAGGAATGTGGCAGTGCATCACGCCGCACCGCTCCGTAAAGCACCAGTGCACCACTCGGTTCATGCAGGTTGTTCAGTCGCTTGCGGTACCCCTGGGGCAGTTGATCCGGTTCGATCAACTCCTGCAGGCACTGGGGCGGCAGGCTGCAGACCACATCACGGCTGCTGCGTTGGTGTTCCGTGCCCTTGCCGGTGCTGATCGTCACCTGCCAACCGGATGAGCTGGGCTGCAGCTTGGTGACCCGATGCTTCATCAGTACCGTTCCGCCGTCGCGCTCAATGGCCGCCACCAGCTGATTGCTCAACACCTGCATCGATCCCTCCAGATGCCAGAGCCCGAGTGGTGCTTGGGCCATATGCAGGACGGTTGCGCCGTACAGCGCCGCCGTGCGATCGGCCGGTTCCTGGGAGTACAGCTTCAGCTGGAGGTCGAGAAAGCGCCGCAGCCGTTGATCGTCACCGCAACCGCACAGCCGCAACAGATCGGCGATGGTCAGACCTGTGAACAGTCCCGATGCCAGCGTTGCGGGCCGAAGTGCCCGCAGCAATGTGCCGAGATCCCAGAGGGAGCGCGGCGTCACCACAGGGTCCTGGCTGGCGAACTGCCAGTTGCTGGAATGCAACTGATGGCAAAGGCTCCAGAAGCGCTGGCTGCCTGGGAATTGACGTTCACGCTCGGCGGCCCAGGCGTCCGGGTCATGCCAGAGCGAAATGGGAGGGGATCCATCGCCCAGGTCGACCACACAACCTGGGTCCAAAAGCTCTGCGCTGGGCAGAGGCATGTCCAGATGCTTCAGCAGTCGCGCATGACTGCCTCCGGGCTCCAATCCAGCCACTTGGGTCGCCCCAACATCGAACACCCATGGACCACGCCGGAATGTTCCCGCACATCCCCCCGGTTGTTGATGCGCTTCCAGCAGCGTGACCTTGACGCCATCGCGGGCCAGGAGTGCCGCTGCGGTTAAGCCAGCGATCCCACCTCCCACCACGATCACGCTGGAATCGCTCACGACGCCCTGAAGAATCGGGCCATGCTGGCAAGACAGGGGGCCTGCTGAGGATGAACAGCGAACTGCGCCGGGATCTCACCGCGAAGGATGGGCCATTGGCGGGGGCTGTGATCACAGACGTCTCCCCTGTTGGTGGGGGCTGCATCCATCAGGCCTGGAAACTTCGCCTCCGTGATGGCCAGGTGTTGTTTGCCAAAACTGGTGGCGCCAGCGCCCTACCCCTGTTTGAGGTGGAGGCGGAGGCCCTCGAGGCCCTGCATGCCCAAGCTGATGCCTCGTTCCTGGTTGTGCCGCAGCCCATCGCTCTGGCAGTACTGCCCCACGGTGCGGTGCTGCTGTTGCCTTGGCTGGATTTTGGTGGCAGCGACCAAACAGCCCTTGGCCGGGGTTTGGCCTTGCTGCACCAGTCGTCGATGGCCTCCAGCCCAGCTCGTTTCGGCTGGCACCGGGATGGCTTCATCGGCGCTGGGTCTCAACCCGGTGGGTGGCGTGATGACTGGGGATCGGCCTTCGTGGAGCTCAGGCTGCGCCCGCAGCTCGACATCCTTGATGGGTTGCAGCAGGATTCAATGGACCTCAATCCGTTGTTGCTGCGCCTCGCCGAGCACTTGAACGAGCATCAACCGTGTCCTGCGTTGGTGCACGGCGATCTCTGGGGTGGGAATGCTGCCAGCCTCAGCGATGGACGGGGGAGCATTTTTGATCCCGCCAGCTGGTGGGCTGATCGGGAAGTTGATCTGGCCATGACCCGGCTATTCGGCGGCTTCGGTGAAGCCTTCCGCTCGGGTTATCGGGAGGTGATTCCCGAGGCTTCAGGCGCTGACGGTCGGGTGGAGATCTACAACCTGTACCACCTGCTCAACCACGCCAATTTGTTTGGGGGGAGTTATCTGAGCCAATGCCGAGCCAGTCTCAAAGATCTGGCTCGGCGGCTTTGAGGCTCAGCCCAGGTACTCCTTCCGGAGGGTTTGAACACGCTGAACCAGTGCATTGCGCTTGTCGCTGGTGGTGAGGTTCTTCCAGCTCCATTGGCCCACCACGACCACGCCGAGCAGTTCCAGCAGGCCCGGAACGATCGGCAACAGGTTGATCGTGTCGAGGATTCCCTTGATCAGGATCTGGGCAATGATCACGGCAGCAAAGATGCCGACGATCTTGCCGATGCGTCCCATCTGGCTCCAGTCGACCTGATCGAGCGTGTCGTTCACCTTGCCCAGTACGTCGCTGTAGCGCTCAGCGAAGGAGGTGGTGTCCTCCTGCTCAGGGGTTTCGAGCGGTGTCGTCACGGTTGTGGCGGCATCCTTAACTTCAGTGGTGGCGTCACTCATGAGAACGACTAAATCCTTCACAATTTCAGCTGAGCGTATCGGTGCGACGGGGTCTACGCCATCCGTGCTGCAAATTGATCACCGATGCCACACGGATCTGGCCCGGATTTTGCTGGCGCCCCACCCCGAAGAAGGCTGCGCCTTGCTGCTGGGACAACGGACGAATTCAGGCTGTTTGAGGCTGACCACGACCTGGCCCTGTTGCAATGTCTGGGGACGGGGTGCATCCGGTCAGCAGCCTGTCCACGACCGTCGCAGCAGGTTTCTGGTGGATCCGAGGGAGCAGTTGGCAGCCCAGCGATGGGCGCGGGATCGCCATCAACGTTGTCTTGGGGTGGCCCATTCCCATCCGGCGTCCGCGCCCGTTCCCTCGCCCCAGGATCGGCGCTTGGGACAAACGGAGAGTTTGATGTTGATCCTCTCTGCCTCGCTTGGCCTGCGGGCCTGGTGGCTGCATGGGGACCGCAGTGTGGATGAAATCCCGATTCAGCTCTGGGACACTCAAAACCATGCATGACCACGCGATGCTGAGTGCTGATGAGCGGGGGCGCTACGCCCGCCATCTGATCCTTCCCGAGGTTGGTGCTGCCGGTCAGCTCCGGTTGAAGTCTGCTTCTGTGCTTTGTGTTGGCAGCGGTGGGCTGGGATCCCCCCTGTTGCTGTATCTGGCCGCGGCAGGGGTTGGTCGTATTGGAATCGTGGATGGAGATGTGGTGGAGCTGTCCAATCTCCAGCGGCAGGTGATCCACAGCTCCAGCGGGGTTGGCGGCTCCAAGGCCCGCTCAGCCGCAGCCCGGATCCATGACCTCAATCCTCACTGCCAGGTGGAGGTGCATGAACACATGCTGGATGTGGGCAATGCTTTGGATCTCATCGGTGCCTATGACCTGGTCTGTGACGGCACTGACAACTTCCCCAGCCGGTATCTGATCAACGACGCCTGTGTGTTGCTCGGCAAGCCCCTCGTCTACGGCTCCGTGCAGCGCTTTGACGGTCAGGTCAGCGTGTTCAACCGCACGCCGACGAGCCCCAATTACCGCGATCTGCTGCCGGAACCCCCTCCCCCGGACGCTGTTCCGTCTTGCTCGGAGGCTGGGGTGATGGGTGTGATGCCGGGGTTGATCGGTCTGCTTCAGGCCACCGAGGCGATCAAACTGATCACCGGTATTGGTGAGTGCCTGGACGGTCGGCTGTTGGTGGTCGACGCCCTGGCGATGCGATTTCGCGAACTCACCCTCCGCGTTGATCCCGACCGACCAAAGGTCGAGAGCCTGATTGACTACCGCCAGTTCTGCCGTCCGGCGTCATCGGAGATGGAAGCCATCACTGTCATGGAGCTGAAGGCCCTGCTCGACTCCGCTCCAGACGAGATTGCGCTGGTTGATGTGCGCAATCCTGCTGAAGCAGAGGTGGCTTCGATTGAAGGAAGCCACTTGGTGCCGTTGGCTTCGCTGGAGAGTGGTGAGGCGATCGATCGCATTCGTGCATTGGCAGAGGGACGGCGCCTTTTGGTGCACTGCAAGCTCGGGGGGCGCTCTGCCAGGGCCGTTGAGCTGTTGGCTCAGCAGGGCATCGCGGCAACGAATGTGACCGGTGGAATTGATGCCTGGTCTCAGCAGGTGGATCCTGCAATCCCTCGCTACTGAACCTGAGGGTTAGTAATCCACCCCTCGCTTCAGGTCGACGCCCTGTTCGGCGTAGTGCTTGTGGCACACCATTTCGGAATGGATGCTGGCCAAATCGAAGTAGGCGGGCGGGTTTTTGCAGCGTCCCGTGATGATCACCTCGGTTTCCGCCGGTTTGCGCAGCAGGGTCTGCAGGATTGGTTCGACGGGTAGCAGCTCCAAATCGACCGTGGGGTTCAACTCATCGAGGATCACGGTTTTGTAGAGGCCGCTGGAGATGGCGGCCCGTGCGATCTCCCAGGCCCGCTCGGCCTCCACGTAGTCAATCGGCTCCTGCTGGCCCCGCCAGACGATGGCATCACGGCCGGAGCGGAGGTGGTCGACCAGATGGGGATAGCTCTCGCGCAAAGCAGCGATGGCCGCATCTTCGGTGTAGCCGCTACCGCCTTTGAGCCACTGCAGGATCAAGACCCGGTGGCTCTTGTCCTGGCTGATGCCCCGGCCGATGGCCTGCAGCGCTTTGCCCAGCGCACTGGTTGATTTGCCTTTGCCTTCGCCCGTGTAGATCTCGATGCCGCTGCTTACGTTGAGGGGCACCACCCGGTTGTCGTTCATGCCCGGGCGGCGATGGGCTCGCATCTCGGAGTGGAGGTCGGCCTCACGCACCAACGGGGCGGGTGCAGCCCGACCGGTAACGATGATCTCCATCCCCTCCGGTCGGTTGCTGAGGGTGCGCACCACGTCCTCCAGATCCAGCAGGCCGAGATCCAGCACAGGATTCAGCTCGTCCAGAACCACCACCGAGTAGAGGGCACTGGCGATCGCGCCCTTGGCGATCACCCAGCCCCGCTGGGCTTCGTCGCGGTCGAACCGGGTGGCTTCATCAGCGGTGAAGTGATCGGCCCGTCCGGTGCGCAAATGGTCGATCAAATGGGGAAAACCCTGCTGCAAAGCTTCGATAGCCGCATCCTCGTCGTACGCCCGGCCTGGGCCTTTGAGAAAGCGCAGTAGCAGCACCCGGGTCTGGCGTTGCTCGCAGATGCCGAGGCCGATGGTGCGCAGCACAACCCCAAGGGCTGCTTGGCTTTTGCCCTTGCCCTCACCGTCATAGATGTGCAGCTGTCCGTGGCTGCGCTCGCGGCTGTCTGCTGCGGTGACGATGCCGATGCTTCGAGGCATGGGGACAGCTCTTACCGTTGGAGCCTACCTAGCTCAACTGGTTTTCCCCGCTGATGTTTCGGTTGCAGGAGCCTTTGGCGGATCGAGAGCAGCAGCTGCTGGCGAACCTGCGGCAGTGGATGGCAGACCAATCTGCCCTTTGTGTGGCCTATTCCGGTGGAGTCGACAGCACCCTGGTGGCGGCGATGGCCTACGAAGCCCATGGCGATGCCGCTCTGGCGGTAACGGGTGTCTCCCCGGCCCTGGCGCCGCATCTGTTGCGGGAAGCCCGTGATCAAGCCTCCTGGATCGGCATCCCGCATCGGGAGTGTGCGACGGCCGAGTTGAACGACCCGGACTACAGCAGCAACCCCGTGGATCGCTGCTTTGCCTGCAAGCGTGAACTGCACCAGCACCTTCAGCCCATTGCCGCGGCGGCTGGAGACGCGTTGGTGATTGATGGGGTCAATCTCGATGACCTCGGTGATCACCGGCCCGGCATTGAAGCGGCCCGACAGGCGGGGGTTCGCTCCCCCCTGGCGGAATTGTCGATCGACAAAGCAGCGATCCGTGCCCTGTCGAGGGCCCTTGGTTTTCCCTGGTGGGACAAACCGGCGCAGCCCTGCCTGGCCTCCCGTTTTCCCTATGGCGAAAGCATCAGCGCCGAGCGGTTGAAGCGGGTGGGTCAGGCGGAAGCCTGGTTGATCGCCAGGGGATTCAGCTTCGTTCGTGTGCGCTCCCACGGGTTGGCAGCAAGGATTGAGGTGCCCAGCGAGCAGATCCGCGCTGTGCTCGCGCTGGCGGAAAGCGAGCCTTTGGTGGAGGCTTTTCGCTCCCTTGGCTTCACCTCCGTCAACCTGGATCTTGAAGGTCTGGTCAGCGGCAAGTTGAACCGCCGCTGATTTCGCCTGGGCCGGATCAGCTGGGGAGCTGGCTTGGCGTTTCCACAGGCTCTCTCACCCCAGTGGCAATGGCCGCAGGTGTTTCACGCAGAAAGCTCTTCAACGCATGGCGTTTCGCTTGAAGCTCACTGCAGAGAATCGCGCAGGCCTGCTCCGGCATGGTGTGGTCACCACAGGTGAACACATCAACCGCGGCGTAGCCGGATTCCGGCCAGGTGTGGATGGAAATGTGGGATTCCGCCAGCAGGGCAAGGCCTGTGACGCCCTGGGGTTGAAATTGATGGGTGATCAGGTTCAGCAGCGTCGCACCAGCGCCTTTGGCTGCTGAGGTGATCGTTGTGCGGATGAATGCTTCGTCGTCGAGCCGGCTCGGATCGCAGTCGTAGAGCTCGAGAATGCAGTGTTTGCCAACCATGTCGGTGGCATGAATCTCAGGTGCCCCCCATCCCGGGTTGGGATGCAGTTCAGAGAGGGTCTGCTCCATCAGGCGATGAGAGAAAAACAGGTCCGCCACCCTATCCGATCTTCAGGTCGGGTCTCAGGTCTCTTGCGCCGAGAATTTGGGCCTGCTGCTGCCATCCGCCGCCAAAGCCTTCAAGGTGCGTGGCGCTCACCAGGCATTGATGCGATTCGCCCACGGCCTCAAGCAGAAGCTGCTGCCGGGTTGGATCCAGTTCGGCGAGCACATCATCAAGAAGCAGCAGGGGTGGCTCCCCACAGAGCTGGGTCACCAGCTCCAGTTCGGCGAGCTTCAGGCCCAGCACCAGCGACCGCTGCTGGCCTGCGGAGCCAAACCGTCGTGCCGGACTGCCCCCCAGCAGCAGGGCGATCTCATCGCGGTGCGGGCCCACGCGGCAGCTGCCGAGCCGTTCCTCCTCTCCCCGCTGCTGGCGCAGTTGCTCCTCGATGGCGAGTCGCCAGGGTTCTTCGGCATCCTCCCCGTCGAGCTTGCTGCCGGGTTTGTAGTGCAGTTCCAGGGCTTCTGTGCCCCCGCTGAGGTGGGCCTGCCAGCGTTGGGCGATCGGTTCCAGCCGATGCAGGGCCCGTTGCCGTCGCCGGTGAATTCGGGTGCTCACCAGCGCCATCTGAACGTCAAAGGCATCGAGCAGTGCATGGCGTTCGCCACTGGAGACCTGCCTCTGGCGCCAGAGCTGGCTGCGCTGCCGCAACAACCGGTTCAGCCGTGCCATCAGATCGGCATACACCGGTTCGAGCTGCAGCACGACGCGGTCCAGCCACTGGCGGCGTAAGGCGGGTTCGCCCCGCACCAGATCCAGATCCAGGGCGCTGAAGCCGATGCAACGCAGCGGACCAATCAGGTCCAGCTGCCGATCCAGCAGCTTGCCGTTCCGTTTGGCCTGACGGCCACCCTGGCGGCGCAGTTCCAGTTCCAGACGATCCCCATCCCCCACGTCGGCCCGGATCAGGGCCTGTGGAGCGTCCCACTGGATCAGATCGCGATCATTGCTGCAGCGATGGGAGCGCAGGCTGCCCAGCAGCTCAACCGCCTCGAGCAGGTTGGACTTGCCGATGCCATTGGGCCCGATCACCAAAAGGCGTGGCTGCTTCAGTTCCAGCTGCAGAACGGTGTGGTTCCGGAAGCCCTGCAGTTGGAGCCTGTGGAGCCGGATGGGTGCTGGGGCGACCAGTGAGTAAGGTACCTGTATCGGGACGGTTGCCGCTCGATATCACTGCGGCTTAACGCCGATCAGTGGGCATGTAGCTCAGTTGGATAGAGCATCAGATTCCGGTTCTGAGGGTCGGGGGTTCGAGTCCCTCCATGCTCGTGTTTGAACTCAATGTCTCAGCTCAGGCTGAGGCCCATGGCGCGAATGCCATTGGGATCAATCAGGAAACCCTGCTGTTTGAGAGCTTCCAGCGCATCCGCAGGGGCCGAGATTGAAAGGCTGCAGCCCGGCAGATCCCGGCGCAGAATCTGCAGGGCACGGTGCACCAGAACGGCGAAAAGGGCCCCTTGGTTCGGCCCTGGCTTGGCGGCCAGGTTCCAAAGATTGGCGTTGAGGGCCAGATCACTGGTGGCCCGCACAAATCCGACCAGTTCCCCTGTTGATTCCTCCAGGATGCTGATCTGCCACAGGCTGCGCTGAAGGGCGAGCTCCCAGCGTTCCTCGGGGTGGGTTGATTCCCCGCAAGACATCAGCAACGTGTTGAGCTGCTGGGAGGTGGGAGGTGTTGATGTTTCGAGTCGCGTTCCCTCGGGCAAGGGTGGAATCGAGGGTTGTTGAAGGAACGACAGCACTGTGGATCAGCCGGTGTTGCGCATGCCGGCTGCAATGCCGTTGAGGGTGAGCAAGGCTCCCCGCAGCAGTTCACTGCGGCTGTAGGTGCGGGTGTCCTCGGGGGCGCCTGGCGTCTCACTCATGGGCGGTTGCCGGTTCTGATCCCGCAGTCGCTTCAGCAGCGCAACCTGCAGGAAGCCCAGGGGAACGATGGTGCGGTTGCGGAGATCAACCGACAGTTGCAGTCCTTGATCAGCGCCCAGCAGTCGGTTTTGGCCCGTGATTTCCAGAACCAGTTTTCGGGTGAGTTCGTATTCCTTGGCGATCACCTCGAAGATTGCTTCAAAGGCCTCCCGCTGTTCCGGGTGCCCCAGGCTGTTCATGTAGTGATGGGCCAGGTCGAGATCCACCTTGGAGAGGGTCATTTCCACTTTGGAAATGAGCATCCGGAAGAACGGCCAACGTTGATGGAGGCGCCGCAGCAGGTCGAGTTGTTCGGAGTCGCCGCCCACTTCTTCCGAGAGCGCCGTGCCGAAGCCAAACCAGCTCGGCAAAAGGAACCGACTCTGGGTCCAGCCGAAGACCCAGGGAATGGCCCGCAGGCTGGAGAGATCCTTGGCACCGGTTTTGCGTCGGGCTGGTCGGCTGGAGATCTGCAGCTTGCTGATTTCCTCGATCGGTGTGACCTGCTGGAAAAACGCCACCAGATCGGGATTGTCGTGAACCAGAGCCCGGTAATGGTCCCGTGAGCGGGTGGCTAGGCGACTCATCAGCTGGTTCCAGCTGGGTGTCGCATCAAGCTGGTTGGTAACCAGGCTGTTCTGCACCACGGCCGTGGTGACGGTCTCCAGGTTGTAGAGCGCCAATTCGGGCAGGCTGTACTTCGAGGCCAGCACTTCGCCCTGTTCGGTGATTTTGATTCGCCCCTGAAGTGTGCCACTGGGTTGGGCCAGGATCGCCTGATAGGCCGGCCCACCACCACGACTGACGGATCCACCGCGGCCGTGGAAGAGGCGAAGCGCCACGTCCTGGCGGCTGGCGAGTTCCTGAAGGGCGATCTGAGCCTGATGAATCTCCCAGTTGCTGGAGAGGAAGCCGGAATCCTTGTTGCTGTCGGAGTAGCCCAGCATCAGCTCCTGCAGCGGCTGCTTTTGCTGCCCCACAACGGGGAGGAGTTCGCGGTAACGCGGCGTCTTGAACAGACCCTCCATCACCTCAGGGGCCCGTTGGAGATCCTCCACGGTTTCGAACAGCGGCACCACCAACAGGGAGGCCCGTTTGTTGGGCGGGTCAACGAGACCCGCCTCCTTGGCCAGCAGCAGGACCTCCAAGAGATCCGATGCCGTGTGGCTCATGGAGATCACGTAGGAGTTGCAGATCCGCGGACCGAACTCCTCCTGGAGGCGCTGCAGCATTCGGAACACTGCCAGCGTCTCGGCCGTCGCGGCCGACCAGCTGGCGGCAGGCGGGATCAGGGGGCGACGGGTCTGCAGTTCCTGCAGGAGCCATGCCATCCGCTCCGTCTCGTCCATGTCCCCATAGGCCTGGGGCAGTTCGAGGCTGCGGGTGAGCTCGTCGATGGCATCGCTGTGGCGGGTGCTCTCCTGACGGATGTCGAGGCTGGCCAGTGAGAACCCGAAGATGTGCACCTGGTGCAGCAGGGTGTCGAGCTGTTCGCAGCTCAGTTCAGTGCTAACGAGGCTGTTACGCACCAACTCCAGATCACTGCGGAACTGGTCCACCGATGTGTAGTGGAGAACCTCAGCGTTACCGAGCCCATCCTTGGGATCGGCCAGCGCCTCACAAGGCATCTGCCAGCCCGCTTCCGACAGTTGGTTGTTGCGGGCGAGGGTGCGCTCCAGTTTTTCGAGCACGTAGCAGAGCTTCAGCCGGTAGGGCTCTAATCGGTATCGCGCTGCTCTGCGCTCGTAGATCTCAGGGAACCGGAGCCGATCCATCTCGAGCGACTCCAGCAGTGATGGAGCCACCTGACTCCACTGCATGGAGATGCTCAGCTGCTGCCGGAGCGACTGCACAGAACTGATGTAGAGCTCCAGCATCAGCTGTCGCTGGTAACAGGCAGTTCGCCAGGTGATCTCGGGTGTGACCGAAGGATTGCCGTCCCGATCGGAACCCACCCAGGAGCCGAAGGTGCAGAACGACGCCTGGGGCACCTGGACATCGGGGTAGTGGCGATGCAGGGCGGAGATCAGTCTTCGGCGCAGTTGCGGCATCGCGTCAAACAACACCTGCTGGAAGTAGTGCAGGGTTGAATCCACCTCGTCGATGACGGTGGGCTTGAACTGGTGGAGTTCATCGGTGCGCCACCACAGGCGGATTTCCTCCTCCAGTTGGTCGCGGCAGTCCTCCCGCAGCTCATGCGCCAGAGGGGCGTCGGATTGAAGTTGCTGGAGCAGGTTGGCCACCCGCCTCTGTTTGTGCCGCACCGTGTGCCGCACGATCTCCGTCGGGTGCGCGGTGAAGACCAGCCGGATGTCCAGTTCCCGCAGCAGTTGTTCCACCTGCGCGGGGGGAACGTTCATCCGCCGCAGCCGCTCGAACACCTCTCCAAAGGTGGCTGGATCGGTCTGGTTGGCGAGGGGCGGGGCGAAGGGATCAAAGGCGTCCCGTTGGGCCGCGTCAGCGCTGGAATTGGGCCTCAGGCTGTCGAGATAGCTGTCTTCCTCGATCCGTTGCTCAAGGATGTTGATGAGCTGGAAATACAGCGAAAAGGCACGGGCGGCCGAGATGGCCTCCGAAAGGTCCATGGCCTTGATCAGCTCGACGATCGCCTCGCTCGTGGTGTCGCCATCTCGCCCTCCCATCGAGACGGGGTCGCTGAGTTGTTTGAGCCTCAGCAGGCGTTCGCTCTGCTCCGGTGGGCACTCGCTGCGCAGCACCGACTTCCAGAGGTCTTCAATCAGGTCCAGGCGGTGCTGAAGAAGCTGTCCTGCGCCGGATCCGCCACCGCTCAAGCGTGCAGTCTCTTGCTCGGAGACAGGGGTGGTGGACTCGGGCATGAAGTCTCCACGCTGCGACGAACTCGACATGATCATCCCAAACAGGCTTCCCCGGTGGAGATCCGTTCCTCCTCCTCCATCCGCTGGATCCCTTCCTGAAGCAGGTTTTCGATGGATTGCCCCTGGCCATGGGCCGCTTCCCAGCGCATGGCCTGGTTGCCATCAACAAGCAGGGAATCCAAGGGCTTCAAGCAGGCGCTGAGCTGGAGCGATTCGGCCAGGGGAGTGAGCTGATCAATCAGCTCCAGCAGCCAGTCTTTGCAGTTGATGACACGGCCGTCCTGCCAATGCCTGAGTTCAGCATTCAGGCTGGATCGGGCCACGGCGGCGTCGTTGCTGTCGGCGAGCTGGACCAGTTCAGCGGCGCTCAGCGAACTGCTGCGTAGTGGATCGAGGTTTTCGATGTTGTTTTTGAGGGCCAGTAGCCGCAGCTCCAGCAGACAGGTGATCGCCAGCAGCTGATCGGGATTGGTGACCAGATCACAGATCCTTAATTCCAACCGGTTGAGGTCGTAGGGGCGCCGCGGACCATTGGGCCGAACCGACGTCCACAGATGACGCTCGTTGCGCATGGCACCCGTGGACAGCTGCTCCTCCACCCACTCGATGTAGTGCTGGTGATCCCTAAAGAGAGGAACTGCAGCGGGCGTGAGCGGGAATTGATGCCATCGCTGGGAGTGGTTGCTGGTGCTCTGCCCATCCAGGAAGGGAGAACTTGCACTCAGGGCAAGCAGCAGAGCCGCTTCGCAGCGCACGAGCCGCACTGCTGCAAACAACCAGTTGAGATCGGTGATCCCAAGGTTGATATGGATGCTGGCTGTCACGACCCTGGTGCCATAAAGCTGTTCAATCAGCGCGTGATAGGCGTTTTCAGGGTCGGAGCGTTCGAATCGGCTGCTGTCACCCAGGCTCATGGCGCTGCCGGGGAGCAGCGTTAGCTCCCGCTTCTGCAGCCACCGCCGCAGCGTCCGTCGGGGAGCGAGCAGCGCCTCGGGCAGTTCGGCGTAATCCCGGATCGGCTCGGTGACGTATTCGAGGTTGCGACAGTCCGGTTCCGTCACGAAGCCAGGCAGCTCCCTGGCCACGTCGGGGGCGACTCCCACGTTGGCTCCGTTGCTTCGACCGGTGAATAGTTCAACCTCGAAGCCTTTCAGCAGAAGGGGGTGCGCTCTCATCCCTGTGGATTCAGGCACGCCAGTGCTGTGAGCATTCCCCGGGCTTTGTTGAGGGTCTCCTCAAACTCCGCCGTCGGCTGTGAATCGGCCACAACGCCGGCTCCGGCCTGCACTTTCACCCTGCATCCCCCGCCATCACGGGGTTGTACCACCATGGTGCGGATCGTGATCGCCGTGTTGAGGGCCCCGGCCAGATCAACGGATCCGTACACCCCGGAATAGGGGCCACGGGCATCGGGCTCCAGCTCGTGGATGAGTTGCATCGCCCGGATTTTCGGTGCGCCGCTCACGGTGCCGGCGGGGAACGCCGCCATCAGCAGATCCCACACGTCGTGCGTGGGCCCCAGGCGTCCTTCGACTTGGCTGACGATGTGCATCACGTGGGAGTAGCGCTCGATCACCATCAGGTCCTGCACCGCAACGCTTCCGGGCTGACAGACCCTGCCGAGGTCATTGCGGCCCAGATCCACCAGCATCACGTGCTCAGCCCTTTCCTTGGGGTCGGCCAGCAGGTCAGCTTCCAGTTCGCGGTCTTCCAGGGGCGTGGCGCCGCGGGGCCGGGTTCCGGCAATGGGCCGAAGGCTGGCGTGGATGCCATCAGCAGCGGGTTCGGCCTGAACCATCACCTCCGGACTGGAGCCAATCAGTTGCCAGTCCCCAAAGTCGAAGAACGCCATATACGGGGAAGGATTCACCATCCGCAGACTGCGGTACAGCTCCAGGGGCGATTGAGGTATCTCGGTTTCCAGGCGCTGACTGATCACCAGTTGGAACACATCACCAGCTGCGATGTGTTCCTTGGCGGTGTCGACGGCGGCTTCGAATTCATCGCGGCTGCGGTTGGAGCGCACCGCGGGAAGCTCTTTGCTTCTCGCGTCCCAGGTGAGTGGTTTGACGGCCGGCAGAGGTGCGTCCATCCGCTGGCGCAGGGCCTCAATCCGTCCGATTGCGGTTTGCCAAGCCTGCTCCTCATCCGCTCCGTCGGAGAGGTCGCCAAAAGCGACAGCGGTGATCTGTCGTTTCACCTGATCAAAGATCAGGATCGCGTCCATCAACATCCAGATCCCATCCGGGGGATCGGCAGCAGCGCGGGGATGAACGGCGACGGTGGGTTCGATCCACTGGATGAGTTCGTAACCCCAAACGCCATAGAGCTGCCCAAGCGGAGGGAGGCCCGGCAGGTTGACGCAGGAGTACGGCGACAGGCAGTGGCGCAGGGATTCGAATGGATTGCCGTTGAAGGTCTCTTCACGACCGTCTCGCCAGGTGCGCGTCAGATGATCGTTGCGCGCTGACGCCGTCCAGAGCGGATCGCAGGCGATCACACTCCAACGCCCCAAGGTTTCACCACCCTCGACGGACTCCAGCAGCACGCCAGGAGGCCTTCCTTCACCCACCTTAATCCAGGTGGTGAGGGGTGTTTCAAGATCTGCGGGCCAACTCTGAGCCAGAGGAATCAGGTTGGCACCACTGCAAACAGCCTGATGAAAGGCGTCGCGATCGGGACTGAACATGACCTGATCATCGCAGCCGGGACCCGGAGATCATGACCTCCGGGCGTCGGTTTTGAGAGATCAGGCGTCGAAGGTGTTGCGGCCGCTGAACTTGATGTTGGCCGGGTTGACGTTCTGGCCAATGCGACGAGGGTTGTGGCCCACCATGGGACGACCTTCGTTCACCTTTTCGGAGAACACACCATCCTTGGGATGCAGGAACTCTGTGTCACCACCGGGGTAGATCCGGTAGATCTTGTAGTCCTCGATCCGCGGCTTGAATTTCGTGCGCAGCTGGGTGCCGAGGGCGAGGCACTGTTCCTTGCGAGCGAAATACATCAGGTTCTCGCCTGAGTTCATCAGAGCGGCGCCACCGGTGGGCAGCTCAAAAGCTTGCTCTGTCTTGCTGGTCCAGGTGATTGCGTATTTCTCTTCAGTCTCCGCTGAATTAAGAAGGCCGCCAGTGCTGGCGATGTGCTGGGGAAGTTGACCGTTCAACGCCGTTGCTGCCATGGCTGAAAGAATCCACAAGAGCCGTTATGGCTGGAAAGTAGCACCGTCATTGGGGCCTGTTTTGAGCTCCGACAGCAACCTTCACACCCGTCAACAAACCCATCACTCTGCGGGCGTATGCACCGGGAAAAAAACGGTGATGTCGCGGTCGCGCCTGGGCTGATAGCGGCCTCCCAGGCTGGCCATCATCTGGCGGGTCGCATCCTGGCTTAACTGCAGGCTCCCGGTGCTGGGATCCCAGCTCAGGACGGTGCCCACGTCCTCGCGTTGGGGAGACGGGCCGGCCTCCGTGGCCTGGCTCCTGTCGGGATGCTCCACATGCAGCTGAAGCTTCACCCGTGGACCGGCTGCCTGGAGGTGAAGCGTGAGCTGACTGCCGGAGGGGAGCCCCCTGGTGCTGCGGTCGATCAGACCCCCCAGCATCGGTTCCAGTCGACGGGAGTCACTGAGGATCGCCGGTAGGTCGGCGCTGAGATCCAGCTCCAAGGCGATCCCGCGACGGTTCAGCTGCTCCGTCCAGCTGGGTGCAAGGGCGCTCAGCATGGCCCGCAAATCCGTGCGGGCCAGATTGGCCTCGTTGGGCTCCCGTTGCAGTTCAGCGGCATGGAAGATCAGGCCAAATCGATCGATCTGCTCGCTGCATTCCACGTCGATCTGCCGCAAGCGATTCATAACGACATCAGCCAGATCCTTTCGCCGCAGCAGAGAGCGGATCAGTGTTCGAATCGTGGCCAGCGGGGTGCGCACCTCATGGGTGATCGCTTCCAGCAAATTCAGATCTCCATGGCTGGGCGCTTCCGGTGGGCGCTCAGCCTGGATGGGTTGCAGCATCAGCCCGGGGGCTGTGCCGGTGAGCCGCTCCGTGAGACGGGGCCAGAACTGTTCTGACCAGGCTGCATTGCTCTGCAGGGAGCCGATCGATTCGAGTGCTTTGCGCAGCTGCTCGGCCTGCGCTGGTGACTGGTGCTCCAGCCGCCCCCCCAGCTGCACCAGCACATCACTGAGCGTTGCAGGGTCGCATCGCATCAGCAGCTGCCGCTTCTGGGGCGGCCCATGCAGGGCAAGGGCCACCTGGACCTCGGGTGTGATCACCAGCAGCAGTGGGTCATCTCCGTCGTCGGGGCCCAGGGACAAGCGTTGGAATCCCCGCAGGGAACCGGACTCATCGCTGCTGGACCGTCCCGGCAGTGCCGTTGGATGCGGACTCAGTTGATCCAGTTGATCTGGAGCCCACACCCATCCCTGCAGATGTTTCAGTAATTCCGGTTCGTAGAGAGCTGGCAGGGGGGCAGCCAGCCAGATGCCGCGTTCCAGGCCTCGCTCAAGCAGGTCCTGTTGCAGGGTTTCCAGGGCCGCCCACCAAAGCCGCCGCACACCAATCTCATCGCAGCGGCCCTGGGGCACGTCCTGTGCCAGCCGTTGCCGCAGGTCTGTGAAGGAGGGGCCGGTCAACGGAGGTGCGCCAAGGAGCGACGGCTTTGCCGGACCACCGACAGGCAGAGGCCGAGCGCTATGAAGTTCACCACCATGGCTGAGCGCCCATAACTGAGGAAGGGCAGGGGGATTCCTGTGACGGGGCCCAAGCCGATGGTCATGAAGATGTTGACCACCACCTGGAACATCAGCATCGTGCCGATCCCGATCACCACGAGTGATTCGAAGTCGGTGCGGGCATTGCGTGCGATCTGGAGCAGCCGTGCCATCAACGCGGCAAAGCCAAGAACCACCAAAAGGCAGCCAAGAAAGCCGGTTTCCTCACCCAGGGCGCTGAAGATGAAATCGGTGTGTTGTTCAGGGATGAAACGAAGCTTGGTCAGTTGTCCTTGAAGAAGACCTGTGCCCAAGACGCCGCCTGAACCGATGCCAACGGTGCTCTGGAGCAGGTGATAGCCCCCGCCCAATGGATCCTGACTTGGGTCGAGGAACAGCACCAAACGGTCCCGTTGATAGTCCTTCAAACCATGCATCCAGAGCCATGGCGTCACAGCAGCCATGGCGCCGTGGATGGCCAGGGTTGCTGTGGCTGCCAGACGTTTCCAGGGCAAGGAGCGGTATGCGAGAACTCCCATCAGCGGGATCCAGAGGGCCATGGCCCAGGGGAGAAGGCCTGAGAGCAGGGCCGTCACCAGCGGTGAGAACAACAGAATCACCCACTCGACCGGCATCCCCGACCAATAGAGCATCGTGAGCATCAGGGCGCCGAACACAAGCGATGTGCCGAGATCAGGCTGGATGAACACCAACAGCCACGGCACTGCAATCACCCCGAGCGGGCGCATCAGATCAATCGGTCGTTCCACCGGGTGTCGCGACAGGACTGCTGCCACGAGCAGGATCGCCGCGATCTTGGCGAACTCTGATGGCTGAACATGAACCCCGCCAATGCTGATCCAGCGTTGGGCGCCCAGCGCTGTGGTTCCAATCACGCGCACCGCCACCAGGCTGATCACCGTGAAGGCGTAGACGGGAACCAAAAGAGGCCGTAGACGCTGCAACGGCAGCCGTTCCAGTCCCAGCGCCAGCAGCACTCCGAAGGCCGCGGTGATCCAGTGGTGATACCAGTCGGCATAGTCCGCCTGGCGTTGGGTGCTGGCGATCAGCACCCCGGCGATGGTGATCATTCCGAGCGGAACACCCCAGAGCACCCACTCCCGGTGCGATCTGCGGCGGTCACGTCGGCTGAACATCGTCAGACGGGCTGGGTGACGGCCTTGAGCACCGCTGTCGCAAGGCCCTTGAACTCAGCGGCGCTGGCCGAGTCGCTGCGGTTGATCACGATCGGTCGCCCCGTGTCACCGCCTTCCTGCACGGGCATTTCCATGGGGATCTGAGCCAGCAGGGGTACGTCGTAATCCGCAGCGAGTTGGGCGCCGCCGCCACTGCCGAAGAGGGCGTAGCGGCAGTCGGGACGGTCCGGAGGAATGAAGGCGCTCATGTTCTCCACCACCCCCAGAACGGGAATGCCCATCTGCCGGAACATGGCGAGCCCCCGTCGCGCATCCTGCAGCGACACCTGTTGTGGGGTGGTCACGATCACAACGCCCGCCATCGGCACTGCCTGGGCCAGGGAGAGCTGTGCATCACCGGTGCCCGGCGGCAGATCAACGATGAGAACGTCCTGCTCACCCCATTCGGCCTGATACAGGAACTGCCGGATGATGCCGTTGAGCATCGGGCCGCGCCAGATCACAGGCTGGTGATCGTCGATCAGCAGACCCATCGACACCATGGCGATGCCGCAGGTCTCGATCGGGACAATCCGCTGCTGATCGCCGCTGCCCTGCACCTCAGGTGTTTGGTCAGCGACGCCCAGCATGGTGGGTGCGTTCGGCCCGTAAATATCGGCGTCCAGAAGTCCGACCCGCAGGCCGGTCTGGGCGAGGGCGCAGGCCAGATTGACCGCGACGGTGCTTTTGCCGACGCCGCCCTTGCCGCTGCTCACGGCAATCACCTGGCGGACGCCGGGGATCGACTGGCGTTCCGCCGGCTGACCATGGCCGGCTTGGCCAATGCCCCCTTGGCTTGGCGGTTGGCCGATCTCGATCTGCACGTCGTCAATGCCATCGAGCGCCATCAGAGCGCCCCGTGCTTCGGCCACGATGCGGTCACGCTGGCTTTGGGCAAAGCCTGGAAGGCTGAGGCGAAACACAGCCCGCGGCGGGGTGATGCGGATCTGTTCGATCCAGCCGAGCTCCAGGGCCGTTTTGCCACTGCCGGCATCTTTGACTTGCTGGAGGGCTTGGTTGGCCTGCTCGACCGGGGTCATCCGTTTCATCAAGGCAAGCCGGATCCTAGGGGCGCCGCCCGTGACAGTCCCTGACGGATGCTTGTCCAGGCCTGGGGTGACCTGGTTAGGTTTCGATGTCTTCAGTCTCTGACACATGGTCCGCTCCCTGATTCGCCGCGTCCTCGGACGCCAGGACGTGGGTGTCAGCAAGGCTCCCCTTGAGCTGCCCCCCAGCGATTCCAGAGAGCGGGCCCGGGCGATGGTGATGGGGCTGCAGGACGAAATCTGTGCGGGCCTGGAAGCCATCGACGGTGAAGGTCGCTTCGTTGAGGAGAGTTGGGTCAGGCCTGAAGGGGGTGGTGGGCGCTCCCGGGTGATGCGTGAGGGGCGCGTCTTTGAACAGGGCGGCGTGAATTTCTCCGAGGTTCAAGGCGAAGAACTGCCCCCGTCGATCCTCAAGCAGCGTCCTGAGGCCAAGGGGCATCCCTGGTTCGCCACGGGAACCTCGATGGTGCTGCATCCCCGCAACCCCTACATCCCGACCGTTCACCTCAATTACCGCTATTTCGAGGCTGGCCCGGTGTGGTGGTTCGGCGGCGGTGCCGACCTGACGCCCTACTACCCGTTCCTCGACGACGCCCGTCATTTCCATCGCACCCACCAGGCGGCCTGTGATTCAGTTCACCCGGATCTGCACAAGGTGTTCAAGCCCTGGTGCGATGAATACTTCTATTTGAAGCACCGTGGTGAAACCCGCGGCGTTGGCGGCATCTTTTACGACTACCAAGACGCCAACGGCACCCTCTACAAGGGTCAGGATCCCTCCGGGCCTGCTGCTCAGGTGTCGGCTCGCTTGGGAGCTCGGCCGTTGAGCTGGGAGCAGCTGTTCTCCTTGGGGCAGGCCAATGGCAGAGCCTTCCTACCCGCCTATGCCCCCATCGTGGAGAAGCGCCACCCGATGGCCTACGGCGATCGCGAAAGGGACTTTCAGCTCTATCGCCGGGGACGTTATGTGGAGTTCAACCTGGTGTGGGATCGCGGCACGATCTTCGGCCTGCAGACCAATGGACGCACGGAGTCGATCCTGATGTCTCTGCCCCCCTTGGTGCGTTGGGAGTACGGCTACACCGCTGAGGCCGGATCAAGGGAAGCCCTGCTGACCGAACTGTTCACCAAGCCGCAGGACTGGCTCGGTGATGCCTCGCTGGATGAGCGCTGCCGCCCCCATGGAGCGATCAACTAACTGACGCCTTGAACGAGCGCGTTCACCACGCGCTCGGCCAGGCAATTCAACGTGTGCTCTCTGGAGCGTGGATCCCTCAGTTTCGTCTCGAGAGGGGGCTCAAGCATGGCGATTTCAAGAATTCCGATCCCGCGCCGCGGACCGCCAAGGCCTCCGCGGAACAGGCGTGGGTAGCGCCCAAATGCCTGGGCCAGGCTTTCATCGACGACATTCAGTTCGCGCACATTTGGGAGCACCGGAATCAGGCCGGAACCGAAGCCATGGGGCCGGAAGGCATCGAAATGGATCTCCAGGACATATTCACCACGCTCTGAAAAGACCTTGGCCTTCGACCAGTTGGTGCTGGGGTCGTCATCGTTCGCGATGCTGATGGACGGCGGGGTGTAGGCGCGGATGTTCAAGCCACGGGCCTGGCCTTGGGTCACCACAGCGGCCTGAACTTCGCGGTTCCAGAACAGCTCATCGCGAATGCCCGGTTGCATCGGCGCTCGCTTCTGCTGATCCACGGCATATCCAGGGGTCCCTGGACTGGCAGTGCCCTGGGAGTCGGCGTGTCCTGCCATGACGACGATTGGCAGGTTGCTCTGCACAGGGCTTCTGCCAACCCAGCTCCCGGGTTTCTTTGTGCGTGGGCCGAGCAAGGGATCTGGCGTGGCGGGCTCAGGACAGGGGGCTGGCTGTTTCGGTGCTGTTTTTTTGCTGGGCTCGGCTGTGCCAAGCCAGTTGTGCTGTTCCGCAGCCTTGGTCATCGCCAGGGTTGCCAGTGACAGGCCTGCGATGGCAAGTCCTGAGGCAAAGCGACGCCGTCGCATCCAGGCCGGCAGACCCATGGTTCAGATGGGGGAGGAGAGCAGGGATCCGTCACTGGCGAGTTGCAGGGTCTCAGCCAGTTCCAGTTCGATGGCGATCAATTCGTCCCGATGAGCCCGCAGACGAATGGCGCTGCCGTCTCCCTCGGGAGCAGGAAGGAGTTGCAGTTCAAGGGCTTCTGTGCGAGCGGCCCGCCGTGTGTAGACAGCTCCTGCCAGAGGGCCGATGCCGATCAGCAGCAGAGGCCACCAGTGCAGTTGCGGTGCCAGCTGACGCAGGACCAGGCCGAAGCAGCCGGAGCCAATGGCCGCCAGTACTGACAGCAACACCGCAAGGGGTTGGCTGGAGGCCACTTTCCCCTTGAAGCGGAGCACCTGGCGCTCAGCATCGCCGCCATCCCGGCTCCAGCCGCGCTCTTCCAGCCAAGTGCTGAGCCCGTCAAGCACGGTGATGGGGGGTTGGGGGGACATCACGTCCACCACTGTGGTTCGGTCTTTGCTGGCTGCACGCAGAAAGAAGACCAGACCAATCGCCAGCAGAACAGTCAGCAGGAGGGTGGATTGGAATCCTGCAGGCATGGCATCCCGGTGATGTTCAACCTTTTTAAGCCTTGCGCCGGCTGAATCGCTTAGTTCAAGGCGAAACGGTGGGAGTCCAGCCAGCTGCGCCAGGGCTGCATCAGTCGCTCGGCTTCGCCGCGTGCATCGGATTCAAGGTGCAGCATGCGCCGTGGCCGTCCGCGGCTCGGGCAGCGTTGGGTGTAACTGCTGATCGAGCCCTGTTGCTCAAGGAACTCCAGGGCCTGTTGCAGCACGGTTTCAGAAAGCCGCAGTTGGGGCTCCTCCCGGATCAGTTTCTGCAGGAGTCCGGAGGGGTAGTTGTCGTCTTTGAGCAAGCACTCGAGGATCCAGCAGACAGCCAGCTCGAGATCGAGGAACTGCGGCGGCGGCTGATGGAAGTACTGCTCGATGTCTGACAGACAGGTGCGCGAAGGCTTTCTGCGAGAGAACACAGGCGCGGGACGACTTCACCAATCAAAAGCGATCTCATTTCGAGATTCAAGAGGAGAGTCTTGAGACTTGCTGTGGAGGTGATTGGCCACACTGGCCCTATCCCTTCCTGAAGTCATGGCTGAGAAGTCGTCATCCCCAGCGGAATTCGCCGTCTTTGATCGCGACCTCGATGCAGCTTGGACGGAGCGCTATCTGCAGTCCCCGCGGCTTGCGGTTGATACCGAAGCGATGGGGCTGATCCATGGGCGTGATCGGCTTTGCCTGGTTCAGATCGCCGACGCTGAAGACCGTGTGGCCTGCGTCCGCATTGGCCTGGGCCAGACCGAGGCGCCGAATCTCAAGCGCCTGTTTGAGGCGCCCACGGTGGAGAAGGTGTTTCACTTCGCCCGTTTTGATGTGGCTGCGCTTGCCGCCGGTTTGGGGATTGACGTGAACCCCGTGTTCTGCACCAAGGTCGGCAGTCGGCTCGGCCGCACGTACACCCCCCGCCATGGCCTCAAGGATCTGGTGATGGAATTGGTCGGCGTTGAGCTGGACAAGGGCGCCCAGAGCAGTGACTGGGGCCGGGTGGACGAACTCACGGATGCCCAGCTGGCCTACGCCGCCAATGATGTGCGCTATCTGCTGCCAGCCCGTGAGCGCCTGGAGCAGATGTTGCGGCGGGAAGGGCGCTGGGATCTGGCGCAACGCTGCTTCCAGTGCGTTCCGGTGGTAGCCGAGCTGGATCGGCTGCGCTTTCACCAGATCTTTGAGCACTGAGGTTGGGGCTCAGTCTTCCAGCATGAAATTGCCGTCGCCTTCGCTGTTCTCGAGCAACGCGTCCAGCTGACGGGCGTGGTCACCGTTGTCCTTATCGAGGGCGGCCAGCATGGATTCAGCCATTGCTCGCCGTCCCTCCACATCGCGATGTCCTTCTCGGGCCGCGGCCTGTTCCACCTGGCGCCGGGCACTGGCGAGGCTGATGCTCAGTCGACTCGCCAACTGGGCACAAAGTTTGACGAGGGTGGGGTCTTGAATCGCGGCCATCGCAACCAACCGAAGATCTTCAGTATCCGTTGAAGCGATCCAGGATCAGGCGTGCCAGCTGATCGCTTCCCCCTGCCGGCCCCATCCGCTGCGTGCCGATTCGTCCCAGGTGGGAGCGGAGTGTCGGGTCGTCCAGGAGAAATTCGAGCCGTCTCGTGAGCTCGGATTCATCAGAGCAGGGACGAACCGCACCCCCCAGCAGGCGGCTTTGACGGCGAGCGAAGCCCGGCTTGAACTGCGGTCCTGGTCCCGGCAGGGACAGGGCCGGAATGCCCAGCCCCACCAGTTGTTCCGTCGCCGTTCCGGCGGTGGCGATGCCGGCTTCTGCCCAGCCGGCCCATTGGTCAAAGCAACCTCGCCCGATCAGCACCAGGCAGGCTCCTTTCACCCAGCAGGCTTCGGCACCCAGTTGGTCCGAAGGCGGAAGGCTGCGTCGAAACCCCAGTTGTTCAAGACTGTTGCTCAGGGCCTCTGCATCGGGTTGGGCGCCCACGGCCACGAGCAGTGCCATCGGCACACGGCCGGGAAGCGCCATGGCACTGCGAACCAACCGCTGCAGGTTTCGCTGGGCCTCCGGCATGCGACTTCCGCAGAGCAGGAGCACTCGGCGGCAGCGGTCCAGGGCCGATGGCAGCGGTTGGACCTGAAGGCCATCCATCATCGGATTGCCAGGCGCAAGGGCGCCCACGCCCTTGCGTTGCAAGCCTCGTGCTGTGAGCCGATCACGCATGGCCACCAGTTGGCAACGGCGCGAGCGCATCAGGCGCCATTCCCAGGGATCCCACTCACTGCCTTTGAGCCGGTGGTAGCAGTCGCTTTTGGCCCGTCCGGGACCGCTGAGCCAGGTGTAGTCGCTTTTGGGAGTGCCGATGAAGCCGAAGGGGGCACCACTGCTCCAGGCCATCAGCAGCGGCAGCAAATCACCCACGGCAACGATGGGTTGGCGCTCATGTCCCAGGCGGCGTACCAACTGCCATTGACTCCAGCTCAGGCTGGGGAGTCCAGCCCTGACGTCTGCCAGCAGACCTCTCAGGCTTTGGTTGCTGAAGCCACCACTGGGCAAGGCCGCTTTTGGCCCCAGGCGTGTCAACCATCCCTGCTGAACAGCAGCATCAAACACCCGTCCGGCACCCACCAGAGGAAGCACGGTCAGGGGGCGTCGCGGTGCGCGCCGATGCACGGCCTGGATGATCCGCAGGGTGATCAGGTCTTCGCCGTGGCCGTTGCAGAGAAACAGCAGAGAGCCAGGGGCATGGCTGATAAGATCCCCTGATGGGGACAGCTGTTCCCGGGCGGCGGCATGGCCAAGTGGTAAGGCAGAGGATTGCAAATCCTTTATCCCCAGTTCGAATCTGGGTGCCGCCTTTCAATCCTCATCACAGTTGAGCCTCCGCGCTCATGCCGGCAACGTTGCGTGAGTGACTCTCGCAGCTCACGGTGTTCGCATCAATCCAGCAACGCCCCTGGGCCATACGGGTTGCAGGAAGGCCTTTGGGGAGGCCTCTGGCATCAAAGCGAACCCATGACGTGCTGAGCAGGGTTGCGCTCCAGCGGCGTGAATCCACGCTGCAGCCTGAGTTGTCGCAGCTGAGCGGACTGCCTTGATCTCCATCCAGGCTGACAAAGCTCAACTGGTAGCTGCCCCCCGTTTCTTGATCGTCTCCGATGAATCGAAGCCGCAGGCCACGGCTCCCGTTCGCGCTGATCTGCAGGCGCTCGCAGGTCAAAGAACGCCCACCGACGACGATGCGGCAATGCGCAGGCCTGTGCTCCAGACGGCCAAAAGCCTGGGCTGGATTGACCGTTGCTGGCACGGCAAGCAGCAGTGGCGCCATCCAGAGATGAATCATCAGTAATTGCTGTCGGCAACGCACATGCCAAGGCAGCGAATGCCATTGCTGGCGGTTCTGCGGCAGTGGTTGCAGAGGATGCGTTCCGCGTCTGCAGTCGATCCCTCCACGGCTTGATCGGTCGATCGCGCAGGTTCCTGCGCGGGGGATGCGGTCATGACGCAACGGGACGGGCTGGTGGCGATCATGGCTGGCAGCAGCATCGCCCCGTTGAACGGCATCGGTTTCGGCACCTGGGCCTGGGGCAACAAGGCGGTTTGGGGATACGACGCCCAGCGGGACGACGCTCGCCTTCGTGCCACGTTTCGTCAGGCCCTCAGCTCTGGGCTCAACTTGATTGACACGGCGGATTCTTATGGAACGGGGAGCCTGAGTGGACGCAGTGAAGCGTTGCTTGGCGACTTCATGGCCGAGTTGCCAGCCCTGCGTCGATCCCAGTTGACGGTGGCCACGAAGTTGGCCCCATTCCCCTGGCGATGGGGGCGTCGGGGCTTTGATGCCGCCTTTGCGGCCAGTCGAACGCGGCTCAAGGGGCAGCTTCGGCGGGTGCAGCTGCACTGGAGCACAGCGCGCTACGCGCCCTGGCAGGAGACAGGCCTTCTTGATGGCTTGGCTGATCTTGTTCTGTCTGGCCGGGTTGAGGAGTTGGGCCTGTCCAACCTGGGCCCCCAACGCCTGCTGTTGATCCATCGCCGTCTGTTGGAGCGGGGCGTTTCCCTACGCAGCGTTCAGGTGCAGTGCTCGCTCTTGGCACCTGCGGATGATCAGCTGCGCGAGTTGATTGCCGTCAGCAGGGAGCTTGGCGTGGAGGTGTTGGCCTACAGCCCTCTGGCTTTCGGCGTGCTGGGTTGTGCTCCCGGGTCTGAGGAGAGGCGTCCTGTCACCTGGTTGAGACAACGCCTGTTCCAGCGCCTGCTTCCGGCAAGTCTTGAGTTGCGCAGTGCGATGCAGGCCATCGCGATCGATCGCGGGGCATCGATGGTTCAAGTCGCTTTGAACTGGTGCAGAGCTCTTGGCACAACGCCGATCCCGGGGCTGCGAACTCCAGAGCAGGCCAGGGATGTCGCCGCTGCGCTGCAGTGGTCATTGTCACCGCAGGAGTTTCAGCGGTTGGATGCGGCCCGGCTCCATTGCAGCGAGCGGATGCCCGCCAATCCCTTCCAGAGCCGATGAGTGTTGTGTTCAGGCCTCCGAGGCGGATTCAGGGGCTGGACTCACCACTACCGGGAGGCTGTCGCCGTCATTGCGAATCGGAACGACTTTGTCTTGCGAGGGTTCAAGGCGAGTGGGGGCTGGGGCAGTGTCCTGTTGCTGGGCACAGGCGGCGAGGGCTTCCTGCAGCAAGGAATCGAAGGTTGCCCCAGGCAGTCGATGCCGGGCGACCTCCAGAAAGGTGCGCGGAAGCGATTCGCCAGCAGCGCTCCTCAGAGCGGGGTTGTTCTGGCGATGTTCCTGCTCGTCCTGAATGGCTCGGATGAACCTGCGCGTGACATCGCGCTTGGTGGACGCCTTGATCAGGGTGTCGCGCTCCTGAGGACCATGACTGAGCTCCTGCTCCATGTCTTGAATCCGCCGTTCGAGGCTTTCCAAAACCTCCTGGGCTTCCTTGCCGATGTGAGCCAGTTGCCCATCCGAAAGGTGGGGCATGTCGGCCACGAACACCTTGCCGTGATCCCGGAGCGTGAGAAAAGTTGGTCGTGGACCCTGCCTGTAGCCCTGTTGCCTGTCCTGGCTTGAAGGCAAAGGACGCCTCGGAGGAACAGGACCTGCAGACGATCGACGGCGCGTAATGCGCTGGGGCTTATCAAAAGGCATTGAAAAAAGATGTATTGACGCCGCTATCGGAAAAGGTTCCGATGTGCTTTAAGGCAGCCTATTCGATCCCTTCTGGGGTGTGGTCGACTGCATTAAACCCGTCTGAAACTGACGTAATCAGGCGGGAACACCGTCCAGAACAGCGGCGCTGCCTGGGGTGTTGGAGGTCACGTTGCCAATCACCCAAGCCCGATGGTTCTTGTCGCGGCAATGCTCGATCACAGCGGCCTGGCTCCCAGCCGGCACCACCAGGCAGAAACCGATGCCGAGGTTGAACGTGTGCCAAAGGTCTCTTTCGGGAATGTCTCCGGCCTCCTGCAGCCATCGGAACAGGGGTGGCCTTTTCCAGCTGGAGGCATCGATGCGCGCAGAGCAGCCATCCGGCAGGCAGCGCGGCAGGTTTTCCGGGAGTCCTCCGCCGGTGATATGGGCCATGCCGTGGAGCTCGCATCCGCTCTGCAGCAGGTGCTGCACCAGGTCGGCATACAGGGTTGTCGGTGCCAGAAGGTCGCCGATGAGAGGGCGCTGGTCGTCGCCATACAAGGTGTTCGCATTGGCGTTGGCCTTCTCCAGCACCTTGCGCACCAGGCTGAAGCCGTTGCTGTGCACGCCGCTGCTGGCCACACCGATCACGCTGTCGCCAGGTTGGATGCGCTGGCCGTCAATGAGCTCGTCTTCTTCGACGACGGCCACACAAAAGCCGGCGAGGTCGTAGCGCCCCTTCGGGTAAAACCCCGGCATCTCTGCCGTTTCGCCGCCGAGTAGGGCGCAGCCGCTCTGCCTGCAGCCATCGGCGATTCCTTCAACGACCTCGGCCATTGCCGATGGCGCTAAGGCCCCGGTGGCCATGTAATCCAGGAAGAAGAGCGGCGCGGCTCCTGAGGTGATCACGTCGTTGACGCACATCGCCACCAGGTCGATGCCCACGCCGTGATGGCTGCCATGCTCCTGGGCCAGCTCCAGTTTGGTTCCGACGCCATCGGTGCCTGAGACCAGAAGGGGCTTACGCAATCCGGCTGGAAGACGCATCAGCCCGCCAAAACCGCCAAGGCCGCCGATGACCTCCGGTCGGTGGGTGGCTTCCACAGACGCCTTGATGCGTTGCACGAACGCGCGCCCGGCCTCAACGTCAACTCCAGCGCTCTTGTAATCCATGGAACGAATCCGATGCATTGATCCTGCAATGCCGCGGAACCTGTGCTGATTGGCTTGTCGGCACAGCAGCTGATTGGTTGTGCTTATCGGTTGTTCTCTCTCGGCTTATGCCCGGGGGCTTGCGTTCCGGCGTTGATCTGCCAGTCGGCACGCGGTTTAGCGAAAGAGGCGGGCCTGGGTGGCTGTGCCGATCGCGGTGATGGCGCCCAGTTTCTTTCCAAGAGCACCCTTTTTAAGTTCACAACAATCTTTTTTGTGAGGCCTGCCAACGGCCGAGAACTGCGCGCTCAGTTCCAAGACCTTGGCCACGCCGTTCTGCATGCGAGTCCTCCTGACGTTGGCCACGCTCTCCGGAGCGATCTCAGGCAGTGCGGCCCTCCTGCCGGTCGGGGCCAGTGATTTCCTTTCGCTCAACGGTGCAGAGCCCCTTGACCCTCTGGATCTGGTGGTCGAGCCCCAGGCCTCTGGGCTGCAGGCAACGCTTTCTCCGGCGGAGGTCAAACCGGTTCTTGCCCCTCCTTCCCCTGAGCTCCCCAAGCCGAAGCTGAAGGTCGTTCCAGAAGTGGTGAAGGTCATCACTGGTGAGGCCAGTTGGTACGGCCCCGGTTTTTACGGCAACCTCACGGCCAACGGTGAGATTTACAAGCGCGGCACGATGACGGCGGCCCACCGCACTCTTCCCTTTGGAACAAAAGTGCGCGTCACCAACCTCTGGAACGGGCGCACGGCCGTGATCCGCATCAACGATCGCGGACCTTTCATTGATTACCGGGTGATCGACCTGGGCCACGGCGCCGCCTCTGACCTGGGACTGACAGCCTCTGGAATTGCCCAGGTCAAGCTTGAGGTGCTGCGCTGAGCTGCGTCGTTCTCTCCACCCAGGCCGAGCTGGAACACTTCCGGGCCAACCTCGGTGGACCTCTGCAATTCGTGCCCACCATGGGGGGGTTGCACCAGGGTCATGGTGAGCTGATCCGCCTCGCTGCGGCACGGGGTCCTGTGCTCGTGAGTGTGTTCGTTAACCCACTCCAATTCGGGCCAGCTGAAGACTTTGATCGCTACCCGCGAACCCTCGAAGCGGATCGCGATTTAGCCGAACGTTGTGGCGCCCATGCCATTTGGGCTCCGGCGGTCGACACGGTCTATCCCGGTGGACCTCAGTCGGCGGTGTCGCGTTCAGCACCGGTAGACCTGCAGACCCATCTTTGTGGAGCCTCCCGTCCCGGTCATTTTGATGGGGTGGTCACGGTCGTGGCCCGACTGCTGCAGCTGGTGGAGCCGTCCTGCCTTTGGCTGGGTGAGAAGGACTGGCAGCAGCTGGTGATCCTGCGCCGGCTCGTGGCCGATCTTGATCTGGGCGTGGCGGTGCAGGGCGTTCCCACCGTTCGTGAATCCGATGGTTTGGCGTTGAGTTCTCGTAACCAATACCTCTCTTCTGTTGATCGGGCTCGAGCCGCTGCTCTGCCGGCGGCACTGCGTCGTGCCGATCCCAGTGATCCTGAGACTTCGGTGCGACAGAGCCTCGCTGAAGCAGGACTTGAAGTGCAGTATGTAGAGAGGGTCGATCCCCGCACCCTTCAGCCCTGTGGCGCTGAAACGGCCATCTCACTGTTGGCCGCGGCGGTGCATTGCGGGACGACCCGTTTGATTGATCACGTCTTCCTGATGACCCGCCAGCCTCTTGTTGCCATCGATGGCCCTGCCGGTGCTGGCAAAAGCACCGTGACCCGTGCCTTTGCTGAGCGGATGGGGCTGGTTTACCTCGACACCGGTGCGATGTATCGGTCGGTGACCTGGTTAGTGCAACAGAACGGTGTGGACCCGCAGGATGCGGCGTCGATTGCACCGCTGTTGAACGACCTCGACCTTCAGCTGCGGTCGCTGCCAGGTGGTGGCCAGCAGGTGTTGGTGAATGGGCAGGACGTGAGTGACGCGATTCGCTCGCCGGAGGTCACCGCGTCGGTTTCGGCCGTGGCCGCCCACCGTTGCGTCAGGCAAGCGCTGACCGCTCAACAGAAAGCGATGGGTGCCAAGGGTGGTTTGGTGGCAGAAGGCCGCGACATCGGCACCGCTGTTTTCCCGGATGCGGATCTGAAGGTGTTCCTCACGGCCACGGTGGGCGAACGGGCACGGCGCCGGGCTCTGGATCTGGACCAGCGGGGCTTCCCGGTGCCTGAGCGATCTGAGCTTGAAGCACAGATCGCCGAACGGGATCACCTCGACAGCACCCGTGAGGAGGCTCCTCTGGTGCAGGCGGAAGATGCCGTTGAGCTCGTGACCGATGGCATGAGCATCGAGGCTGTGATCGATGCCCTGGTGGGGCAGTTCCGGTCTCGGGTGGCTGAAGAAGCCTGGCCTACGCCGGCGGGCTGAGCTTGTCGAGCAGGTTGGCGCAGGCATCCTCGAGCAGGTCGAGCACATGCTCGAAGCCCGCCTCGCCCCCGTAATAGGGATCCGGCACTTCCGTTTCAGAGAACCGGCCGGCGTAGCTGAGCATGGGCTTGATGCTGGCCGTTGCTTGGGGCCCGGCTTCGCGAGCCAGTCCCTGGACGGCCGCGAGATTGTCGTCGTCCATGGTCAGCACCAGATCGAAACTCGAGAAATCGTCGAGGCTGATCTGCCTTGCTCGGCTGGGGAGGTTGATGCCGCGGCGGTTGGCGGCAGCCTGCATGCGTCGGTCTGCCGGATTGCCCACATGCCATCCGCCCGTTCCGGCGGAATCCACCACGAACTGATCACTGAGGCCACGCTCTTCAAGCAGATGCAGGAAGACGCCTTCGGCTGCCGGTGAGCGGCAGATGTTGCCGAGGCAGACGAACAACAGTTTCTGGGTCATCCGGCGTTGAGGCGTTGGAGGGCTTTCAGAGCCCGCAGCTGCACCACCCTGACACCTTCCGCATCGGATGCGAGCTGGTTCAGTGCGGCCAGGCCCTGTTCGGCGAGGTGCGCTGACACAGCTGCGCTGTTCAAGCGTTGCTCGAGTCCGTAGGCCGCTGCATAACGCACCACCCACTCGTCGTCTCGCACGGCTTTGAGCAGTCCCTCGAAACAGCGCACAAGCTGATCGTGCGCTGCGTCTTCACTGAACTCCAAGTCCGCCAGGCCACGGGTTGCGGAGCGCCGCACGCTCGGAGCGATGTCGGCCTGAAGGGCATGCTCCAGGAGGTCAAGACCCCGTGGATCCCGCAGGGCGGCAATCACCTTCACCACCCAGGCCCGTGCGCCGTAATTGCGGGCATCCAGGCTCACCAGAAGGATGGGAATGGTGTCCCGTCCCAGTTGAATCAGCCCCTGTGTTGCCACGGCTGCCACCGCTGGATTGTTGAACCCCAGCACCTTCACGAGCGGTTTGGCGGCCTCAAGGTCGTTCAGTGCACAAAGGGCTTGCGTTGCTTTGACCAGCTCAGGAGTACTGGTGGCCCGCTCGAGCGTCTGAAGCGCCTGGTCCAATGCTGTTGTGGTCATCAGAGCAGTCTGTCCATTGCGTCGAGAACGTCATCGGGGTCGTCGTTGCGTTCCGCCACCTCTCGGAGTGCAACCAGCTTGAGGCTGGGTTCCACCGCCGCCGTACGGATCGAGGGCACGGCGGCGATCCAGCCGGTGGCGCCGAGGTCGAGCAGCGCGCCGCGGCGCACCAGGGGTTCTGGATGGTTCAGCAGCTTTTTCAGTTCCATCCCCCACCGATCACGACCGGTCAGCTGCAGCAATGCTCGGCAGGCCGCTGAACGGATCAAGGGCCGAGGGTGCTCTGTGAACGGATGAATCACGGCGAGATTGCTGCTGCTGCCATCACCGATGTCCCCCAGGGCTTCCAGCAGTGCTTCACAGGGTTCGTTGAGCAGGGGGGATGAGGGTTGCTCAGCTCCTGCTCCCTCCAATCCACTGGCAAGCAAGGCGCGGATGCCCTCAACAGCCCCACAGCTGCCCATGGCACCAAGCGTGCGGACCACCTCCTCTCGCACGGTGTAATCGTTGGAGTGCAGCAGCGCCAGAAGAGGTTGTTCCGCTCTCATGTCCCTGAGCAGACCGAGAGCACGGATTGCGTTGAGAGCGACACCGCGCTGCTCTGGATCAATCGGCGTGGCATCCAGTGCTTCAAGAGCCCTGAGCAGAAGAGGGATGGCATCGGGATGCTGGCTGCGCATTTTTCCGAGCCACCAGGCGGCGTAGTACTGCGCCGAAGGGTCCTCCGTCTGGCGGAGGTTTTGGATCACCTGCGTTTCACTCAGCGGTTCCATCACACCCAGGCCGATGCCATGTCGGCTGTCCAGCTTTCAGTTCGTTTGAACCGGAACGGTCCCGCCACCGAGCCCCAGCAACGCTCATTGGTTTCCGGGTCATGACCGCGATCGAGGGTCGCAAGGGAGTCTCCCTGCAAATGAAAGCTGCTCACCAGCACGGTGTCTTTGCCATTCCGTTGCACGATGCATTTGCAGCCTGGTTCCATGGCGCCGTGGTAGCCGTCTGGCTGTTCGAGCACTTGGTAGTGGCACTGATCCAGGCTGATCAGGTCGCTGTCCTGAATGGCAAGGCGCAGTTGTGGATCAAACGTTGCTCCGGCGAAGCGTTCCGGATCACGGAAGGTGTGATTCCAGAGCTTGATGGCGCCGGAGGCCTGCTCTTCAGCGCGGATCATGCGCAACCGATAGGGATGCTTGGGATCAACGGCATAGGTCTGTTCGAGCAGAATTGACCCTGGATGGAGCTGTATGAGCGGGCGATACCTCAGAAAGATGTGGGCATAGAGGGGTGGATTGTCGAAGGCTTGCTGCTGGTTGCTGTATTCGCCGCAGAGCAGGTTGAGAAAACGCCGAACGTTTGGGGTGATCACAGCGCTCTGATGGGGCCGAAAAAGAACAATAAAAAAAGCCCCCCGAGGGGGGCTTGGAACGCAAAGTCGCTGATCAGATCAGGGCGTTGATGGCGTAATCGATGTAGCTGTTGGCTTCAGTAGCAGCATCGCCGCTGAGGCCGTGGTTGGCCTTGATGTGCTTCAGAGCTTCCACGTACCAGGACGGGGAGAGCTCGAAGGTGCGGTTGATCTCGTCGAGACCAGCGATCAGGTAGTCGTCCATGGGGCCGGTGCCACCTGCCACGAGGCAGTAGGTGATCATGCGCAGGTAGTAGCCCACGTCACGGGAGCACTTGGCTTTGCCTTCCGCAGTGGCGGAGTAGTTGGACCCCTCCATCTGGGTGGTGTAGGGGAACTTGGTGTACACGGCCTGGGCAGCGCCGTTTACCAGGGAATCAGCCTTGCTGGTGAGAGCCTTGGCAGCCTCGAGGCTGGCCTTGGCACGGTTGAAGCGACCGGAGGCAGCCTGAACTTCGGTGTTGCTCAGGAAGCGGCCCTGGGAATCAGCTGCTGCAACAGCTTCGGTGAGGGGAGTTTTCATTGATCGTTATGTGAATGAAAGACGTCGAATCCAGGCGCCGATCAGGCGACGGAGGCGGCGGCGCGGTCGAAGTAGGTGCCGATTTCGCTGCTCAGGGAGGCGCAGTCACCAGCGGCGATGCCAGCTTTGTCGTTGACGATGGCCAAAGCGGCGTCCTTCATCAGGTTCACGCCGGCGGCGACAGAAGCACCGGGGGTGCCGAGGGCCAGGTAGGTCTCACGCAGGCCGTTCAGGCAGCGGTCTTCCATCACGGAAGCGTCGCCGGTGAAAGCGGAATAGGTGACGTAGCGAAGGATGATCTCCATGTCGCGCAGGCAAGCAGCCATACGACGGGAGGTGTAAGCGTTGCCGCCGGGGGCGATCAGGGCAGGCTGCTGAGCGAACAGCTGGCGGGCAGCGGAAGCAACGATGGTGGAAGCGTTGCTGGAGATGCGGTTAACGGCATCCAGACGCTTGTTGCTGTCGGAAACCATGGCAGCGAGGGCGTCGATCTCGCTGGTGCTGATGAATTGTCCCCGGGCGTCGGCCTGGGCGACAACCTTGGTGAAGGCGTCGAACATGGTTGTTGTTCCTGTGAACTACGTCTGGAAGGGAATTTCAGACTTGGAGGGATGGCAGAAGGCTATTGCCTCGATCCCGACGTCCGCGATTCTGACCAACTGCTCGGGAGCCTCCCGAAAGCTGTTCATAATGCTTAACTCCCTTGCGGCGACAAGGAAGTGGCGGCGGCTTCTTCGAGGTCAAACAGCACGCCGTGGATGTACGACTCCGTCCATTCGCTGCCGTAGAAGCGCGTCAACATGCCGCGGGCTGGATCTTTCTCGGCGCGATAGGCCGTGTAGCGCTTCTGGCCCGAGAGCAGGAGTCCCGCACGCTCATCGTCCACGGCCTGTGCCTCCTCCACCAACGCCAGGTAGAGCTTGAGGTAGTCCGCAAAGGCCGGACGGATCACGCGGTCAATCAGCGCATCACCTTCTTCCCCCAGCGGGATCCGAGTCCAGAGAAAGGCAGGTGAGAAATAGGGCTGTGCCTCGTCAGGGATGGGACCCCCGTCGGGCAGTTCGGCGCGCCAGCGCTCGAACAGGGGCATCAGTCGCTGCCAGACCGGTCCCGTGTGATCGGGATCTGTCTTGTCGACAGGCTGCAGGTCAAGAGCAAGCAAGTGCCCGTTGGGCAGCGTCACAAGATCGGCTCCGAAGAACGGAAGATCAAAACGGCTGCTGGGGTTGATCACGAAATTGAGCACCGATGCAGCGGCACCGGCTTCAACACAGGCACAGCGCACCTGGCGCAGCTTTTCGGTTGAGCAGGCCCAGGTGGCCGTGCTGACGGGGACGGGTTTCGCCTTGGATCCCGTGCTCCCCTCTTTTTGGAGGAATCGTTGTGCCACCGGATAAGGCTTCGGCTGCAGAGGGGCCAGAGCAGCGACGGCGGTGTCGAGAAAAGGCTGCCAGCGCCATCCAGGGATCTGGACGGGTTCAAGACTCGACGTGCGGAGGGGGAGGCTCATGCGGGCTGACTGGCGGGGAAGAGGAATTCGTGCAGGAATCGGTCGGACCAGTCTTTGCCGAAGTGACTGGTGAACAAGCCGTGGGCTGGATCGCGTTCAGCGCTGTAAACGTCGTAGGCGTTCTGGAGACGTTCCACCTCGGATGCCGCCAAACCTGACTGCCCTTTGGCTTGGTCATGCATCGACCAATAAGCCGAGAGAAAGGCATCGAAAGCTTGGGGAAGCGATCCCTCCGCTTCGTCGGCACCGCCGCGGCAGAACAGCAACCAAGGAGAGAAGTATTGGTTGGGATCGAAGGAGCGCATGGTTTCCTCACCGTTCAGCTCGGGGTACTGCTCGTGCAGAGCCCTGAGCCCTGTGAAGTGGCGCTCCAGGTATTCCTTGTCCTGAATCAGCGGCTGAAAGTCGAGAACGGCCACCAATTTCTGACGGGCGCCGAACCAGAGCAGGTCCACCCCCATGAGCGGGTGGTCCAGGCCGTGCTCGGGATAGGCCACTGAATTGAGAACCTGCAGGCTGTCGCCGGCATCGAGCCGGGTGACGCGCCAACGGCGGAAGCCTGGAACACTCCAGAGCCAGCTTTCGATCTTGCCGCCACTTTTGCTGGATTGGCAGTGTTGCAATCCCTCGGGTACAGGAGCGGGTTGGCCGCCCCGTTCCTGAATGCCCTGATGCAGTTGGTTGAGGAAAGAATCGAACATCAGTGTGTGGTCTCCAGCACGGGTGAGTCAGCGACCTGGCGGGCCTTGTCGGCCATGGCCTTGATGTTGTCGTCGCTGGGGCAGCGCAGTTCAGTGCAGTACGTCGTCATCGACACGCCATCGAGGCACTGCACGGAACTCACGCGCATGCGCACCTGATCGGTCACGAACCAGCAACGCTCTGTTCCCACGTTCGTGTCGTATCGGGTTGTGATGGTGAGAACGCCGTCCTCGGAGAAGGTGTAAGTGCTCACCACCGATTTCTTCTCGACGTAACCCACGTCTCGAAGCAAAAAACCCTTACGGGGGTTGGCTTGTTCAGGCACATCGACGATGACGGCGGCGTAGTCATCGTTTCGAACCGCCTTTTTGAGGTTGCTTTCCCACCAGAAGCGGCCTCCACCGGCGGCGCGGTCTGTCGCCACCTGCAGTGCGTCGCAGACCCGCTGCACAACGGGGTCGGAGGCATCGAATGGCTCGATCACCAGATTGGAATCAGCTGCTTCATCGTCCTGATGGTCGAGGTGATGAATCGAGCGGCGGTTCAACCAGGTGCCGCGGCTGGCCTGGAGGAAGTCCGCCATGGTCATTGGCGGCACAAATGACGTCATCGCTCAGGCGTTGGTCATGATCTCTTGCTGCTTGAGCAGTTGCTCCAGCACCTCTTCCAGGCGTTGCAGTTCCGCATGCTCAGCAACAGTGGCGTCGATTCGCTTCTGCGGCAGCTTCAGCTTTTTCCCCATGGCGATCACGTCCTCGCGCAGGCGGTTGCGGTACGCCTCGAGTTCGGCAATCGAATCGTTCAGTTCTTGCAGCGTGGGTTCGGCCATCGGTGCTCGGCGGTGGCACGAGGGTAAGCCGCATCAGGGATCTGCTGGTGATGCCTCTACGGCGACCCACTTATTAATAGATGTGGGTCGAAAAACCTGAATGCAAGCCGGAAAAGCCCTCTGATTCCTCGCCAGATGGCCCTATCGCCGCTGGGGAGTTCTGCATCAACTCGCAATATTTGTCGGCTAAGTGACGAACCGTTGCGTGAACAGCCCCCTTTCGCAGGGGTGGCCCGTTGACCCAGTTACTTTTTTAAGGCGCTTCGCAGGCCAAGCCTGAAACGTTCAGCTCGATTCTCTTTTTGAGGAAAGTGCCGTCGTTTCTCACCTGGTAGTCGAGAAGCATTCCCTCCCCCTTGTCTGGCTTTCCAATGCTCGACGCATTCTCCCGTTCCGTCGTCAGCGCTGACGCCAAAACTGCTGCTGTGGGTGCTGGCGATATCGCCGCCCTCCGTCAGTACGTTGCTGAAGGCAACAAGCGTCTGGACGCTGTCAACGCCATCACCTCCAATGCCTCCTGCATCGTGTCCGATGCAGTCACCGGCATGATCTGCGAGAACACCGGCCTGATCCAGGCAGGTGGTAACTGCTACCCCAACCGCCGCATGGCTGCTTGCCTGCGTGACGGTGAAATCGTTCTTCGTTACATCTCCTACGCCCTGCTGGCTGGCGATGCATCCGTGCTGGATGACCGCTGCCTGAACGGCCTCAAGGAGACCTACATCGCTCTGGGCGTTCCCACCCAGTCCGCTGCCCGCGCTGTGGCCATCATGAAGGCCTCTGCCACTGCCCACATCGGCGAGACCAACACCCCGGCTAACGGCGGCACCAAGTTCCGCAAGATGGAGACCATCCAAGGCGATTGCTCCGCTCTTGTTGCTGAGGCTGCCTCTTACTTCGATCGCGTGATCAGCGCCGTCGCCTGAGTCAATCGGGTTTTCCCATTTCCTCAACACCAACCTCCATCTAAAGGATCTCCACGATGAAATCCGTCGTCACCACCGTTGTGACCGCTGCTGACGCAGCAGGTCGCTTCCCCTCCCAGAACGACCTCGAGGCCGTTCAGGGCAACATCCAGCGCGCCGCCGCCCGCCTCGAAGCCGCTGAAAAGCTGGCTGCTGGCCTCGACGCCGTGACCAAGGAAGCTGGCGATGCCTGCTTCAACAAGTACCCCTACCTCAAGCAGCCCGGTGAGGCTGGTGAGAACCAGACCAAGGTGGACAAGTGCTACCGCGATCTGGGCCACTACCTGCGCCTGATCAACTACTGCCTGGTTGTCGGCGGCACCGGCCCTCTGGACGAGTGGGGCATCGCCGGCGCTCGTGAGGTATACCGCACCCTGGGCCTGCCCACCGGTCCTTACGTCGAAGCTCTCACCTACACCCGCGACCGCGCTTGCGCTCCTCGCGACATGAGCCCCCAGGCTTTGAACGAGTTCAAGTCCTACCTGGACTACGTGATCAACGCTCTTTCCTGAGCATCTGTTTCGCGTCACTCATTCATAGGAATCAGGAGGCCGAAAGGCCTCCTTTTTTAATGCTCATGTCGACGGATGTCGTTCAACTTGAAGGATGTTCATTGGCAGCAGTGCTCCACTTAGGCTGCAAAGAACCCTGATGTTCAGGGGGCTTTGCAGTTTTTAAGTTCTGATGACTTCGCAGTCGCAGGTTGAACGTCCGGATCTGGATGCGTTGTTTGCGGATCTGGCCCATCCCAACCCCCATCTGCAGACCCAGGCCTATTTGGCGATGGTTGACCATTGGCCAAACGAGTCGATGCCACGCCTGATCTCGCTGTTGGATCAACCCGATGTGTCCTTGCGTCGCGCTGCTGTGCGAGGGCTCGGAGCCTTTGGTGCGACAGCACTGCAACCCCTGGCGGAGCTGTTTGAAGCCAGTACGGATGGCACGGTGCGCGCCAGCTGCGTGAAGGCCTACGCCCAGATTGCATCCAACTACCCGGATCAAACCTTCTCTCCTGCCGCGATGGCTGTGCTGGAGAAGGCACTGTCGGACGACTCCCCCGTGGTGTCGCAGTCGGCGGTGATGGCCCTTGGCCAGGTAGGTGTTCAAGCGCTTCCGTTGCTGATTCAGATCTGCAAGGGAGACAACATCGCCCATGTGCAGTCAGCTGCCATGGCGTTGGCTGAAATTCCTGATCCCAGTGCAGAAGCCTGTCTCAGAGAGGTGCTGGCTGATCCCTCCACCGATCCGCTGTGCCGGCAGATGGTGGAAGCTTCCCTGGGCCGGCTGGAGAGCAGCCGCTAGGCAAAAAATACGGGACGAAGGCCCCTCAGCCTTCGTCCCGTAGTTGCGCATGCAGTGCTCGACGCGAACACCACGGATGTGACACTACGTGAACGATGCGTGCAACTGTGTTCAGTCGTCTCTGCTGAGCTGATTCACAGCAAGTTTCAGCACCACAGCAACTGACGGGTCGCTCTCCGTCTCCATGCACTGCTGGAGTAGCCCGATCACGGAAGGGTCCTCCAGTTTCATCAACGACAACGCAGCATTTTTGCGAACCAGTGCCGCTTCGTCCTGCAGGTTCGGCAGCAGCAGTGGGGTGGCCCATTCGCTTTCGTTGAGCTTGCCCATCAGGGTTGTCGCTTCAGCCCGAACGTCATCATCTGGATCCCTCAGGGCATTGGTGAGCAGCTGACGCGCATCCTCATCACCAAGGTTCTGGATTTGATCCCCGAGGGCGGCGATGGCTGCCGTGCGGATCTGGGCATGGGGTGATTGGGCAGCCTTGCGCAAGGCCTCCGGGGCCCGTGCGCCCACGAAAGCCAGGCCCCAGCTGGCCAGGCCCGTCTGCATCGGGGTGCTGCCGGTGTCCACCAGGATGTCGAGCAATCCGTCAACGGCAGCGGGGCCAATGGCGGCCATGGCGCCAACGGCCGATCCCTGGACGACCGGATCGGCATCGTTGAGCAGAGCCTTTAGCAGGAATGGAAGGGCGCGTTGATCGGAAATCAACGTCAGCGTTTTGGCAGCCGCGCGGCGCACCGTCACGTTCTCGTGGTCGCACATCGCGGTGCAAAGGGCTGGAACGGCAGCACCACCAACGGTGCCGAGGCTTTCGGCAAAGGTGAGGCGCAGCAGTCCACGCCGGTCTCCCAGGCCGGCCACCATGCGCTCGATCGCCTGGGTGTCACCAGCGAGACGCTCACCCTGCCGCAGTTGTTGCTTCAGCTCCTCAGCCAGTTGCTCGGCTTCCTCTTCGCTCAGCTGAATCGTTTCAGGGCTGCTTACGGGAGACATCGATTCGGTCACGGCAAGGCTGAAGCAGCCATTCATTATCCGTTTCTCCCATCGCTAAGGTCACCGGACTGCACTGTTTGTTGTGACCCGATTCGTCCTTTCCCACAACCTGCAGATCCAGGATTCCGCCGTGCCTCCTCTTGCCTTTGATGCCCTGGCCAAGGCGTTGGTAGAGCAGTGCAATTCGGTGACAGCGTCGGAAGCGCTCAGTCACCCGCATTGGAAGATCAGCCTCGAGTCCACGGCGACTCCAGGACAGTTGGCTGAAGAGATCAGTCAGGCCTGGCGCAAGATCCGCGCTGATCAGGGGCATTCCACCGACCATGCCGTCATGGCGCTTGGTGGTCGTAAGGATTCCGAGGGAACGCCCGGCGCCCCGCTTCAGCAGGGCGGCTGGGGTGTGGACGTGGTCGAAACCCGAGATCCAGACGGGTTTCTGCAGGCGATCAATTGGAGTGGACTCACGGCTGGCCGGCCGGCCGACGGCATCTTCCAGGTGATTGATCGCCCGGGCTGACTTCAGCCGCGCTTGCGACGTCCGGCGCGTCTGGCTGGCTTCTTGGCCGCAGCTTTGGGGGCCTCCTCTTTTACGGCGGCCACGGGTGCGGTTGCGCGGGCCGGTGCGCTGGTTTCACCGGAGCCGTAGGAGAACGCCACCGAATCAATTGCAAGGCCACGGTTGTGCATCGACTGCATGCTGCGGCAGAGCTGTGCAAACGGCACCCGCACTGAGCGTGCCGTCCAAGGGCGCGAACCGGGCTCAATCCCTGTTCGTACAGCAATGGATGTGGCGAGGGTGGGTCCCATGGCAGGCGATGTGACTGGGTTGAAGATGCCGCAGCTGCCGGGATTTTCGAGCCTTTCGCAATCTTCCTTACGAGAGCAGATCCACGCCCTGCGGCCTGTGGGGTCCTGCAGAATTAACCCCCCAAGAGCGTGCTGCCTTGACCGGAGCTTTTGACAACATCCATCCGGGGCTGTCCCAAGGCGATGCGATCCGCCTGCTGAGCACTCCGCTGGAGGAGTTGGAGTCACAGAGTGATCCCTACATGGCGGCGGCCCATCTGATCAACTTTCCGGGCCGCGAAACGGAAACGGCGTTGATCGCCTTGGTGATGGATCCGGAGCAAGCGCAACCACGCAAATTGGCGCGGCGGAAGGCTGTGGAAGTGCTGGGACGGCTGGGCTGTCAGGAGGCCATGGCTGCCATCGCCAACTGCCTGAATAGCGACGACCCCTATCTGGTTGAGAACTCTGCTTTTGCGCTTCAACAGCTGAACTGCCAAGACGCCGCCGTTCATGAGGCCTTGCAGCAGCTGTTGTCAGACCCAGCCCAGAACCGACGGGTGTTGATTCAGAGCCTTGCCGCGTTGAACGTCTCCGAAGCGGAGCCGTTGATTGCGAGCTTCCAAACGTCTGATCAGCCGGGGGTTCGCGGTGCGGCCATCAGTGCCAGCATCCGTCTGGGTGGCAGCCGAGACCACGTCTCTGTTCTTGGCGAGCAGACGTTGTTGCCCAATCAGATGGATCGCCAGTCGGCGATTCAGGATGTGATCAATGCCGGAGCAACGGAGCTTCTGCCTCAGATCCTGCGCGCACCTGTTTCTCCTGTGTTTCGGATGCGGGCGTTGCGTGCGCTCTGGCCTGAGGGCCGGCTGCAGAACGATGGTCTTGATCTGATCGAGCTGCTTGATGGCTTGATCGTCGATCGACCGGAAGCCTTGGAACTGGTGCACGCCTACGACCAGCCGCCCTCAGCCGATTTCCTGATTCAGGAATTCTTCGGCACGGATTTCAGTCGCAGTTACCTCGCACTCCAGACCTTGCAGGACCATTCAGCGGAGCAGCTCTGGCCGGCTCTGGAGCAGCGATGGCATGCCGAGGCCCACAACGACTATGGGGCGCATTACTTTTTCATCCGCCTGTTTTCAAGGATCGGGCCCTGGCCTGATGAGGCCCTCAGCCTGATCAAATCCATCCTTGCGGAGGCCATCACCACACGCCGGCCGCAATTCATGAAATCCAAGCCGGCTGCTGTGTTGGCGATGGCCGGTTTGAAGCTCGTGAAGGATCCAGACACAACGGTGGCGTCATGGCTTGATCCGCACGCCACGCCGTTCTGGGAAGCCCGCTATGCCGCTGCGATGGTGGCGTCTCCCGCGCAGTTGGCGTCGGCCCTGGATGACCCTGAGCCCTTCGTAGCGATGCGTGCGCGAGCCGCCTGCAACGCCACCGCTGGTTGAGCATGAAAAAAGGGGGCGGATGAACCGCCCCCTGCAATGGAGTTCGAATCGAATCTCTCGGCTGAGAATCAGGCGAGGGAGTTGATCACGTAGTCCAGAGCAGCGTTGTACTCGGTCAGAGCCTGGGGGCTCAGGTCGCGAGGAGCGCAGCCGTCGTTACGCATTTGGGTGAAACCAGCAACGTAGGTGCCGGGGTCGATGCTGAGGGCCTTGTAGACCTCACGCTGACCGTTGATGGCCAGTTCGTCCAGAGGGCCGGTGCCGCCAACAACCAGGGAGTAGTTGATCAGACGCAGGTAGTGGACGAAGTCGCGCTTGCACTTCTCCTTGCCTTCGGTGGCGCACTGGCGGGGCTGACGGCCGGTTGCACCGTTGGGGTACTGGGTGTAGACGGCGTCGACAGCGCGCTGAGCGATGGCGTCGTAGTTCTGAGCGATTTTCTCAGCAGCCTCGAGACGGGCGGCTGCACGCTGCAGAGAACCCTGCACAGACTCCAGGTCGGAGCTGGTGGGGAAACGGGAGCCGCTGTCTGCGGCGCCGATGACGGTGGTGAGAACGGACTTCATTGATTTAAAAGAAGGTTGTGCTTGAAAATCTCAGGCGGTTCAGCTGATGGCGCTGATCACCATGTCGAAGTAGGAAGCAGCCTCAGCGGAGAGTGCGTTGCAGTCGCCCTCGGTCACAGGCATCTTGCGCTTCTCACCAGTGGTGTTGTTGGTGTTGGTGATGTGCGCACAGGCGGAGGCCTTCATGATGGCCACAGCGCGGGAAGCGGAACCGGAAGGAACTCCCAGAGCGGCATAGGTCTCGCGCAGACCGTTCAGGCAGCGGTCCTGCAGCACGGAAGCGTCACCAGCCAGCAGGGCGTAGGAGACGTAGCGCATGATGATCTCAGCATCACGCAGGCAAGCAGCCATCTTGCGGTTGGTGTACACACCACCGTTGGGGGCGGTCAGGCCGGTGTTCTCGCAGCAGATGCCTGCAACGGAGTCGGACACCACGCAGGAAGCGTTGGCGGTGATGGCGTTCACGGCGTCCAGACGCTTGTTGCCTGCGGCGATGAAAGCCTTCAGGTCGTTCAGCTGAGCGCCACCGATGAAGCTGCCGCTGGAATCAGCGGAAACAGCCTGCCTAGAGAATGCGTCGAGCATAATCAAATGCTTAGGAGAGGGGGGTAGATGCGATGCATCACCCCGGGACCGTACGCCGCCCGCCAAGTCATGGGGGCAATTGCTTCAGGCTTCTCAATACAAATTTGCACTGAAAAAAGAAAGAAAAACAAAAGTGCGAAGCGGCTTCGATTTAAGAGAGAAGGAGTGCCACTTCTCGGCAGCTCCACTGCAGCGGCTGCCAGGGATGGCTGCGGCCAACTTCCTCCAGCAGTGATCTTTGATCCCGCAGCCCAAGCCGCAGGCAGCTCCAGGCGCCTGCGATTCGGGACTTCGCATATTGCGGTGCTGTTTCCGCCAGTGCCTCTCGCACCAGGTCGCTGCGTTCATGCAGCTCCAGCAGTCCGGTGCAGCTCGCCAGCAGGTAGTGAACGCCGTAGTCGCTGCCGAGGCTGGCGCGCAACGCATCGATCTGATCGAGTTGCGCGGCTCTGGGCATCACCATCAGAGCTTTAGCGGCGGCGTACTGGCGGGCTTCGTCCCGATGCTGCAGTCCCTCCTTGATCGCTTCGGGTTCGGCAGCGGTTTCGGGGATGCCGTCCAGGTTCAACTGCCTTGGATCGTCCTGAAGCAGCTCCTTCAACAGATCTGTCGCATCGGGATCAACGGCGCCCGCTTGGCGGGTGGCCATCTGAAATGCACTCTTGGCGCGCAGGGGCATCGAGACCGGGCAACGGATCAACGCCGCCAGGGCTTCGATCCGGCCCGCATCTCCCAGATCGATCACGGCGGCCCGTCGTCGCCCGGGGTTGTCATCCCGGAGCTGCTCCACAAGCGGATGAAGGCCTTGTTGGTCGCCCAGAACCCGAACGGCATAGGCATGGGCTGCTCCCGCCACCAGGGGATTGCTGTCGTTGCGGCAACGATCGATCTGGCCGCTGGCATCGTTCATTCCCAGGCGGCAGAAGGCCTGAAGCACGGCCCGGCGTTGGTTGTCGGGGCCCTGAAGCGCTTGCAGCAGTGCCGTTTGCTCCTCCTTATTTAGAGGTGTACCCAGCCGGGCGATGGCATCAGCCGCATTGACGACCGTGGGTTCGTCATCGGCCTGTAGGGCAGCAAGAAGAACAGGAAGCGCCGAGCGGTCTTTGCGTCGGCCCAGGGCTTCGAGGGCCTTGCGCCGGGTGATGCGTTCGTAGAGGTCGTCGGAGTCGTTGGCTCCAGCTGCCAGGAGTCTCTGAAGGGACTCGGGGGATTGGCAGGCTCCAAGACGGGTTGCGGCGAGATATTTAAGGCCGGGATTCTTGAGCTCGGCGGGCGGCTTGAGCAACGTTTCCATCGCCGTCTCTTCACTCATTCCGGCGAAAAGAGTGTCGAAGCGTTCGCTCATTGCCGATCAAGAATTTGAAAAACCTGAGGATGGTTCATTTGGCTTATGATCCCGTCCAGCCAAAGCTTAAGCCGAATGGCCGTTGCCGAAAGCGCAGCTCAAGAAATCCGTCGATTTGTTGAATTGCATCAATCCGGATCGGCGTTGAATCAAATTGCCTCGCTTGATGATCTCGATGCATTGTTGAAGCAGGTCGAAAGCCCTTTGGCTGCCTCACTTATTCCGCTTGAGCAGGCGACGCGTCCCCCCAAGATTCTGGTGGATTCTGGCGTAACAGAATCAAAGGTGCCCTGGCGAATTCTTCAGTGCCCTGGTGGTCCTTTGGTACTGCAGATGATCTGTGAAAAGGTTAATTTTGCCCTCTGGATTCAGGAGTGTTGATGATGGCTAACTCTGAACTTGAGCGTTTCGTCCAGGCGATTGCTGATGATCACGGACTCGCCACGGGAATCAAGACGCTTGGCTCCCATTACGACATCGTTGCTTACGCCAACATCCGCGGCTACGCGATCACCTTGGCGGAATGGGGAAGATATCTGGCCATGGATTGGTTGCAGACCTCCGATGCCGATCTGGCCTCTGTTCACCGGGCCGATCCAGCCCATTGGAGCTGGGCGTTCCGTCAATTGTCCCGCTGGCGTGCGCTCTTGATGGATGGTGCTGAATCCGAGGGAATGCTTGGCCCCGCAGATTTTGCAGTGACCCGGGATCAGTCCGTTGCCCAGCCGGCTAGCGCCCCGGCATCCAGCCTGACGGATGCAGAGAAAGATGCGGCTTTGGCGTCGTTCATCCAGCTGGTGAAAACACGGCCTGATCTCAAGGACCAGGTGAAATCAGCACGGAACCAAGATGAGGTGATTGGCTTGGCCCAAGCTCAGGGTTTTGCCATTGATTCGCTCACACTGTTGCGGAGTTGGAGTCAGGTGTCTGACTTCAGCAAACCCACCTGGTTTGGCTGGTTTGATGATTGATCGCTTCAGCTGATCTCCGCATAGCGGGTGCGTGTGGTGCCGCGTTTGGCCCAATAGGTCACCAGTGACTCACCACCGGGTCTGGGAACTGCTGCTGTGGCACGCAGGATTTTGAAGGTCCGCCTTGGCCCCATCGGCCAGTTGCCGGCAGCTGCAATTTTTCGCACGCGTCCACCGATGGCTTCAATGCAACGCTCGAATTTTTCGAGGTGGGTTTGATCCACCGTTTCAAAGATGAAATCGGTTCCTTCGCAAATCAGATGCTGCGACCGGATCCAGGTTTTCAGTTGTTTCTCGGCTTCAATTGCAGACATCGTCTAGCCGCTCAGACGAGGAGGTTGCTCACCACTGGAGCCAGTTCTGGTCCAGCTCGTTCCCGAGGTGAGCCACACGTTTGAACCGCAGCGGCCCATGCTCGGAGCCCCAGCGCTGCTCATCCGTGTCGGGGTCAAAGCCTCGATCGCGACTGATCCAGTCTGTGGCGTTGACATCCACTTCGCTGACCAAATACGTCAGCCGGCCATCCCGGGGAACCATGCAGTTCTTGCCGGGTTCCACTTCACCCAGGTATCGACCGGATTCAACCTCGCGAAAGTGCATCCCACAGCCACAACGTGGCTTCAGAGACTCAGGCTTGAGGCTGTTGAGGAGTTCAGGGCGTTGGCCTGCACCAGCCAACCGGATGGGATCAGCGAAACCGTAGTTCTCAACGATGAAAGTTTCACCCTCGGCCGGGAGCAATCGATGAATGCCTTGGCGATAGGGCCTCCAGGGGTCATGGTCATAACTTTGCTCTGAATAAAATCCAGGTGCTTTCAGAACATCCCAGGGAAGCGGCCGAAAAAAGATATTGATGTGAGCGAAATCCTTGGGGTTCTCCTGAGATTGTTGGAGATTGCTGTAGTGCCCTGCGAGCGTCTTGGCGAAGATGAGCAGAGCCTCGTTGTTGTCTGACATTGGCGTGGGATCAGCTGCTCAGGCGCCGCACTTCTGAAGCAAAGGACGTTTGCAACACACCTGATCCAGCCGATGTGCGGAGCACGGAGGAGCGGCAGCGAACATGCTCCGAGACAAACCAGATGCGTTCTTCGGCGATGGATTGCTCGTATTGCGTGGTGAGCAGAAATGTTCCGTCGCTGAGAAAGCTATAGCTGGATTCCGCTGGCGCTGCTTCTGCATAGCCAACACTCCGAAGCAGAACGCCTTTGCTGTCATCACTTGGAATGGGCACAATCAGGCATGAACCGGATGACACCTCATTGGGATCATCTGGTTCCCAGTCGCTTTCGGCAGCCCAAGTCATCCGAAACGGTGCCGAAACCTCTGAACCTTCACTCAGGCTCGACGATTGAATCAAGTTGTTGATCTCTTGATCGGAAGATTCAATCCGTGATATTTGTACTTCACTGAGGACTTCTTCAAATTGCTGAAAAGCGAGGGAGTGGCCGGATCGCATTGATCGCCATGTTCCCTCGCTTTGAGCAACAAATTGCTCGATGTTCATTTGGTGCTGGAGTCGGTCTCAGCCTTCAGATCAGGACGGCTGTTCTGCACCATGTTCACCATGGAGTCGATCATCATCGACATGGCAACAGGAACGGAGGAGACAGAAGACTGAAAGCCCTGATTCGATCCCGGCTTGCTGTTGGTGGGTTGACGAAGGATGGGCATGATTCAAAAGCTGGCGGTTTCAGGAGATGAAATCTCCCTGGATTCACCGATTGGGTCCAGACGTTTCAGGCCCCAATCATGACGGACTGATCCGGCCGCAAGGGCCGGATCAGCACAAGGATTAAGCGTTCGCAATAGAAAGAATGTTTCCACCCTGAGCCTGGATGCTCTGAATGGTGCGGGACAGGGAGGCGTAGCTCACCACCGAGCGCTGGGCTGAGCGACGCACGGCACCAAGCTGAACGCGGGAGGTCCAGAGGATGGTGAAGCGGTTGCCGCCGCCAACCACTTTTCTGGTGCCCGCTGCCGTGGGATTCGAGTTGGAGGCCAGGCTCACCTGCAGCACAGAGCCTTGATCGGCATCGAAGCCAGCGAAGCCAGGATCCATGGCCTGGTTGCGCTGGTAGGCCACGGTGCTTTCGCCGTCGACGCTCGTTTGGGTACGGGCGTAGGGAACCGAGTCGATGCCGAAGTTGTTCAGATACTCATCGCTGTAGGTGTAGCTGGCGATTTCGGCTTCGAAACCTTCGTCGGCCAGGCGACGCACGTGCTCACTGATTTCAGCCTGATCCCGGGGAGGACGACCCAGCAGGTGCTTGAAGTTCAGTTCAACGAAGCGGTAGGGATTGTTGGTCTCGAGGAAAAGCCGCCGGTAGCTCTCCGACTGAGCCAGTGCTGTAACCAGACCCTGAACAGTGAGGTCGCCGTTGATGAAGAGAGCTTCGATGGAGGGCTGAACGTCCAGCTCCATCAGGTGGCGGTTGCCGAAGACCTGCCGGTACACGGCACGAATGATGTCTTCAGCGTGGCTGCGATCTTTGTTGGCGGGTGTGGCCAGGGTGGCAGTGGTCATGGTTTGAGGGGAGGTGCGTCGAAAGGGGCCGGCATCGAAGTGAGGGTGATGGGCCCCTTGAGGGAGGGGGGATGTTGAGCGGGTCGAAATGACCCTTGCGATCACATCACTTCGGTGATGGAGACGATCCGGCCGCCGCGGGCGTGGATGTACTTCATCTGGCTGCTCATGTCCTTACCGGAGACGAGGTAACTCGCATTCGGCGTGCGCTGGCGTCCGCCGCGCGGCTGAGCCTGAACCACGATGCGGAAGCGCTTCGTGGTTGCAGAGGGAGATCCGGCCACAGCACCGTTCCGGTTGGTCCGGCTCGTGGTGGTTCTCCAGCCACTGGGGACGGAGTTGGTGGCCATTGAGGTCACCAGGGATGCGCTGTTGAGCACGGCATCGCTGGCTGCAAAACCTTCAGCCAGCGAGAGGTGACGGTTGAAGGCCACCTGTGCCCGACCTTCTTCGGAGAGGATGCGCATGTAGGGCACCGTGTCTTCACCGAAGGTGTTCTGGTACTCAGCGCTGTCGAGGTAGCTGTTGATCTCTGCCTCGTAGCCGTCGTTGGCCAGGATCTGGATGTGCTCACTCAGTTCGGCCTGAGACTTGGGTGCCCGGCCCAGGAAGTGCTTGAAGTTGAGCTCAACGAAGCGGTACGGGGCGTTGGTTTCGAAGAAACGGCGGCTGTACTCAGGGGAGAGCGCGATGGCCCGCACCAGTTCTCTTGTGCTGAGATAGCCCTCGGCGTAACGGCTTTCAGCGGCCATTGCACGCTCCGACTCCATCAGGTGGGGGTTGCCCATCACCTGGCGGTAGGTGGCACGAATCAGACCATTGATCTGATCGGCGCTGTCACCCGGGCAGCGTTGGAACACTTCCTGCTCCCGCTGTCCCAGGCCGAAACCGACGTAGGCGTCGTTGCGGATCGGGGTGGAATCTCCACCATCGCTGCTGGTGCGCTTCTTGGCAGCGAACTGTGCGGTGGTGCCAAGTCCGCTGGGTTGCGCGCCGCCGGTGAAGCTGCCTCCGGAGGGCAGCTGGATGTAGGCCGTGGTGTTGCGTGCCAAGCCATTGGCAAGCTGGCTGCTGCTGCCGATGGCGCTGTCGCTGATGGCGAAGCCGCGTTCGAGCGTCGCCATGCGGGCGAAGCTGTTGTTGGGGATGCCAGCAGCGGACGTGAAGGAGCGGGTGTAAGGCACCACGTCGTCACCAAACACTTCGGCGTATTCAGCGCCATCGACGATGAAATCGATCACGGTCTCGTGGCCAGCGCTCGCCAGCAGTGAAATGTGCGCCGACATCTCGGCCTGATCCACGGGAGGACGGCCCAGCAGGTGCTTCAGGTTCAGTTCGATGCCGCGCTGAGGGGCTACACCCTCGAAAAAGCGGGCTTTGTAGAAGGAGGTTTTGGCCAGGCCGCGAACGAAATCGCGGGTGGTGAGCTCGCCATTGCCGTAACGGGCTTCCAGCTCAGCCGAACGCTCGTTGTCCATCACGTGGGCGTTGCCGTACACCTGGCGGTACGCAGCACTGATGGCTGTGGCCAGGGCGGCGGAGTCGTCCGGTGCGTAGCGCTGGGCGGTGACGCCATGGGGGCAATCCTCATGATTGCGGGGCCCGATGGCGATCTTCATCGAAGCGCAGGATTGGCGGAGGAATTCGCCGTTGCTCAGGGCTGCTTTTGCGGATGCGTTGCGGGTCCTGCTGAAGGAGACGGGAGCATCGTTGAGGGAGGCGGCGCCGAAGCCTTGTGAGGCAGACATGGTGGGAGGCGGATGAGGGGAGAAAAGGTGTTGCGGAGTGAGTTCGAATCAGAGGCGGCGATGCGGGGTCATGCGCGAACTCCCGGGCAGCCGCCCTGCTGATCGATCAAGGAACTCAGTTCACAGGCGTGATGCTGGCGATCTTGCCGCCTTCGGCATGGATGCGCTTGAACTGCTCGGAGAGCTTGTCGAAGGGCACGAAGTACACCCGGTTGGAGCGGGTGTAGCGGGAGATCCGGCGCACGTTGTTGGCGCTGTAGCCGGTGACTTCCACCCGGTAGGTCTTGCCCTGTTCGCCGGCACCCACGCCATGGCGGGTGGGAGCGTCCTGCAGGTTCTTGGAGGGACGGAAGCTCCAGCCGGTGGCTTCGGTGGAGGAGGGGGGCACCACCGCCATCGGGCGGTTCTGGTAGGCGTTGCCGCCGAGCTTGCTGCTGATCCCGGAAAGATCGCCTTTCAGGCTGCTGCTGCTGTTGCCACGCAGCAGCTGGAAGCTCCAGGTGAACTCCTGCAGGGTGGTGCAGGATTCAGTCTTCCAGCCCCGCTGGAAGGGAACGGTCCACTCGCCGTAGGTGTCCTGGTAGTCGGCGCTGTCGATGAAGCTGTCGATGTCGGCTTCATAGCCGTGGCTGTCGAGCCGTTCGGCGTGAGCACGCATCTCATCGAAGTCCACGGGGGCGCGTCCCAGCAGGTGACGGAAGGCCAGCTCGATGTAGCGGTATCGGGAGCAGGCGTCGAAGAAGCGATCGCGGTACAGCTCGCTCTTGGCGATGCGGCGCACCAGCTCTCTCACGCTGATTTCGCCCAGCTTGAACTGGGACTCAGCCACGAGCTGACGCTCGCTCTCCATCACATAGGCATTGCCCAGCACCTGCTTGTAAACGGCGCGGATGATTTGTTCCTTCTTGGCGTCGTCATCACCAGGGATGAGTTCCAGAGGAGCTTCGCTTTCTTGCGAGAAACGCTCGACCCCGAGCAGAGAGGCAGGACCGAAGGGCATGGACAACCTGACGTGTGCGTCACGCCATGGTCATTCAGAAGTAGTGGCGTGGAGCGGGTTCTTTATAAAGCTCAATCAAATGTGTCCGAATGTTGCGTGACATGACGATTCGGCCCCCGGTTTTCGGGTGGTGGATCGGGGTAATCCTTCTCACGACAAGGATTTGAGGCTGTCGCGTGTGGTGCTCCGCGTCAGGGGATTCCAGCAGTCGAGTTCTTCGAAGGGGCGGGCCAAGAGCGCATCACGCTGCCCACTGAGCCCTGTGGTGAGGGAGAAATCGGCTCCTTTGATCGATTCCGCGCTCTCCAGTCCTGCTTCGGAGAGGTCGGCGCCGCGAAAATCGGCGAAGTCCAGCTGGCACGTGCCAAAGCGGGTCCCCCGGCACATGGCACCCCGCAGGATTGCGTGACGAAGATCCGATCCCACCAGTCGAACGTTGTCGAGCAGGGCACCACTCAGGTCAGCTCCGCTGAGATAGGCCCCCATCAGCACGGCGCCGCGCAGATCCATGCCCCGCAGGTCGGTGCTGTTCAAGAACACACCACTCAGCCTTGCTTTGGGGCCGACGGCCCCGCTGCTGAGCAGATCAAACCCTTCCGGTACGCGGGTGCTGGCGTCGTAGCGCGCCAGGCGCAGGTCGGCTCCCTCCAGCTGGCAGCTGGAGAGGTCGGTTCCCCTCAGATCAGCGCGACAGAGATTGGCGCCACGCAGGTCGCCCTTTTCAACAGTCACTCCCCGCCAATCAGCGCCCCGGGCATCAACCGCGCCATCCAGTGACCCTGAGGCCAGGGTCTGTTCCGGCGGTTGCCAGGTGTCCAGATTCAGGGGGTTGGAGAGCGCCGTCAAGGAAGTCAGCTGCGAAGCATCGAGAAGGCGATGGTAAGGACCACACGGCCCAGCTCGAATCCGCCGACAACCGCCAGGCCCAGCCAGAGCTTGAGGGCGAAGGCAGGAGGTTGGCCATTGACCCAGGCCGATGACATCTCCAGCTGCTGCATCTGAGCGGCCTGGTCGCTGGGAGCTCGATCCTGCAAGGCATCGCGCCAGTCGGCCCCGTAGCGCGGGAATTGCTGGTAAATCGGGGTCTCGCCCAGGGATCGACCCGGCAACACCCGCGAGCGTTGCTGAGGAACCAGGTCGTAGCCGAAGCTCTCCATGTATTCAGGGCTGTCGAGCACTGCGTCGACAAAGGCTGTGAAGCCCTTTTCGCCGATCACGATCGACCAGGCGCGGCGTTCGGCGTCGCCATGGGTCGGGCGGCCGAGCACCCGTCCCACCACCTGATCCACCATCCGGTAGTTGGAGCTGCACTGGTAGTAGCCCTGCTGGAAGCGTTCCGAGAGCAGCAGGCCTCGGATGAAATCCCGCACCGTGATGTTGCCGCTGCGGAGTTGTGATTCCAGGAATGGTTCGCGATCACTGCGCATCGCATGGAAGAAGACCTGGCGGTAGGCCTTTTCGATCACGGCATCCATGTCGCTGCGGTTGGTGTCGTCACCTGCAGCAGAGGAGGGATAGAGCTGGCTCTGAACGGTGCTGTTGTCTCCGGCGAGATTGCTCACCCGACCGTTCTGCGTGCTGAGCGGGTACCCAAGGAGCGGGATGGCCATGGCGTGCGCCGTGAGTAGAAATACTTGCCGGAAATCTTCCCTTGAAGAAACTGTTTTCAGGCCAGGGGCTTATCAGCTCTTAACTGCAGTTTTGTTGAGCTGATCTCTCAGGTGTTGGAAGCAGTCGCTGATCAGCTGTCGGTCGTTCGATCGCGAGACCCCTTCCAGCGCAAGCTTTTTGAGCTGAATGAGGGCGATGTTCATCCCCTCGATGGGCACGTTCATCCGTCTGTACAGCTCTCTCAGGGCGGCCATGCCGCTCGGGTTTGTAAAGCAGCTCTGGTTGCAGGCCACCGCGTAGATGACCACGCGTAGAAAGTTCCAGCAGTCCCGCCAGCAGGCCTCTGCCCTGTCCTGCGGGTGAAGAGCTCCGCCCAGTTGCACCAGATGCGGTTGGGTTGCAAGCAGCTGTGCCCGGGCCTGGTTCACCAGGTGATCCGATCGTTGGATCAGGCTGCTGGGGAGCGACTGATCAATGCCGGAGGCCTGGCAGATCGTCGTCAGCTCCTCACTCGTGAGCTGGCGTTGGGCTTGATCAGCACGCTCAAGAATGCGGCGTGTGGCCTGCGGCAAATCTTGGTTGAGGCTCAGCCCTTGAACCTGGGCGGTCTGCACCAGGGTTTTGAAGTCGGTGTTTTGAAGGTTCAAGGGTTAACGCTGGCCACCGGTGTGGCAATCAGCCAGCCGTGGCGTTCCAGGTAAAAAGCCCACACCAGGTCGTCCCCCAGGCCAGGACAACGGCTGATGGCTGCTTCCGTGAGTTCAGTTGGTACCCCCAACTGCGTTAACAGCCAGCCGACGGCGTCTGGGCTTGATGCCGTCGCTGTGCGGATGGCAGATCCCACCACCCAGGTCAGGCGGGTGTCCTTGAGGTCTCCATTGCTTTCTTCGCAAGCCAGCAGAAGGTTGGCCGCCGTGGTGTGTTGATCAAATGTCTCCTGCCAGAGCGCGATGTTTTCATCGCGGAGGTTGATCCGAAAACAACCGTCTCCCACCGGTAGATCCAGCTCACCGCTGCTGCCGGCCTGGTTCTGCAGGGTGGCAATTCTCGGATCTGCCAGTGCGCTCATCGAGAAACGCCGATCAACTCGAATGTAACCAGTGTCCAGGAATTTCCTCGACCCAGTCAGCGGTTCGTGGGAATCGACATGGATCGGCTGTCATCCCCCAGGGCTCCTGTCAGGAGTGGGTGTTGGAGGGCGCCTCTGAGGATTTCTTTTTCAGCACACCGGTGATGGTGGCCAGAGCAAACATGGCCAGCAGAGCCAAGCCCAGAGTGAGGCTGGCGCCCTTAGCGGCACCAGCTCCAACAGCCACGAGGATCGAATCGCTGATCAGGACGCTGATCAGCAGTGCCGGAGCGAATAGACGCCAGTGGGTGCGGCTGATCCCGATGGCATAGCTGAGGAAATCAAACAGCCCGGTCATCAGCAGGCCTGTCATCAGGAAGAAGTTGCCCTCCAGCTGGTTCTTGCTGAAGCCATCGATGCGTTTCATCGCGCTGGCCCCCACCAGACGGCTCACCGGTCCGCGTCCCCAGCGGCGGGCAATGAAAAAAGCCGCGCTGCAGAACACCAGGTCCGAAAGGATGATCGTGAGGTAGCCCGCTTTGAAGCCAAGCAGCGAGCCTGCCAGGAGGGAATACACCGAACTGGGCAGCGCCGGCAGGATGATGCTCACCCCCCGCAGCAGGAACAGGCCGAGTGGGGCCCAGATGCCCATGTCATTTACGGCGCTTTGCAGCGGTGCGATGCCGTATCGCTGCAGATAAACGACGGCAACAATGAAGATGGCGATCCAGGCACTGACCTTCAGCCCCGTCTTCAGCCTGGACATCTCTTCAATCGCTCGAAAGCCCTGGGGAATGTAGGCCAGTCGTGGCTTTTCCCAGGGCCGTGGACATGAAGCTCAGCATCGATACCATCAGCGAAATTTCTCAACACGAGGCCAGCCCGGTGACCACCACCTCCCCGCGCACCGCGTTCGAGCAACAGCTGTGCACCCATTTGCTCAGTCTCAGTGAAGTGGTGGAAACGCTGGCGGATCGGTTGATGGAGCTGGAGACGCGGTTGGTCGCCGTTGAGGGCCAGCAGCTGGAAGATGCGGAGATCGCCGCGGTCAGTGATGACGCCGGCGAACTGCTCCTGGCCAGTGAAGAAAAGGTGCGGATGCTTCGGGATCGTCTGAGCCCAGGCGAGGTCGTGGAGCTGCACGCTGATTCCCTCGCCGAGGAGGCGTCAGCAGCGCACGATCACGACACCCCAGAAGCTCCTGAAATGGAGATGGGGGGGATGGATGACGACCGAGTCGAGGATGAGGCCTTAAGTGATGAGCCCCTCAGCGATGACACGGAATATGTGGATGATCCCCAGATCGATCTGCTCTCCGCTTGATCAGGCCAGTTCCAGTAACCTGATCCGGAAGGCGGCCACCTGGCGTGCCATCTCTGGGGAACTGATCAGGAAGGGGTGATCGGCCATCGCCTCGAGCACGGCTTCGAGATGCTCTTCCTGGCTGAGTTCAGCCTTGTTGCTGCTTCGCAGTTGCTTCCAGGTGCGGTCAAACACCATGGCAAAACTGTCGGCGTTGTCGAAAACGCGATCTGTGCCTGCATCTGGAGAGATGAATGACACGGCAGTTTTGGCATCAATGTGATGCCAGGACCCAGATTTGAACTGGGGGCGTTGCGACAATTCGCCCCTTAAAGCGCTCAATCTGTATAGCAGCGATACTAAAAATGCCCTTTTTGGACGTTTTTGCTTGCTGCTCCCATACCGCTCCCATACCATCGGGATGATTTGCGGTAGGTCCGAACCACTCCTGGAAGGTGTTTCGGTAGGGGAACTCTATGGGACGGTCGCTGCCACAGGAATGGATCGACGGCACCCTTCACACCCTCAACGTGGTGCGTGACCTGGGGGGCAAAGGGAACATCCCCCACACCTCTCTATCGGTCGTCCGTCAGAAACCCAGTGCGAACAGCAGAAAGACCAAGAACCTCCAGTGGCGCTTCCTGCCGGAGAAAGCAGATGACCCTCGTCCATTTGCTGGCAAAACCAACCGGGGGCGGGGGAAGCGCATCTATATAGAAGGGACTTGCGGGACTACCGACCCTTGGGAAGCAGCAAAGGTCGCGGTCGCTGCCTCTCAACAGAAGTGGCAGGACCTCCTCTCACAGTCCCAAGTGCGGGAAGTGGAGAAGCAACACGCTCTGTCGGTCTATTGGGAGCGTTGGTATGCCAAGGCGGAATTGGAACCACGGAATAACCAAAACCGCTGGTTGAGCGACAAGAGGAACCTTTGGAACGGGACCACAGGCATAGGCGTTCAACCCTGGGCGACGGTCAAAAGCATTCAGGCGATCACGAGCAACGACTTTTTGGAGTTCTTTCGTCTCGTCAGGGAGAACTGTGAAGCGAAGGGCAACTCAGGAGAAGAGACCAGAAGGCAATACAAGACCCTTATCCGCAACCTGTTCAAAGAGGCGAAGGCAGATTTCCCTGCGCTGTCCTGCCCTGAGTTGCCTGCGCTTAAGAAGAGCGTGCGTCAGAAGCGGATCAAACCAGATGACCTGATGGAGGAACTGATCCAGGAGACCTACGCAAACAAGACCAAGAGAAAGTGATGAAAGGCATTCACAAGAGGTATTTGGATCGCACTACAAGAAGGATCTTCGATAGGTCCATGGAGATCTACGGGCAGACGCTTTGGTGATTAAGCACCACCGATATCTGCCGTAGGCGCTTTTTTAATCACTGCCTTCCAGTGATCGAGATGTAATGACATCAAACTCCTAAAGAAGAGCGTACGCATCCTCGAACCGCTCAGCATCTCTGAGTTCTTGGACCTTATGATTCCACCAGATTCCAGTGTCGATAATTGCTTGGAGTTGTTCAGGTGAGGGGTTAAATCCTGATCTTCCAAACATAAAAGTCCTTCTGATTTCACGGAAGAGTATCTGCTGAGAGAAGAAAAGCAAGTAAATGAAGATAAAGTAAGATTTACCTATGGATCTAATCTTTGGGATAGATATGATCGGTTCCTTCTGCTTAATTTTGGGTCCTGCGCTACCTCCAGAGGAGGTGCATTCATAAGAGGTATTGGACCACGCCCAATATTGAATTTAAGAGATCTGAAGGAGTTGGATTAGGTCTGATAATTCGTCTATCTGAGCAGGTTGTTTGTCCCTGTTATCAACAAAGGTCACCTCATACCCCTCGTAGTTCTTCATTAAATCCAGTTCCACGACGTCTCCGTTCAGGAACATCCGTACGTTGATCCCCCAGTCAGCGCACTGAACCAGGAGTGACTCCACCTTGTCCTCCTTCAAGTCGGTTAGGAGAGAGCGGATGGTTTCTTCGGTTTGCACTGCGTCCATTGGTCCCTCGGGTGTCAGGGAATATCCGCGGAGTCAGAATCCAGCGGCAGGGGACTGGAGTTCAGAGTCGTTCCGTCTGCCCCTTTTGACTCCTGTTCTGCTCTGGTCAATCTCTCCACCAGGTTCAGGGTGTCGTGAGGGGACAAATCACCGTCATCGCCCCACTTGAGACTGGAAAGGTCAGGCGGGCACATGAGGGGTAAGGCAAGTATCTGTGCAACCTAAGGACGTGAGATCCCTGTTGTGCCAATGCTCCCCGAAGATTCATGGAAGAAATGCTGAATTGAGTGTCCTTGCGATACCGAACTGGTTGGGAGTGGTTTTAACCGCGCAGAACCCGACCACCCAGGCATTGCGCGGAGATGGTCCAGAACCCCGCCGCTGCTTTCAGGAGTTCTCGATTTGGAGCGAACTCCTCTGTTCGCCAAAAAAGGGGCGCATTGTCCAACCCAACAAAAATCACTCGATTGACTTCCTGGGGTTTTGGGACTCGCTTGTGCGGGTTCCATACAAGGTCGTTCTCAAAAAGCAGAGCAGTGCCTGAATTGGCGGCGTCCTGGGTGAAGAAGGACCAAGTGGTTTGGCGGTATTGCTTGGGTTTGCTGGACATAAATATTCCAAGTCGTTTGTCGTCCTGGATCAGAACTCCTCGAAGTGCCGTAGGGGTTCGCTCTTCCAATCGAATGGAAATGGTGGGGACCTCTTCGCTGGTTACTTCGCAGACCAATGGCAGTGGTTCTGCACTCGCAGGCATCGCTGACAGAAGCAGAAGGAGTAATGCCCTCATTCGCTGTCCTCTTCGGATGCCCAGTACGTAAGTTGTAACCCCCGCTACAACGTTCTTTACACTTCTCCACACCTTTTTCCACAGAAAGTCTTAACGCCAAGATTTGCTCCGATGGTGCTCTGAGGCACAGACCCTTCCGGTCGTCAGGCGAAGACTGGGCGCCGCATCTTTTGGTTAATGAGGGATGGGCACTGGAGAGAAGGTGATCACGCCCATCCCGTCAGCAGTACCCAATGCGTTATCTGCGGTAGGGCATTGCAGTTGCCTTCATCGTTTGCCCTTGATGAGGTGACTTGTGCGAACTGCCGCCTAAGGCAAAAAAAAGTCGTCGAGGAGTGGGGCGACTAGTCACCTACCAGCACCTCGTTGATTCGGTCTTCGAGCGTCCTGTTCTCATCTGCAGGAGCAATGGCATCACCAGTTGCCCTGAGTAGGTCAGCAGTGATCTGCCTCGCGTCTTGGTTGGTGAAGAGGAGGAACCCCAGACCAACACCCAAAAGGATCTTCAGCACGGCACCTCTTCCTGTTGCTGAATGATCCGACGAACCATCGATGTCGTCATCCCCATTGCTGAAGCGATGGTTCCGTATCCATCTCCTCTCGAGCGACTGAATCTTCCGATTTCCCCCCTTGACCAATCCCCGCAAACCTGGAGTAGAACATATGAACTACTCATGAGGAGGGTTCGATGTCGGAAGAGGAATGGGATTTTGTGGATGGTCTGAAGCAGACCAGGTCCTCGTGCGTCTGCATGACCTGCCAGCACTTCTCCTATGTCTGCGACCAGCACTGCCACACGTTGTTGACCTGTGGTCTTCAGCGTCGTCAGGTCCCGCATGGCGAACATCTGACGAAGAGGTGCCGCAACTGGATGGTCCGCAGGGAAGCGGAAATGGGTTGGTGTCCGGAGGTGGCGTGATGCAAGAGGGATGGTTGATCGATGCCAACGACCATTGGGTCTGGCGGTTTCACCAGGACAACTCCGCCTGGGTGAGAGATCCCAAGGTCTTTATTGACCGAGGGCGTCAGATGCCCGAAGGTCCACCGCTGCTCAAGGAGCGCCGATATCTGAGGAAAGACGTCGCAGAGCAGTTGTGGAAGTCGCTTCAGACGCAGGGGTGGAAGAAGACAAGACCGCTGTGGGGTGCGACTGCTGAACCCTGAAGCAGGTCTTTTTACGGATGTCTTGCCTTGGCGGTATTCCTAGAAAAAGAGCACGACACCTACGGAACCGCACTTCATTAGGACGGGGTTAGGTGCCAAGGGGCGGGTCACTCCCGCCCTTCTTCATGGGTAGGCATCTTTAGAGGCAGGGTCGGAAACCTCTGAAGACGCCTGACTGGGGCGTTTCTGCTGAAGAACCTAGAAGCAGTGTCTGACGTCTTGCTTCCGCTGGGATTAGACAGTTGAAAGATCGTCACTTCCCTGACATGTCTGCTAGGTGCGTCAATTGCCAGAACTTCCAGGGAGAACCTTGTTTCAGCGGCATTTGCCGTGTGTGGCAGCACATTGTTCCTGCTTGGCGCTCGCGCTTCTTCAGGTGTGAGCACTGGACGCCCCAGCGGTTCGGCAACCCGTAAGCACAAATGCTTATTAGGCGGTGTTAGACCAGTCGTATCGCATGAGAGCGAGGAACCCAGGAGGTCAAACACTCCTGGGTCTTTTCTTGGAAAACGCTCACGGCACCCACGGCAGTACCCCCTCATCGGTGAGGGTGGTCGTCGCTTGGCGTCGTCCCGCCCAGCGGCACTTTCAGTTTCCGAGGGACCGATAGGGATACCGGTCCTTTTTTGGTGTCTATGGGGCGCAGAAAGGGGTAGTTCCGCTCATGCCCTAGTGCTCTGAACCCCCTTAGAACAGGAATGAGGTCAGAGACCGATGAAGCAGTAACCAGGTCTCAACGACCTTCAGGGGGGTCCCGCACCCCCCTTTTAAATGCGCGCTTCTACGCATGGCGGCAGCACTCCAGGGACGTGAAAGTTCCATCAACCCTCTCTGGAGGGGTGAATGCGTCTTCTTGGGAGGGACTAGGGAACCCTCCTTTTTTGTGCGTCCCGTGACCCAAGTAGTCCTTTGGTCGTTATGGCGACGTTGTGTTGCCATCCCTCGCGCCATCCTCTGGGTGCTTCCTTTTCGGTGAAAGGGGGCGATGCGTCGAACGCGGGGGTGCTTAGGGAACACCCCCACTTTTTTGGCAGTTTGTAAAAAGTGCTCTCGACGCTTCCTTTGCACCGGTGATGCTGGGGATGGACCTCCCGGTTCGACGCATTCATACCCCGATTGGGCGGCATTCCCTGCCGCCTTTTTTATTGCTTACGGACGACCGAACCATGAGCGGTCCTCACCACCTTTTCTGACGGTTCTCCTACTCCTCACTGGAGAAGACCAGGAGGAAGGTGATGGGGCGTCAGAACGAGAGGACGGGACCTCTGGGGTGTGGGCACTCCAGAGGTCTTTTTTTGCCCTTGAGTAGGGGAAATCTGGGGACCTTTCCCCGTCTGACCGAAAGGGCGTGCTCCCCTACTGCTCCCCTACCGTTACGGCAAAATTCAATTGGGTGCTTGAGGCACTAAAAAGGAACGTAATAACACCATATATGGTGCTTTCACGTGCCTTTTTAGGCGTTTTCGGGAAATGCCAGGACCCAGATTTGAACTGGGGACACGGCGATTTTCAGTCGCCTGCTCTACCAACTGAGCTATCCCGGCGCGCCGCCGAAGCGACAACGGAATCTTAAACCACCGCCTGCGCTCCCTTGCGGGGGTTCGTGCCAGGCAGATCAATCCAGCCACGCGGTGGCCAGCAGCTTCAAGGGCCTGACGGGCAGCCAAAGCGGTGGACCCGGTCGTGAGGATGTCGTCCACGAGCCAGACCGAGCAGTGGGCTCCTTGTCTGTCCAAGGGGCAGGCCTGGAACGCCCCGATCAGGTTGGTTTCGCGTTGGCGTTTGTTCAGATGGTGTTGGCTTAACCCGGCACGGGTGCGGTGCAGCAGCTCTGTCGTTGGCCGGTCCAATCCCAGGGCGATGCGCTGCGGCAAGGGGTTGGATCGTTGCCGCTTCCAGCTTGGAATCGGCACCAGCACCGCTGTTGCAGGCAGGGTGAAGCGGTCAGACAGCAGCTGAACCAAGGCCGCAAGCGCTTTGCCTTGGCGCTGTTGACGCAGCTTCAGCAGCAGCTGGCGCAGCTGGCCTGCGTAAGCCCCGAGAGCACACCACGGCAAGGGCAGCAAGCCCTTGAGTCCCTGACAAGGGAGAGCAAGGGCATCGAGGCACGTGGTGCAGGGAGCCGTCGGCGGCAGTGGGTTGTCCCAAGGTCCATAGCAGATCGGGCAGCGACGCTCGATCAGAAGGGTTTGGGCAAAGCTCAGGAGCGCGCGATGCACAGCAGGTCGGTCGCTGCAACAAGCGTTCCCCTGTTGGGCTGAATCGCTCCGAGATCAGGCGCCTTCTTTGGGCATCGCCCGCAGCATCGCCACCAAGGTGCGGTGGGCGTCTTCGCTGTCGGTGAGGGTGTGATCAAAGGCAATGCTGACGCTGGCGCCATCCACCTCCAGTTCCATGGTTTCTGCTTTCACAGACACCATGCGCGCTGCAGCGGGATTGCTTACGCCGCCGTAGTGCTTGGCGTAGGCGAGCACCGCTTCGGCATGGTCGTCGTTCATGTGTTTGCAGATCCGTGTGCTGACGGCATCAGTGAGGGGGTCTGCAGGCATTGGGATCAAACAGGTGAGTGCAATCTTTGCAGTGATCGGCTCAAGCGAAGCGCTCGATCAACAAAAGGCCGAGGCGAATGCCACTGAAGCCCACGTACCCGGCCAGAACGACGAAAAGGCCGATGGCCAGACCATCGCGGAGCTTGGTGGGCATAAGGGTGGGGCGTGATGCCGGAATTCTCACCCGACCAGGGCCTGTTGGGCCAGTCGTGCCACCCCTGCAGCAGGGGGAGTTTGGCAACTCGTTACAGCGCAGCCGAGGCGGCGTTCCCGCAGCCGTCGCCATTGGGGATTGCGCGCTCCACCGCCGATGCTGATGATCCGCCTGGGTGCAGCAGCACCCAGCTCGTTCAGGCGCTGCCAACCCTGCGCTTCGATCTCGGCGAGACCTTCCAGCAGTCCATGCAGGTACAGGGCATCACTCACCGGCCGTGGTTCAAGCACCGGCAGCAGTTCTGGATCATCCACAGGGAAACGTTCCCCCGGGGCGGGGAGCGGCCGTAGGTGGAGACCGCTGTCGGTGTCTGGGTTGATTTGGCGGCTCAGTTCGCTGAGTTGGTCGTCGCTGTAAAAACGCCGCAGCACACCGGCCCCTGCATTGGAGGCGCCTCCACAGAGCCAGCGTCCCCCCACGCGATGGCTGGTGACGCCCGGGGCGTGCAGGGGCGTCTCGGTGAAGCACTTCATCACCAGGGTGGTTCCCAGCACGGTGATCCCATCTCCGGGACCGGGATCGGCGGCGAGAACGGCGGCATTGGAATCCGTTGTGCCGGCAACGACGATCAGATCGTTCTCCAGGCCCAAGGCCTTCGCCTGCTCCGGTGCGATCGTCCCGAGAATGCTGCCGCTGGGACGGATTTCAGGCAGTGCCTGCCGCCAGGACTGTTCGGCAAAACGGGTTGGCCAGCTGTTCGTGATCAGATCCCAACCCAGACGCAGGTTGTTGCCTTCTTCCCCCCAGCGCCAATCGTTCAGCAGCCATCCGCTGATCCAGTCGGCCTGATGTCGCAGCAGGATCGCCTCGCCATGGCAGTTGAGGAGCCGCAAGGCCCGGGCCAGGCTGCCGCTGCAGCTGGCGGCTGGACTACCGGGATCCACCAAAGGCTGCAGGGCTGACTGCAGCTCAGGGCAGCTCTGGGAATAGGCCAGTGCTTCCCCAAGTGGGGAACCATCGTGATCACAGGCCAGCAGCGTGCCGGAGGTGCCATCCACGGCGAGTGCTTGCAGCTGGGATCGCAGCTGGGCTGGGATTGCCCTGATCAGATTTCCACAGCCTTCGCGCCAGCTGTGGGGGTTGGCGAAGTCTCCGCCGTAGGCCTGGGATCGGCTGTCGAGAACCGCGCCGTTAGCGGCAACAACGGCTGTGCGGATTCCGCTGGTGCCCAGGTCGATTCCGAGCACCAGCGGTGAATCCGTCATGGCTTCAGGCCGCGGCGACCTGCTTCAGCTCCTGGCTTTTCGCTGTCACGTCTTCCCAGGGGGCGTTGAGGTCGTTGCGCCCGAAATGGCCGTAAGCCGCAGTGTCCTGATAGAAACGGCCGCCCCGTTGCTGGGGAAGGTTGCGCAAACCGAAGGTCTCGATGATGGCGCCGGGGCGCAGATCGAAGTGTTCCTGCACCAAGGCGGTGAGGGCATCGTTGGCCAGTGCGCTGGTGCCGAAGGATTCCACCAGGATCGACACGGGCTTGGCCACGCCGATGGCGTAGCTCAACTGCACTTCGGCCCGTTCGGCGAGCCCTGCGGCCACAAGGCACTTGGCCACGTAGCGCGCGGCGTAGGCGGCCGAACGGTCCACTTTGGTGGGGTCCTTGCCGGAGAAAGCACCACCGCCGTGGCGGGCATAGCCGCCGTAGGTGTCCACGATGATCTTGCGGCCGGTGAGACCGGCATCGCCCTGAGGGCCGCCCACCACGAACTTGCCGGTGGGGTTCACCAGATACTTGGTGGCCTCACGGGAGGGCTTGAGGGCCAGATCGGCGGTCGCCGGCTCCACCACATGGGTCCAGAGGTCTTCGGTGATGCGCTCGCGGATGCCCTGCTCATCACTGATCCCGTCCACTTCAGCGGTGTGCTGGGTGGAGATCAGGATCGTGTCGATCGAGACGGGCTTGTCGTTTTCGTAGACGACGCTCACCTGGGTTTTGCCATCGGGAAGCAGGTAACCCAGGGTTCCGTTGTGGCGCACTTCGGCCAGGCGGCGCGACAGCCTGTGGGCCAGGCTGATCGGCAACGGCATCAGCTCGGGCGTCTCGTTGCAGGCGTAGCCGAACATGATTCCCTGGTCTCCGGCACCCACCAGATCCAGGGGATCACCGGCGTGGTCGTCGGCCTCGTTTACGCCCTGGGCGATGTCGGGGGACTGTTGGTCGAGGGCCACCAGAACTGCACAGCTGTTGGCATCGAAGCCACCGGCCCGGGCGCCGCTGTAACCGATCTCCTTGATCACGTTGCGCACTAGGTGAATGAAATCCACCTGCGCCTTGGAGGTCACCTCACCGGTGATCATGCAGAGGCCGGTGTTCACAACGGTCTCGCAGGCCACGCGGCTGGCGGGATCCTGGGCCAGCAGAGCATCCAGAACGGCGTCGCTCACCTGGTCGCAGATCTTGTCGGGATGCCCTTCGGTGACGGACTCGGACGTAAAGACGTATCGGCTCATTCGGCGCTCCAGGTCGCGTGACTTTACGCGCCTGTGCTGAGGGCGAGGTCGCTCCAGCTGTGGAGCAGATGCTGTGCTGATGGCAGTTGCGGATCATGCTTCCAGCCACCGGTGAAGCCGATCACGCCGCCGATACCGGCCTCGAGGGCCATCTGAAGGTCGGTCTCCGCATCGCCAACCAAGGCACACCGTTGGGGTGGCAGGCCAAGCCTGTTGCACAGCTCCAGAACGGCCTGTGGATCGGGTTTGCGCGGATGGTCATCAGCACTCCAGATTCCGGCAATGCCTGCGCCGAGCTGATGGTGAGCCAGGAACTCTTCAATGCCGGACCGGGTGTCGTTGCTGATCACAGCTGCGGTGACGCCCTGCTGGTGCAGGTTCCGCAGCAGTTGCCCAGCCCCGTTGATCAACGGGCTTGGGGTTGTGTCGATCAGGCCCTCCTGGTCAACCGCGTCGAAGCAGGTGTGGGCCAGGGAGAGAGCCTGGGGCCATGAGCAGCCCATCAGGCAGAACACCGTTGCAGTCGAGGCGATGTTGTCCTGCCTGGAGGCAACCGCCAGGGTTCCGCCGGGATCGAGCATGCCTTGATCAACACCAAACGCTCTGCGCAGGGTGTGGCTCAACTCAGAGGGGTTAAGCGCAGGGGCTTGTTCCTGAGCAACCTTGACGGCTTTGTTGATGCGTGCGTCTGCCAAGGCCAGCAGATGCGGCTCGCTATGGGAAAGGGTGCCGTCCTTATCGAACAGCACCCCTTGGAAATTGCCGATGGGATCTCCCTTCAGCAGCAGTTGGGCCATCAGGCTCAGATCATCATGGAGCTGATCGGATCTTCGCCCTCTTCGGCCTGCTCCATCAGCATCTGCTTGTAGCGAGCAGCCATTTCCTCGGCCTTCTCGAACACCTTCTGGGGGTCGGTGAGCATGTCGCCGGGTTCGGGCTCGAGAGCCTTCGTTGACAACGAAATCCGGCCGCGCTCGGCATCCAGATCGATGATCATCACTTTCATCTGATCATTCACGTTCAGCACCGAGTGGGGGGTCTCGATGTGCTCGTGGCTGATCTCGGAAATGTGCAGCAGACCGCTGACACCACCGATGTCGATGAAGGCGCCGTAGGGCTTGATGCCGCGGACGGTACCCACCACAACTTCGCCCACTTCCAGGCGATTCATCTTCCGCTCCACCAGGGCGCGGCGGTGGCTGAGCACCAGGCGGTTGCGCTCTTCGTCCACCTCGAGGAACTTCAGAGGCAGGAAGTCGGCAACCAGTTCTTCCTTCGGCTTGCGGGTGCTGATGTGGGATCCGGGGATGAAGCCCCGCAGACCTTCCACTCGCACCAAGGCACCACCACGGTTGGTGGCAAACACTTCTGAGTAGATGGTGGCGTCTTCCTTCTGGAGCTGGCGGACCCGCTCCCATGCCCGCTGGTATTCGATCCGACGGATCGACAGCGCCAGCTGACCGTCTTCGTTCTCCTCACTCATGATGAAGAACTCACGGATCTCACCGGGCTGGAGCACGTCGCTCAGGCCCTCGACCCGGTTGATCGACACCTCTTGCAGAGGCATGAAGGCAGCCGTCTTGGCGCCGATGTCGATCATGGCGCCCTTCGATTCCAGGGCGAAGACCGTGCCGTTGACGATGTCGCCAGGCTTGAAGTTGTAGTCGTACTTGCTGAGGAGAGCCGCGAACTCATCCAGGGTGAATCCGGCGTCGTCCAGGCTGCGGCTGGCGGCGCGGCTGGTTGGATCATCCGCTGTGGGGACGTCTTCAGGAATGCTCAGGTCCTCACCCTCAAACGCCTGTTCGGCGGCGGCGGTTTCTGCAGAGGCTTCTGTGGCGTTCGCGTCCTGAACCTGATCCTGGATCTGATCTTCTGTCGGAGTCGCAGACATGGGGGGCTGGCGGTCTACCTCAGGTGGGTAGTTCGAAAAAATCGCATGGAACGCCCGCCGACGTTTCACGGAGAACTACTGACTTTACAGACACGACCGACGGCTTTCTTGCGCAGCGATGCCCTGCACGGGTTCAACGAACCGATTCAGTGCACTGGTTCAGCGAAACGATTCAACGAACAGTGGCCAGATGGTTCTGTTCCTGATCGGCGTTCAGTGTTTCCAGGGTCGAGACGAAGTCGTCGATGCCTCGGAACTGGCGGTAAACGGATGCGAACCGGATGTAGGCCACCTCGCTGATCTGTTTGAGATCCCTCAGCACGAATTCACCGATCTCGGTGCTGCTCACTTCCTTGCCGGTGCGTTGCTGGAGTTTCAGTTCGAGTTCTTCCACGAGGGATTCGAGCCGAGAGGTGTCCAAGCCCGTTTTCTCGCAAGCTCGATTCAAGCCGTGCAGCAACTTGCTGCGACTGAAGATTTCACGGTTGCCGTTGCGTTTGATCACCGTGATCGGAACGGTCTCCACCCGTTCGTAGGTGGTGAAGCGAAATTCACAGTTGAGGCATTCACGCCGTCGTCTCACGCTGCGTCCACCATCCGCTGCCCTGGATTCGAGAACGCGACTATCTGTGTTTTGGCAGGAGGGGCACTGCATCCCCGAGGGCATTAATTAGTTGCGCCAACTGTAGACACTGATTTGAGACTTGAGAAGGGCCTCGAGGACATCAGTCTCATTTGAGGATTGCGTTGACGGCTGTTGCTGACGTGAGACTGCTGTGATCTGCTCGCGCGGACGAGACCGGCTTGCGACGGTGGGTGATGGAAAGCATGAAAAAACCCCGCCGAGGCGGGGTTTTGGGAGATCAAATCACTTACCGATTTTCGGCGGATCGCGGAAGGCGATTGCGAAGAAGAGGGTGGCAATCGCGAGGGTAAGGATGAGGACGTAAGCGAAGCTTTCCATCGTGTTGTTCCTAGAGGGCGATCAGTTGAGGGGAGTTCCAGCGGGGGGAACGTAGCCCTCGGGCAGGCGACGGGTGGTTTTGTCACCGAGCTTGGCGAAGAGGCCAAACTCCACCTGATCTCCGAGGTCGGGATCAATACCAGCGAACACGTCGCGGTACAGGGTGCGGGCACCGTGCCAGATGTGGCCGAAGAAGAACAGCAGCGCGAAGGTGGCGTGGCCGAAGGTGAACCAGCCGCGTGGCGAGCTACGGAATGTGCCGTCAGAGTTGTAGGTCTCACGGTCGAAGTCGAAGGCTTCACCCAGCTGAGCCTTGCGTGCAAGGCGCTTCACGTCGGCAGGGTCAGTGAAGGTCTGGCCGTCGAGTGCTCCACCGAACACCTTGGCGGTCACGCCCTGTTGTTCGAAGGAGAACTTGGCTTCCGCACGACGGTAAGGAATGTCGGCACGGACGATGCCCTGCTCGTCTTGAAGAACGACGGGGAAGTTTTCGAAGAAGTTCGGCAGACGACGGACTTCGAGGTTGCGTCCTTCTTTGTCGCTGAATGCGATGTGACCAACCCAAGCGGTTGCCAGGCCATCACCGTTCACCATCGGACCCACGCGGAACAGACCGCCCTTGGCAGGACTGTTACCGACGTAGTCGTAGAAGGCGAGCTTCTCAGGGATGGCCTCGAAGGCTTCTTCCTGGGTAGCGCCATCGTCCATCGCGGTTTGTACGCGACGGTTGATCTCAGTCTTGAAGTAGCTCTGATCCCACTGGTAACGGGTGGGGCCAAACAGTTCGACGGGAGTCGCAGCAGAGCCGTACCACATGGTTCCAGCCACGATGAAAGCGGCGAAGAACACGGCTGCGATGGCGCTGGCCAGAACTGTTTCGATGTTGCCCATCCGGAGCGCTTTGTAGAGACGCTCGGGCGGACGCGTGGTGATGTGGAAGATGCCGGCAATGATGCCGACGATGCCAGCAGCAATGTGGTGGGCAACGATTCCACCGGGATTGAAGGGGTTGAAACCTTCGGGTCCCCAAGACGGTTGAACCGCTTCTAGATGACCGGTAAGTGCATAAGGGTCAGAGATCCACATGCCTGGCCCGAAGACGCCAGTGAGGTGGAAAGCACCGAAGCCGAAGCAGCCGAGTCCAGCGAGAAGCAGGTGGATTCCGAAGATCTTCGGCAGGTCGAGAGCAGGCTCGCCGGTGCGGGGGTCCTGCCAGATCTCAAGATCCCAGTAGGTCCAGTGCCAGATGGCGGCCAGCATCATCAGGCCGGAGAAAACGATGTGAGCGGCAGCGACGCCCTCGAAACTCCAGAAGCCGGGATCAACACCCGTTTCACCAGTGATGCTCCATCCACCCCAGCTGCCGGTCACGCCCAGGCGGGACATGAAAGGCATCACGAACATGCCCTGACGCCACATCGGGTTCAGGACAGGATCAGACGGATCGAAAATGGCCAGCTCATAGAGAGCCATGGAGCCGGCCCAGCCGGCTACGAGGGCTGTATGCATGAGGTGCACAGCCAGAAGGCGGCCCGGGTCATTAATGACAACGGTGTGCACCCGATACCAGGGCAATCCCATGGGTCAGGTTCGGGGGACAAGACTGCTTATGCAGTCAGACATGGGCGATCGTAAGGGCTTCAGTCCATGGGGCGGGGGAAAAGTGACCTGCCCGCAACGGTCAGTGACATGAAAGTCAGGACCCTGCTGTTCACAAAACGCAATGCTTCAGCCCATGATGGGGTTTGGTTGCTTGTGAGCTCATGCCCGTTATCCGGTTTGTTCGCGAAGGGCGTGATGTGGAGTGTTACCCCGGTGAGAATCTGCGTGAGGTGGCCCGTCGCGAGGGCATCGAGCTCTACGGCCTGAAGGGGCAGCTGGGCAACTGCGGAGGGTGCGGTCAGTGCATCACCTGCTTCGTTTCCGTGGTCGACGAAGACAACGCCGATGCGCTGACGGCACGCACTGCCGTCGAAGACAGCAAGTTGCGCCGCCGACCCCAGGAGTGGCGTCTGGCATGCCAGGCCCTGGTGGAGAAGTCCGTCATGGTCCTCACCAGGCCTCAGGTGAGGCTCGCCAATGCCGATTCGAGATTGGCTGCGGCCAGGCAGGCCCCGCTGCCGGCGGGTCCCACGGCATGGCCAGCGCCTCCGGCCAGTGAGCTCGATGAGGAGGACCAGGATGGGGGCGATGGCGACGGCCGAGATGCCAAGGCTGCTACCGCCGGTGACGAGGCCTAGGGCAGACGCTCCCCAGGCCTCTTGTCGGTGATACCTTCGCCTGGATCCCTCCAACGGCCATGGAAACCAACGATCTCGGATTCGTCGCCAGCCTCCTGTTCATCCTGGTTCCGGCGATCTTCCTGATCGTGCTCTACATCGGCACGCAGAACAACGAGGCCTGATTCAGCCCTGTTCGGGCTCACGCACCAGCAGCACAGGGGCTGGTGCGTGCACTCGGATGTAGTCGCTGACTGATCCGCCCAGAAGCTTGTCCAAATCCACCAGTCCTCTGGCGACAAGAGGACGTCGGTCCTGAGAGGCGATGACCACCAGGTCGGCGTTGCATTCCGATGCAGCCAGGCAAACGCTGCGACCGATGTCCTTCCCTTCGGTGTGGATGGCTTTCATGTCGACACCGAAACCCCTGGCCCGCTGAACAGCGGCGTCAAGAACCTCGTCTGCTTTTGTGCGGCCTCCCCGGGAGGGTGCTGACTCCTGGCGTACGACATGAACTCCGGTGAGCGTTCCGCCAGGGATTTCACGCACCAGTTCGCAGGCCGTGCGCAGAGCGTCGTCCCCAACGCCTGTTCCGTCGATCGTCACCATCACGCGGTTGACATGCTTGACGTAGAGGTCATCTCGCACCAGCAGCATCGGCCGCGTGGACAGCTGAAAGACGTATTGGCTGGTGCTGTTGGCCAGGATCGATTGAAGCCGTCCCAGGCCGCGGGATCCCATCACGATCAGGTCGGCCTGAACCTCATCGGCAACCTTGAGCACGGTCTGCTTGGTGTCGCCCTCGCGAATCAAGGTGCTCACGCTTGATGGGCTCAAGCCCATGCGCGTGACTGCGCTGTTCAAGAGGTTTTCTGCTTCGTCGCGATGGCCGTCGGATTGCGACTTGCTTTGCTCCGACACCACATGCAGCAAATTGATTTTTGCGGCCTTCAGGCTGGGAATGTCCTGGAGCATCCGGATCATTTCCTCGACGTGACCCTTGCCCGAGTCGGCAATCAGAAGGTTCCTGAACACAGGGAGATGAAGCAGCCTCTGCGGAAGCCTATGGGTGGTTGCCTCCGTGGAGAGAAGCTGATGTCACAGCGTTACGCGGATCATGTTCACCCTGACCAAGCGTGTGCTCCCGCAGCACACCGATTACGCCGGTGTGATGTGGCATGGGGCCTATGTGCAGTGGCTTGAGGAGGCCAGGGTTGAGGCGCTCCAGGCTGCGGGCCTTGGCTATGCCGCCATGACCGTGATGGGTGTCGATATGCCAGTGGTGTCCCTTCACCTGGATTACCGCCATCCACTCCGGCACGGCGACGAAGTGTGTGTTGAAAGCCGATCCCCTGGTCAGCAGGGGGTGCGCTGGCCATGGATCTCTCGCTTTGTCTGCGGAAATGCGGTGGTTGCGGAGGCGTCGGTGAATCTGGTGATGGTGCGTGAGGGGCGCGTGCTCAGGCGCGTACCGGCGCAGCTGCAGGAGGTGATGGATCAGCTGGTGCGCCAAGCGCTTTGAATCGAGCCCTGAGCCACCGCTGCCGTGCTAGTACACATGTACTTGCTAGTTGCTGGTGCGGGGGTGGTGGTGGCTCTGGACCTGTTGCCCTGGCTTGGGCAATGCCCGCATGGCTGATCTGCGCAGGCTTTGCTGCGAACAAGCCATCGGCCCTGATCAGCTCTGGGGTTGGCCGATCGAACGCTTGGGCCAGGCGCTGGCTTGGCCGGCGCACTGTTTGCGCGACGTTGAGCGTTACAGGTTCGAGCACGGGGCTGCTCCGAAGCTTGACGTGCCTGCTTGTGCCCTTTTGCCGGGTGATCCTGATTGGCCTCGTTGCTTGGATGATCTGCACTCACCCCCCTTCCGGGCTCTACGTCGAAGGGGATCGATCGCTGCTCCGGCACATCCATGCCCGCACGGCCATCGCGGCTGTTTGGCCAGAAACGGTGCACCCATCGCGGTGTTAGGGACACCCTTGGACCGTGTCTATCCAGCCCACCACCGATCGTTGCAACAGCAGGTCGGCAGGCAAGGGCTGTTGATCAGTCCGAGTCGGTCCGGCTGCCGTGTGCGCCCAGGGCACTTCGCGGCGCGGAACCGTTGGTTGGTCGCTTTTTCCCAAGCGCTCGTGGTGGTGGAGTGTCCGCAACGCAGCGGAGCACTGATTTCGGCCCGCTGGGCGAGCCGGATGCAGTGCCCCGTGTGGGTGGTTCCGGGGGATGCCCGCCGATGGTCCTGTCGGGGCAGCAATGCCCTGCTTCGCGATGGTGCAACTGCCTTGATTCACCCTGAGGATCTGCTCGCCTCCATTGGCGAGGGCCCGTTGAGGTCTGAGGAGTCACGCGGTAAGCATCAACGGTTGATGGAGGCCATTGGCTCAGGGGCGACCTTTGATCAGTTGGTGCTTCGTTTGCAGTGCTCCCCCGCTGAGCTGGCACCCCAGCTTTTGGCCCTTGAATGTCGGCGCGAACTGCTGTGTGAATCTGGATTGCATTGGCGCAAGCCTCGGCCTTGAGAGACTGCACAACCGTTGCCGGCACTGATGTGTTGCAGTGGCGGCGCCTACAACTCGCCCGGGGTGGCACCGCGGCTGATCTGGATTGGCTGCTTGATCTGGCCGCTGGTCTTCGTTGGGCCAGCCTGCAACGGCTGTTGCTGGACCCCACGCGCACCGTCGCCCTGGAGCAGTCCCTTGAGGTGCTCTCTGAGCTGTGGGAGCGTCACCTTCATGGGAATGTTCCCCTCCAGCACCTGGTTGGGCTCTGTCCCTGGCGGGATGTGCTGCTTGAGTCGTCGCCTGCCGCATTAATTCCCCGTCAGGAAACGGAACTGCTGGTGGATCTGGCCATGAGCCAGTTCAAAGCCACCCCTCCCGCTCGTTGGGCTGACCTCGGCACTGGTTCAGGAGCCATCGCTGTGGCTCTGGCCCGTGCCTGGCCCACGGCACCAGGGCATGGCGTCGACCTCAGTTCCGATGCCTTGAAGTTGGCAGAACGCAATCTTGAGCGTTGCGCCCCGCATCACAACTGTTCGCTGCACCTCGGGTCGTGGTGGTCTCCCCTCAAGAGCTGGTGGGGAAGCCTGGATTTGGTGGTCAGCAATCCTCCATACATCCCCAGTGCTGTGGTTGACGGTCTTGAGGCTGTGGTGCGTGACCACGAACCTCACTTGGCGTTGCTTGGGGGAGCAGATGGCTTGGATGCGATCCGCACGGTGGTGGATGGCGCCCTAATGGGGCTGTCGCCCGGAGGTTGGCTTCTGCTCGAACACCACCACGACCAGAGCGCTCAGGTGACGCAGCTTCTGCGGGATGCCGGCTTGGTTGAGGTCAGAGCGGCCGCTGATCTTGAGGGGACCCTTCGCTTTGCGCTTGCTTGCAAACCTGCCGCATCAAGCTGATGCAACGCCTGCGATGAAGGAAGGATTCATGCCTGCTCCGGTTCTGGCCGCCTCCGACCTGGCGCTGCGGCTTCGTGCCGGTGAAGCCGCCATCATTCCCACCGACACGCTGCCGGGCCTGGCGGTGCTTCCCGATCAAGCTCAGACCCTCTGGCGCTTGAAACGCCGACCAGCCGATAAGCCCCTCATTTTGATGGGTGCATCAGTCAATGACTTGCTCCACGAGGTTGAGGGGCCCTGCCATCGGGAGGTTGAAGCTTTGGCTGAGCGCTATTGGCCTGGAGCGCTCACGCTGGTGTTGCCTGCCCGTGATGACGGTGCAGGCCGGTATCTCAACCCAGGTGGAACAAGCCTGGGCTGCCGCATTCCGGCCTGTGAGCAGGCCCGAGCCTTGCTCCAGATCAGTGGCCCCTTGGCCACCACCAGTGCCAATCGCTCCGGTGAACCCGCCAGCACGACCGCGGCGGAGGCGGCGCGTTATTTCCCTGATGTCGCTCAGCTGGGGCCTCAGCCGTGGTCTCAACACTCCGGTCAGGCCAGCACGGTGTTGGTCTGGGTTGAGGACGGCCGCTGGCGCATGGTGCGTCGGGGTGCTGTGATTCCAGCAGGGGTTGAGGTGCTCGAGTGATCTCGCTTGTTGGGCTCTGCCTGCTGGTGATGGCCTTGCTTCATTGGGTGCTGGAACCCCTTGAAGCGGTCTTCACCTGGACGCTTCAACTGAATCTTCTCCCCTGGTTGTTGGGGGTGTTCTTCATCTGGCTGCTGGCAGGCGAATCAGACCGCAGTACGTCGCCCTGATCCAGATCAAGCCGGCTAACGGATTTGAACCGATGGCCTTCGCTTTACAAAAGCGCTGCTCTACCGCTGAGCTAAGCCGGCATGGGCTGCATCGTACCGGCTGCCAGGCGATTCAAGGCGGGGTCTTGATCGCTAATCAGCCAAAGCACCAGCTCGAGTCGATTGCGACATCCGCTTTTCCGGAGTGCCCTGCTGATGTGGCACTCAACGGTGCGATGACTGATCACCAAACGCTGGGCGATGTCTCGGTTGTTGAGGCCTTCGAGCAACAACAGCACCACCCGCTGTTCAGCGGGCGTGAGGAGGTTCGGGATTCGAGGTTTCAAGCTTGAGCAGGTTGCTGCTCAGAGGGTTCCACCTTTGCGGGTTGGGCGATCGGGCGACGGATCGGCAGGTTGGCCACCAGGGCAGTGACGCGATCTTCCGTCTCGAGGCTCACATCACCTTCAGCGAGGTCGATCTCCACGTAGCGGGCCACCACTTCGAGGATCTCGCGCCGCATTTGCTCGAGCAGCTCCGGATTGAGGTCACTGCGGTCGTGGGCCAGCACCAACTGCAGCCGCTCTTTGGCTGTTTCTGCACTGGCGGGCTGACGGCGCAGGAGTTTGTCGATGAATTCCTTGAGTGTCATCGCCTCAGAAAATCCGGGTTTGCATCAGCTTGCGCATCCTGGCGCGGAGGCCGCGGCGGGCCTGGGAGGGGTCCATCAGAGGAATGTCTTCACCCTGAAGCCGTTGAGCGATGTTGCCGTAGGCCTGGGCCGCTGGGGACGACGAATCACTCAGGGTCAAGGGTTCACCACGGTTGGTGCTCACGATCACCTGTTCGTCTTCAAAAACAAGCCCCAGAAGAGGTAACGCCAGGATGTCGGTGACGTCGTCCACCGAGAGCATTTCCTGGTTCGACATCATCTTCGGCCGCACCCTGTTGAGCACGAGCTGCACAGGCTGCACGCCCTGGGTGTTCAGAAGCCCGATCACCCGATCAGCGTCCCGCACGGCGGCCACTTCCGGGGTGGTGATCACCACTGCTTCTCGGGCTGCGGCCGCGGCATTTTTGAATCCGTCTTCGATGCCTGCCGGGCAGTCGATCAACACGTAATCGAACTGGCGTTCCAGCAGAGCAACGATGGCCTGCATGTCCTTGGGCTTGAGCCACTCGAGCATCCGAGGGTTGCCCGCAGGGAGCAGGGCCAGATTGGGCTCCTGCTTGTGCTTCACCAGGGCTTGCTCCAGCCGGCAGGTCTCGGCCAGCACCTCCTGAGCGGTGTAGACGATGCGGTTCTCCAGGCCCAGGAGCAGATCGAGGTTCCTCAGACCGAAGTCCGCGTCAAGAACCACGGTCTTGGCGCCTTGGCGAGCAAGGGCGATCCCAAGGTTTGCCGTGGTCGTTGTTTTTCCGACACCGCCTTTGCCAGAACAGATGAGGATGGTTCGGGTCGTCGACACCAGGGTTCTGCTTTGGTGCGGCCAGAATAATCTGGCTTTTGGGCCTGACAACGACGTCAACGTTTTTGAAAGCTCTGGATGACGGCGGGTTCAATGGCGATCACGCCATCCTTGAGCTCGGCCTGTTCGGCCAAACCTGCCTGGGGCAGATCCTCGGGGCCTCGGGCGACAACGTCAGCAATTCTCAGTTGCAGTGGCCGCAGCTGCAGGGCAACGATTTTCGCGGTTGTTGACCCCTCACATCCGGCATGGGCCACGCCCCGCAGGCGACCCCACACCAAAACATCAGCGGCTGAACTGATCCGCGCTCCGGGATTCACATCGCCATAGATAAGGATGGTGCGCTCGCTTTGGAGATGGTCACCGGAGCGCAGGGTTCCGTGGTGAAACAACAGCTCGGAAGGGGCTTTCGCCACAGGATTGGGCTGGAGTTCACGGCTGGACGGCGTGTTGGACCGGCTTGCGTCCAGTCCCAAGGCTGAAGCACTCACAACGGTCTCGGCTGCCTGGCCGGTGATGCGTCCGAGTTGATGGCCTGCCTCGCTCACGGCGGCGCACAAATCAGCGAGGTCGCTGCAGGTCAGGACCCAGTCCCCGCAATCGAGATCAACAATCGGCTGGGAACACCTGCTCAGCAGATCCGGCAAACGATCCCTCCAGTGATCAAGGCGCTGGTCGGGAAGCCTCAAGGTCATGGCTGCTTCACGCTGCTGCTGCTCGGGGCCATTCAACGTCCATCTCCTGCCTGAGTTCGTTGCTGATGTCGCGGGGGTGAATCAACCAGGAGGTTGCCGCCGGGGTCGCCAGACTTGCGACAAGGGGAGAGGCTTTCTCCAGGGCTTGGAGTTGTTGCCCGTCCCAGAGGCGCAAGCCGCCTCGATAGGGGTGGTATCCGCGCAGCTGTTGATGACGCAATCCGCAGCAGAGTTCAGGGTCGTGGCCATGACGATCGGCCAGGCGCCTGGCTGTTGCGAGCAGTTGCAGTTGATCCGCCGGGGAAAGATGTTCAACGGCCGTTGCTTTGAGCAGGCGTCGATCCAGGAAACGCCCACTCAGTTCAGCCAGGGCTGCTGGCGCTTCGGCTTGCCAACGCTGGAGGTGGTAGCCGGTGCGTTGGTCATCGTTAGCGAGGAAGTCCTCCAAGCGGATCTGGTCTGGTTGCCAGAGCCAGGTGGCCATCACCTCATCAGCCCACACCTGGTCAGGCCCCAGTTGTCGTGCCGTCAGGATCAGTTTTTCCAGCAGCCAGTTGCACACCACATTCAACCGGTGGTTGTAGACGCTCCTGTACATGAGGTTTCTCACCACCAGGTAGTGCTCCACAGCCATCAGACCCTTGGGATGAATGGCCATGTCCCCGTCAGGGGCCAGGGTCAGTGCTCCCAGGATGCGGTCGAGATCCAGTTGCCCGTAGCGCGTTCCGGTGCTGTAGCTGTCGCGCAGGAGGTAATCCAGTCGGTCACAATCCAGCTGACTGCTGACCAGGTGTTTGATCAGGGGGTGAGGGCTGCGTCCATGCTCCAGCAGGTTCGCCATCGCCTCAGCCGTGCCGGATGCATGGCTCTCAAGACAGTCATGGATCTCTGGGTGATGCCGGATCACCCGCGCTGACCACGCTTCATGGCGCAGGCCAAACATCTCTTCGCCGGTGTGGCTGAGGGGGCCATGGCCAATGTCATGGAGCAAAGCAGCTCCGTAGAGCAGCCCCCGGTACGTCTCCAACTCGGGTGCCAACGGCAGCATCCGCTCAAATGCACGGCGTGCCAGATGAAAGACCCCCAGCGAGTGGGTGAATCGACTGGATTCAGCGCTGTGAAAGGTGAGGTAGGCCGGACCCAGCTGGCGGATGCGTCGCAGGCGCTGGAATGGCGCCGTGTCCACCAGGTCCATCACCATTCCCTCGGCTGGGGCTTGGCGGTCAAGACCAATGCCGCGATGCAGAGGGTCGTGATAGGTCCGCTGGCTCATGCCTCGGTCTCTTCAGCGGGTTGTTCCAGCAGGGCCTCCATCCATTGCTCAGCTTCCGAGAGCCAGCGATCACCGTCACCGCCGGGGTTCAGGGGTTCTGGATCTGATAACCCACGATCGGGAGCGATGCCTTCCCCTTGGATGTCCCGTCCACTCGGTGTCACGTAGCCAGCAACGGTCACGGCGAGGCCGCTGCCATCACTGAGGTTGGTCAGCGTTTGAATCAGCCCTTTGCCGAACGTCTGTCCTCCGAGAAGGGTGGCGCGTTCGTTGTCCTGGAGGGCGCCAGCCAGGATTTCACTCGCACTGGCCGTCCCTCCGTTCACAAGGGTGACCATCGGTCCGTCGTACACCGTCTGAAGACTGGCCTGGATGGTGTCATTGATGCCCTCGCGGTTGCGGGTTTCAACGATGGCGCCACCGGAAAGGAAGTCGTCGGCGACCGCCAATCCAGCGCTCACCAATCCGCCTGAGTTGTTGCGGAGGTCGAGTACCAACCCTTCGATCTCCTTGTTCTGCAGTTCTGTGAGGGCTTCTTTCACCTGTTCGGGGACCCCTTCGCTGAATTGGGTGATCCGCAGATAGCCAAGGGTGTGACTGCCGCTGCGCAAGCGCCTTGTGCGCACCGGCCTGAGGTCCACGCTGCGGCGTTCCAGGGTCAGCTCGCTTGTTTCTCCGCTGCCGTTGTCCAGCGTCAGCACCACCTGCGAACCCACGTCTCCACGCAGCGCTGCCACGGTTCCCTCCAGACCCAGATCCACCACGTCCTTGCCGTCAACAGACAGCAATTGCGTGCCACTGGTGATCTCCGCCTCGCCGGCAGGTGAACCCTCGAGGGCAGAAATCACCACAACACCATTGCTGCTTTCATCCGGCCCGAGTTGCAAGCCCACACCGCTGAGGCTGCCGTTGGTGCTGTTCTTCAGCGCCGTGTAGTCCTCTGGACGAAGCAGCCGCGTGTAGGGGTCACCCAGCTGAGCCAGCATCGATTCGATGGCTGCATAGGCATCGTTGCTGCTCTCGATACTGCGTTCCATGGCCTTCTGCCGTTGACGCTTCCAACGCACCGCATCAAGTTGCTCTGGGTTCCAAAAGCCCTGGTTCACAAGCCGCCAGCTGTCCACCACGAGCTGTTGTGTGTCGCTAAGTGCAACGGCTGTGCAAGCGCTGCCCAGCACCAAAAAGCAGCAAAGAGACGCTGCGATCAGTTGCCTCAGCGCCTGAAAACCTTTGCGCCGCAGCCAGTCTGAAAGATCGTTAACAGTTGGATACATCGCGGTGGGTTCGCCTCAGTGGCAGAAGCGTGCTCAGTAGACTTTCGCAACTCGAGCCCGCTTGTGCATGGCGAACTCATCACCGGTTTACGACTGGTTCCAGGAACGTCTGGAAATCCAGGACATTGCTGACGACATTGGTTCCAAGTACGTGCCCCCCCACGTCAACATCTTCTATTGCCTGGGGGGCATCACGTTGGTGTGCTTCCTGATCCAGTTCGCGACTGGGTTCGCGATGACCTTCTATTACAAGCCCACCGTTGCTGAGGCTTACAAGTCGGTCGAATACCTGATGACCGACGTCAGCTTCGGTTGGCTGATCCGCTCTGTGCACCGCTGGAGCGCATCAATGATGGTGTTGATGCTCATCCTCCACGTGTTCCGCGTGTACCTCACCGGCGGCTTCAAGCGTCCCCGTGAGCTCACTTGGGTCACGGGCGTAACCATGGCAGTCATCACGGTGTCCTTTGGTGTGACCGGTTACTCCCTCCCCTGGGACCAGGTTGGTTATTGGGCCGTGAAGATCGTCTCCGGCGTCCCTGCTGCCATCCCTGTTGTTGGCGATTTCATGGTGGAACTGCTTCGCGGTGGCGAAAGCGTTGGCCAGGCCACTCTCACTCGCTTCTACAGCCTTCACACCTTCGTGATGCCCTGGCTGCTGGCGGTGTTCATGCTCATGCACTTCCTGATGATCCGGAAGCAGGGCATTTCCGGTCCCTTGTGATCTGCGTTCCTACTGTTCCCTCAACACCTGGACTAAACGATGCACATTCTCAAGAAGCCTGATCTCTCTGATCCCAAGATGCGGGCCAAGCTCGCCAAGGGCATGGGTCACAACTATTACGGCGAGCCTGCCTGGCCTAACGATCTCCTCTACATCTTCCCGGTGGTGATCCTCGGTACCATCGCCTGTGTGGTTGGTCTGGCCGTCCTGGATCCAGCCATGCTCGCTGACAAGGCTGATCCCTTCGCCACCCCTCTGGAAATTCTTCCTGAGTGGTACCTCTACCCCGTGTTCCAGATTCTGCGGGTTGTTCCCAACAAGCTTCTGGGTATTGCTCTGCAAACCCTGGTTCCCCTGGGTCTGATGCTTGTTCCTTTCATCGAGAGCTTTAACAAGTTCCAGAACCCTTTCCGTCGTCCCGTGGCGATGACTGTCTTCCTGACCGGAACCCTTGTCACCATCTACCTCGGTATTGGTGCAGCACTTCCGATCGACAAGTCCCTCACCCTCGGACTGTTCTGATCCGTTCTTTGAGTTCAGCTCATGGACCCCGGCTCGTCGAGCCGGGTTTTTTTTGTGCCATGGCTGCTGTGGTTCGTCAGTGACCCATCGATTCGTCGAGGTTGAGCATCAGCACGTCGTCTGGGTTGACGTGGAGAAAGTGGTGCATCAGCAGAAAACCAACGATGGTCCAGGTCTGATAGGTGCGTGATTGCTGTCCAACCCAGGTTCCTGTGGGGCCATCGAAATATTCAGCCCACTGCTGACGGGGCAGTTGGTTGAGATGGCTCCAGTAGCACTCGTCCAACAGCGTTTTCATTTGCCCCATCAGCAACACGTCGGCCTGGGGATTCAGCCGTTCGTGCAGAAGGATGGACGCACCAAAAAACCAGAGCAGGCTCGGCCAGTGGCCACCGTTGTGATAACTCCAGGGCCAGTTCTTGGGGTCGGAGCCCGTTTTGTTCTCCCATTCCACGCCCTCCATGGGGGGATGACAGATGCGCATCGGCATCTGGGCCATGAGGTGGTCACGGTTGTGAAGCACCAGTCGGAACAGGGCCCGTTGCTGTGGCGCGGTCAGCAACCCGAACAGTGATGCCAGGGAATTTCCCAAGGAGTAGAAGCGGAAATCCGGTCGTCCGGTCCGCATGTTGCCGATCATGTAACCGCCACGGTTTTCGAGCCAGTCCTGCAACCAGTCGGGGATGACCTGGGGTTGAACGTTGAATTCGTTGTGGTGCTGGTTTTCGCCGTACTGCTCCGTGGGGCGTCGCCGAAGCACTTGCATCGTTTTGCTGGTCACCCAGTAGTGCTTCAGCAGGAACTGCCGCAAGTCATGGGTCCATTGCCGGCTCAGCCGCAATCGTTCCCCCAGAAGAACGCTGTTCTCGTGGCGTTGGCAGAGTTCCATCAGCCCAACGCAGCTGCGCAGCGCTGCGAAGAGCAGCACCTCCACTTCCAGTGGAGCGCCCCACACGTCCATGGGGCGATCAATCATGAACGCGCAGTCGGGAACGAACAGCACCGGTGTGCCTTCGAAGCTGGGGTGAAGAACCAGATCGAGCAGCAGTTGTAAACCGCGTTGCACTTCCGGACTGCGACCGAAGTCGATGTCCCCACTGCGTTTGACGTAGATCCAGCAGAGAATCGGCCACCAGAGGCTTGCATCCACTGAGGTGATGCGACCGATCGAGCGCTGGCCATAGTCCGCAACCAGTTCTCCTTCTTCCTCCACAAAGCTGGTGGGGAAGACACCGCGGGTTTGAACGTTGGTGCTTTGGAGCTGAAGGCTGACGCTCAAAAACTGCTTCACGATGGCGAAGCGGCCCTCAAGCATTAGGTAGATCATCACGGGAACGTTGTCCCGCAGGAAGATCTCGCCGTAGTTGAGGGCGTCGTCAGCGCGGCGATGTTCCATCGCGGCAACGCTGCCGGCGAGTTCCCCCTGCACGCCAATCAGCGTGGCTTCGAAGTGTTCCCGTGCTTTTTGCAGCACCTGCTCTTCGTTTGAGTTGGGGCGGAAACGCTGGCTTTGTTCGGTGAAACGCGTTGGCATCGCGGTGACCTCCAACTGAAACGTAGTTCTGGCAATGGGTTTCGCCAGTGGAAGCAACCCTTCAGATCTTCAAGGGGACTTGCCCATTGCGACCTCGGGGGATGTGGTGTTATGGTTTTGTCTTGCGCGGGAGCCGAGAGGTGAGCGCGC
>NZ_UCNU01000005.1:0-102315 GCF_900474085.1 Synechococcus sp. UW86
AAAAACAGCAAAGCGTCCTAGGGAACTGCTCACCTGCACTTCCACAAGGGAGGAGGCCGCCCCTCCCAGCTGGAAGAGACGGCCTAACTCGCTCGTTTATGCATTGCAGTCGACCTAGTCAGTACGTGTTGCCTTTGGGGATCTCCTTGGCAATGGGACTGAAAGAGGAAGGTCGAAGCGTCTGGCTTGTGGCAACCCTGGGGCCATTTGGACCAGGTGTGAAGCGGGACTCCTACGGGGCACCTAGACGGACGGTGCAGAGGAGTGTCGACTGATCAGACGCACATCAGTGTCGTCACAGACGAGGCGCTCACGTTTGGGTTGAAAAGTTGGAGCAGGGGCCAGAAAAGTCAGGCTGCTTCTGCAATTTGCTCAGGTGGAGTATCGGCCGTCATGGGCTCCTCCGATCTCGATGCACCTACTTTCGGCAGCCGTGGAGCCCCCGGCAATCAGCTGTCGTGCGCATTGCCTTCTGGGGCAAAAAAGTCGATTGTGGAACCGACGTGCCTTGTGCTGGGACCAATGCGATGCGCAAGTTGTGTTCGGACGGCCAGACCTGACCCAAGGCTTGTGTTGAGATCCTGACAAGATTTGTGTGTTTTTGATCCCGCGACAGAAAAAGGATCCCAAGGTCAGTTGACCCAACAAGGAGGGTCACATGTACGAAGCTTTCAAAAAGCCTGTCGATTGCACCCTGAATACCTGCATGAAGTGGGGCGCAGACGGAACCCTGTCTCCCCATGACCAAGACGGCTTAATGAGGCATCTGTGCTCTACCGATCCGGCCTTGGCTGATAGCGAGGCTTGCAAGCTCTACAAAAACGACAGCTGAACGCACAAGCCATTTGCGCTCTTCTCCCCCTGCTCTTGGCGGGGGGTTTCTTTTTGCCTGTGGTTCAACGCTGAGGTTCCCGTCTTTCCGTGACGCACTGGAATGGCGGCAAACCTTGGCTTACGTCGGCTGCACGCATCAAGAAAGGTGCTCCCGTGAATCCCACCAAACTCCCCATCAATGCAGTGATTCTGCAGAGGAATGGATCAGGCCAGGCTCAAACCACCTACTCCAGCGCAGAACAGCACCAGGTCAAGCAGCACCCAAATAACACTGTTTAAAGGCACGAATGCCCCTGCCGAGCATTGATCTCAACGTCGCCTCGACAATCGCCAGGAGATTGAAGCAAGCCAAATCACCAACACCAGCAGAGCCAGCATCGAAACAACCAAGAGGAAAAAGTGACAATTGGATTGGGCAGATAACCAAAGCTTCTACCCAAGAACCCGATCAAACAGCAACCAGAGCGGGGGTCGAACAGGAGCGAACCCAACCCAGTTTTCGCTCCACCTCCTGAATCATTTGGCCGGCAAGATCCTTACCCGTCGCCGTTTCAATCCCCTCGAGGCCAGGGCTGGAATTCACCTCCAACAGCAAGGGCCCCCGCTCTGAGCGGATGATGTCCACCCCGGCCACATCAAGGCCGAGAGCACGCGTTGCTGCAACAGCCAGCTTGCGCTCTTCAGGCCGGATGCGCACCGCCTGAGCGGAACCGCCCTGGTGAATGTTGGAGCGGAAGTCGCCCACAGCAGCCGTTCGCTCAATGGCCGACACCACCTTGTTACCAATCACGAAACAACGCAGGTCCTTGCCGCCAGCTTCCTTGATGAATTCCTGAACCAGCAGGTTGGCGTTCAGGCTCTTCATGGCATTGATCACACTCTCTGCAGCCTTCTGGGTTTCGGCCAAAACCACGCCACGTCCCTGAGCCCCCTCCAGAAGCTTGAGGATCAACGGTGCACCGCCCACCATCTTGATCAGATCTTTGGTGTCGAGCGGAGAACTGGCAAAACCGGTGACCGGCATGCTCAGCCCATGACGCACAAACAGCTGTGACGCCAGAAGCTTGTCGCGGGATCGTTTGATCGGCTCAGCGGCATTGAGAACACGAATACCCATCGACTCAAACTGACGCGTGATCGCGCATCCGTAGAAGGTGACGCTCGGACGGATGCGAGGAATCACCGCATCGATTCGCTCGAGCACATTGCCGCCCCGGTAATGCATCTCGGGGTTTTGCGGATCGAGCCGCATGTAGCACTGCTTGACGTTGAGAAATTCCATCCGGTGACCGCGCTCCTCACCCGCCTCAAGCAATCGGCGGTTGCTGTAGAGCTCTGGATCAGAAGCCAACAGTGCAATGCGGAGCCCCGTGCGTTCGGTGCGCAAGGCCGCATACATCGCTTCCAGCTGGGCCGGTTCAACATCACCCAGCTGATGGCTCCCCTCAGGATCCACAAGCACGCGACCCACCATCGCCTCACGCCCAAGCAGCATCCGGTAACCCATCGCATCCCGGTTGGTGAGGGTGAGTTCAATCGGCCAACGCTGCTCGCCGAGTACCAACTCTTCCCGAATCACATAGCGGTTTTCCGAGATGCCGCTGGTGTTGCGCACGCTGCGTTGCTCCAGCACCGGCGCCTCATGGCGCACCACCACACTGCGGTCGTTCTGGAGCGGATGCACCTCAAAACTGATCCACAGCTCACCATCCCTCTGGAAGGGGACGATGTTGAAGGCATGCAACGAAGACGTCGCCGCGCCGGAATCGACGCGTGCCTTAATCGCCGGCAATCCAAGCCCTGGCAGGGAGCACCACTCCTCACTGCCGACGATGAGTTTGTTGGTCAAGGCCGCTGTGGGTCCTTATCGAGAGAGCGCGAAATCCTAGATCAGCTGAAGACACCTCAAGTCAACCCACCAGCACCATCGGTCCATCCCTCAGATGAGGGAGTGTTCAAGGCTGCGCCCTCCCTCAAAGGAGGGAGCCAGAACGAACAACCTCACCTACGTTTCCATCAACAACCAGACCGCCTGCAAAAGGAAGGGGTCGAATTCAGCGGCGATTGGAGGGCTTGGAGTGACTATGTTTCGACGACAAATGCAACAGGTTGGATGCCTTGTCTTGCTCTTCCACCTTGGTGAGCTTTTTCACCAGAGTCCAGGTGTCTTGCGCAGACATTTCCCCATCTTTCTCCCATTTGATGCTCGACAATTCAGCAGGAGACATCAAGAGAACACGTGGCTTTTCAACTTAAGGAACGTGATATCGATGTGGCCGTTGCCACCAAGTGATGTCACTTAAGACAATCGGAAGTTAGTTTGCCTTGATACAACGTCCTTCAAAGAGACAATAAAAAAGCCTCAGCCGCATGGGCTGAAGCCAGGTGATGGGGATAAATGAAACATACCGGCCCTGCACCCACAATCAAGAGCTGAGGACACCACATCTGGTGGCTGGCGCGGCCTTGCCGAGGCAATGAACACCAATGAGCTCCAGCTGCCAAACCGAAAAGGTCAGTGCGAACCGAACCAGGAGCAACAGGTGCCAAGACGGATCGTCAACAACGCCAGAACGCCAACCGCTGCAGCCACAAACGACACTCCCATCAGCTGCTGACGGCGCTTCTCACTTCTGGCCCCGACCGATTGGCTGCCGTTCAACAGAAAAATCCAGACGCGCCAACTTAAGCGTTTTCAGTAACTTGCGCTACCAAGACAGGCGTTCTGCCGGCGATGCTGCGGCGGCTGCGTGCGCGCCCTGAGATGACGGTGACGGCGACAGGGCCTTTCATACAGATCGGCGCTGTTTTTCCACGAGCGCGGGTAGGGCCAGCTGCGTTTGACCGCAGGCGAATTGGTTGTTCTGCAACACCACCAGGCGTGGAGCCACAGGGCGGTCATGCCACAGATCAAACCAGTCATGGCTGCATGATGAAACCCATCGGGGCGGCGTCAAGCGCAGGCCAGCAACCTAAGCAACGCTGAGTCATCCCCCCGCAGCTCTGCGTGAATGAGTGATACGGCCTGTTGCCAAGTTGCCTTGGGCCGATGCAGAACGGGTGCATCGGATCAGCAGCCATGGCAAAGCGTCGCTTTCTCGAAAAGCAACCGCTCACCGAAGCGGAAGGACTGACCGCCCTGATCATGATGGGGGTGGGTCTCACCCTGGGTGGCATCAGCGTGACCATCCTGATGGCGCTGAATGCCTCAGCCGCAGGGTCTTGGCAGGAACTCTGGCTTTCAGGTCAACTGAATTTCTGAGCTCAGGACAGCCAAGGCCAACGGATCCCGAACGCCTCCAGGGGATCCATCACGAGCTTGTTGAGGGCCCGGCCCAACAGCACCTGAGGTTCTTCCGGACGGATCGGCCGCACCGGATGTTCTGGGCGGGTCTCAGCATTCGCCCCTCTCACCACCCCACTGCGCATCAAGGCGTTGGCCGCCTCAAGACCGCAGACGTAGGCCCGTTCCTGGCACAGGCCCTTGGCACCGTGCTCGCGTTCGCCCATCCGCACCCAGTCGCCAGCGCAGACAACAGTCGGAAGTGCCGTCTGCAGCGGTGGCCGCTGGCTGAAACTGCCGGGGGAGAACAACGACACCGAGCTCGGGTAACGCCGCACCTCAAACTCCAGCACCTGGGCAAGCCGGAAGGCCGGCACCGCCTGGGGCAACAGCTCCCTCAGCAGGGTGTCGACGATCTCCTGATCACTCAAGGCTGCGATTGCCGTGGCGTTGTAGAAGTCGCTGGCCACCACGGATCCCTGGGGCTCGCTGCCGCCCCAGAGCGCATCAAGATCCGCGTCCTGCAGCTGGTCGAGCATGAAAAATGTGGCGCCCGCACCCTGTAAAGCGTCGAAGCGCGAGAAGACATTGGCGGGATCGGCGACCGCAATGGTGCGATCCAGCCACAACCGCACCGACACCACATCAATCGCCCCCAAACCGCCAGCAGCCGCCAGCTCCGGCAGCACATCACTGCAACGCGGCGACTCCGCCATCAGGGCATGCATGCCCTTGGCACCCACCGCCAGCACAACCGCATCAACGTCATCAACAACGCTGGAGCGGCCTGTTGCTTTGCAGCAGACCTCCACCGAGCGAATCGCTTCGCCTGGCTGATCAAGATTCAGGCGCGTGGCCAACGTGCCTCCCAGAACAGTGAGCAGACCAGAAGCGAGCAAGCGTTCCGCCAGGGGAGCGATCAGCTGCTCGGCGATGCTGCCAGTGCGAATCCAGCGCACATCAAAGGAATCCTGATGCGCCAGGGCGTAGTAATAGAGCAGCTCCATGGTGACGGCTGCCGACAATTCCTCCGGTGGCTTGAACAGACCCACCAAAAGAATCGGACGCAAGAATTCGTCGATCATCCGCTCCGTGATTCCCAGTTGGCGGAACAGGGTCAACGCATCGATGGCGTCGTAGCGCCGGAAGGTCTCCTCGTTGCGGTTCAGATCAAGCATCGCCACCAAAAGGCCGGCAATGCTCAGGCGATCGGCAACAGGCAGGCGCTTGAAGTTCTTGATCGTTGCCATGGCCTGCCCCAGGGGGCTGGGCAACTGCAACCCGTCACCGAACACCGGGGCCGTGGCCTCCAGACCTGCGGGAGACCAGAAGGCGCTGGTGGTGAATTGAGTGAACACATCAGTGAGCCCAAGCTCATCGGTCAGCGCATTGATGTTGGGGTAATCCCTCCAAAAGCCCCGGGTGCCCGATTCGAAGGGTTTGCCGCTGGCGGTGCGCATCTGTGTCCTCCCCGTGGGATCCGGCATCCCGTCAACCAGGGTGACGCGAACACCGGCTTCACAGAGGGCTTTGGCTGCACCCCAGCCAGCCCAGCCAGCACCGATCACCACCACATGGGAGGCATCACCGTTAGCGGCCTTGGAAAGCTCAGGCATCGACCAAACAGAGACGCTGGGAGAGGCCTCACATCATGCAGCCATGGCACAAAAAAGGTCGCCATCGCCATAGAGAAGAGGGAATGAATAGCGTCGATCGGACACGAAACCGTTTTATGGCTTCAGATTCAGCCGTCCGCTGGCCTGTTTTTCTGCCATTGGTGCTGTTCTTTGGTGGCATCGGTGCCGCAGCAGCGATGACCCAGTTGCTGGGATCGTTCTGAGATTCAGGGCGCGATCAGACCAGATTCAAAGCCTCAAGCACTTGAGCTCGAATCCCGCCGAGACGAAACCAAGCTTGAACGGCATCGGCTTTGCAGGTGTAAGGCCGCCAGTCATCTTCATCAATCCGCCGTTGAATGTGGCGCATCACCCGTTCAGCGACGACACGATCGCTGGATGCCTGCAGAACGATCTGCCGGTCCTTTAGCTCAAACGTGTCACTCATTCTTTGGGGGCTTGATCAGCTCACCGGTCTGCAACGACACCACTGCGAAGCTGCCCACAAAAACCACCGCCACCAGTGCGAGGAAGGCCGCTGTGAGATTGCTGATCTCAAGCTGCCCGAGCATGAAGGCAAACAAGGTCGTCATCAAAAGCAGCAAAGGCTTTTGAAGTTAAACGGACTCGTCGTTGTTCAGATTGCCAAGAACCACTCCTGCCATCGACAAACCAATTGCAAGCATCACCACGGCTTCGATCATGCGGCTGTGGTGGAGATGCTCGGCGTCTTGAGCAGAACCGCCGCAGCGGTTGCCGTAACCGTCGCCTGTCCAGAGGAAGCGGATTGCGCCTGGGGCTGCCAGGTGGATGCTGCTGAGCAACGGGTGGGATTCTTCAACCAAGAACTTCGACCCATCAACCTTCAATCAGCTGAAGTAAGCATTGCGGCTGAAGCTCAGAAGATCTGTCTGATTGGCGACCGACGCCAAAAGTGAGCTGTTTCTTGATCAAGCACTAATGGCGTCAGGAGTTGCTGCCGACAAGCGATCACGAATCTGAACAGCAGCCTGGCAATAGGCCGCCCATCCCCCCATGCGCCTCGGATCGGCACGGCCACGGTCATCGACGGCATTCAACACACAAACACCCTCCACTTCTGCTTTTTCAAACGCCGCCAACAAGGGGATTTCCGCCTGCATCACATCCACATCAAAACCCTCCAAAATTTGGCGTGCTTCCTGCGCAAGCCGTTGTTTTCGGCTGTCCACCTTCACCAACAATGCGGCATGCATGGTGTCCATCTGCCTGAGGATTGAGGAGAGTTCAACAGTGAGCTCAACCGATCTCGCCTGCGGCGTAGTGGGCAGCAAAACAAGATCTGCTCCGGCCGAAAGATTCTTGAGTTCATCTTCGTGGCTGCTGGCCTGCCCGTCGGTGATGATCACTTGGGCATGGCGGGTGGCCTTTGCTGCAGCCTCCACAGGCACAACCTCAAATGGAAGCATCCCCCGGGCTGCGTAGGCGGTTGCCGAGCGGTTGCGATCCGCATCAACAACACACACCGACAGGGCCTGCTGGGCCCAGACACAAGCCAAATGAATGCTGGTGCAGGTTTTTGCCACACCACCCTTCTGGCCAAAGACAGTCAAAAACATGGCTGAGGTTCAGATGCGCGGAATGATCGCGTCGTTGGGGAAGAACTCTTCAAACACACAGATGCGGTCGGCCCAACGGGCCTCCACTTCCAAATGCATCAGGCGATTGCGCACCCACATCAAGGTGTCCACATCAATCGGTTTATGGAACTTGTGCTGCTGTGCCTTCACCCAATCATCCTTGCTCTGAGAGCTGTTCATGACCGCGAAAACTGACCTGCCCACACCGTACGGATGGCGTCCTTCGGCGCCATGAGCTTCACACTGAGTAAGCATCAAGGATCACTCAATCGCAGCCGAACTGTTCAGCAGAACAACGAATTTATGGAAGCTTTGAGTCCAAGCCAGAGCGATAAGGGCCTGAACCTCATGATCGGTAGCCGATCCATCATTCCGACCATTCAAGCGGCGACAGAATCGATTCAATTCACCTTCAGCCGTGATGACCCAGAAAGCACCTCAACTCAAGCCACGCCCGGTGCACACACCACCCAAACGCGCTTGAAGCACTTAAAGGGCCTGAATCAACCCATCGGAGCTGAACAGATCTCCTGTTCTGTAACAGCACGAACGACACGTGAATTGACTCCACCCCTATAAAAGATCTGTAGCAACTGCTACGCAATCACGTTCACCTCGTCTTCGGCGAGGCGCAGTTCGACTCAGGCCATGGAACGGGGACCTGAGCTTGCTTCGAGGAACCCATCATGACCCTGACCTATCGCGGCCAGAAGTACAACCAGAACAACGCTGCTGCTTCTAACGCTCAGCGTCCGGTTCTTGTTTATCGCGGTCAGAAAGTCGCCCGCTGACAAGCACGACGACCTCTTACAAGCCCCGCCTCGGCGGGGCTTTTTTATGGCTCATTTGCCTTCAGGATCGGGCTGTTTTGCCTTCCAACGTTCAAACCAAACGGCGACGGCGAGGGACACACCCACAGCAAAGCCAGCACCAATCAGCACCACACCAACTTCCACCGGCATCAACACCACCTGTTACTGCCCCAGATCATCGGACAAGAGCGTTACTGAACCAACGACTGATACGCCTCATTGACGCGTCGAAACGCCTCAGCAGAACCACCGAGATCGGGATGGTGCTGCTTCACCAGTCTTCGATGCGCCTGCTTGATCTCCGCGAGGGACGCGTTGGCCTCCAAGCCCAACACCCTTAAAGCGGCACGGCGTGGATCACGGGCGTGGCCATCGTCCTGACGATCCGTTTGACGTTGGTCCGTTCGGGTGCGGCGACCCTGCCGCCTGGAACCTGATTGGTCCTGACGCTGACGCAACTGCTCCACCACACGCTGTGGATCCTCATCCAGCCATTCACTGGCGCGAACCCCAAACAAGGCAAACGCCGCCAGAACGGCCGTTGTTTGCTTGTTCGGCTTGGCTCCCACCGCCGCCATGAGATCGGTTCCCAGCCCCCGAACCAACCGATCCAACCGCTGTTCCAGGGTTAAGTGGGCAGGAAAACCACTGCGGTTGAGCTGCTCAATCAACAGCTCCAATCCGCGCTGACGCAGTGCCGTCCATCCCGGCTGCCGAGCGAGGGCCTGTCCCCAAGCCCGCACCTGTTGGCTGCTGATGCGCGGTGGAGCTTGTGCCGATGGCTCAGTCCAGGGGCGATGGGATCTGGGCTCCGTACGAATGCGTTGGCGTTGCTGACGTTGCAGTCGCTCCAACTCACGGTTGAGCCGCAACACCTCGCGACGCAAGGCGTCGTTCTCCGCCAGCAACGCCTCAACATTGCTGGTGACCCGTTGTTCAGGGCGTCCGCCTGACCACTGACGCGGATCAAAGCCCAAAGCGTGTCTCCCGCCTCACCATGGCAACAACTCACCATTGGCATGCCAGAAGCTGCCGCTGGTGGCCATGGTCAAGCCATCGATCCGGGCCAACAGCCCCTTCACCGACTGCTCGGGGGGGATCCCGCTGGGATTGAAGCGAATCATGCGAGTTCGCACCAATCCGGGATGCAAGATCGCCACGGCGATGCCCCGCGGTTCCAGATCAATCGCCAACGACTTTCCGGCCATGTTGAGCGCCACCTTCGACATCCGATAGCCATAGGAGCCTCCCGAACTGTTGTCGTCGATGGACCCCATGCGGCTGGTCATCAGCACCAACTTGGCTCCGTTGGGCATCTGATCCACCAACGCCCTGGCCAGCAGCAAAGGAGCAAGGGCGTTCACCTCAAACTGGCGGCGAATCCCGGAGGGATCCAAATCCATCAGGCCCATCGACTGCAAAATCCCGGCATTGAGGATGACGCCATCGAGGTGCAAACCATCCAGTCGCTGCACCAGGTCATCAATGGCTTGGCTGTCGCTCAACTCAAGGCCGGCTTCCACCCGCACCCCTAGGCACTCCAGTTCATCACTGGTTTGACGGCAAACGGCCACCACGTCATCGCCACGGGCCTTGAGCTGCCTGCAGTATTCCAAGCCGATCCCACGGTTTGCGCCGGTGACCAGAAACGTCGCCATCGGGAGGTTTCAGCAACCGCCATCCTGCCGGCTCTTGCGTCGATCCCCTGACGCGATCACGCCGGAAAATCCCCTTCGACGCCGTACTGGTGCAAACACTGTTTCACCGTGAGCACGGAGACCGTGCTGCCGGTCTCTGCATCCACCAGCAGATAAGGGCAGCCTCGGAGCACGCAGCGTCGCCGTGCGTCGATGTAGGCATCAAAAGCGTTGGCATGGGAACACTCCTCCACCCAACCTTCACTGCTGAGATACCGCGTGAGGATCATGCCCACAGGCCCCTGGGCCACCGGTTATGGCTCAGGACATTTCACATCCAAGAAAGAGCCTTGAAGTCTTCGGGATCGCAACGGCTCGGGAAACGCCGAAGCAAGCCAGATCAATGGGGTTCAGCTGATCCCTGCACAACGGTGACCACCTGGTTCCAGGTGGCATGCACCACGCGATAGGTCTTCAACGTGGCGCGCGATTTGGTGCGGGCATTCACAAAGGCTTTGAACTCCGTTTTGAAGCAGATCTCCTGGATCCACTGCCCTCCTGTATCAAGCCTCTCGATGCAATACATCAGAGATCTAGCGGTTAAAAACATCACAACCGCAAAACATTTGCTGAGCACAAAATCGAAAGGTGCTGTTCGGGATCAATCAAAAAAAGCCCCCGCGCTTGGCGGAGGCTCGGGTGGTGTGAGGAGTCGACGATTTTGCAACTGCCGACCCTCATTTCATAGCTCGATTTCAGATCAGCAGCGGCCCCGGCCACAAAGCTTTATCCACTACAGATAAAGAACACTGGCGCGACAACGCCGGAGCGCATCACGCACAGCCTCCAGCCTCGTTTCGTCCGGCCGATGCAGTCCGGCAGGCACCACCATCTCGTCGTTCGCATCCAGATGAACCCGTGCCGAGAACCAGGTGCCAGGTCCTGGCACAGACGCACGGCAGATCGGATCCTGGTTTGCATCCAAACGTCGCTCGATCAACCAACCCTCCACCCGATCCAAGGGCTGAAACGACGTGGAGGCAGAGGCGACGGACGCCATCAGGTTGAGCAGCAACAAACGCAGGGCCTGGATCACAAGGCTGGGGCAAGCGAAGCGCACCCATCGTCACAGAGAACACCGGTTCAACCGCGCCGTTGCGTTAGGAGGGCTGCGTCGCGGAGCCGTCGATGCCGTTATTTCGCTGTGAAGGGTGTTCCATGCGCATCGAGCGCTCGATGGCGGCGTACTGGCGCAACAAGGGGAAATTGCTGTGCTCATCGTGTCTCGACCGTCAGGAGATGCCTCTGAAAACGGCCGAGGGCGGCCGAAAGCAAGGTTCTTCCGAATTCCGTGCCAACAGCAACAAAAGCTGACGCCAGCTGTGTGAATGATGCTCAGGTCGTTCCCTCCCCCCGATCCATGGGTTTCCTCGCCGTCGCCGGATGCGTGCTCCTGGCCTCCGCCATGTCTGCTGCACTCACCACCAAGCCTTCCAAAGCCTGAGCGTTCAAAACGCAAGCAAAAGCTGAACAAAAACCGGGCCAGGCCCGGTTTTTTTTTATGGCGCTGAGCTGGTAGCCATGGATCTTTTCTCCTGCAAAAGAGATTTAGAACTGCAAATCAGATGTGCATGGCGCCCCCTCACGGCTGTAGATCCTTGATCCACTGAGCAAATCCCATGGAGAGCATCAGTCGCATCTGTGCCACCTCAAAGGGCACAACCATTGATGCCATCGGCCAGGGCCGCTATCGCGTCTGCAATCGACATGCGGTGTGCTCTGACGTTGAAGGTCTCTGGCAGGCCTATGAAATTCTGCGGCGGCAGGAACAATCCTTAAGTTGATCGTTGCGGCCAAGAATAAGTATCAACACTTACAGCGCTTGAGTGTTCAGCACGTAACACTTGGTGAACCCCGGTGAGGGGTAATGCGTCGACTCCGGGAGGGCCTAGGGAACCCTCCTTTTTTATGCAGTTTTTCAGAAACCCAGCGTTCCTGCACTGTCCTCCCCGAACTCCAGGTAAAGGCAGCGGGCATCCTCAGCCCGGCCGCAATCAATCAGGTGTTGAACCCGTTCGCGCCACCACTGCGACACACCAGAACTCAACTCTTTGCTGGGCAGACCTCCGAAGGATTCACTCACAGCAATCATTCGTGCTGAGCAAACGCTAAGCAGCCCGATTAACAACGCGAATTGGCCTGTTACGTGCTGTTAGCAGCTGTTGTTACCCAACAGTCATCTTCTGCCAAATCAGCAACACCGATCATTTGTAGCGGTTCACACTCCGCAGAGCATCAAAGCCGCAAACAGTGAAATTGCGGATGAAACCTAGGGTTCCGATCGATTTCACCTCGACATAGGCACAGGGCTCGTGGCTGCCGGCGAAGGTCATCGGCACGCCTGTCTCCAGAAGCGTCATCACATAGGCCTCCGGCTTGCCCGTCTGGTTGGCCAACTCAGACGAAAGCTCCTGCAACAACGCCGATCCGTCTTTCAGTGCTTGAAGCGACGTGCGCACATTGATCAGAGGCATCGGCTCAAGAATGCTGGGAGAAGCTTGGCACTCTCGGGCCAGGAGCGCCAAGACCTGGATGTTGATCCAATTGAAATATTTCCACAAACAAAGAACATCAACCTGAACAATTCGAAGAAAGAAAGGCTCATAAATTTCGCACAAAAGTGATCAGATCAATGATCCTTCTTCACTTCTTTGGCCTTGGAGACGTTCTGCGTCGCTTTGAACTCGAGCAGATCACAGGTCTCACAATCATGGGATTCAGGCCACTGAGCCTGGATGAATTGATGCACTGGTCGCAAAACATGGCCGACCAGCACCACTGGGATGGGGAGGCAATTCGTCACGACGTGATGAGCACCTGGCTCGATCAAGCCGAAGACATCACCCGCTGGAGGCATCGGCTGGATCAAGCCCCTGCTGAGGTTGAACTGTTGGCTGGCATTGGCGATCAGCACACCTGGCGTGATCATTGGGAAGGCTTGCTGCGCCAAACACCGCGTGCCGGCTGGTCATAACAAGCGGAGTGCAATGACAGGCTGTCCCCCGATCAGCGGACGAGAAGCAGACATCGCCGCTGTGATGCTGACCCCGCGTCACGTGTGGGCCAACAGCGCGATCGATCTTGAACAACTGCGTTCCGGATTTGCCTGTGCTCTTCACATGCACCAACCAACGGTGCCGGCGGGGGCGAACAACAGCTTGATCTCCCATCTTCAGTACATGCTCGATCACCCCAACGAGGGTGACAACCACAACGCAGAGCCATTCGCCCACTGCTATCGGCGTCTTGCCGACCTGCTGCCTGAACTGATCAACGAAGGCTCCAACCCAAGAATCATGCTCGACTATTCGGGCAATCTGCTCTGGGGAATCGAGCAGATGGGGCGCGGCGACATTGGCGATGCACTCCACTACCTCGCCTGTGACCCTTTGATGCAGGGACACGTGGAGTGGCTTGGAACCTTCTGGAGCCATGCCGTGGCTCCATCCACACCCATCCCAGACCTGAAACTGCAAATCAGCGCCTGGCAACAGCAGTTCGCGGCCTGTTTTGGCAGCGCTGCCCTGGAGCGAGTGAAGGGGTTCTCACCGCCGGAGATGGCTTTACCCAACCATCCCGACACCCTGTTCGAATTCATCAAAGCCCTCAAAGAAGCTGGATATCAGTGGCTTCTGGTGCAGGAACACAGCGTTGAACGCATGGACGGCAGTCCACTGCCGCGCAGCCAATGCTTCATTCCCAATCAACTTCTCGCCAGGAACAGTCGAGGCGAGGAGATCAGCATGACGGCACTGATTAAAACCCAGGGGTCTGACACCAAGCTTGTGGGCCAGATGCAGCCTTATTACGAGGCATTGGGTTGCGAACGGCAACGTCTTGGTGACGTTGCGCTGCCATCTCTGGTGAGCCAGATCGCCGACGGAGAAAACGGTGGGGTGATGATGAATGAATTCCCAGAGGCGTTCCGGCAGGCCAATCGCCACATCCGTGACAACCCCAACGGCACCGTGGCCATCAACGGCAGTGAATACCTTGAGGCCCTGGAGCGCAAGGGAGTGAATCGCCACCACTTCCCCACCATCCAGGCGGTACAACAACACCGCCTTTGGCAAGAGCTTGATAACAACGCCTCAGCCGAAGCGATGGAAGAGACCATCAGCAAACTGAGGGCTGACGACACCAGCTTCAGCATGGAGGGTGCGTCCTGGACCAACGACCTGAGCTGGGTTGAGGGTTACGCCAATGTGCTGGCCCCGATGAATCAACTCAGCGCTCAGTTTCATGCGCTGTTCGACCGCTCAGTCGCCGCTGACCCCACCACCACCGGGACCCGGGCTTATCAGGAAGCGTTGCTGCATGTGCTGCTGCTGGAAACCAGTTGTTTTCGCTACTGGGGTCAAGGAACCTGGACCGACTATGCCCAGGAGATCCATCGCCGGGGAGAGGAGCTGTTGAATCAGAGAACGGCAACGGCTCCAACCAGCTGAGAGACGCTTTACAGAGCGTTACATTCGTGTAACGTGATGAGAGCTGGACGCACCTGATGGGTGATTACACAACCGCAATCATCGCCATGGTGGGCATTGGCATCGTGTTGACGGCTGCTGTGGTGTTTGCCCTGATGCGTCCCAGTGACATGCCACCCATCGACGAGAACCGCAATTGAGCATGGGAATCGTTACCGAACTGATGATCGCTGCCACGGAGATCGGAATTGCCCTGCTGGTGGCTGTTTCCCTGCCCGTCGCTGAATCCCAGAACTGATTTCGAGTCAGCCGATACCTTTTAGGCGAAATTCCATATAAATCGAAGCGGCATCGCCCTCTCGATCGAGCTCCTGCAGGTCGCTACATCGCGCTTGCATCCAGTACACCGTTTCCCTCCAAACTTCCAGGTGATAACGGCGCTCGAGATTTTGTCCAGAACCGTCCAAAGCTCTACCTGCATCACCAACAAAATCTAAGCAATGCAGAACGGCATCGCCTTCGATGTCAACATTTAGCGACCAGCGCTTGCTTCACATCACGATGGCAAGAACAAGGGTCAATGTTCTTTCATACAGACCAAGTACGGAACAGCACACAGCAGGGATAAAACGTACCTGTTGTTACGACAACGCAGGATCGAGTCAATACTTTGAGCTGATCCTGCCGACGTCACCATGGAGCCCATCGCTCTGACACTTGGCCAACAATTCGACATTGAACAGCGCAGTCGCGATATCAATTCAATGACTGACGTGAAACAGCTTCAGGAGATCAGCAAAGATCTGCTTCTGGCTTGGCAGCAGGAGATTGCCCGCTCACGGGCAGCAGCCAGCCCACACAAGAAATAACGCTTCGTTACAGTTGGTTGACCTGCTTGGAAGTCATGAACCTGAGCTTGCCTCAGCAGTTCGAAGCTGAAGCGATCAAGCGGTCCATCAACGAAACCGACGATCTTGACCAGTTGAAAGCTCTGGCACGGGAACTCGCAGATCTCTATGTGCGTCAGAGAGCTGCAACGGCCTGGGTGATCGCCGAGAAATAAGCATCACACTTTGCTGTCGTTTCGCCAGCGTCGTTCCAAGCGCTGACGTGCTTCGTCAACGGTTTGCCCACGGGAAAGAGCTGTTTTGTCGCGATAGGGGCGCGTGATCGACCAAAACTTGAGGGCAGACGCCAGCGCCACCACCAACCATGCGAGCACAATCCAACCCGGATTCGTCATCGTTGCCCAGCAATGCGCTCCATGATGGCGAACGGGACGCGAGTCTTGCCTGCATGTCCCCTCAGCAGCGCAACCGTGGATCCTGAGGTGCGCCAGTTCGTGATCAGCCAGTTGGTGGTGATCGCCTTACCAGTTGGAACCCTGTTCGGCATGTGGCTTCGGATGCTGAACTGGGGCGGTCGTTCCCGCAGAGACCAGTGACCTTCCTTGCCGGCCTACTGGCCCCCGTGTTGATGCTCTTCCATCTTTCTGGCCCCGTCCCTGCGGATCTCGGCGTGAGCAACGGGGCGTTGCGCGACTGCCCGACAACAGCTCACTGTTCCAGCGAAACCTGGGCGAGCTCCGACCCGATGGCGGACTTCAGCAAGCTGAGTGGGTTGGTGCAGGAGTCGCCGCGGACGGTTGTGATTGATCAAACCGATACCTACCTGCATGCCGAGGCCAGCAGCGCTTTCTTTGGCTTTGTGGATGACCTGGAGCTGTTCGCTGATCGCGACAACAACCGGATCCAGGCACGGTCCGAGTCGCGTCTCGGCGACTCGGATCTTGGTGTGAACGCCGCACGATTGGCGGCGCTGCGGTCGGGGCTGGAGAGCTGAAGGCCGCTTAAACCTTGGCGCGACGCAGTTTGCTCAGATCGATGATCATTTCCTTGATGCCAACCACGAATCCGATGGCGGCCAAGGCCACGATGCTCAAGATGATCACCGTGTCGAGCAGCGAACGTGGATCGATCCAATCAGGCATGGCATGAACCGTGGGCTGATCTCGTATTAGCCAGAGCCGGATAAAATCCCAGCACGTAGCGCGAACGTTCAACACAAATCGTCAGACATGCACGACATCATTTGCCCTCACTGCAATACCGCCTTCAAGGTGGATGAGGCCGGGTATGCCGACATCCTCAAACAGGTGAGGGATCGTGAATTTGAACAGCAACTGAACAAGCGACTGGCCCTCGCCGAACAGGACAAACGCAATGCCATCGAGTTGGCCGTTGCCAAAAAAGACAGGGAAATGCAAACGCTTGAGGCCCAACTCAAGCAAAGTGCAATCCATCAGGAACTGGCGATTAAAGATGCCGTGAACAAAGCGGAGAAGCAGCGTGATCGCATTGCCGCTGAGCTCCAGCAAATTCGTGAGCAGCAGGCCACAGAACTACGCCTGGCTGAAACCAAATTCGCCAAAGAAATGCAGGCGATGACGCTGCAAAAAGACAGTGAAGTGAGGGATTTGCAGGCGAAGCTCCAGGCTGGAGCCATGCAGCGCCAGCTGGCCGTGAATGAAGCGGTCAGTTCCGTGGAGAAGCAACGCGATGCACTTCAAAGCGGCTTGAAGGAAGCGGAACTGAAGCATCAACTGGAATCTCAATCACTGAAAGATCGCTACGAAGCCCAGCTCAGTGATCGGGATCAGGCCATTGAACGCTTGCGCGACATGAAGGCGCGGCTTTCCACCAAAATGGTGGGAGAAACCCTCGAGCAACACTGCGAAACCGAATTCAACAGGATTCGTGCAGCGGCTTTCCCCAAGGCCTATTTCGAAAAAGACAACGACGCGCGCAGTGGAAGCAAGGGTGACTACATCTTCCGCGACCAGGACGACCACAACAACGAAATCATCTCGATCATGTTTGAGATGAAAAATGAGGCTGATACAACGGCCACCAAAAAGAAAAACGAAGACTTTCTCAAAGAGCTAGATAAAGACAGAAACGAAAAAAATTGCGAGTATGCGGTGCTCGTCTCCCTGCTGGAGCCTGAAAATGAGCTTTACAATTCAGGCATTGTTGATGTGTCTCATCGCTTCCCGAAGACCTACATCATTCGCCCACAATTCTTTATTCCATTCATTACATTGCTCCGCAATGCAGCCATGAAGTCTCTGGAATACAAAGCTGAACTGGCTCTGGTGAAGGCACAGAACATTGATGTCACCAATTTCGAGAACGACCTCGAAACCTTCAAAACAGCCTTCTCACGCAACTACGACCTCGCCTCCAGACGCTTCCAAACGGCAATCGATGAAATCGATAAGTCGATCGATCACCTCCAAAAAACCAAGGATGCCCTGATGGGTGCTGATCGAAACCTGAGGCTTGCCAATGACAAGGCACAGGATGTGACCGTTAAAAAGTTGACCCGACGCAATCCAACGATGGCAGCCAAGTTTGCTGACTTGAACAACGCTCCTGATCAGAAATCGGCCTGAGCCATGCCCTCCAGTCCACGCAACCGAATTGGCGAGGTTTACGGCAAACTCACCGTGGTGCGCGCATCCGAACGGCGAACCAAAGCAGGAAACGCTTTTTGGTGGTGCCGCTGCAGCTGCGGGGCCGAGCGGGAAGTTCCCAGCGACAAGTTGTCGCTGAACACGGCTCGCCGCAAGCCCACCGTGAATGCCTGTGAAACCTGTTCCCGCGAACTTCAAATTGAAGGGGTTTATCGCAAAAACGATCGGGAGGAAAAACAACGCCGCCAAGCAGCGCTGGAAGCGAGATCACAGCTGAAGGGTCAAGTGCCTGATCGCTGGCTTTCCCTGCCGCTCACCGATGCTCACGCACGAGAACTGGGACAAAAACTCTTTTTCCGCGGCACAACTTGCCTGCGTGGACACCTCGCGCCCTACCGCATCAACGGCGGTTGTCAGGCTTGCTCCGGTCAGACCCCATCCGCGGCAAATTCGCCATCAACCAAGCCCAAAGGGTCATAACAGCGGCACCAAAGGCCATCATCGCCAGGAGCTTGGCTTCCATTCAGAGGAAATCGAAATCGTCTTCCGAATCACCGGAAAATGCATTCATCACGAGGGCAGCAAAGGGCACAAATACGGCTGCCATCACAAGTATTTCCACAGGCTTAAGAGCGGCTGTCTGAACTTAAAGGGTTTGACTTTACAAAAAGTCATCAGCACTACCGTCCCGCTGGAGTGAGTTCAAATACTCATTTCTGATCCAGGCATAGGCATTTCACTCCGTTGTCAGCCCAGACGACCGAATCAGACTGAACTGAGTCGGACAACGACGATGCCAAAGGTGCTGAAGGCGGCCTCACAGACGATTCGCAATCTGCTCAAGCCGGCAACTCAACACAGCTTCTCCGAAGACCGGCTGCGCAACGACCGGCAGAGCTACATCGCGATGACGCGGGCACTGGTCGATGCCCAGCTCAAATGGCGTGATGCGGAGCTCAGCTCACGCCTCTGGAAAGACGTGGCCGACCGTGGCATGGATCGCGGCCGCCTGCTTCACCTTATCTACAGCGTTGACGCTCATCACGATGATGTAGCGCTGCAGAACGCCGATACGGCCTATCTGCAGCTGGTTGATCCCAGCGATCCCTGAGGCGGAACAGCTTTAGAGCTCAAACAGAGTGCCCAGCAGCATGGCGGGATGGGTTGACTCCCCTGCCGTGCTGCGTTCGAGCTGAACGGCCATCACGCAGTGGGCCATAAATCGAACGGCCGAAAGAACAGCCAGACCAATGCACAGGGGGCAGTGCGTGAGGGTCAAGACAGGGGCCTGCCGGAGTGATGGACCCATCCCAAAGCAGAAGCCGGGACGCGCCACGATCTCTTCAACAAGCGTCATGCAAGAGACCCATCCCACCCCGGGCAGGTGGTGGGGGATGGGGTAGAGGGCGGCTGGTAAAGTTGTTGTTTATTGCTCTCTTTCGGGGAACGGATGAGTCAGGTCACAGTCGGCGAAAACGAAGGTATTGAATCCGCGTTGCGTCGCTTCAAGCGCTCCGTCGCCAAAGCCGGCATCTTTTCTGATCTGCGTCGGATCCGTCACCACGAGACCCCCGTTGAGAAATACAAGCGCAAGCTGAAGCAGCGTTCACGCAACCGTCGTCGCTGAGCTCGCACGACACGTCAGCTGCAAACGGGCCCTCGGGCCCGTTTTTTTGTGCCCATCCGTCGCCCTCTTCACGGTGAGCTCTGGTTTTCGCCAGACTTCATAAATGCTTAAGAAGACCAAGACCAGCCAATGGTGTTGATCAATCCTTTTTGCCCGATCAGTGCGGCAAAAATCGCTGGCTTGAAGACCACCGTGGTCTTGCTGTTGGTGTTGTTGATGAAGTCGAAATTGCTGCGAATCAAGATGTCCCTCCTGGGATCTGTTCTTGGATTCGCCATGTTGGTGAGCTTCTTACTCACCACAGGTCTCCTCACTGTGATCACTGGCGGAGCCGTTGCTTACGCCGCCATGCAAAACCGGAGCAACTGAGCCATGCGCAATCGTCTTCCTTTTTTGAGCGGACTTGCATTGGCAACCCTCGGAGTTTCAGGTCTTGCCGGCGGTGGTTTGCTTTGGAATTTTCAGGGCCGCACTCTGGGGCTTGGCAGCACGGTTACGGCATTGGTTCTGCTGGGAATCAGCTTTGTTCTGCTTCGGCCAGAACCACGACTTTCACCCGTTGAAGTCCCTGAAGCCAGCCAGCCGCTCAAATTCAAGGCACCACAAGCATCCTTCCTCGGCCTGATGCTGGCAATCCTCGGCACCTTCGGCATGGCAGGTTCCGGGTTGCTGTGGAATTTTCAGGGTTTGGCCTTTGGACTCACCGGCACCCTCACGGCCGCCGTTGCTCTTTTGCTGAGTCTGGTTTTTCTGTGGCCCCTCGGCACCTTCAAGGCCAAAACATCTCTCAAGACCGAGCCGGTGGAGACCATCGAAGCTGTTTCGGAGAGCGCATCTCCCGCACAAACAACAGCAGAGGCCATTGCCGAATTGCTGGCAGCCGAACAGCAGCAGCGCCCAGAGCTGACGTTGGTGAATTTCGCTCCGTTGAACCTGCTGCCGGGACAAAGAGTGCCCACAAAGTCTCGTCGCGCAGGCAGTTCACTTGGTCGTTATCGCTCAATGGCGAGCGACCTGTTCAAGAGCTGAAGTCTCTCCAGAGATTGCGAATCTGTCGGTGCCAGGGGGTGATGTTGAGATCAGGGCGCTGAACATTTGATCTGGGTTCATCAACATTGAATCCAGCCTCTTCCATCTCCCGTCTCAGCCGACGGGTGATTGGGATGAGCGCGATTGAAAGCACCAAGGCTGCGAGAAGCAGAAAGGGGAGCAACGACACCAGCCAAATGGTGGCAATCACGGTGATTGCACCTGCCATGACCGTCTTCAGCCATCGCGGCAGGGTTCTGCTCTGTTGACCTGGAAGTTGCTTCATGGCTCAGGACAGTCCGTTCGCTCTTGAGAAAATCCGCTGGAGTTCACATTGAAATGCTGTGGCAGTGAGGGGTTCCCCCAAGCGCCTGCGTTGGTTGCGCCGGAGCACAGCTCCAATCCAACAAACCTGCAGAACAATCAACAGCGAAGCAATGATCAGAACCGGAGATTCAAGATCATTCCACTGCATCTGAGTTCAGTAACTGGATTGGGGCAGGGTGAAGCCCGACTGCATATGACCAACATCAAGCATCACGTAGGTGAGCCAAATCAGCACTGCTGCAACACCAGCCCCTGCTGCAACCTTTGCCAGAGAACGGCCAATCATCTCGAGCAGGCTGACCTCTTTCATCGCGTTGATCCAACTTCGATGATTCTGACGCGTCTTTCGCCCATACCGTCGCCAGCCATAAAAAAGCCCCGCGATGGCGGGGCTTTTGAATCTGATCACGCTGGTGTTCAGCGGCTGGCCACGGCTTCTTCCAGAACAGCGGCTTCGCCAGCGGCGAAATCCGTGTCTTCCGCAGCGGAATACTGCATGTCGGGCTCAAGGCGGCGGGCGATGAGCTCGTCAATGGAAAAGACACCTGGGCCACAGGCGAGAACGGCCACGGCAGCCGCGAAATAAAGGCCAAGAAGCTCCAGCAGATAGATGTTGAAGCCCGCTGTGACGATGGCGTGATAAATGGCGACGGAGATGGTCCCGGCGACTGCCAAGGCTCCCATCCGCGTCAGCAAGCCAGTAATCAACAGCCAGCTGCCGATCACCTCCGAGAACGCTGCGACGTAGGAGAGAAGGATCGGGAAGGGCAGATGCAGAGGGCGCACGAATGCATCTGCAAAATTCTCGATATTGGCGAGCTTTTCGTAACCGTGGTGAATCAGCAGCGCGCCGGTGAACACCCGAAGCAAGAGCAGACCTAGATCGCCAGCAATGGGGCGGGTCAGAATGGCGCGAATCACCACAGAACACGTCGACTACACACAACTTAAATAAGTTGCGCGCAGCAACGCGGCTTCGCGCCAGGGCGGAGCAAGGAATGGGTACTTCTACTCAGTCGTCGTAGACCAGGCACTCGGGCTCATCGGGGTTCTGCTCGCAGAACAGCTCAAGGGGTGAGGGGTCATGGGGATCATCAGGAAATTCCTTCTTGTGATCCAACAGCCACTGCAGCTCCTCCGTGAGATGACGCACCTTGCCTTCGTTGTGCTCAGACAGGGCCTTAAGGAACTCCTCCTGGTCCTTCTGAATGTGCTCGTCAATCGTTTTCATGACTGAAAATGTCATCTGGCTGACATTCGGTTGTTAGCGAAGACCACCCCGATCGATCAGTCGGTAGATCTACCTTTGTGGCCGAAACCACACAACAGATCCGCTCCGGGCCCCATCACGTCCTGTGACACGACAGTGGCCATTGGACGATGGCCGCAGGAAAGTCGGGTTGACTGATGTTGAGTGGATGCAATTTTCCGAACGCAGCGTTCTGACGGGGCTGCTTGTCTTCGCCGTAGGCGTTGTGGTGGGAATCGGAATTGGCTCAGCCAGTACTGTTGCTGCCCTGACCCAAGGCGCACCTGACGTTCTGCAGAGTTGGTCGGGGGTGGTTGCCCTGCCGTGAAGGTTGACGGGACAGCCTTTCCCACCTATTAGAAGCGCAGATCGGGTGAGTCGCGCGATGCTGTCAGATGAGCGGCAGATTTTTAGCCGTGACAAAAAGCCACTGCGCCAATTCCTGAAACGGCTTCAACGCTTTTTGTTCGGATAATCAACGCGTTCCAACACTGATATTCCCTGCGCCAATCAACTGTTCAAGCCGTGCAGTGAGTTTCCGTTCGGTTCGATCAAATTGCTCCTGATTGCCGGCCACGTAGGCAAGCTCTTCACTGGTGATCACCTGGTGGGTGACGGCATCAAGGTAGATCTGAACCAGGGACATCCACAGCGGCATCAACCGACGGCCATCCTGGCAACACTGGAACGCAAACGGTGAATCAGGCCACGCGGAACTGAGCTATGGATCGAGAGACCATTCAGAGCCTGATCAAGCAATGCAGCTTGGGGCTGTTCGATCTGGCCTGTGCCGTCAGCGGACACCCAAGCTGGGATCTCAATCTGCCTGTGGGAGTGATCGATGCACGACGCTCCAAACCAAAGCTGATGGTGAGTGCCATCGGCACGATCAACTCAACCCTGAAGGCCTCATCCACCATTGCCCACCCGTTGATGGTGCGCCTGTTCGAACGGTTCGAAGACGTGGGTCTGGAACAGGCGTTGACGGAAATGAAGAGTGGAGAGGATGGGGAGGCGTTCTGCGAGGTCTGGCAGGCATACAGGGATGAACGCCGTTGTGGTGATGCCCCGATGTGGAGCATCGAAGACGCCACAGCCTTTGTGGTGCAGTCCCGCGAGGCTCACGCTGATCGTGAAGTGGCCTGCGTTGCCATTCTCCCGGGGGATCCCCACCGCATCATCACCTTTTCAGTTCCCATCGCCTTCCTGACACGAGATTGAGTGTGTCCGAACTGCTGATGCAAATCGCCCTGCTGGGCATCGCCATTGGCGCCAATGCCCTCTCGGCTCTGGCGGGAGGGGGAGCAGGATTGGTGCAACTGCCCGCCCTCATCCTTCTGGGCCTTCCTTTCTCCATGGCATTGGCCACCCACAAGGTGGCCAGTGTTGCGCTGGGGCTGGGAGCGAGTGGGCGTCATTGGCGTGCCAGCAGTCTTGATCTGAAACGCTCAGCGCTGGTGTTGGCGGCCGGTCTTCCAGGTGTGTTTGTGGGAGCCAGCATGGTTCTTGCGCTGCCCGATCAAGTGGCCACAGCGAGCCTTGGGCTGCTGACCCTTGGGCTGGGGGTTTATTCGGCTCGGAAACCGGATCTGGGGACGACAGACCAGCCCTACCCGCTGACAGCCCGCACCGTTGGGCTTGGCAGTTGCGGGCTGTTCATCATTGGCGTTCTCAACGGTTCCCTCACCTCAGGCACGGGGTTGTTCGTCACCCTGTGGCTGGTGCGCTGGTTTGGGCTGAGCTACGCCAGAGCCGTTGCTCACACCCTGGTGCTGGTGGGCCTGGGGTGGAATGGCACCGGGGCGCTGGTGCTGGGTTTGAGCGGCGAAATCCGTTGGGACTGGCTTCCACCGCTGGTGCTGGGTTCACTGATCGGAGGCTTCCTGGGGGCCCACTATTCCCTGGTGAAAGGAAGCCGCCTGGTCAAACAAGCGTTCGAGATCTTGGCGCTGCTGATGGGCGGATCACTCCTGATCCGCAGCGTCTGAATCGGCATCTGCAAGGAAACGCCCCGAAAAGCGCGTGGCCAACACCACTGTTGCGGCCCCGTAGGCGATGAACGTCACCGCCTGACCAGAGCTGGCCGTTTCGTAAACCTCACCTGTCAGCAGCATCCAGTCCATCAAGGACGCCACCGTTCCCCAGATCACCACCCAGACGGACACGTAGGCAACACCGCGGAAGGTCCGATTCACAAGGCCATGGGTTGAGTGAACCCGACGCTAGGGGAAGTCGCTCGAACGAGGAAGGCCTGCGGCTCCCGTAATGTCGCTGATTGAACCGGTTGAGGGGATGCCGAAGAAACGCCGCAAGCTCAACAAAGAGATGGAAGCGGAGATGGCCGCTGCCAAGCGCAAGATTGAGCTGGTGGGCGCGCTGATCAACGACATCCGCGATGAAGACATCCAGGGTGAGTACTTCGGCGCCTTCACGCAGATCCGCAGCGCCGTGGTGAATCTGATCGCGAAGTACACAACGGACGGATTCTGCGAAGAGACCGAGGGTCTTCTAGCGCTGTACAAGGGCTTGATTGAGCAGTTTGAAGAGGAGTACGAGCTCTGAACAGGCACGAACGCAGCACAGCGTTTAGGTTCAGCTGCCTTCGTGCCTTGCCATGGCTCTTCGAGAGACCAAACCCCAGGTGTCACCGCTGCGCCTCAAGATCACGGTGTTGATCGCCGGCTTCGGGCCCCTGGTCGCCATCGGCCTCTGGCTTCAGTCCAAGGGGTTTTTCAACTGACGCCATGCATCGATTCCTCGCCACGGCTGGACTTCTCGGCCTCGGCCTGGCTCCCAGCGTGAGCTGGGCCGAGACCATGACAGCTCAGGTGGGCGCCGACTTCTGATTACAACACCCATGCCTCATCCTCCGCTGGACGCAGAACAGATCCGTGCCCTGTTCACCAAGCCTTACGGCACACCCGGCCCCACAGCTGCGCAGTGGAAAGCCGTCTATGCCAGTGACGTGCATTTCACCGATCCAACCCAGGAACGGCAGGGCATTGACGCCTACATCCTTGCCCAGGACGGTCTGATGCAGCGCTGTGATGACGTGTTCCTGGAAACGGAATCGGTGGTGGTGAACGGTGAAACAGCCTTTGTTGAATGGCGCATGGGCCTCAAGATCAAAGGGATTGAGTTCATCTATCCCGGGGCGACCCGGCTCCGCTTCAATCCAGATGGAAAGATCGGGGACCACCGCGATTATTTCGATTTCGTCGGCCCCACGTTTGCTCCAGTGCCCGTAATTGGTGGACTGGTGCGTTGGCTCTACAAACGCTTCGTTGCCTGAACCACGGCCCCAGGGCCATCTGTTAATCGGCCCCCCGGGCAGCGGCAAGTCCACCCTCGCGGCGATCCTCGCTCCGCTGCTCCCTGCACGGGTGATCGCCAATGACGTGCTAAGGGAACAACTGTGGGGAGAGGCGAATGTGCAGGGTCCTTGGTCTGAATTGGAACCGCATCTGCATGGCGCCATCGACCGCGCCATCGCCGATGGCGACAACGTGCTGGTGGATGCTACCCATGCGCAACTCAACTGGCGCCAAGGGTTGATGCAGCGAAGCATGGGGGGCCAGCACCTGCCATGGACCGGCTGGTGGTTGCAGACACCGTTGAATCAGTGCCTGGTCTGGAACCGCAGCCGCCAACGGTGCGTTCCAGAGGCCGTGATTCGTGCGATGCACATGAGCCTGAACAGCCCCCCCAACAGGCCCGACCTCAGCGAAGGATTCACAAGCTTGATCCGCCTCAATCCCGCCGGCCCCCAGCTCAGCGATCAGATCAACCGGGCCCTCCAAACCATCCTTGATGCCTTGCCATGAAGAAAGGTGAGCAGGTCATGCACCCCCTTGGGAGTCCCATCAACGTGATCCCAACGGCACAAGTGTCATGACACTCGGCGAACTCTTTCTCGAAGCCATGTCCACCGGCGTGATCACCAACGGTGAAATGGCGTGGGTGACAGCCCGCCAAGATCAATTCACACGAACTGAGGAGGCTGTCGCCCAACGGCTGGGCCGTTTGGTCGACGAAGGCACGATTCAACTGGGTTGTCGCATGCCCATGGCCTAATTGCGGGCAGGGCTCTGATGAGTCGCATCTCCTGCCGCTATACCGGCGATCTGCACTGTTCAGCCGAACATGAGCCCTCCGGTGTGTCGTTAAGCACCGATGCTCCGCCTGATCATGACGGGCGTGGAGAAAGCTTTTCACCAACAGATTTATTGGCCACTGCTCTAGGCACTTGCATCTTGACCGTGATGGGAATCACGGCCAAACGCCGTAACTGGTCTGTCACCGATGCAGAAGCATCTGTTGAGAAGATCATGAGCCAAACGGGGCCCCGCAAGATCGAAACTCTTCGGATATGGATCACCCTGCCCCAAGGCTTATCGGAGGAACAGATTGAGTTGTTCAGGCGTGTTGTGAATGACTGCCCGGTGAAACGCAATTTGGAGCCATCCATGACGATTGATTTGATCTGGAGCTAATCATCCGCTTTTCTCGCAGGGCAGATTTAAATCAGAAGCAAGAAGAACAAGAGGAGGCACGGTGAGGCTTCACTTCATACCGATTCATGTCTTCCGAGAGACCCCATCGGTGACGTTCTTTGATGCAGGGGTTCCTGGAAGCAATGGTACCGACGTGGTCGCCCACCATGGCGCTGCCACGTCACCCCCTGACCAAGATGCTTCAGAGCAGTACTACGTGCACCGTCATCAGGTGGACAACAACCTTGTCCTTGAAGGTTCTCGGACCTTCACGTTGCTCAATCCAGCCTGGGATCATCCCCATCACATCATTCATTTGATCCGAGCGATGGGTGCTCTACAAATCCCTATCGGCACCTATCACCGCTCCGTGTCCAGCAACGAAGGAAGTCTGGTTCTCAACCAGTCCATGCGGGATCACGGATTTGATTACAGAACGGAATTCATTCCCGTAAGGCTTGAAGAACGCGAGGATCTGCTCAAGGCAAAGGCAACAGTTCCATGGATCTGGAGCTGGAAAGATGGGCACATCTGTAGAGACCACGACGCTTAGTGATGGTGCTTGCGTCGCCGCGAATGACGACGCGTCCGCTTCACCAAACGGCCGCTGACGGAGCGGCTTTCAGCACACTCGAGCTGATTCCAACGCCATCCCAGCCAGGACAGCACCACGACGATGGCAAGGGCGATCAACCAACCCACGGGGACAACGGCTTAAGAGAACAACGCAGGAACCAAAGCTGCTGGAGCCCAGTCCTCTCCCATCGTTAATGCAACAGGTGGCCATGCAGTCCAGCCAGGCCTGAACCGACTCAATGCGTTGTACAGCGGCCAACGCAGCGCTGTCGCTGCTTCCCTGCTCAGCCGTGAAGGGAGCAGGTTTCAACGCTGACCGTCTTGGTCAAGGCTGAACTCAAGCAACGCTGCCGTGAGCAAGGTCTTCATCGACTGCAGGGCCTCCTGCTCTCTGGGATCCGGCCCCCCGGGCCATTTCTCAAGATGAAAGCTCACCGAGCGGTGGAGCAGGCGAACAGCTTCAAGGTCCAGATCGAACTGGAGGGTGGGGCGAGGCTCACTCATGGCTCCATTCTCCCCAACACCACGTTGACAACCAAAAGGACTGCGAGTAGTACATAATTACCAATAAGACGCGTATGGGCATCGTCAACGCTCCGCCACCAAGCGCCTGGCCACCGATGGGATCAGGGCAACTCCGACCGAGCCGGTCCCTCATGGTGTGCCTCACCTGCCAGCACTTTCAACACACCCTTGCTGAGGCGGGGGTCACCCAGCCAGCCTGCGCACACCACCAACAGCGCATCCCCCAAGGAGCACACCTCACACACCGCTGCCATCAATGGATGCAACGGCTGGAGAAGCAGATCGGCTGGTGCCCTGAAGGGGCCTGATGCGCCGCCCAACCTTCACAGCCAACACAGCAACAAAAAGCCCCCTCCGAGGAGGGGGCTTTCCGATTCAGTTGATCTGAATCGTTTTTGCTGTTCCAAAGGGAACAGGTTGATTCCAGATCAACCGATGGCAGGAGCCTGCAGAGCCACAGGAGTGGACTCAGCGGCAGCCAGGTCGAGGGGGAAGTTGTGAGCGTTGCGCTCGTGCTGCACTTCCATGCCGAGGTTGGCGCGGTTCAGCACATCAGCCCAGGTGTTCAGGACGCGGCCCTGACTATCCAGGATGGACTGGTTGAAGTTGAAGCCGTTCAGGTTGAAGGCCATGGTGCTGATGCCCATGGACGTGAACCAGATGCCGACAACAGGCCAGGCGCCCAGGAAGAAGTGAAGGCTACGGCTGTTGTTGAAGGAGGCGTATTGGAAGATCAGGCGACCGAAATAACCGTGGGCAGCCACGATGTTGTAGGTCTCTTCCTCTTGGCCGAACTTGTAGCCGTAGTTCTGGGACTCGGCCTCGGTGGTTTCACGCACCAGGGAGGAGGTCACCAGGGAGCCGTGCATGGCGGAGAACAGGCTGCCGCCGAAAACACCTGCGACGCCCAGCATGTGGAAGGGGTGCATCAGGATGTTGTGCTCAGCCTGGAACACCAACATGAAGTTGAAGGTGCCAGAAATGCCCAGGGGCATGCCATCAGAGAAGGAACCCTGACCGAAGGGGTACACCAGGAAAACAGCCATCGCTGCAGACAGCGGAGCGCTGTAAGCGACGCAGATCCAGGGGCGCATGCCCAGGCGGTAGGAGAGTTCCCACTGACGACCCATGTAGGCGGAAATGCCGATCAGGAAGTGGAAGCAGACCAGCTGATAAGGGCCGCCGTTGTACAGCCACTCATCGAGGGAAGCAGCTTCCCAGATGGGGTAGAAGTGCAGGCCAATGGCGTTGGAAGACGGAATAACAGCACCGGAGATGATGTTGTTGCCGTAGATCAAGGAGCCAGCGACGGGCTCACGGATGCCATCGATATCAACCGGGGGAGCGGCGATAAAAGCAATGGTGAAGCAGATGGTGGCCGCCAGGAGGCAGGGAATCATCAGCACGCCGAACCAACCCACATAGATGCGGTTGTTGGTGTCGGTCACCCACTGACAAAAGGCTTCCCAATTGCTCTGGCGTCCGCTGCGAATTGCGGTGGACATGGAAGAAAAGAAGACGGATGAACCTCTCCCTCAAAAAAGGGACAGGTGGATCAAGTGTATGGACGGAACGTTCCGTTACATGACAACTCAACAATCAGAATCAGGTCTCAAAAAAACTTCATTAAGCGCTTTACTAAGCATTCATGAAGTTGTATGGAGTAGCCACTCGCGGGATTGCTGAACGAAGCCATTCCAGTTCACCCGTTCCTCCTCTGCAGCCCGAGCCACCAACAACGGTGCCTGCTGCTTCAACGCCACAAGATCAAGCTCGTCAACGCCGGCATTGATCGCCAGCCAATCCGCCATGGAGCGTCCCACCACACGGGTGAGGTAAGCCGCACTGAGGGCCTGCATTGAACCGGCGATCAGCCAGCTCCCCCCATCCAGCTTGGCCAGCCCAAGCAAGGTCTGTCCGGTCCACTCCACCACGCCCTGGGCGAGGGCCACCCGAGCCAGCTGCGCCGCCGCCTCCCTCAGCACATCCGGCTGCAGCGATGTTCCCCAGATCTCTCCCATCTCCTTGATCATCAAACCGTTCGCCACCGCCACGGCCAGAAGATCAAGACTGGCGATGGGGGAGGCCATCACAGACCCGGCCACCACCCACTGGGTGCGCTGCTGAATCTGCAGAAAGCGTTCGCGCCGAAGCGATTCGAGGTCACGCTGCCAACGGCGATGCAAGTCCGCCAGGAGTCGCGGACGCGTCTCCACTGCAGCCTGTTTCAGCGAACGGCGCAACGGTGCCAGGGCAGTGCGCAACTGCATCGAAGACTCCTGAACCAGGATCAGCTCACGCCAGCGCTCGGGAAGATCGTCTCGAACAGCAGCGACAGCATCGGTGGATGCGTCCTTCGCATCGGTCGACACAAGCACCCAGGCCGGCTGATCATCCGGCACCTGCTGCAGCCAGAGCAGATCCGAGGCCAGGAGGGGCGCCTGCAGGCTGAACAGGATCAGATCCTGATCCAGCAGGCCGCCGGGCCAGGAACGGCTGCCTTCGTCGGTGGTCAGGGGATGGCAGAGCGACAGCGTCACCGGCGCCGGGCCAGCAAGAGAGCTGCTGAGGTCTGCCTCATTCGGTCCCTTAGAGCCCCCCAAGGCGACCATCGCCATGCGCACAGGACCGCAGCGGTCCAGCACCCGTTTCAGTTCAGCGCGACGGGCCAGATCGGCAGAGGGTTGCTGCTCGAAACGTGCGAATTGATCCAGCACCTCTTGGCACCGAGCCAGCCAGCCAGCCAGCGATACCGGTGCTGTGAAGCGCGGCTGACTTGGCTTGCGGCCAAGCCAGATCACAACGCCACCGGCGGCCAGCAGACCCAGCCCCCCGCCGGGAACATGCATCACATCACTGATCAGCCACTGTCCAGCAAGCAGACCAGCTCCAGCCAGAGCCAACGGCCGCAGCAACGACGACGGTGGCACCACCAGTTCTGGCCATGAAGCCGGGAGTTTCAACAGAACGGCTGCTGTAGCAGTGGCCCTTCTTAGCTCAACCCACCACCTGACACCAGAACTTCAGGCCAGAAACACGAGTTCTCCATAAGTTGGGAACAGGCCGGAGTCAGCCGTGACACACAGTCATCCCAATGCGATGGTCGACAACCGCCGGGGGGTGCGCAGGGTTCTGATGGTGGCCCTGGGCCTGAACATCAGCATGTCGCTGCTGAAGCTTCTGGTGGGGGCCATGAGTGGTTCCCTGGCGGTGATCGCCGATGGCATGCACAGCGCCACCGATGCGTTGTCCAGCCTCACGGGACTGGTCACCAACAAACTGTCCGATCCGCGCCCCGACAGGGATCACCCCTACGGCCACCGCAAATACGAGGCGGTGGGAGCACTGGGCATCGCTGGTTTCATCCTGTTCACAGCCCTTGAGATCCTGCTGCGTTCGGGGGAAAGGCTGCTCGAGGGCCTGCCACCGATCCGGGTGACCAGCCAGGAGCTGGTGCTGCTCACGCTGGTGCTGGGGTTCAACCTCCTGCTGGCGGGATATGAGCTGCGGGAAGGTCGGCGACTGAACAGCAACCTGCTCAAAGCGGATGCTCAACATGCGGCGAGCGACGTTTGGACCACCGTGGTGGTGCTGGTGGGCATGGCCGGGGCGGTGTGGCTGCAGGTGAGCTGGCTCGACGTTGCGCTGGCCATCCCCATGGCACTCCTGCTGATCCGTGTGTGCTGGCAGGTGCTGCGCGGAACCTTGCCCTGGCTGGTGGACCACATGGCGGTTGCACCTGAAGCCATCTATGCCGAAGCGATGGCCACCGCCGGCGTCTTGAACTGCCACGACATCGCCAGCCGGGGCGTTCTGGGCCAGCAGGTGTTCATCGAAATGCATATGGTTGTCGACGCAGACGACCTCACCAAGGCGCACCGGATCACCGAACAGGTGGAAGAGCGCTTGGACGAAAGTTTCGGGCCGGTGCGGTGCACCATCCATCTGGAACCCAAGGACTACGTGGAGGACGGGATCACCTACACCGGCGCCCATGGCTGAGGTCGACACCACAACCCATGCGCTCGCTGGACTGACCGAGCGTCAGCAGCGAGGGCTGATTGAGGTGCTCGATGAAGTCCGTCGTGCCGAGGGCTGGTCGTGGCAACTGCCGGTGTTGCTGCGGGAGCGCTGCTGGCTGCGGCTGTCTCGAACTCCCCTGACCGAGCTGCATCGTTGGCTCCCTCCGGATGGGCGCGATGAAGCTCCGGAATTGATGCATTACCGGCGGTTGCTGCAGCAGGGGATGGATCCACTGTTGGCCCAACAGAGCTGCTGGCGGGAGTTCGGCATCGAGGACTGCCAAAGGGCGCTGCAGGACTACTGGAACAGTCGTGACACAGCCATCCACGGCTGGACAGCGGAGCGGTACCGACAACTGGTGAGCAGCTATCGCGAACGGATTGAACGGGGGATCACGGTGGTTCCGATGCTGGTGCTGGCTCGGAAGAACAGCGTTGAATGCCACCAGCTGCTCTGGATCACCGAAAACACCCCGGTGATGCGTCACACTTGCGCCTGATTCCAGGCCATGGGCCATGAGTGATTCCTACAGCGATCCCCAACAACAGGCGGGACAGGGAGACGGCGGCCGAGATGGTCAGCGCAGTCGTGGCAACCGTGGTGGCGGCCGTGAGGGCGGAGGCTTCCGGATTCGTCTGAGTGACAACGAAATGCGCTCAGCCCGGGCCCTGCAGGAGGCCTTCAATCTCCGCTCGACCGTGGCTGTGCTGGGTTTCGCGGTCCGCAGCCTTGGCCAAATGCTGGAGGACGGCCAACTCGACGCTCTGATCGAACAGCAGAAAAATCAGCCTGCCCGAGGTGGCCGGCGTGATGGTGGTGGTCGTGATGGTGGTGGTCGTGGCCGCCGCTTTGACGATGAGCGTGGTGGCCGCGGGTCCCGTCCGAATCCCTTTGCCCGGCCAGCCAAACCTCAACCGGAGGCTGCAGCTGAACCGGTTGCCGAGCCGGAGGCCGAACCAGTGGTGGAGCCGTTGGTGGAGTCAGAAGCAACCGCCAGCGACGACACCAATACCGCAGAAACCGAGGCCTGATTGATGAGCCGGCCAAGGGTTCTTTCCGGGGTGCAACCGACCGGAGCACTGCACCTCGGCAATTGGCTGGGTGCCATCCGCAATTGGGTTGATCTGCAGGAGACCCACGACACATTTGTATGTGTTGTGGATCTCCATGCCATCACCGTTCCCCATGACCCCAGCCGCCTGGCTGAGGACACCCGTTCCACAGCAGCGCTCTACCTGGCCTGTGGCATGGACCCCAAACGCTGTTCGGTGTTTGTGCAGAGCCAGGTGGCAGCCCACAGCGAACTGTGCTGGTTGCTGAATTGCGTCACGCCGCTCAACTGGCTGGAGCGGATGATTCAGTTCAAGGAGAAAGCGGTGAAACAGGGGGACAACGTCTCCGTGGGCCTGCTGGACTATCCGGTGTTGATGGCCGCCGACATCCTTCTCTACGACGCTGACCTGGTGCCCGTCGGCGAGGACCAGAAGCAGCACCTGGAGCTGGCGCGCGACATCGCCCAGCAGCGCATCAATGCCCGTTTCGGCAGCAAGGACACGCCGGTGCTCAAAGTGCCCAAACCGCTGATCCTCAAGGAGGGGGCACGGGTGATGAGTCTGACGGATGGTCGCAGCAAGATGAGCAAGAGCGATCCCAACGAGGGGAGTCGCATCACGCTTCTGGACCCTCCGGAGCTGATCACCAAAAAGATCAAACGCGCCAAGACCGATCCAGAGCGTGGCCTCGAATTCGGCAACCCCGATCGACCGGAAACCGACAACCTGCTTGGGCTCTACGCAATCCTGAGCGGCAAGGGGCGGGAGCAGGCCGCCACTGAATGCGCCGAGATGGGTTGGGGACAGTTCAAGCCGCTGCTGGCCGAAGCCACCGTGAGCGCGCTGGAACCCATCCAGGCCCGCTACCGGGAGCTGATGCAGGACCCCACAGAGCTCGATCAGGTGCTGAGAACAGGCCGTGAGAAGGCCGAAACCGTGGCCAACGCAACGCTTGAACGGGTTCGGGATGCCTTGGGTTTCGCCCGGCCAGCCTGATCAGCAACAAAGAGAAGCATTAGCTGCTCTGATCAATGCGACGGCCATGGGCTCAAGCCATGGCCCCTGAGGCTTGAGGGAGACAACGTCAGCCGCAGAGGCGAGTCTCGCAAGACTCTCAGCCTTCTCTCAGCTGCATATACACAGCACAGACAACGCGTCAACCCCTCAGGCGCCGATCTCGCGTCCAGACCTCGTGGGCCAGCACTGTGATCGTCCACCCGATTGTTCTGCGTGCATCGCCTTTTTTCTGCGTTCAGCCCAGCCACACGTTGGAGCCGGCCTGTCGTCGGTGCAGCCCTGACCGCAGGATTGGTGCTGTCCGCAGGAGCCAAACAGCCGCTCCAGAACGCAGTAGCGCCCGCAGAACAGGCTGAGCAAAGCGCTACCAGCAGCCGCGCCACCATGTCCTCTGGCACGGAGGGTGGTCGTTACGAGCTGACACCTGAGCGACGCGCCCTGCTCAACACCATTCGCTACGCCGAGGGCACCTGGAAAGACGGCGAAGACAAGGGATACCGGATCATGTATGGCGGCGGGCAGTTTCAGGACCTCTCACATCATCCCGAGCGGGTGATCGTCAAGCGCTACACCAGCGCCGCAGCGGGGGCCTATCAATTCCTGCCCAAGACCTGGAAGGGCGTGGCGAAGGAGCTCAAGCTGTCCAGCTTCGAGCCCAGGCACCAGGACCAAGCCGCTCTGCACCTTGTTGAGCGTCGCGGTGCTCTCAAGGAAATTGACCGGAAAGGGCTGACCAGAAACGCCATGGCGAAGCTGGCTCCCGAATGGGCATCCTTCCCCACCTGGACCGGCCGTTCCGCCTACGGTCAACCGGTGAAGAGCCCTCAGGACCTGGCGAGCTTCTACAGCAGCAACCTGCGCCAGCTGCGCAATCAGCTCGGGGCCTGAGGCGAACGGTTCGACCCCAACCTCGCGGCCAGGGCCCACACCTCCGTGACCAAGCCATGCCACGGGTTCATCACCTCCATCGAGACCGCCATGGGCTGCGTTGATGCACCCACAAGGGAGCGTGTTGCAGCAATGGCCTTCTTGCCGTCCTGCAGCCGCTCCTGCATGCGTCGGCGCTCCTGCAACGGCATCACCTCCTCCGGACAGGCCTGCAGAAGCTCCTCACCGCGCTGAAACCAATGCTCGAAGTCATCGAGCAGGGATGCCAGCAACTCATCCAACAGCGCGCCAGCTTCCTGATTGGTTGACTCACCCACCTGATGTCCTCGGGTCTCGCCCATAGGATGGCGGGCCCTGAACCTGAACCGGTGAGCAGCGCTGCAGCAACCACCCCAGCCCCTTCAGCACCGGTGGTTCTGCCCAAGACCAGCGAAAGCGATCAACTGCTGAAGATTCGCCACTCCATGAGCCATGTGATGGCCATGGCTGTGCAGCAGTTGTTTCCCAAGGCGCGCGTCACCATCGGCCCCTGGACGGAAACAGGTTTCTATTACGACTTCGACAATCCCGATCCCTTCACCGAGGCCGACCTGAAGGCCATCAAGAAAGGGATGATCAAGATCATCAACAAGAAGCTGCCTCTCGAACGCGTCGAGGTGAGCCGCAACGAGGCCGAGGGAAAAATCAAAGCCCAGAACGAGCCCTACAAGCTCGAGATTCTTGAAGGATTGCAGGAGCCGATCACCCTTTACACCCTTGGTGAGGACTGGTGGGACCTCTGTGCTGGCCCCCACGTGGATCACACCGGCCAACTCAATGCCAAGGCCTTCGAGCTGGAAAGCGTGGCAGGCGCTTACTGGCGAGGCGATGAAACCAAAGCGCAGCTGCAACGCATCTACGGCACGGCCTGGGAAACCCCGGAACAGCTGGCGGAGCACAAGCGTCGCAAGGAAGAAGCGCTTCGCCGCGACCATCGCCGCATCGGCAAAGACCTCGACCTCTTCTCGATCGAGGATGAGGCCGGGGCTGGTCTGGTGTTCTGGCACCCCCGCGGTGCTCGCATGCGCCTGTTGATCGAGGAGTTCTGGCGCCAGGCCCACTTCGAGGGCGGATACGAGCTCCTTTACACCCCCCACGTGGCGGACATCAGCCTCTGGAAGACCTCAGGCCACCTCGACTTCTACGCCGAGAGCATGTTCGGCCCGATGGAGGTGGACGAACGGGAGTATCAGCTCAAGCCGATGAACTGCCCGTTCCACGTGCTCACCTACGCCAGCAAACTGCGCAGCTACCGGGAACTGCCGATCCGCTGGGCGGAGCTTGGAACGGTGTATCGCTACGAGCGGCCCGGTGTGATGCACGGTCTGATGCGGGTGCGGGGCTTCACCCAGGACGATGCCCACGTGTTCTGCTTGCCGGAGCAGATCAGCGACGAAATCCTGAAGATCCTCGATCTCACCGAACGGATTCTCTCCGCCTTCGATTTCAGCAATTACGAGATCAACCTCTCCACCCGCCCCGAGAAGTCCATCGGCGATGACGCCGTCTGGGACCTGGCTACCAAGGGACTGATTGAAGCCCTGGAGCGCAAGGGTTGGGCCTACAAAATCGATGAGGGAGGCGGTGCGTTCTACGGCCCGAAAATCGACCTCAAGATCGAAGACGCCATCGGCCGGATGTGGCAGTGCTCCACGATCCAACTGGATTTCAATCTGCCGGAACGGTTCGAGCTCGACTACATCGCCGCCGACGGCAGCAAGCAGCGGCCGATCATGATCCACCGCGCCATCTTCGGTTCGCTGGAGCGGTTCTTCGGGATCATGACCGAGAACTACGCCGGCGATTACCCCTTCTGGCTGGCCCCCGAGCAGGTGCGTCTACTGCCGGTCACCGACGAGGTGCAGCCCTACGCCGAACAGGTGTTGGACCAACTCACCAAAGCTGGTGTTCGCGCCACGATCGACCGCAGCGGTGAGCGCCTCGGCAAGCTGATCCGCACCGGCGAACAGATGAAGATCCCCGTGCTGGCGGTCATCGGTGCCAAGGAAGCGGAGCAGAACGCCGTGAGCCTTCGCAGCCGACGGGACGGTGACCTCGGGGTCACAGCGGTGGCCGACCTTCTCAGTGCTGCCCAGATGGCCAACAGCGAGCGCGCCGCGGGCCTGGAGCTGAACCGATGACGGATACCCCTGTGCAGCACCTGGCCGATCTCGCGCGTCTGCGGGGAGCGCCGGAGTTGCCTCCCCAGATCAGAAACGAGCTGCGAGGAGAACTCGATCAGGCGATGGCCCAGGCCAGCTGGTTCACCATCGGAGTCATGGCCCCGTCCAGGGAGCAGGCCCTCACAGCGCTGCGCAGCCTCGAGCAAAGCCAACAGTGGGAGCCACTGGAGCTCGTCGACAGCCCCGAGGAGCAGGGCCCTGTTTTCCTGAAAGCCAATCAGAAGGGGGGCACGATCCGCATTCGGATCGAACACGGCCTTGGCGAAGGAATTCTGATTAGTGGCCACGGTGACGACGACACCACGCCAAGCACCACCTGGGGACCGCTCCCACTGGACTTCTTTTCCTGAGCCAACCACGCTGGTAGGAGTTGCCGCAGCCCTGGATGGCCACCAGCACACTCCTGGCGGGGGACATGGGAGGCACCAAGACTCTGCTTGCTCTCTACGGGAGTGAGGCGGGCCAGCTGCGCCTGCTGCATCAGGAACGATTCCGCTCGGGAGAATGGCCATCCCTTGAGCCGATGCTCGAGGCCTTCCTCAACAATCGCCCCGCCGATCTCCCGGCTCCAGCGCATGCCTGCATCGCCGTTGCCGGTCCGGTGCGACACAGGGAGGCCAGGATCACCAACCTGCCCTGGCGGCTGCGGGAGGCCGACCTGGCGCGGGCTGCGGGCATGGAACAGCTCGAGCTGGTGAATGATTTCGGCGTGCTGATTTACGGGCTGCCCCATTTCGACAGCCATCAGCAGGTGATCCTTCAGAAGGGCCACCAAGACAAGGGCCCCCTGGCCATTCTTGGGGCAGGCACCGGTCTCGGCATGGCGCGAGGCCTGCAGAGCGAACAGGGACTGGTGGCCCTGGCGAGCGAAGGAGGGCACCGCGAATTTGCTCCGCGCAACGAAGCGGAATGGGAGCTGGCCTCCTGGCTCAAACAAGACCTCGGCGTCAGCCGCCTTTCGATCGAACGCATCGTGAGTGGCACCGGCCTGGGGCATGTGGCCCACTGGCTGCTTCAGAAACCCGATGCCGCCATGCACCCCCTGCGCAGCGTGGCTGAGGCTTGGCGGCGCAACAGCTCCAACGATCTTCCCGCTCAGGTGAGCGTTGCCGCTGAAGGGGGTGATCCCTTGATGCAACGCGCCCTACAGCTTTGGCTGGAGGCCTATGGCTCAGCGGCAGGCGATCTTGCCCTTCAGGAACTCTGCACAGGAGGCCTCTGGGTTGGCGGGGGGACCGCGTCAAAACAACTGAAAGGACTGCAATCCGCCAGCTTTCTCAATGCGATGCGCGACAAGGGACGCTTCCGCGAACTGATCGAAGGGATGCAGGTCACAGCGGTGATCGATCCCGATGCCGGACTGTTCAGTGCAGCCTGTCGCGCCCGGATGCTGGCGGAGTCAGGTGGGACACTGGCCTGAGCAGAGGATCAGCGATGGCGCAGCCGCGCATCGGTCAGAAAGTGGTCGTGGACGTCCCGGCAACCACCGCCAATCTCGGCCCTGGATTTGACTGCCTCGGTGCAGCCCTTGATCTGAACAACCGCTTCGCGATGCGGCGGATCGAAGGGGGCGGTGAACGATTTGAGCTGATTATTGAGGGAACGGAGGGCAGTCACCTCCGGGGTGGGCCGGAGAACCTCGTTTACCGAGCGGCCCAACGGGTGTGGAAAGCGGCTGGGCTGGAACCCGTCGCCCTTGAGGCACGGGTGCGTCTTGCCGTGCCGCCGGCACGGGGGCTGGGCAGCAGTGCCACGGCGATCGTGGCGGGATTGATGGGAGCCAATGCTCTCGTCGGTGAGCCTCTCTCCAAGGAGAAGCTGCTGGAGCTGGCCATCGATATCGAAGGTCACCCGGACAACGTTGTGCCCTCCCTTCTGGGGGGCCTCTGCATGACCGCCAAGGCCGCCTCTCAGCGCTGGCGCGTGGTGCGTTGCGAATGGACGCCGAGCGTGAAGGCCGTCGTGGCGATTCCATCGATTCGCCTGAGCACAAGCGAAGCCCGCCGGGCCATGCCCAAGGCCATCCCCGTTGGCGACGCTGTGGTCAACCTGGGTGCTCTGACACTGCTGCTGCAAGGGCTGCGCACCGGCAATGGTGATCTGATCTCCGACGGCATGCACGATCGCTTGCACGAGCCTTACCGCTGGCGCCTGATCAAAGGCGGCGACCAGGTCAAACAGGCCGCCATGGACGCGGGAGCCTGGGGTTGCGCCATCAGCGGAGCTGGACCAAGCGTTCTGGCTCTGTGCGAGGAAGACAAAGGCCCAGCCGTCAGCCGAGCCATGGTCAAAGCCTGGGAAGCTGCCGGGGTCGCCAGCCGCGCGCCGGTGCTGAATTTGCAGACCTCAGGCAGCCACTGGCAACCGGCCGACGATGAGTAGATCCACCTAAACAGGGCATTCAGCCCTGTTAGCTTTGTTAAAGATTGCGGACACGGAATGGATGCTGGGTTAGCAGAGCTTGCTGTCTCGGGCAGTCCCTTCCCTTGGTTGTCGCTGATTGTGCTGTTGCCGGCGGCAGCAGCTCTGGTGCTGCCACTGGTTCCGAGCAGCGAAGAGAAGCCATCCCCCGCGCCCAAGATCATCACCCTGGTCGTCCTTCTGGTCGATCTTCTTTTGATGATGGGGGTGTTTGCCACCCGCTTCGACCCCAGCACTGAAGGGCTGCAGCTGGTGGAGCGGGTGAGCTGGCTCCCAGCACTCGGCCTCGAATGGTCCCTTGGTGTGGATGGTCTTTCAGCACCTCTTGTGGTGCTCAGCGGCCTGGTCACGTTCCTGTCTGTGGCGGCCAGCTGGTCGGTTCAGCGCAAATCACGGCTGTACTTCGCCCTGATGCTTGTTCAGGCCTCGGCCCAGGGCCTGGTGTTTCTGTCGCAGGACTTCCTGCTCTTCTTCCTGGCCTGGGAGCTGGAACTGGTTCCCGTCTACCTGCTGATTGCCATCTGGGGCGGACAGAACCGCCAGTACGCCGCCACCAAATTCATCCTTTACACGGCCCTGGCCTCTCTACTGATCCTGATCAGCGGCCTGGCACTGGCCCTCTCCGGTGACACGTTCACCTTCAACATCACTGAACTGGCGGCCCGTTCTCCCGGCGGCAGCTTCGGCCTGTTGTGTTACGTGGGTTTCTTGATTGGCTTCGGCGTGAAACTGCCGATGTTCCCTCTCCACACCTGGCTGCCCGATGCCCACGGTGAGGCCAACGCTCCGGTGTCGATGCTGCTGGCCGGGGTGCTTCTCAAGATGGGCGGCTACGCCCTACTGCGCTTCAACGTGCAGATGCTTCCTGAAGCTCACGCCACCCTGGCGCCAGCCCTGGTGATCCTCGGGATCGTGAACATCGTTTACGGCGCGCTCAACGCCTTCGCCCAGGACAACGTGAAACGCAGGATTGCCTGCAGTTCCGTGAGCCACATGGGCTTTGTGCTGGTGGGGATCGGTGCCGTTGATGCCCTGGGAATCAGCGGAGCCATGCTCCAGATGGTGAGCCATGGCCTGATCGCAGCCGCGATGTTCTTCGTGACGGGCGTGTTCTACGAGCGAACCAAGACCCTCTCGATCCCCAACATGGGCGGTCTGGCCAAGGCGCTGCCCATCACGTTTGCCTTCTTCCTGGCCAGCTCCCTGGCGTCGCTGGCGCTGCCGGGCATGAGTGGCTTCATCAGTGAAATCACCGTGTTCCTTGGCATCACCAGCCAGGAAGCCTTCACGTCAGTGTTCCGATCGATCACCGTTCTGCTGGCCGCCATCGGACTGGTGCTCACACCTATTTATTTGCTCTCCATGTGCCGACGGGTGTTCTTCGGCCCCAGGATTCCGGCTCTGGCCAGCGTCGCTGACATGCGCCCCAGGGAGCTGGTGATTGGACTGAGCCTGCTGGTGCCAACCCTGGTGATCGGCATCTGGCCCCGCATTGCCATGGACCTCTACGAAGCTTCCACCAACGCTCTGGCCCTGCAGTTCATTGCCAGCTGAGATGTCGACTGTTTCCCCCCTCCTGCGCGGCCAAGGGCTTCCCGAGTTCCGGGCCATTTCCCCTGAGCTCGTCAGCACAGACATCCCGGTTTTGCTCGCACAGCTGGATCAGGACTTCACTGCGCTCGAGCAGGCTCTTGAGACAGCCCTCGCCGGCCCCTCGAAGCTGTCCTGGGATCGGGTGATGCAACCGCTGCAGGCCATCGGCGAACGGCTGCGTTGGAGCTGGGGTGTGGTGTCACACCTCAATGGCGTCTGCAATTCCCCTGAGCTGCGCGATGCCCATGCCGCCCAGCAACCGGATGTTGTGCGCCTCAGCAACCGGCTTGGCCAAAGCCAGATTCTTCATCGGGCCTTGATGGCCCTCCAAAGCGATCCCTCCGAACCGCTCAACCCAACCCAGGAGCGGATCCTGAAATCCGAGCTGCTCTCGATGCAGCAGCGCGGTGTTGGCCTCAGTGGCGATGAGAAGGCAGCCTTCAACAGCACCAGTGAACGCCTGGCCGCTCTCTCCACCCAGTTCGGCAACCACGTGCTCGATGCCACGCAGCAGTGGACCCTGAAACTCAGCCAGCCCCACGAGGTGGAAGGCCTGCCGCAACGGGCCTTGGAGGCACTGGCCGCCGCAGCGCGTGAAGCAGGGGATGCTGATGCATCTGCGGAGTCCGGCCCGTGGCTGCTGGGACTGGACATGCCCCGCTATCTGCCCTTTCTCACCCACGCCAACAACCGATCCCTGCGAGAGAAGGCCTATCGCGCCCATGTGGGGCGGGCCAGTGAAGGCGAACTCGACAACCGGGCACTGATCGAGGAGATCCTGACCCTGAGGCGCGAGCAAGCCTCCCGCCTGGGCTATGCCCATTGGGCTGACCTCAGCCTCAGCGCCAAGATGGCTGACGATGTTCCGGCGGTGGAAGCACTGCTGGAAGAACTGCGCGCTGCGGCATACCCAGCAGCTGAGCAAGAACTGCAGGATCTCCAAGCCATCGCTAGGGAGCACAAGGCCCCCGAAGCCGATGAGCTGGCCCCTTGGGACATCGCCTACTGGTCGGAGAAGTTGCGCCAATCCCGGTTCGATCTGGACCAAGAGGCGCTGCGTCCCTGGTTCCCGCTGCCGCAGGTGCTCGAAGGCCTGTTCAGCCTTTGTACGCGTCTGTTCGACGTCGAGATCGTTGCCGCCGACGGCGAGGCACCGACCTGGAACGACGATGTGCGCTTCTTCCGGGTGAAGCGCTCCGATGGCACACCGATTGCCGGCTTCTACCTCGACCCTTACAGCAGGCCCGCCAGCAAACGCGGCGGAGCCTGGATGGATGAATGCCTGGGCCTGAGCAAGAAACCTGATGGCTCTGTGGTGCTGCCGGTGGCCTACCTAGTCTGCAACCAGACCCCACCTGTGGGCGATACGCCCAGCCTGATGAGCTTTGAGGAAGTGGAGACCCTCTTCCATGAATTCGGCCATGGGCTCCAGCACATGCTCACCACCGTTGAGGAACCGGAAGCCGCCGGCATCAGCAACGTGGAATGGGATGCCGTGGAACTCCCCAGCCAGTTCATGGAGAACTGGTGCCTTGATCACGCCACCTTGATGGGCATGGCGCGCCACTGGCAAACCGGTGAACCCCTGCCTGAATCGGAATTCAACAAGCTGCGCAGCAGCCGCACCTTCAATGCAGGCCTCGCCACCCTGCGGCAGGTTCACTTTGCCTTGAGTGACCTTCGTCTCCACAGCCAGTGGACCCCGGAACTTGGCGTCAGCCCAGACGGACTGCGCCGTGAGATCGCGGCCACCACCACGGTGATGGATCCCATCCCGGAGGATCAGTTCCTCTGTGCCTTCGGCCACATCTTCGCGGGGGGCTACTCCGCCGGGTACTACTCCTACAAGTGGGCTGAGGTGCTCAGCGCAGATGCCTTCTCCGCTTTTGAGGAGGTGGGTCTGGATCAGGAGGATCAGGTGCGTGCAACGGGAGCCCGCTTCCGCGACACCGTGCTCAGCCTCGGTGGCAGCCGATCTCCAGCAGAGGTGTTTGAAGCCTTCCGAGGCCGTCCTGCCAGCACCGAAGCCCTGATTCGCCATTCCGGCCTGGTGGCCGCGGCCTGAGCTCAGGCGCGCAAGCTGCTGCAGAGCCGTCGAATCGCGGCGGGGTGGCTGATCAGTTGCTGATGGGTCCAGACCGGAATTTCCTCACACCGGCCCAAGGGCAGAACGGCCCTCCAGCCGGGGTAGACCATCAGATCCCAGCGGCAAAAGAAACTGGAGCACTCGACCCCAGCCAGGGCATCGGGTTGGCGATTCAGCTCGCGCAGCAGGCGACTTCCCACTTTCATGTCTGCCGCACCGGCCAGGAGCGGACGAGGAATCATCTGTGCAGCCAGGGTGCCCTGCTGCGGGCTGCCCACGCTGAGGAAGCGCCGGGTGCGCTGCACCCCCCCCAGTTCCTGCAGCCAGATCCTGCCGATCACGCCCCCCATCGAAAAACCCAGAAGATCAACCCTGGTGTCAGCACCAAAGCGCTGCTGGATGTGCTGATCCAGGCGAGAGGCCAGCTGCCGCAGGGGAATCCAACCCAGACCATGGGGCAGATGCGGCGCCAGCAGCGGGCGATCGGGCTGGTCCAACCCCTGAATTAATCGATGAAACAGGCGGGGCGTGTCCCAGAGACCATGGACCAGCACCAACGGGATGCTCACAGGGCTGATCTGCCGCCATGGCGGGAGCGTTCCACGAACACGCGGCCGTTAAATCCTGGAACCGGTGCAGCACATTTGGTCAATCGCAGCCAGACCGGGATGGGCCCGTACAACGTTTCCAGCCGATCCAGCATCTGCTCGCTGAAGTGCTCGATCGTGAGGCAACGAACCTGCCGGGACAAGCCTTGCAGGGCCTGAATGGCCACGCCGTAGTCCAGGCTCCGGCTCAGGTCGTCGGCCACGGCAGCAGCCTTCAGATCGAGCTGAACACTGAAATCAAGGCTGAACCATTGGCCATCCCGACGTTCCTGTTCCAACACCCCGACGTGGGCCCACAACCGCAGGTCCCTCACACCGATGCAATCCATCAGAGCGGCCGATCGATGTGGGTGAAGACGCGGCTGCCGTTGGCGTAGTCGGCAGCGATGTGGCCCTCGCCGCGCAACCGATAGCGGTAGGTCACCAACCCTTCCAGACCAACGGGTCCGCGGGGCGGCAGGGTCTGGGTGCTGATGCCCACCTCAGCGCCGAATCCGTAACGGAACCCATCGGCGAAGCGGCTGGAGCAGTTGTGATAGACGCCTGCGCTATCCACCGCCGCAAGGAAACGATCAGCCGCCTGGGCATCTTCCGTCAGGATCACTTCGGTGTGACGCGAGCCATAGGAGCGGATGTGATCGGTGGCTGCCTCGAGATCGTCCACCAGCTTCACCGCCAGGATCAGATCCAGATACTCCGTGCTCCAGTCCTCCTCCGTGGCCGCTTCCGCCACACCAAGGGCCACGCTCTCGGCATCGCCCCGCAGCTGCACCCCGGCAGCAGCGAAGGCCGGCAGCGCCGCGGCGAGAAAAGGCTGCGCAATCGAGCGGTGCACCAGCAAGGTCTCAATGGCGTTGCAGGCGGCGGGGTACTGGCTCTTGCTGTCCACCGCCACCCGAACGGCTTTGTCGACGTCGGCCGCCTCATCCACGTAGAGGTGGCACACCCCATCGGCATGGCCCAGCACCGGAATGCGGGTGTTGTCCTGGATGAAGCGCACCAGTTCGTTGCTTCCCCTGGGAATGATCAAGTCCACGAGGCCATCGAGACGCAACAAGGCCAGGCTTTCTTGACGGGTAGTGAGCAGAGCCAGGGCATCGGCAGACACCGGACTGGCCGCCAGGCCTGCCTGCAGGGCCTCCATCACAGCCTCATTGGTGCAGCGAGCCTCACTGCCCCCTTTCAACAGAGCACCGTTGCCCGAACGGATCGCCAGCGAGGCGATCTGCATCACCGCATCCGGCCTGGCTTCAAAGATCACACCCACCACCCCGAGCGGAACGGAGACCCGTTCCAGCACCAGGCCCTGATCCAGCTCCCGATGCAACTGACGACAACCCAGCGGGTCACTGAGGCTGGCCACCTTGCGGACGCCATCAATGGCCGCCGCCAACTTGGTGTCATCAAGCTTCAGCCGCGCCATCAAAGCCGGCGCCAACCCCTCGGCTGCAGAGCGTTGGAGGTCTTCACGGTTGGCCGCGAGGATGCTTTCCGCACGGTCGGTCAGCGCGTCCGCCATCGCCTGAAGCGCCTGAGCTCTCTGACCGTCATCGGTCTGCCCCAGATCAACAGCAGCACGGCGAACAGCCGCGGCACGCTGCAGCAACGCAGCAGAAGGCTCTGGAACGCTGGACATCAAGGCAATCAATCTGGAGCCATTATCCCGTTCAGCCGCTGCAGAGCGAGTCGCGCAGCCCCCAGGCGTCCAGCGCCGTTCCCCAGACAGGCGGCTTCGATCCGCAACCCCTCCCTTGAGACGGCCTGAACCCGCGACTCCACCTCGCGGCGCACCGCTGGCAGAAAGTGGCGGGCAGCACCGGCCAGACCGCCACCCAGCAACACCAACTGCGGCGTGAACACGTACACCAGCGAAGCAACGCCACAGCCCAGGCGCTCGCCGTAACGGCTCCAAACCTCCAGGGCCTCCGGATCACCAGCATCGGCCTCTGCACTGAGCTCGCGGGGATCGCGATCACACAAGCGCCGCAGGCCGGTGATGCTGGCGAACTGCTCCAGGGAGCCACGGTTACCGCTGTTGCAGGCCGGACCATCGGGCTGAACCCCGATCAGACCGGGTTCCGCTGCAGCGCCGTTGTGGCCCGTGAACAGCTCACCCCTTAGAAGCACCCCCCCTCCCACACCGGTTCCGAGGGTCAGCAGCACCACATCATCAACACCACGGGCGGCGCCCAGCCAGGCCTCACCGACCACCGCACAGTTGCCATCGTTGGCAAGGGTGACCCGGCGGTTGAGCCTGGACTCCAGCCAATCCGACAGCGGCACGTCCTCCCAGCCGGGCAGGTTGATGCAAACCCGGGCCACCCGAGCCGCCGCATCCATGGGACCGGGGAGGCCAATGCCGACCGCCTCAGCCGCATGCTCAGGATCAATCTGTTCAATGGCGTCACACAGGGCCATCGTCACGGCGCCAGGTACGGCGGGCTGCGGTGTGGGGCATTGCGCCTCAGCCAGCACCGTTCCATCAGCACGAATCCGGGCCAGCTTGATCGCCGTGCCCCCGAGATCCACTCCAATCACCTGCGCGGTAGGCATGGCTCAGAACCGGAAGAACACCTGCAACTGGCTCTGCCAGGTGCCATTGGCATCCATGGCCGCGGAAACTGACGTGGTCGGTGTCAGCCGATAGGAGACCGTTCCTTGTGGAGGAACTTCAACATCGGTTGTGTTCGGTGCCATCAGTAAGGAGAGGTTGAGTTTGTCAGTCAGCGCCAAACCAAACTCAGTCACCACTGTCAATGTCGGCGAAACGTTGCCGGAGGTGCGCTCCTTATCTGATTTCACCTCGGGGTTGACGTAGGTGGGGAAGATCGCCACCTGAAGCCGTTGCCCCATGGCATCGGTCAACGTGCCCAGCACCGGTGACAGCAGCGACTGACTCAGCATCGTGGCCAACGCGGCTCCCCCATTACTGCCTAAAGAAGCCAGGGAATTGCCACCGATCAAACCCAACAGCTGTTGCTCGCTCATCGGGGGTGAGCTTCGTAAAACAAGATTGTTTCTGTCACCCAGACGGTTGGCCGGGCCAGTGGCCTGGACCATGACCTTCACCAGTCGAAGCTGGCCAACCGCGGCGTGAGCGCTGCCAGTGCCATTTGAAGCAAAGAGGTTGGTGCTGGTGAGCTGATCGCTGTTGCCAGCGGTAACGGTGTCGGAGACCCTGGCTTGCATAGCGACATCTACGTAGGGAATAAGTCCCAACGAGGGCGTGAACACCGCAACGTTCTCCTCCTGCGGATCCAAACGGAGGGGAGCGAGAGGAGGAATCCAGATCCTGCCGGCATTAAGCCGGATCACCCCTCTTGCCTGCAGAGAGGGGTCGACAGGGCCATTCAGTGTCACCACACCCCCCCCTTGAAAACTGATCGAGGGCATCAGCACCCTGGTGTCCGGCCCGAGGGCTAGCCGAAGGTTCTCAAGGCGGATGGCGGACAGCGTTGGCATGAACCGTTGCGGCTGATCCGGAGCTTGGATGGATCGGTTGGGACCCATCAGAACCAGGGGTTCCTGGAAGTCCCACTCCTCCTCCAAAAGTGTGTTCAACGCCTGAGGACCGAGCTGCACCGCCGCTGAGGAGCCCTCCACTCCGGTGGGAACCGGGGCCTGAATTCCGCCCCGCCGCAACCGTCCGAAGAAGCCGGACTGGGGCCGAAGCGTGCCCCGCGACAGGTCCAGATGTCCGGAGAGGACGGGTTGCAGCAAAGCTCCAGAAACCTGCAGTTCGCCATCGGCCTGGAACTGCACGATCGGCTGTCGAATCTGAGCTTGGCTGAGTTGCAGGGTGAGCGGTGAAGACCCGTTCTGGGGGGTGAACAAGCCAAGGCTTCCTGAACCGCGCAGCAAGCCGCCGCGGCCCACTTCAGCCTCCAGGCGTTGCACCAAGACGCGATCGAAATCGAACAGGATCGAGGCGTTGATCCGACTCAGCTCCTGTTCACCGATGCTGAGATCTCCATTGCTGACCACCACAAAGCCATTGGCTTGCGGTTGGTTCAACGGCCCGCGCAGCAACAGCCGCAGATTGGTGCTGCCCTGCTTCACGGCCAGGGAATCCCCAGCGAGAAGCGTCAACACGCCAAGGGCATCCCCATGGCTTTCCAGCCTCAGGTTCAAATCCGAATCGGGGTTGAAGGGCACCGTGCCGGACACGATGACGGCTTCCTTGCTCTCGCCTCCCTTCAGGGCCAGGTTCAAGCGGATCAACTCACGCTCAACGACAACCGATCGCTGCTCCAACTGCAGGGGCTGGCCCGCCAGGCTGGCGGAGTCGAGCAGCAGATCGGAAACCAGCAGGGGGGCCGTTCCGCTGAGGTTGTAGCGGCCGCGGATGCCAACACTGCCGCGGAGCTGCGGCGGCACAGGAGCCAACAACGCCAGCAGAGAGAGCGGAACCTGCAGCAGGGAGAGGTCACCGGATCCACCGAGCAACGGGCCGCGAAGCGTGGCGACCATCGGTTCAAGCTGGAGTGCCTTGGCCTGGTCATCCCCTTCAATCCAAAGGTGGGCCTTGGCGATCAGATCGGCGTTCAGGCGCTTTGGATCAGGACCGTCGATCGTTCCCGACAGATTGACCCGCCCCTCCAGACGCTCCAGCTCAGGGCCCTTGCGGGGGTGAGCCAGGGCATAGGCCTCAATCGCCCGGCGCGATGCCGCCAGAGCTTGCAACTGACCATCAAGCGACCCACCAAAGGTGTTGATGAACAGGGTTCCGAGATCCTCGGCACGGCCGGGGGCCAGGCCCGGTTCGGGATCGCTCCCTCTCAACTGACGGGCCAGAAGCGTCAGCCAGGTCACATCCAGGCCTTCGGCCTCGATGCCGCTGTGCATCCAGCCACCCAGATCGCCACGGGCCTTCAGCCGAATGCTGCCCTGCAATGGCGTCAGTGCTGCATTGGCCTGAAAACGGCCATCCCCGAGGGACCCCTCCAGCTCGAGGCTCTGCACGGCAACCCCCGCCATCGAGCCGTCCGCAATGACGGCAGACCCACGGATCGCGAGGGGGCCCGTGGCAAGGCTCCCTGCACCCGAGAGCTGACCTGCCACCGCTTTGGGCTGGTTGACCGGCGGCACGATGAAACGAAGTCCATCGATGTTGAGGTCCGCTGCACGCCAGTGGTAGCGGCGTTGCTCTCCAGCCGGAGCCAGCTCGCGCAAGCGCAACTGCCCCTCACCCCGGCGCAAGAGCACGGTCTTGGGCCAAGCATCGGCATCGAGTTCAGCCACGAGCGAGCCGGGCACGACAGGCTGCTGGGCCGCCATCGCCAGACGAGCACCACGGCCCAGTTCACCGTTGAGGCTGCCTTGCCAGCGTTCGGGAACCTGCAAGGCACCAACGCGGGGTTGATTCAGCGTCAGGCTGATGTCGGGCTGAAGCCCCGACAGGGGACCCTTCACGCGACCCCGCGCCGCCACCTGCCCGCCCAGCGGCGTGCCGATCAAGGGGGTGAAACGGCTCAGGCTGAAAGGTTGGAGTTCAAAGCCGCTCTGAAGCTCACCGGTTTGCAACCGCCCCTGGGCCAGTTGAAGAGGAAGGCGCGCTTCCGCCCGCAACAGCGGACTGGTGAAGTGATCCAGCACCAGGGCGGAGTCCTGCGAGGACCATCGGGTCTGAAACGACCACTCGTCCAGAAACGGGTTGGACGCCTGGCCAAGCTTCAGGCTCAGCTCCGGTGACGCCAACCCACCAATGACGTCGACGCTTCCAAGGAGCGGAGCGGTTTGGCCCAGTCCGGCCTGCAGGGTCGGCAGCGCAGACCAGAAGCGGGGATCGATCTGCAGCTCCGTGCTGCGCAGATCTAATCGGGATCCAATCGTCCCGGCTAGCCCGAAGCGCAGTCCCGGGGCACTGAGGCGGAGCCTGTCCACGGCAACAGACGGTTGCTGGTCTTGCAACCAGGGGGTGCGCCACTGAGCGTCCAGCGTCAGGACTGTGTTGAGCCCTGTGGCCTCAGGCAGCTGGATCTCACCATCTGTACTCCACCGGGGCTCCCCCCAGGGGCCCTGGATCCTGAGCTTCAACCGGTCCTGGCTTGCAGAGCTGAGGTCTGTACGGCGAACGTCAGCCTGGAGATCAAAGCTCTTGTTCAAGGCAACGGACCCTGAGGCCCGAGCCTCAAAGGCTCCGTAACGCAGTGTTGCGGGCTGCAAGGTGAGTTGATCGCCCTTGCAAGCGACCCTGAGGCGATTGCTGTTCAGCGCAGCAAGTTCGAGACGCTTGAGGCTGAGCCCACCTCGACAGTTCAACGACCCACCGGCCCAGCCGATCTGAACATCTCCCTCCAAGGTTCCAGAGGCATCCAGATCCTGAGCGGGGGCGATGACGGCCCCCAACGGTTTCAGGTTGAGCCGATCCAGCCGCGTTCGAAGCCTGAAGCGAGGGCGATCCCAATGCCCTTGTGCATCGAGCCGCAGCACCCCTTCTGCGTCGAGCCAGCGAAGTTCCGATGCGGTACTGAAAAAAGCCTCCCCGAGCCGCACTGCGCCCCGACTGCGGAGTTCAAGGGTCTGCTGCTGAGGACCGAAACGGAGCAATGCAGGATCGGCCAACCGGTACTGCACGCCAAGTCGCGGCAGGGTGCCGTCGCCGCTCAGGGGCCCAAAGGTCCAGTACCCACCAGCCTCATTGGCCTGCAACTGACCACGCAGCCTGTGCACCGTGATCTGCAGAACCGGTTGCAGACGCCGAAGACTCGCCAAGGGAGCAAGGCCCACCTCCAGCCCCGCCAGGCTCAGTTCAGAACGATCCGCCGCCGACGGCAAGATTCGACTCGGCCCGATGGCGATCCCCAGGCCCAAGGGGCGAAGTCCTTCGTAAGGGCCAAGATCCACGTCGTGGCCCAGAGGACCCGACAACGTGCGCTCCAAGCTGGGGCGCACCCGGCTCAGGATGCCTTCGGCAGCGCGGTCAAGGGCGATCAAGCCTGCTGCTCCAGCCCCGACCAGAACAAAACTTCCCGCAACCAACCAGGTCCTGCGCCGCGTTTTCCCCATCAGACGCGGCGGTCTCCCCGGAATCTCGCGCAATATAAGGAGACTGTTTTCAGTCCACCAGACCCCATGGCCTTCGATCAGCTGCTGCTTACTGCCGCTCCCTGGCTGGGTTGGTCTGGGCTTGGGCTCGGAGCGCTAACGGCAGTTGCCTTTCTCGCCAAGTGGGGCATTCGGTTTCGACTGGTCGGCGTGAGCAGCTTCACCCTGCTTCTGGCCGTGAGTTGCTGGGCATTCGGCGTGAGCTACACACCGCCAGTGGTGGTGGAGGGTGCAGTGCGGGCACCGATCGTGTTCGATAACGGCAACGACCTGGTGGTCGCCCAGGTTCCTGCCGACCTGGCCCTAACAACAGTTCAAGCCACCCTTGAGCAATTGGAGGGCAACCTGCGCGGCTCAGGTCGCTCCAGCAGCACCGTGCTGGTGCGGTTGCGGGGCATCCAGCCGGAGGGCGATGGGCTGGGACGCCCCGTCATCCTGGGCGAGGTGAGCAAGACCTTGCGTTGATGCCGAACTTCAACGATGCGATCGAGGAGCTCCCCCAGTCGTTTCGCAGGGAACAACAGGAACTGGATCGGGCCGGTATCAAGCGCTGGTCCAGCATTCGCGATCTAACGGATCTGCAACTGAGCCAACTCGCCCGCAGTGGCCAGGCTTCGGCCCGAAACCTCAAGCGGCTGCGGGGCATGGCCGATTTGGTCTGCCGCTTGGATTTGCCTCCCCAGGACGCCGCGCTGCTGATGCATGCGGGCATCGCCACGCCCGCCGCTCTGGCGGCATGCACCCCTGAACGTCTCGTGCGCCAGACCGGAAGGCTGGAGCGCAGCCTTGGAACCAAACGGCCTGCCGTGGTGGATCTGCGGGTGGCCGGCGATTGGATCCGCCGCGCCAGGCAACTGGCGAACTGACCCCAGCCACCCTGCCTTGACATCCAAACCTGCGTATGAACCTGTTATGGACTTGAAACTCCTACGCACAGCTTTGATCGCTCTGGCGCTCCTGGGCTCACCATTGCTCGTGGTTGCCGCTGACTCGGACTTGCTCAACAGCGTCAAACGCAATCCTGAAAAAGCAAAGGCCATGTGCCGTTCGTTCCGGCAAATGAACGCCAACGGCCGATCGGCATTCTCCAAGCCCTACATCAACCAGGTCGCCGCCAGCGAGAAGCTGAGTTTTCAGGATGCGGAAATCCTCATGACCTACATCGTGGGGATGCATTGCGCCGATGTCCGCTGAGACCAGCGGAATTGTCTGCCGGTCTGCAGCGCTGAGGACTGCCGATGGCGTGGTGCTGCGGTCACGGTTGTGGCATCCAAGCGGCGAAGGCCCCTGGCCTGCCCTGCTGATGCGGCAGCCCTACGGGAGCCGCATCGCCTCAACCGTGACCTACGCCCACCCCAGTTGGTGGGCGTCCCATGGCTTCCTGGTGGTTGTTCAGGACGTCCGAGGACAAGGCGAGTCGGAGGGACGTTTCCGGGGGTTTGGTCAGGAAGCAGCCGACACCCCCGCCACCCATGCCTGGCTGCGGCAGCTGCCGGAATGCAATGGACGCCTGGGGGTCTACGGGTTTTCTTATCAGGGCCTGACCCAGCTCACCGCAGCTGAATCGGCCCCACCGCCGGAGTGCACAGCTCCGGCGATGACCGGCCTGGACGAACGACGCCATTGGAGTTGTGAAGGCGGTGCCCACTGGTGGCACCTCGGCCTGGGATGGGGGCTGCAGCTAGCGGCCCTCCAGGCCCAGCGACGCGGAGATGCAACGGCCTGGCTGGAGATCCGCCGAAGCCTTGAAGACAACCGCTATCTGCGGGACGGACCAACCCTGCTGGAGCGCCATGACCCCGAAGGCATGACCTGGAGCTGGTTGAACAACGACCCCAGCAACGATCAGCAGTGGACGGTTCATCACGCCCCGGAGAGCTGGCTCCAGCGGCCGATGCTGTTGATCGGTGGATGGTGGGATCCGCATCTGGTGGGTCTGCTGGACCTCTGGCATCGCAGCCAAGCGGCCGGCGGGCAGCCCTCCCTGCACATCGGGCCGGCCTCCCATCTGCAGTGGTGGCCGGAAACCCAGCAGCTGATGCTTCAGTTCTTCCAACAACATCTGCAGGATCGCCCCCCGCAGGAACCGCAGCCCAGTCACCAGCTCTGGAACATCACCCAGCATCAGTGGAACGCGATCCCCGCACCCGCCACGGGCAGGTCAGCGTCATGGGGACTGCGGAGCCATGGACTGGCCTGCATCGACCCAAGTGAAGGCGCCCTTGTGGCGGATGGAGAAGGAGAAGGAAGCGTGGTCATCGTTCACGACCCCTGGCGACCGGTTCCGGCCATCGGAGGACACCTCGGAACAAACCCTGGCCCCGCTGAGCGCACGGCCGTGGATCAACGCAGCGACGTCGCGACATTCACCACCGCACCCCTGGTCGATGAGCTGCTGCTGTCAGGTCAACCGCACCTCCTGTTGGACGCCGAAGCGGACCAGCCCGGGTTTGATCTCTGCATCAGCCTCTCGCGCCTGCCCGCGGAAACCAACAGCGTTGATCAACTGAGCACGGGAGTCGTCCGGATTCGCGGAGAGGAGGCGTTGCAGCCAGCCAGGCGCAGCGTGATCCTCCAGCCGCTGCACGCGAGCCTGGCTTGTGGCGATCGACTGAGGATCTCCGTTGCCGCAGCAGCGTGGCCCGCCATTGGCGTCAACCCTGGCCACGATGCCGTTGCCTGCGGAGCACCAAGCCCAGAGCATCGTGTGGTGACGCTGACACTGAAACTTGCTGGCTCCACCCTGCAGCTGAACCCCTTTGATTCCGGCAGGCTGAAGCTCGACTGACGTTTGTGCTTTGAAGCTCTCCGCTGCCCTGCTGGCCATCGCTCTGTCGGCTCCCATGGGGTTGATCAGTCCCGCAGCAGCGGAGCAACTCACCAGAACCGAACTCACCCCAGCCCAGGCAACGGCGGCGGCTGAACTGCTGCTGGAGGCGCTCAAAAATCGCCAGGAGACGTCATGCATGACGCTCTCGCAGCCCCGGTTCAGACCAGCGTTGATATGAACACCGTCCAGGCACGCCTGAACCAACGCGCGGCCATTGATGCAAGCCGCGTTGTCAGCGTGACCCCTGGCTACAACACAACAACCATCGATGCGGTGGTGACCACTGCATCCGGTGACGAAGGGGTGCTGATGGTGCTGGATGAGGACGGCAAACTGCTCGCCTGGAAGTGGAGCGACCGGATCCAGCCGATCGAGACAACGGCCCTCGACTTCACCCGCGACCTGGCAGCAGGACGCTGGATTGCCGCACGATCCAAGATGTCCCTCCAACTCCAGGAGGAGCTGGCCCCGGGAGATCTGGAACGCAAATGGACCAAGCTCAGCCAGGTGTCAGGTGGGTTCCGCAAGGTCAAGGACGCTGTGATCGCCCATCAAGGCGGCGATCAGCAGCTCGTGCTGGTGGCTGTCGCCTTCGGTCTGGCCACCACCAACCTGTTCGTGATCTTTGACGCAAACGGTCGGATCATCAACGTCGACATTTCCCAAGACTTCATCTGATCAACAGCGGATCTGTTTCGTAAATCGGGCTTAACATCTCGCCCAATTCACAGATCTCCCATGGGTGTCGCCGCAGTCCTCGACTGGATGGTGCAGGACGGCGAACGGTTGGCGAATTGTCGCCATGACCACCCGTTTGCGGTGCTTGGTCCTCAACCCTCGGATCAGGGTTGGACCGTGCGGATCTGGATGCCGGAAGCCCAAACAGTCACCCTGTTGCAGGCTGGCGACGAGATCGCCATGACAACGCCGAACCACCCCTGGGTGTTCGAGGCACAGCTCAACAGAGACCCCGGCTGCACTTACCGGGTCAGGGTTGAGCGGGGCGGGATCGTGCACGAACAACACGACCCCTGGGCCTTCCGCGGCGAATGGATGGGCGAAATGGATCGCCACCTGTTTGCTGAAGGCAACCATCACCACATCTGGCAAAAGATGGGTGCCCACCTCACCGAGCGTGACGGGGTCAGGGGTGTGATGTTCTGCCTGTGGGCGCCCAGCGCTCTCACGGTCTCCGTGATTGGAGATCTGAATTCATGGGATGGACGTGACCACCCCATGCAGCAGCGCGTCGGGGGCATCTGGGAACTATTCATCCCCGGCCTCGAGGAGGGACATCTCTACAAGTACGAAATCCGTACTCAAGAAGGCCACTGCTACCAAAAGGCTGATCCTTACGGCTTCCAGCACGAGGTTCGCCCGGACAACAGCTCCGTTGTGGCTCGCCTGGGCGGATACCAATGGTCCGATCAGGGCTGGATGCAGAAGCGCGACAGCAGCGACGCGCTCGATCAACCGATCTCGGTGTATGAAATGCACCTTGGCAGCTGGATCCACGCCTCAGCGGATGAGCCCTGGATTCAACCCGACGGCACCCCTCGGACGCCCGTTCCTGCCGCGGAGATGAAACCCGGCGCTCGCCTGCTCACCTACGCCGAACTCGCCGATCGCCTTATTCCCTACGTCAAGGAGAGGGGCTTCACCCACATCGAGGTGATGCCGATCACCGAGCATCCCTTCGACGGCTCCTGGGGCTATCAGGTGACGGGTTGGTATGCCCCCACCAGCCGTTACGGAACGCCCGATGAATTCCGGGCCTTCGTGGATCGCTGTCACGCCGAAGGCATCGGCGTGATCATCGACTGGGTTCCGGGCCACTTCCCGAAGGATGCCCACGGCCTGGCCTTCTTTGATGGAACCCATCTCTATGAACACAGTGATCCCCGGATCGGGGAACACAAGGAATGGGGAACGCTGATCTTCAACTACAGCCGAAACGAGGTTCGTAATTTCCTCGTCGCCAACCTGGTGTTCTGGTTCGAGCAGTTCCACATCGATGGCATTCGCGTGGATGCTGTGGCCTCGATGCTTTATCGCGACTACCTGCGTCCCGACGGGGAATGGCTCCCCAATGAGAACGGCGGTCGGGAGAACACCGAAGCCGTTCGCTTCCTGCAGCAGGCCAACCATGTGCTGTTCCAGCACTTCCCAGGGGCCCTTTCGATCGCGGAGGAATCAACCACCTGGCCGATGGTGACGCAGCCAACGGACAGCGGCGGGCTTGGATTCAACCTCAAATGGAACATGGGTTGGATGCACGACATGCTCGATTACTTCGAGCTGGACCCGTGGTTCCGCCAGTTCCACCAGAACAACATCACCTTCTCGATCTGGTACACCTACACCGAGAACTTCATGCTGGCCCTGAGCCACGATGAAGTGGTGCACGGGAAGAGCCATCTCCTGCACAAGATGCCGGGAGATGACTGGCAGAAGTACGCCAACACCCGGGCGTTGCTCTCCTACATGTGGACGCACCCCGGCAAGAAGACGATCTTCATGGGGATGGAATTCGGCCAGCGGGCTGAATGGAATGTGTGGGGCGATCTCCAGTGGGATCTGCTCAACTACGAACCCCACAAGGGCATCCAGCGGTTGGTGGATGACCTCAACGTTCTCTACAAGGCAGAACCGGCCCTCTGGCGGGACGACTTCGACCAGTTCGGCTTCCAGTGGATCGATTGCAACGACAACCGCCACTCCGTGATCAGCTTCATGCGTCGGGAAAGTGCCAGCGGCACCTGGCTGGTGGTGGTGGCGAACTTCACGCCCCAAAGTCACTCCCACTACCGCGTGGGCGTTCCTCTCTCTGGGTTCTACGAAGAGATCTTCAACTCTGATGCAGCCAAGTACGGCGGCAGCAACCTCGGCAACATGGGCGGCAAACCAACAGACGAATGGGGCATCCACGGCTACGAGAACTCCTTGGATCTCTGCCTGCCGCCGCTGAGCCTGATGGTGTTCAAGCACGACCCGAAACGCAGCCTGAGCAGCAGCGAGCCGGACAACATCGTGTGACGAACGTGATGACAAAGAGGGGGTAAAGCTCTAGCCAAGGCCTCGATTCGGGTAGGTTTCCGACTGACCTGACCGGGCTTGATGAGCGACTCTTTACCCCTGCTCCTGCGTGCTGCGCGCGGTGAATCGGTGGAGCGTCCTCCGGTGTGGATGATGCGCCAAGCCGGTCGCTACATGAAGATCTACCGGGACCTGCGGGACAAGTACCCCAGCTTCCGTGAGCGTTCCGAAAACCCTGATCTCTCCTATGAGATCTCGATGCAGCCGTTTCACGCCTTCAAGCCCGATGGCGTGATCCTGTTCTCCGACATCCTCACGCCCCTGCCGGGGATGGGAATCGATTTCGACATCATCGAGAGCAAAGGCCCCCAGATCGGCGATCCAATCCGGAGCATGGCCCAGGTGGATGCCCTGCGCCCCCTCAACCCCGCCGAGTCGATGCCCTTTGTGGGTGAAGTGCTGGGTCGTCTGCGCCAAAGCGTCGGCAACGAAGCAGCTGTTCTCGGCTTCGTTGGTGCCCCCTGGACCCTGGCCGCCTACGTGGTGGAGGGCAAGAGCAGCAAGAACTACGCGGTGATCAAGGCCATGGCCTTCCGCGAGCCCGAGATCCTGCACAAGCTGCTCGACCACTTCGCTGAGTCGATCGCCAATTACCTGCGCTATCAGATTGATTCCGGCGCCCAGGTGGTGCAGATGTTTGATTCCTGGGCGGGCCAGTTGAGCCCAGCGGACTACGACACCTTCGCTGCGCCTTATCAGAAGAAGGTGGTGGATCTGGTCAAGCAGACGCACCCCGACACCCCCTTCATCCTCTACATCTCTGGCAGCGCCGGCGTGATCGAGCGGATGGCCAACACCGGAGTTGACATCGTTTCGCTCGACTGGACGGTGGACATGGCCGAAGCCCTGGCACGCCTGCCGGAGCACGTTGGTGTTCAGGGCAACGTGGATCCCGGCCTGCTGTTCGGCACCCCGGAGGCAATTGAGGCCCGCATCGATGACTGCGTGCGCAAGGCCCGCGGCCGCAAGCACATCCTCAACCTCGGCCATGGAATCCTGCCGGGTACACCGGAAGAAAACGGTGAGGCCTTCTTCCAGGCCGGCAAGAGCGTGATGGACCGTCTCGGGGCTGTCGTTTGACCCGCATCCTGGTGACCGGCGCCAGCGGATGCGTCGGTCAGTACATCTCCCGCTGGCTTCTGGACCACTCAGATGCCGAGCTGCTGCTCTGGCTGAGGGACCCGGCCAAACTCACCGCTGTTCCAACAGACCATCCCCGCATCCGCCTCTTGGTGGGGGACCTGCGGGACACCGACCGTTTTGCCAAAGAACTGGCCTCGGTGAACCGGGTAATTCACACCGCCACGGCCTGGGGTGACCCCGAGCGGGCCGAACAGGTGAATGTGGTGGCGGTGAAACGGATGCTGACGCTTCTTGATCCCAGCAAGCTGGAGCAGATCATTTACTTCTCCACGGCCAGCGTGCTCGACCGGCACCTGCGTCCCCTGCCGGAAGCTCTGGCCTACGGCACGGAATACATCCAAACCAAGGCTCGCTGCCTCAGGGATTTGGAGCAGCACCCCCTGGCCAGCAAAATCGTGGCGGTGTTTCCCACCTTGGTGTTCGGTGGACGGGTCGACGGCACCAGTCCCTTCCCCACCAGCTACCTCACCGAAGGTTTGGCTGAAGTCAGCCGTTGGCTCTGGCTGGCCCGTTGGCTTCGGGTGGATGCGAGCTTCCACTTCATCCATGCGGAAGACATCGCCCGCATCTGTGGCCTGTTGGCCACACGCCCCCATGAACCGAACCGAGAACCAGGGCAAGGCGCCCTGCGTCGGTTGGTGATGGGACAAGCGGCCATCTCGGTGAACGACACCGTGAAAACCCTCTGCCGCTGGCGCGGTGTGGCCCGAACGCCCGGCATTCCGCTCTGGCCATGGCTGATAGAGACCCTGATCCGCGTTCTGCCGATCGAAGTGAATGCCTGGGACCGGTTCAGCATTCGCCAGCGCCACTTCATTCATGACCCGGTGACGCAGCCGGAACGTTTCGGTGGCAGCAGCCATGCCCCTGACTTGGCAACAGTTCTTAGCGATTCCGGCCTACCCAACCGCGGAACCCCCAGACCCGCGCGTAAGGTCAATGCATCGACCTAGCACTTTCATGCGCTCCGTCATCCGCACCATTGCAGCCGCCTGCTGCGCCTTCCTGATGCTGATCGGCCTCAACGTCGGCAGCGCTCAAGCCGCCACTGTTGAAGTGAAGCTCGGCACCGACGGCGGCATGCTCGCCTTCGAGCCCGCCACCGTGAACATCAAGGCCGGCGACACCGTCAAGTTCGTCAACAACAAACTGGCTCCTCACAACGCTGTTTTCGAAGGCCACGACGAGTACAGCCACTCTGACCTCGCCTTCAACCCCGGCGAATCCTGGGAGGAAACCTTCGCCACCGCTGGCACCTACGACTTCTACTGCGAGCCCCACCGCGGTGCTGGCATGGTCGGCAAGGTTATCGTTGAGTGATTCCTGGATTTCTGAGGAAATCTCCGAACATCTCAACCTGAACTGAAAGCCTCGGGCTGTGTATCAACCACAGCCCGGGGTTCTTTTTTTTGCCGGCAACGATGGATAGCTTGGGGCATTGAGGGGGGTTGCGATGGCACGCTTATCAGGCCTGATCCTGACGTTGCTGTTGATCGTTGGCGCAACAGGTCTGCTGTCTGCTCCGGCGATAGCGATCGACACGATCGAAAGCTCCGCCTTGGAGCGAGGTGAGCAGATTTTCAACAGCAACTGTGCGGCCTGTCACATGGGTGGCGGCAATGTGATCCGCGCCAACCGAACGCTGAAGATCAGCGACTTGAACGACCATGTGGAGGCCTACTCCAGCTCCCCGCTGGAGGCCCTGGAGCATGAGATCGAGGATGGGCTGAATGCCATGCCCAGCTATGCCGACAAACTGAGTGAAGAGGAGATCATGGCGGTGGCCACCTACGTGGAACAACGGGCCGAATTGGGCTGGTCCAGGCGATGAGTCGTGAAGCTCTTCGCGATTTTTTGCGGGCTGTGGAGCACCACCAGGGCTTGCGGCGTGATGCGGCCCAATGCCGTGATGACGATCAACTGTTGGCCCTGGCACGCCGCCACGGCTTCAATGTGATCCAGCGGGATCTCTGCGACGACGCCCGCGAATCAGCCATCACCTGTTGGTTCGAAACCAGCCGGATCCAGCGCTCGTTTCAATCCAATTCCTCCCAATCAAATCCCTCGCAATCACCACCCTCCCAATCAACAGCCCCACAACCACCAAAGACCTAATGGCCGTTGTCACCCTGCTCAGTGATTTCATCGACGGCACCAGCATGGCCCTGGCGGAAGACACCGACGCCGCGGATCTGAACGCCTTCATGACCGCCAATCAAGGCAGGCTCTGGGCGAGCGTGCAGCAGCGCCGCCGACAGCGGCAGCAAACCATCGAGCGGCGAGGTCCGGGAACGGTATATTTCGCTGCGGATGCCCCAGGGGCTGCGGCCGTGGAGCGCTACCTCGGCAGTGACACGGGCTCAGCCGAGGAAGCGGCAGCGCTGCAGGCCATGCGGAGCGCTGGGGTGGAGATCGCACCCCATGTGGGGGCAGACCGTGAACGCGATGTTCTGCTCAACGGCCGGTTGAAAGACCTGACGGCCCAGGCCAAGGCCAAGGGTTTTGGTTGAAGCCCATGGGCGATGCAGCGATGACACTTCCTGAGAACCCGCTTGGCCTGCAGAGTTTTGACGAGCTGGTGGAGTGGACCGTGTCTTACCTCCACTTCAAACACGCCCTGGAGGTGATTGCCTTCACCCCAGAGGCCGCAAGGTCGTATCTCGATCGCTTCAGCGCGTTCAGCAGCCGCTATGCCACGGAGATGAAAAAACAGGACATCCTTGAGGCCCGCCTGCCCAAAGAGATGCGGGAGAGCATCGAAGCCGAAAACGCTCACCGCGCGCTCCTACGGGAGCTGCTCAACGGCTGATCAAGCGGCGGACTGGGCCTGCTTGGCCGCCTGCAACACAGCCAGATAGAGATCCTCGTCGATTTCCCGGATGTCGTACTCCGTGGGTTTCACACCGTGGTGGTGCTCATGCACCACCATCCAACAGCTGCGTTCCAGCTCACCGCCAGCCGTTGCTGCGAGCGCCAGGCCCTGCTGCACGAGGGAGTCCACCAGCGGCTGATCGGGCATTGGCATCCAAGGGTTCGGCAAACTCTAAAAAGACACCCCGGTTTGCCGCTACCTGGCGTGGGGACCGATCCAAAGGCTTCGGTTTGCCCCCACTGAAAACGGAACAAGCCCCATACGGTGAACCCAGTTGAAACGCATCCGAGATGCAACCCACGGCGGAACAGTTCACCGAACAAGCCTGGGCCGCCATCGTCGCCGCCCAGCAACTGGCGCAGAGCGCCAGGCATCAGCAACTTGAAACGGAGCATCTGCTGCTTGCGCTGTTGCAGCAGAACGGTCTGGCTGGACGCATTCTCAGCAAAGCAGGGGTCGACGTTGGCACGTTCCAGACGGCCGTCGACAGCCATCTCAGGCAGCAGCCCAGTCTTGGCTCTCCACCGGAATCGGTGTTTCTTGGGCGCTCCCTCAACAGCTGCCTGGATCGCGCCGAAACAGCCCGCGATGGATTCAGTGACAGCTACATCGCCATCGAACATCTGTTGCTGGCCCTGGCCGACGATGAACGCTGCGGCAGGCAACTGCTCAGCCAAGCGGGCGTTGACACCAGCAAACTCAAAGAAGCCATTACAGCCGTGCGAGGCAACCAGACGGTGACCGATCAAAACCCGGAAGGGACCTATGAATCGCTTGAGAAGTACGGACGGGACCTGACGGCCGCCGCCCGTGACGGAAAGCTGGACCCGGTGATCGGCCGCGACGAGGAGATCCGGCGCACCATCCAGATCCTCAGCCGGCGGACCAAAAACAACCCCGTGCTGATCGGCGAACCCGGGGTCGGCAAGACCGCCATTGTTGAGGGATTGGCGCAGCGCATCGTGAATGGCGATGTGCCCCAGGCCTTGCAGAACCGTCAGCTCATCGCCCTCGACATGGGAGCCCTGATCGCCGGTGCGAAATACCGCGGTGAGTTCGAGGAACGGCTCAAAGCTGTGCTCAAGGAGGTCACCGCTTCAGAAGGCCAGATCGTGCTGTTCATCGATGAAATCCACACGGTGGTGGGCGCTGGCGCCACCGGTGGAGCCATGGATGCCAGCAATCTGCTCAAACCGATGCTGGCCCGGGGGGAACTGCGCTGCATTGGCGCCACCACCCTCGACGAGCACCGCCAGCACATCGAAAAGGACCCCGCCTTGGAGCGTCGCTTCCAGCAGGTGCTGGTGGATCAACCCAGCGTGGAAGACACCATCTCCATCCTGCGTGGTCTGAAGGAGCGCTATGAGGTGCACCATGGCGTCCGTATCGCCGACAGTGCCCTGGTGGCTGCTGCTGTGTTGAGCAGCCGCTACATCGCCGACCGCTTCCTGCCCGACAAGGCCATCGATCTGGTGGATGAGTCGGCCGCCCGCCTCAAGATGGAGATCACCTCCAAACCGGAGGAGATCGATGAAATCGATCGCAAGATCCTGCAGCTGGAGATGGAGAAGCTCTCCCTCGGCCGTGAATCCGACAGCGCCAGCCAGGAACGCTTGCAACGGATTGAACGAGAACTGGCGGAACTGGGCGAACAGCAAAGTTCCCTGAATGCCCAGTGGCAGCAGGAGAAAGGCGCGATCGATGAGCTGTCGTCGCTCAAGGAGGAGATCGAACGGGTGCAGCTGCAGGTGGAACAGGCCAAACGCAGCTACGACCTGAACAAAGCAGCGGAACTGGAATACGGCACCCTGGCCTCGCTGCAGAAGCAGTTGCTCGAACAGGAAGCCCAGATCGCCTCAGAGGAGCCTGACGAGAAAGGCTTGCTGCGGGAGGAGGTGAGTGAAGACGACATCGCCGAGGTGATCGCCAAGTGGACCGGAATCCCTGTGGCGCGGCTGGTGCAGAGCGAAATGGAGAAGCTGCTGCAACTCGAAGATGATCTGCATCAGCGGGTGATCGGCCAGCACCAAGCCGTCACCGCCGTCGCCGATGCGATTCAACGGTCCAGGGCGGGGCTGAGCGATCCGAACCGCCCCATCGCCAGCTTCCTGTTCCTCGGCCCCACGGGTGTGGGCAAGACGGAACTCTCCAAAGCCCTCGCCAACCGGCTGTTCGACAGCGATGACGCCATGGTTCGCATCGACATGTCGGAGTACATGGAGAAGCACACCGTGAGCCGTTTGATCGGGGCACCTCCCGGCTACGTGGGCTATGAGGCAGGTGGCCAGCTAACCGAAGCGGTGCGTCGTCGGCCTTACGCCGTGATCCTGTTCGACGAGGTGGAGAAAGCCCACCCGGATGTGTTCAACGTGATGCTGCAGATCCTCGATGATGGCCGTGTCACCGACGGGCAGGGCCGCACCGTGGACTTCACCAACACCGTGCTGATTCTCACCAGCAACATCGGCAGCCAGTCGATCCTGGAGCTGGCCGGCGATCCCGAGCAACATGAAGCGATGGAAAGCCGGGTGAATGAGGCTCTGCGGGCCCATTTCCGGCCGGAATTCCTCAATCGCCTCGATGATCAGATCATCTTCCACAGCCTCAGGCGGGAGGAACTGCGCCAGATCGTCACCCTTCAGGTGGAACGTCTGCGCCAGCGGCTGGCTGAGCGCAAGCTGGAGCTCAGCCTGAGCGATGGGGCCGCCGACTGGCTCGCCAATGCCGGATATGACCCCGTCTACGGGGCACGACCGCTGAAACGCGCTGTGCAGCGGGAACTGGAGACACCCATTGCCAAAGCGATCCTGGCGGGTCGTTACAGCGAGGGGCAGGCGATCAGCGTGGAGCTGGAAGCGGACGCGTTAGCCCTGCGCTGAAAACCAGGCGGGAACTGCGCTGTAGGTGGCGGCATTGCGGCTGTTCTCCCGCGCCTCCACGCCAAAGCAACAGGTGCGACCGCCGTCTCGCTCCCGCAGCAGCTCATTGGCCCAGGTCCAGATCAAGGCCGCCGTTGCCTCCATGCCCACGTTCTCCATCACGCGGAGATCAAGGGCCTGGAGGTCATGCAACCGCTGCCATTCCGCCAGCAGTGGATCGTCGGCATTGACCAGAAAGGTGTGGTCAAACTGCTGCCTCAGGCGTTCTTCGAAGGGGCGAAGGCTGGAAAAATCAACAACAAACCCGCAGGCATCCAGCTCCGTTGCGGCGAACCAGAGGTTGAAACTGCGGCTGTAGCCATGCACGAAGCGGCAATGGCCCTGGTGGCGCCACTGCCGGTGACAGCAGGGATAGCCGCTGAAAGCTTTGCTGCAGCTGTAGGGGGTCGGAGAAACGAGCAAGGGGTGAAAACGCGGAATGGAGCACGCTGCGGGAAGATTCAGGCGTTGCCCGAATGTCCGAGGCCTGATGCAGCCCCTCAGCCCCGCCTTCATTGACCAACTCCGTTTTAACGAAGCGGGGCTGATTCCAGCTGTGGCCCAGGACTGGCTGGACGGGGCGGTGCTGATGGTGGCCTGGATGAACCGGGACGCCATCGAAGCCACCCTGCGCAGCGGTGAAGTGCATTACTGGAGCCGCTCACGCCAGGAGCTTTGGCACAAGGGGGCCACCAGCGGTCACGTTCAGACGATGCGGGAGATCCGCTACGACTGCGATGCCGACGTGCTGCTGGTGACCGTGGAGCAGGCTGGGGATGTGGCCTGCCACACGGGCTCCCGCAGCTGTTTCTACGAAAACAGTGACGCGCGAACCACAGGTGGCGCCGAGGCCCTAGCGCCACCAACGGATGCTTGCACCGAACTGTTCCGGGTGATCGAAGGGCGACGCGAGAAACCGGAAGAGGGCAGCTACACCAACAAGCTGCTGGCGGGGGGAGACAACAGCATCCTCAAGAAAATCGGCGAGGAGAGTGCTGAATTCGTGATGGCCTGCAAAGACGACAATGCCGCCGAGATCTCCGGCGAAGCGGCGGACATCATCTTCCACATGCAGGTGGCCCTGGCCCATCACGGCGTGAGCTGGCGGCAGGTGCAGGAAGTGCTGGCCGCACGTCGTGGTGCCCCGCGCCGGCACTAAGGCAGACAGGGGCTGTCGCTGCTGATCACAACTTCATCGCCAAGCTCCACGGTGTCCAACAACACCCCCATGGCGAGCTTTCCTGCGTTGATGCAACCGCCAGTCACCGCCTTGCCGATCCGGGACTCGTCATTGGTGCCGTGAATGGCGAAGCTGTACCAGCGGAAGACGCCGTCGTAGGTGTTGAAACGGAAGGGCTGCTCTGAGGCAGGCACAGGAGCCAGGCTGATGTAGCCGACGCCGTATTCCCCGGTTTCCCCATCACCTTTGAAGTCGATGGAGTTCATGTTGGTGAAGAGGCTCTCGCGCAGCTCCTCTTCTGATTTGCCGGATTGCTCCACCAGTGCGGGATCCATCTCGAAGCGATCGTTGCTGAGGATGGCGTTGACCTGAAAGGTTCCAAGCGGAGTGATGCCCTCTTCAAAGGTGCTGCCTTCACAGGCAATGCCATGGCGACCATGGCCAACGGTGAAACGCAACGGCCCCTCAGCACGATCCAACACACCTTCACTGGCAGCTGGATTGCTGCCGTCCAGCTGAATCCGAATCGGAGCTCGAACCTCTGGGTTCTGCTGGGGCAGTCTGTTGTTGGAACGACAACCCACCAGACTCAGCAGCAGACCAGCCAGCGCCAGAGAACGGACCAGGTGCATCGATCAAGCACGACTGCCGGCAGCATGCCGCGCCCGCATGGTGACGTCACTCAAGTGATTCGGATTCGGCCGGTTCGATGGGCTTCCGAAGCGTTGAACCGAAACGGGTGGTCTGCTGCATGACCCAAGCCAGCGTGAGGCGATCCCGCTGCGATGGCACCAACACCGGACGCTCGCCCTGACTGATCGCCAGAACATCAGTGGGAACCGAACTGTGGCCCCAGAGGCCGAAGGCGTGACCCAGTTCATGCAGAGCGGTGGCCTGCAGTGCTTCAGATCGCAGCCCTGGTGACACCATCACCTTCACCAAGGGTTCAAGCCTTCGGCGGCCCTGGCGCTGCACGTCCACAACCTGAAGCTGTGTGCGTCCGTTGCTGGCGCGCCACACCCCAGCCACCTGCCGGCGGGCCGGACGCTGCCGATGAATCAACACGTTCGCCTGGTCCGGATTGTCCACCAACGTGAGCGGAACCAGTGCACCCCAGGTTGTCAGCGCCGATGACACCTGATCAAGCCAGCGTTGGTCCCAGCGGTTGACCGGCGTGGCGGCGGCGGGCTGAACCCACACGCACCAGTGCTTCAACACCGGAGGGCCCAGGGAGGTGGTGGCGATGGAGGAGGCATAGCCGGGCCTTTGGCCTGGAGGCTGGCGTTCCAAAGCCACCTGCAGGGTTCGAACCTGCTGTTGTGGAGGACAGAGCTCGGGCTGCATCAGGCGGCGGGAAGACCCACACCGCGGGCCATCAGGGTCGCCATCAACGGAATGCTGGCGAAGCCGACCAGTTCAATGTTGATGATCCAGGCCAGACGCTTGGCGAGGGCTTCGCTCACCTTCGGCAGCTCACCCTTGCGCAGGGGAATCGCCCAGAGGATGTAGGTGATCGTGGGATACAGCGACAGGCCTCCCACGGAGAGGTACAGACCAACCTTCCACCAGAACAGCGGGTTCTGGGTGTAGAACTCAGCCCCTTGGCCGAAGTGGATCACCCGCAGGATTCCACTGACAAGAAGAGCCAGGGCAGCGATGCCATAAACGATGTCGGTGATCACCATCGCCGTGGCTTCCTGGCGATTCGGATCCGCTTTGATCAGCTTCCGCTCCAGCACCAGAGCGCCAAAACAGAGCATGAAGCTGAGGTAGTGAACGTAGGCAACGCCGGCGTTTTTGGCGATGTCGGACGTGAGAGCGACGGCCAGGGGCATGGGCGTGGCGGCGGAAGGTGCGGCGACCTTAGCCACCCAATTGAATTAACAATGAAAGATTCACTTCAGTAACAGGAAGAAAGAGTGAAATAGCGCACAAAGCATTAATTCGGGAGTCTTTATTATGACCGCCAGAAAAGAACACTTTGGTTCTAGGTTCAATTCAGCCGTATCGTCATGATGACGAGTTCTCTGAGTGCTTTTCTCGGCGAAATTGGTCGCCATCAACTGCTCACTCCAGAGCAGGAACTCATGATGGGGAGGAAGGTTCAGGCGATGGTCGCCATCACAGAACGCTGTCATCTGGCTGGCGGGAGTGGCCCAGCCTGTGAGTACAGCGATGAAGAAAAAGGCGTGATTCGCCGTGGCGAACGGGCCAAGAATCAGATGATTACCTCCAACCTTCGTCTTGTCGTCAATCTGGCCAAGCGTTATCAGGGCAAGGGGCTGGATCTTCTCGATCTGATTCAAGAGGGCACCCTTGGCCTCACCCGTGCCGTCGAGAAATACGACCCCACCCGCGGCCATCGTTTCTCCACCTATGCCTACTGGTGGATTCGGCAGGGGCTGAATCGAGCGCTCTCCACCCAAAGCCGCACGATTCGCATTCCCGTGAATGTGAACGAAAAGCTCACCAAATTGCGGGCTGCCAAGGCACGCTTGATGCAGCGCAATGGCCTCAGCCCCAGCGGAGAGCAACTCGCAGAGTTCATGGAGATCCCCATCGCTGAGGTGGAAGATCTGCTGGCCTGTGAACTGCGCAGCGTCACCGTGAGCCTGCAGGGGGTTGTGAAATCGAAATCGGATCCTTCCGAGCTGGTGGATGTGCTGCCAAGCGAGGAGCTCCCGCCGCTGGAAAGGGCCGAGATCGCTGAACGCACCGCGTCCGTGTGGTCTTTGCTGGCCAAAGCCAATCTCACCCCGAAAGAACACACCGTTGTGACCCTGCGCTTTGGGCTGGATGGCACCAACGAATGGCGCACCCTTGCCGAGGTGGCACGCCACATGAACTGTTCACGGGAGTATTGCCGTCAGGTGGTGCAGCGGGCCCTGCGCAAACTGCGCAAGACGGGCATTCAAAGCGGACTCGTGGAATCCACACCCTGAAGATCGGCACGCCCCGCTGGCGTCTTGCGGAGGAACTGGGGAGAGTGGATCCAACCGGTTCCCTCCGCATGACTGACCAGGCTGCGCGAACCACCCTTGAAGCGGACGTGCTTGAACGGGAGGTGATCGACGAAAACCTGCTGCGGCGCCTGTTGCAGCGGGCCGGCAGAGGTCTTGCCGCCCCAGCCCTGGAAGCCCTGGAGTTGATGCTTGACCCCGGAACCCCCTCAGCCGCGCGGCTGACGATGCTCGCTGCCCTGAGTTATCTACTGATGCCCGCCGACCTGATTCCAGACCTGCTGCCGGTGGCCGGTTTCAGTGATGATCTGGTGGCACTTACGGCCATGGTGGGTCTGTGGAGCAATCACTTCACTCCAGCCATCCGGATGCGAGCTCGCCGCAAACTGGACCGCTGGTTTCCCCTGGCGCACTGAATCGCTGATCAATGTCTGGCTGGACCCCTGAATTTGAAGCGGATCTCACTCTGCTGCTGAAGGACTGGTTGAAGCAGCAAGGGCGCACCCAGGCCGACCTGCGTCGAAACCTGCGCGCTGTGTCGACCCGAATGCCCGCCCTGCTTGAGGTGCTGGAGCGCGAACACAACATGCGTGGACTGGCTGGACTGGCTGATCGGCTCTGCAGCGTTGAAGCCGAATGGCACGGCCAGCCTTCCAGCGAACCTGCCGGTGTGGCAACGGCCGACGACGATCCGTTCGGGCAACTTGATCTGCTTTTGCAGGAAATTCGAGACGACTGCACCGATTAACGGCCGACAAGGGCAAAGTGGTGGCTCAGACATCACACCGATGACGCGAAATCACCTCCTCAGCGCCTCCGTTCTGTTGATGATGTCGGCGGCGCCGCCGCCTCGGCCCATGCGCAAACCGAGGGGTGGCTGCGGGGACCGGGTAGCGCCACGGGCAAAGACAGCAAGATTGAAGCCGATTGCATCAAGGCAGAGGACGGCTCCGTCACCTGCGACACCAAGGTGGTCAACCCAGCCAGCGATACCAAGGCTCGCCCTTATTACAACCCCTTCAACGACTGAAGCCCGTGAGTGAACCCACGCGTTCCAAGAGAAGTTTTCTCGGTTTCGTTGATGCAGGTGAGCGCGAGGTCGCCCGACTGCTCACCCTGATCACGGCCGTGGTGATCAGCGCCGCCATCATCCAGCTGATTGTTTCCTTGGGCTCCAAATTGCTGACTGGGTCAGCGGCGACATGGTTGGGCGATGACCTGATCAAGATCCTTGGCGATCTGCTCACCGTGTTGATCGCGCTGGAGGTGCTGCAAAACATCACCAGTTACCTAAGGCGCCACGTGGTGCAGATCGAACTGGTTCTGGTCACCGCACTAACGGCGGTGGCTCGAAAGGTGATCGTGCTGCCCTCCGGTGCTGAAAACAAACCCCAGCTGCTGGTGGGCCTCGGGATCGCTGTCGTCTCACTTTCAGCGGCTTACTGGTTGGTGAAGCGTGCGAACGCCACTCCCTCCCGCACACGACTGGGCCGCGGAGGATCAGCCAACAAGCTTGATTTCCAGGACTGAGGCTTCACGAACAAAAGGAAGGCCGCCCTTCCCGATGGAAAGACGGCCTAACTCGCTCGTTTGCGCATGTCAATCGACCTCAACTTCAGTGTCTGATGCCTTGGAAAAACTCCTCCAGCAATGGAACTGAGACAGGAAGGTCGAAGCGTCTGGCTCAAGGCACCCTGGGGCCATCGGGTCCAGGTGTGAAGCGGCTCTCCTGCGGGGCACCTACGAACGATGCAGAGGGGAGTCGACTGGCTTGACGCTCTTCGTTGTCGCGCCAGACGAATCGCTTACGAATGGGTGGAAACTGTTGGAGCAGGGGCCAGAAAGTCAGTCTGCTTCTGGGGTTTGCTCAGGTGGAGTGTCGGCCGTCATGGGCTCCTCCGATCTCGATGCACTTACTCTCGTCAGAGATGCCACCGACGGCAATCAGCTGTCGTGCTCATTGCCTTTTGGGGGCTGCACGACCCATCGTGGAAGTGGCGTGCCTCGCCGGGCTTAAGCAGCATCCCAGTGCAAGGCGAGCCACAGGGTTCCTGGATCGGGATCGGTGCGCTCCACCCGGTGGCGTTGATGGGGCGAAAGCAGTAAATGATCTCCTGGACTGAGATCCACAATCCGATCGGGGTTCTGCAGCGCAACACAGGCACTCCCCCGCAGCACAAGCACCCACTCGTGATCGGACTGATCCATCCATTCGTCACGGGGGGAGCTGAAGCCGTTGGAGGCGATCAACAGCAATCTCCATGTTTCGGCAGACGCCACCACCTGGGTTGATTCCTCACCCGGTGGAGGGCATGGGGTCGCCAACAGGTTGGCCTCTCCCCCCGGCCGATGGTCACGCTCACCCCAGCGCCGACCGATGTCGAACCCCCAGGATCGGGCCAACTGAACAACCTGGTTGTGGTCCGCACAAGCCGCCAGCTGTTCGCGGCTGCTGGAGTCGTTCCGCACACGCTCCGCAAGGGCCTGAAGTTGGGAGATCTTGCTGAGGAAACGGATCAGATCCTGTTCCGCCACGGAGACCACCGCACAGCTTCAACAGTGATCCTGACAACAGACCAATCAGGGGATCGACGCAAAAGTCAGAAGATCCTGACCTTCTGTTTCATGCCGTCCGCAACCAAGGCACTCACCATCGGAGATCTGGAGGCTGGATTCTCGACCTACTGCCAGGCCCTGCGTCGCCTTGTGGCCGATGGACGCGACCTCAACGCCATTCGCCGGACGGTGTGCTGGGACTACCTCAACCGATTGCACACCTCGCTTCCGAAGGATTACCGCTCTCCCGATGAACTGATCCAGCGGTTCCAGAAGGAGGCATCGCCTGCTCAAGCAGACTGATCCAAGCCACATCATCCCTGTGCTGAGCCACCTCCTGCGCTGCTGCATTGGTGCGTTTCTTGTTCTGCTGCTGAGCCTTGGTTCAGCCGGCGCTTCGCTGGCTGCCGGGTCTGACGCCAGCCCCGGCGCCCTGTTGTTCGAACAGCACTGCGCGGGATGCCACATCAACGGCGGCAACATCATTCGCCGGGGGAAAAACCTGAAGCTGAAGACCCTCGAGCGTGAGCAGATCGCAACGGTGAACGCCATCGCAGCCATCGCCCGGGAAGGGCGAGGCCAGATGAGTGGTTACGCCGATGTTCTCGGGAGCGATGGAGATCAGCTCGTGGCTGAATGGGTGCTTATGCAGGCTCAGAACGCCTGGACCCAGGGATAAACCTCGAGCGCCGTCCAGATCCCCTGCTTCCAATAGATGTCGTCCTCAACCAGCCTGCGGACGACGTCGATGCCGTCGGCCTCGAAGATCCCGAAAACATGGGTGCTTCCCTCGGTGGGTCCGAGCGTGACCAGCGTTCCCTGCTCTTTCAGACTTTGGAGACGAGCAAGGTGCTCATCCCGATAGGGAGCACGCTTCTCAAGAGCATCCGCGCAGTAAGTGCCCCACAAAACGAAACGTGCCATAGCGAAGGATGAAATAACTGCGAACTTTTCAGTAGAAAATGATGGCATAGCCGCTTGAACCATGGCTATGTTGTGAAGGTTGATATCTCTCGAAAGCGATGCTCACTGGGGGCGACCTTCTCAATAAAGTCAAAGACCTGGGTGACATCAGCAAGTCTGACCTTGTTCGTGCCTGTGGCTATGTCTCCACGAAAAAAGATGGTGGAGAACGTCTGAATTTCACCGCTTTTTATGAAGCACTGCTGGAGGCCAAAGGCGTCAGTCTTGGCGTGGGTGGAGTTGGCGGCGTGGGCAAAGGCGGCCGCAAACTCAGCTATGTGGCCACTGTGCAAGGCAACGGCAATCTTCTCATCGGCAAGGCCTATACAGCGCTGCTTGATCTGAAACCTGGAGATGAATTTGAAATCAAACTTGGTCGCAAACAGATTCGTCTGACACCGGTGGGTGCCACCGACGAAGACGACGAGTGATTCAAAATCAAAAAGCAGTGCAACCCCGGCCAATGCCGGGGTTTTTGATGGCTTGAGCGGGATGGCAGCCCCTAGGGCTGATCGGCAGCGGCACGCAACTCAGCGCAAAAACGACCAGCTTCCTGAGCAATGTCCCCAGGCGATGCTGCCGCCATCCGTTTCACAAGTGCACTGCCCACAATCGCTCCATCGGCACCCCAACCCCGAACCTGACGCACCTGCTCTGCACCGGAGATCCCAAAACCAACTGCAACAGGAACCGGTGAGGTTTGTTTGAGTTGCTGCACCAAACCTTCAACCCTGCTTTCCATCTGAGCTCGCTCACCGGTGACACCGGTGACACTCACCAAGTAGGTGAAACCTCGGCTGCATGTAGCAATCCGACCCATCCGATCTTGGGGAGTGGTGGGTGCAACCAAGAGCACCAAATCCAAGCCATGACGCTCTGCGATTGTCGACAGCCGCTCCGCTTCCTCAAGGGGTAGATCAGGGACCACCAAACCCGCCGCACCAGCCTCCGCTGCGGACTGGCAAAACGCCTCCATCCCCACATTGAGCAGTGGATTGGAATACGTGAACAGGATCACGGGAATCTGCAGCTGGCCTTTCAACGAGCGCAGCATGTCCAGAACACCCTTTGGCGTGGTTCCGGCGGCGAGGGCCCGGGACGCAGCAGCCTGAATGACCGGCCCATCAGCGAGGGGGTCGCTGTAAGGCATTCCCAGTTCGACCATGTCAGCCCCTGCACGTTGCAGGCTGAGCAGCACATCAGCGGTGACAGAGAGATCCGGATCGCCGGCCATCAGGAATGGCATCAAGGCGAGGCGACCGTCCTGCTTCAGCTGCTCAAAGCGCTTGGCGATGGAAGAGGACTGCTGATTGGGCATCTCGGTCAACCGACCAGGAACAAACTTCGAAAGCCTATGAGTCGACGGGGGCATCGCCGTCCGCGGGAACCGAGGCATCCGCTCCAATCTTGCGCAACAGCGCCTGTTGCTCCTCCTCGGGGAGAGCATCAAAACGGGCTTGAAGCGCTTCAGCTTCCTGTTTGTCGTAAACCTCGCGGTAGCGACGCCGCTGGTCCATGTAGGTCATCTGGCCGGTGACCACACGGAACAGGTAAGAGCTTGTCCACACCACCACAATCACAACCAGCAGGGCCTCCGCAGCAATCCCTGCCGAAAACCCCTCAAAGCCTGCAGCCTGAAAGCCGACTTGCCCAAGCCCGCCCAGCAGGAGGACTGCAAGTCCGATCAGAAGAACCTTGCCACGCGTCAATTCAGACGTCTCCTTGCCCGCTCAGCCGGAAATTGAGGAAGGGGGCAAACAGAATCATCCCCGGGAAAAAGAGGAAGACCAGGCCATAGATCCCCAGACGCTCCAGCTTGCCCATGCGATGCCAACGCTGGTTCATCCACGCGTACAGGGCGAGGGGAACCACAACGAGATACAGGCCGCCCAGAACGGTGTAGGCCAACAGAACCAACAACGTGTCCTGTGGGACTTGAGAAAGCAGGGACGAAAGGTCCAAGGCCTGAGGACATCTGGGGGAAATCTAAGATGTCCGGGCGGGGGCATGGCGGAATCGGTAGACGCACGCGACTTAAAATCGCTTGGGCCGTAAGGCCTGTGGGGGTTCAAGTCCCCCTGCCCCCACCACCTGAGCTCAAGATGGCAACAACTCAGCCAGCTTGGTGCGGAAATCTCCCTTGGGCATGCCGCCCTTCAGTTCTCCCTCGATCGAAAAATCTCCATCGGGATCGTTCACCAGGAGGTAGGTGGGCCAACCCATCCCCTCCTTGTTGGGGTACTGCTTGAGCAGGATCTTCCGGTATTTCCGATACATCTCCGTGTCCTGCAGCATCACGGAGATGAAGCTGCAGCCGAGTTCCTCGGCCACCTTGCCGTCGTAGTGACTCATGCGGTGACAGGTGCCGCAGTCTTCAGAGCTGAACTTGATCAGGTGCATCGGCAACGGCCCAGGACAGGATCTCTCCAGCATGGAAAGGAACCAGTCCATTCACAAGTTCCGGCACGAGATGGTCACGGCGTTGCAACGTGATGCGACGCGTGTTGGCTGGACGGTTGTAGAAGGCCGGCCCATTCAGGCTGGTGAAGGCCTCGAGATGCTCCAGGGCGCCCTCCTCATCAAAAACCTGGGCGTAGCTCTCCAGGGCGAAGGGCGCATTGAAGATGCCGGCGCATCCGCAGGCACTTTCCTTGGATGCCCGTTCGTGCGGTGCCGTGTCGGTGCCGAGAAAGAAGCGTGGGTCACCGCTGGTGGCCGCCCGGCGCAGGGCCTGACGGTGACATTCCCGCTTGGCCACGGGGAGGCAATAAAAATCACTGCGCAACCCGCCGGCAAACATCGCGTTGCGGTTGATGTGCAGATGGTGGGGGGTGATGGTGGCGGCGAGATGACGATCCGCTGAGCTGACGTATTGCACCGCTTGCTCTGTGGTGATGTGCTCGAACACAACCTTCAGCTCGGGATGGCGGTCCCGCAGTGGTGCCAGATGGCGTTCGATGAACACCGCCTCTCGGTCGAAGATATCGATCTCGCTGTCCGTGACTTCACCATGGATCAGCAAGGGCATGCCGATCCGGGCCATCGTTTCCAGCACGGGATCGATCTGCAGCAGATCCGTCACCCCTGCGGCGGAATTGGTGGTGGCGTTGGCGGGATAAAGCTTGGCGGCAGCAAAAACGCCCTCTCGAAATCCTGTCTCCAACTCGGCAGGAGCGATCGAATCCGTGAGGTACGCCGTCATCAGGGGCGTGAACTCCAGATCAACGGGGCACGCCGCATGGATACGGTCGCGGTATGCCCGTGCAGCAGCCACCGTGGTCACCGGGGGACGCAGGTTGGGCATCACGATGGCCCGCTGAAAACGGCGGGCGGTATGGGCCACAACCTGGTTGAGCATCTCCCCGTCGCGGAGATGCACGTGCCAATCATCTGGGGCGATGATCGAGATCTGATCAGACATTCAGCTGCAGACCGTTCACGGCTAGGCGCAAGGCATCGAGGCGATCGCCAGTGATGTGGCTTTGGGGGAGCCGATCCAACAGCTTCAGCTTCTGCAGGCGCTTCTCCGTGCTGCCCGTTGCACCGACCAGGAACACCTGACGACTCTCTTCAATCGCTTCCTTGACGGCATTCTCGAGGGCGATCGCTGCGGTGACCCCCAGGTGGGACACCTCGGAGAGGTCGAAGACCACCGCCTGACAATTGCCGATGGCGTTGTGCTCACGCGAGATGGCCTTGGCCACGCCGAAGATCATCGGCCCAGCGAGCTGGAACAACAGAACCTTGCCGGAGGCCTGATCGAGCAACACCTGCTCTTCATCGGTCAGCTCCACATCGTCATCGGCGGTGCTGATCGTTTTCACTTTTCTGGACTGCAACGCGCTCATCCGATCAATGGTGAGCACGTTGGCCACGAAAACTCCGATGCCCACTGCAGTGATGAGATCCACCAGCACCGTGAGCGCAATCACGCCGTAGGTGATCACCGCAGCTTTCACCGAGAGGTGGTGGGCCCGTTGGAGGAAATCCCAATCGATGATGTCGATGCCCACCTTCAGGGCGATGCCCGCCAGCACAGCGAGGGGAATCGTGGACGCAAGGGGCGCGGCAGCCAGAACGACCACCATCAGAATCAGCGCACGGACAATGCCCGACAGGGCTGAACGTCCGCCGGCCTGAATGTTCACGACGGTGCCCATCGTGGCTCCCGCCCCAGGCAGTCCGCCAAAGACGCCCGACGCGATGTTGGCAAGTCCCTGACCCACCAATTCCTTGTTGGAGTTGTGCTCCGTGCGGGTGAGGCTGTCAGCCACAACGGAGGTGAGCAGCGCATCGATGCAGCCGAGCATGCCCAGCACTGCGGCATCCACGAACATCAAACGCAGCTGTCCGCCCGAAAAGGTGGGCACATGCAGGCTGGGGAGCTCAGCATTGAACGGAGGAATGGTCTTGAGACCGGCGTCGTGGAACAGGGTCATCGACAGCACCGTTCCCAGCACCAGCGCCAGCAGCTGCGGCGGGCAGAAACGCTTCAGGCTGGCTGGGGTGAACCAGAGGATCGCAACGGTGATCAACGCCAGCGCCAGCTCCATCGGCTGAATTCCGGCAATCAAACCCGGCAGGTTCGACAGGGTTCCCATCACCCCGCCCGATGCGGTCTGCCCCAGGAAAGCGGGCAGCTGGAGAATCACCAGGATGGCTCCAATCCCCGACATGAAGCCAGAGATCACGGTGTAAGGCATCTGGGTGACGTATCGACCCAGACGGAAGACGCCAAAAAGGATCTGAAACAGACCCGCCAGGATGACCACGGTGAAGGCCATGGCCATGGCCGTTTCCTTGTCCGGAGCTGTGGCGGTGAAGCTCAGGATCACTGACGTGAACACCACGGTCATGGGACCGGTGGGTTCAGAGATCAAGGTGGGCGTTCCGCCGAAGAGAGACGCCACCAAGCCGATGATCACGGCGCCCCAAAGCCCAGGGGCAGGGTCACCCGTTGCGGCGACCCCGAATGCCAGGGCCATCGGCAGAGCAATCACCGCGGCGGTCACGCCACCAAAGGCGTCACCCCGGAGGTTGCTGGTGCTGATCCGGTTCAACAAGGTTTCTTATCTATTACCCAGGTGAGTGACCTTAGGTTGATTCGCTTCAAAGCAGAATCCCCGTACAGCTGAGCTCGCCCCATGCCTGAATTTCTGCAGGCCTCGATCCAAGTGCTCCTGGGCATCGGACTGCTGTTCGGTGGCGGGGAACTGTTCGTTCAGGGGTCCGTCGCCATGGCGGTGATCTTCGGCATTCCCCAGCTCGTGATCGGCCTCACGGTGGTGTCGCTGGGCACCAGCGCCCCGGAACTGTTCGTGAGTCTGAGTTCGGTGCTGCAGGGAGCTGACGCCCTCGCAGTGAGCAATGTGGTGGGCAGCAACATCTTCAACGTGATGGTGGTGCTGGGCAGCAGCGCCCTTGTGCTGCCGCTGCGGGTTGAAAGCCGCCTGGTGAGGCGAGATGTGCCTCTGATGATTGCCATCTCGGCGGCGGTCTGGGGCATGGCCTCCGCAGGACGGGTGACCTGGCAAGCGGGCCTGGCCTTGCTGTTGGGGCTGGTGATCAACACCATCTGGGAGATCCGCACCGCCCGTGAAGAACCGGACGACAGCGGCAGCGCTGAACCCGAAATCAGTGACGAAGCAAACAAAGGTGGATTGATCCCAGCTTCGGTGCGATTGATTGCCGGCATCAGCGTTCTCTCGATCGGATCCAGGGTTCTGGTGAATGGCGCGGTCAGCGCCGCAACCCTTCTGGGGGTTAGTGAGGCAGTGATCGGTCTGACAATCGTTTCAGCCGGAACGTCGATGCCCGAATTGATCACGTCCCTGGTGGCAGCCCTGCGCGGGCGCACCGATCTGGCGATCGGCAACGTGGTGGGCAGCTGCCTGTTGAACCTGATGCTGGTGCTGGGCGGCGGAGCCATAGCGGCAGCTGGCAACGGACTTGAAGTCAGCCCGGAACTGATTCAGGACGACTTGCCGGTAATGCTGCTCACCAGCCTGGCCTGTATGCCAATTTTTTGGACGAAAGGTCGAATATCCCGCTTGGAAGGAGGGCTACTTCTCGGCCTCTATGTTCTGTATCTGGTCGACAATGTTTTGCCCCGAACGGCTATGGCCACCTGGGCCGATGAATTTCGCCTTGTGATGCTTTGCGCTGTAATTCCAATCGTGATGATTGTGATTTTCACCCAGGCAGTTTTTTATTGGCGGGACAACCAGAACAGTCCAACCACTTAAATCAATGACTAAAAAGCGATTGCCTTTTGGCTATTAGCAGCCACGTGGTCCAACTCATCTCTGGCAATTAATTCGATTACATCTCGAAGAGTTTTTGGCTCACATTCATCACGGGCAGCCCACATATTTCCCTCTTTTCTCCAATAGGCTGTTGCAATGGGAGTTACGGGCTGCTGCAACCATGCTTCTGGCTGCTCCAGAAGCATGCGCCGGTAAGTTTTGACAGCTTCGGCCTCAACAGCTTCTCCAAGCAAAGAGGCCAACTCGTGATCCAACAAGGTAGTAAAAGCAAATACCCAATAAACAAGGACAGCTACATGCCTTGCCACAAAGCGATCTACCCATAAAGACAATCCACCAAGATCACGAGAAAAAATGTCTTCATGCGTCTGCTCATTACTATCCTGCCGACGTGCCAGCTCCAGAGTTTTACGAATAGCACCGCTCTGATCGAGGCCAATCGTCTCAAGGTAATGACAAGCACTTTCCTCAGCTGTATAGGCCGTGCGAGCAATAATCTCTAAAGATGCTGCCCTGCGAGCGTCAGCTGCAGGCCAAAAAAGGCTGAGCAACTGCTCCCCTGATTCAATCAAAAAATGAGCAAAATCAGCCTTATGACCTCGAGTCTGCATGAATGATTCCACGTCATATATATCGATCTAAACGTAGTCTAGTTCGCCATATATGCATTGTCTTGCACCTTTCATACTGTCGAAAGGATTGCCGGATCACTACATCGTCACAAACTCCTCTGAAACAGAGGGGTGCAGTGCCATGGTGCGATCGAAATCGGCCTTGGTGGCGCCCATCCCCACGGCAATCGCCGCCATCTGAATGATCTCCGCGGCATGCTCGCCCACCATGTGGCAGCCCAACACCCGATCGGTGGCCTTCTCCACCACCAACTTGAGCAGACAACGGGGACCGGAGGCGGGCAGGGCCCGCGCCATGGATCGGAAGCGGGCGCGATGCACAACAACACCATCCACGCCACGGCGTTCGATGGCCTGTTCTTCCGATAGGCCCACGGTCGCCAGCTCTGGATCGCTGAACACGGCACTGGCCACCAGGTCGTGGTTCACCTGCCGCTGACGCGACCCGAAGACGCTGTCGGCGAAGGCACGACCTTCATCAATGGCCACAGGCGTGAGGTTGACCCGATCGGTGACATCACCGACGGCATGGATGTGGGGAACCGAGGTGCAAGAGTTGGCATCGACCCTGATGCGGCCGTTCTCGGTCGATACGCCGGCAGCATCCAGCCCAAGATCCGCAAGCCAGGGGCGACGCCCGGTGGCCATCAACACACCGCCGCAAGCCAAAGACTCACCATTGCCCAGCCGCGCCGTCAGCGCCCCGAACTCTCCCTCCACGGCCACCACCGTTTGCTCCAACAGCACCTCGATGCCCTGCTCACGCATGCCACCCAGCACGGCATCGGCCAACTCAGCATCAAAACCGCGCAACAAGCGCGGACCACGCACCACCTGGGTGACCGCAACACCAAGGCCCCGCAGGATGCAGGCAAACTCGCAGGCAATGAAGCCTGCGCCCACCACGACCACGGCTGAGGGGACATCCTCCAGAAGGAACATGTCGTCGCTGACCCAGGTGTGTTCAACCCCAGGGATCTCCGGCCGGGCCGGCCGGCCACCAACCGCCACCAGAAAGCGCGGGGCCGAGAGTTCCTCTCGCACGGGCCCACCGCGTTGATCGGAAATGCCAATGCGATCTGCTGCCGTGAAGCGTCCCCAACCGGAGATCAACTGAACGCCGGCCTTCTCCAGAAATCCGAGATGGAGGGCATTGAGCCGATCCACCTCGGCGCGCACCCGACGCAGGAGATCAGGCACATCCGAACGCACCGAACCGATCTCAAGGCCGTAGGCCGAGGCATCCGCCAATTGATGGCGGGCCTGGGCGCCGTACACCAAAAGCTTCTTGGGAACACAGCCGCGGATCACGCAGGTGCCGCCGACGCGATCACCCTCCACGATGGCAACGCGGGCTCCATGACGGGCCGCGCGTTTCGCAGCGGCCAGACCACCGGAGCCTGCTCCGAGCACAACCAGATCCAGATCAGCGCCCATAACAGAAGGGTGCTCGAGACGACGGGCGTCATCGTAAAGATGGCGTTATGGTCCGGGGAAGGAGGCCATAAAGGCCCAAGACGAGTCGGTCGGATTTCAACCGCGTCCTTAAACCATGAACCGTTCTTCCAAGCGCCGCAGGCAGCCGCCTGAACCTGAGCTCCGCCTCAAACGATCGCAACGCCGCGAGATCGTGATGATGATCACCAGCGACGACATGAAACTGCGGCTGAAGCAGTTGGCTGATCAGGGCCGCCAGCAGGACTGTCTGGCGCTGATGCACGAACTGGGCGACTGGCAGTCCTATGGACGGGCAACGCTTGAGCCGATCCTGCATGCCCCTTTCATCGGAATCAGCTGAACCCCTGAGCTGGTCGGAGCTGGCCAGCCTGGCGATGCCGGAACCGAATCGGATTGAAGGGCCGACTAGTGCCCAGGCCACGTTGCGCCTGTTCGGGCAGCCTGAATCCAACGTGATGGTCACGCTGTACCGCGACCACCACGCCTGGTGCCCCTACTGCCAAAAAATCTGGCTCTGGCTGGAGTTCAAGCGCATCCCCTACCGGATCCGCAAAGTCACCATGCGCTGCTACGGCCCGAAGGAGCCGTGGTTCCTGGAGAAAGTGCCCTCAGGGATGTTGCCGGCCCTGGAGCTCAACGGGCGGCTGATCACCGAAAGCGACGACATCCTGCTGGCCCTCGAACAGCAGTTCGGGCCCCTGGGCATGGCGATGACAGCGGCGGAAGCTCTGGAGCTGCGCCGTCTTGAACGGCTGCTGTTTCAGGCCTGGTGCATCTGGCTGTGTTCACCACGGCTGAGTCCGAGGCAACAGGTTCTGGCCCGAGAGCAGTTTCAAGACATCGCCCGGCGCTTCGAACGGGAGCTGAACCGGGAGGAAGGACCGTGGCTACGGGGCCCGGAGCCGCAGACCGTGGATCTGATCTTCGTTCCCTACGTGGAACGGATGAATGCCTCGCTGGCTTACTACAAGGGATACCGGCTGAGGGCTGAGCATCCAGCCATTGACCGCTGGTTCCGTGCCCTGGAGCAACTAGAGACCTACCGCGGCACCCAAAGCGACTTCCACACCCATGCCCATGACCTGCCGCCCCAGATGGGCGGCTGCTGGCCCGACGATGGAGCGGAAGCGAAGCGCCTGGCCGAACGGATCGACCGAGGCGATGGCCTCGGCGAGGACGAAGCCTGCTGGGATGTGGACCATCAAGCCGATCAGGCCGTCATCGCCCTGAGCCGGGTGCTGCGTCACCAGCAACGGCTGCGCGAGGTGAACCCCATGGGTGCTGCAGCCTTTGACCAGCCCCTGCGCTGTGCCCTCACCCGGTTGGTTCGCAACACACCCTGCCCGCCTCCAGCGGGGAGTGCCACCGGGCTGCGCTATCTGCGCGATCGCATTTCGGTACCAAGGGATATGCCGCTCCCGGCTGCTCGACTGCTGCGTCAAGCCCTTGAAGCCACCGCCCAGCTGGATGGCCCTGAGCAGGCCAAGCCCTTGCCGGTGAGGGATCGCTTTGATCAGGATCCCCGACCCTTTTTAATTGGGTCATAGTGCGGGGGCGCCAACGCTGAGTCGTGCCCCTGCGGCTGCCCGCTTACCAACCGATCCCCGCCCCCGATCGGGGGACCGATCTGATTGAGGTGTCAGCGGCGCAGCTGCAGCCGACCCAGTGGTGTGTGGGACTGGCGGAGATCTGGTCGCGCGAGAAGGATTTCGCCCAGGACACCCGTCAGCAGCGTCTTGACTACCTGCGCGGCAAACCGGTCCCATTGATCCGATCTGCCGATGGCGCCATGTGGATGCTGGACCGGCACCACCGGCTGCGAGGCCTGATCGGCATTGATCCTGGTGCCACCACCTGGGGTTACGTGGTGGAGGAGCTGCCAACCGCCGACCGAAACGCTGTGCTGGCCTATCTGCACAACCAGGGCTGGCTCTACCTCTACGACGGACGAGGCAACGGCCCGCGTCCGGCCGAGCAGCTGCCCACGAGCCTGCTGGGACTGGACGACGATCCCTACAGGAGCCTCGTGTGGAAGCTGAAGCAGGAGGGGTGGATCAAGCCTCAGCCCCTGATCCCGTATCACGAGTTTCGTTGGGGTGCCTGGCTGCGCAGCCGGCCCCTGCCCCCCTTCAGCTCCAGGCGCCTGGAGCCGGCACTCGCAGCAGCCCGCCAGCTGGTGTGCTCAGCCGCTGCTCAAGACATGCCGGGCTGGAAAGGTGACAAGAAAGCCTGCCGCTGATCAGCGCTTCTTGCGGGAATCGATCTGCAGCAGATCCTTCACCTTCTGCACCTGACCGGCGAGCTGGGGGTCGGAGGCCAGTTTCTTCTCCACCTGCTCGATCGCATACATCACCGTGGTGTGGTCTTTTCCGCCGAAGTTGTCGCCGATCCTCGGCAGGCTGAGGTCGGTGCCCTGGCGCATGAGGTACATCCCCACCTGACGGGCCTGGCTCACGGCGCGGCGACGGGTGCTGCTGCACATCTCCTCGGCCGTGACATCAAACACCTCAGACACCTTGTCGATCACCTGTTGCGGCGTGACCTCCACCCCCTGCCCTGTGGGGTCGAGCATCGGTGCCACGGATTCCACGGTCATCGGCAGCCCCGTGATGGAAGCGAAGGCCACAGCCCGGGTCAGGGCCCCTTCCAACTCGCGGATGTTCGAGGTGAAGCGACCGGCGATGTACTGGATCAGATCACGGGGCAGCGACATGCGCTCCTGCTCCGCTTTCTTCTGAAGAATCGCCATGCGTGTCTCCAGGTCAGGCGACTGAATGTCTGCGATCAGGCCCATCTGGAACCGGGAGATCAGGCGCTGCTGCAACCGGGGAATCTGGCTGGGGGGACGATCACTAGCGATCACCACCTGACGGCCTGCCTCATGCAGGGCATTGAAGGTGTGGAAGAACTCCTCCTGGGTGTACTCCTTGCCCTCGATGAATTGAATATCGTCCACCAGGATCAGATCGGCGGCGCGGTAGCGATCGCGGAAGGCCTGCATGCCGTCCTTGCGGATGGCCTGGATCAGGTCATTGGTGAAGGTTTCGGTGGAGACATAGGCCACCCGAGCCCCGGGGTCGATTTCCAGCCGGTAATGGCCAATGGCTTGCATCAGGTGGGTTTTGCCCAGGCCCACACCGCCGCAGATGAACAGGGGGTTGAACTCCCGGCCCGGTGCTTCGGCCACAGCCAAAGCCGCCGCATGGGCCATCCGGCTGTTGGGGCCGACCACAAAACGGCCGAACACGTAGCGGGGATTGAGCCCGGGCAGGTAGCGGCGTGGGGAGCCGTTCCGCGCTGGAGCCGATGCCGACTCCTGGGCCGCTGGAGGCGGCGCCGCATCTGCAGCGGCTGAGGCCTCATCGGTGGCATCCGGCAGCGGCAAGGCGGTTTCCGCCAGCACCGTCACCTGAACGGGCTGACCGCTGATGCTGCTGGCCATCTCGGCGATCGTGGGCAGCAGCTGCTCCCGCAGACGAACGCTGGCAAAAGGATTCGGGGCCAGAAGCTTCAGCTCTCCATTGGCAAAGCCGCTGCAACCCGTGGGGCGAATGAAGGTCTCGAAGGTGGGCTTGCTCAGCTTCGCCTGCAACCCATCCCGCACCTTGATCCAGAGCTCTTCGCCCGTCTGCGCCAAAACCACCCATCGCCCGAGCGCTGAATCTACGCATGCCGATCCGCTCAGGCCGTCTTAAATGCATCAGCACACAACTCGTCGTGATGCCCAACGCCCAGCATTGGCTCGCCATCGCCCTGGCCGGGAGCGCACTCTCCGGTTGCAGCCTGGTGAGAGACCAGCTGGGTCTGACCCCCAAGCCACCGATGACGGCGCCACCGGTGGTGCACGATCAACCCCGCAGCGCGCCTCTGCAACCGGGGGACAACGTGATCGTGAAGGCGGTGGATCGCGTCGGTCCGGCGGTGGTGCGCATCGATGTGGTGAAGGAGATCTCCAACCCCTTCGGAGGGATTTTTGGGATGGGTCCCTCCAGCCAGCGGCAGCAGGGCCAGGGCTCCGGCTTCATCACCCGGGCCAGCGGCCTGATCTTCACCAATGAGCACGTGGTGCGTGGTGCCGATCAGGTGACGGTAACCCTGCCGGACGGACGCAATTTCAAGGGCAAGGTTCTCGGGACCGACCCCCTCACCGACGTGGCGGTGGTGAAAGTGGTGGCCGACAACCTGCCGGTGGCGGCCCTGGGCAACTCCGACCAGCTCAAGCCGGGGGAATGGGCCATTGCCATCGGCAATCCCTTCGGCCTGAACAACACCGTGACAGCCGGCATCATCAGCGCCGTCGGCCGCCTCAATGCGATCGGTGACGGCCAGCGGGTTCCCTACATCCAGACCGATGCAGCGGTGAACCCCGGCAACAGCGGCGGCCCGTTGATCAATGCCGCCGGTCAGGTGATCGGCATCAACACAGCGATCCGCACGGCCCCAGGTGGCGGCTTGAGTTTTGCGGTTCCGATCAACCTGGCCAAGCGGATCGCGCAACAGATCGTCAGCACCGGCCAGGCATCCCATCCCTTCATCGGCGTGCAGCTGATGAACCTCACGCCGCAGCTGGCGCGGGAAATCAACGCCACCAACAGCGCCTGCACGGTGCCCGAGCTGAATGGCGTGTTGGTGAAGGAGGTGGTGAAAGGCACACCGGCCGCTGCTGCCGGCATCCGCCAGTGCGATCTGATCCTCAAGGTGGAGAACAACCCCGTGCAAACCCCCACCGAAGTGCAACTCGCCGTGGACCGCGGCCAAGTGGGGGAACCGATGCAGCTCACCCTTCAACGCAATGGGAAAAAGCTGATCGTGCAGGTGCGCCCGCGGGAACTGCCCCTCAACAACTGAGATGGTGCAGATCGTTGTGATGGCCCGCTGGCCATCACCGGGCCGATGCAAACGCCGCTTGAGCCGCGATCTCATCCATGAGCTGGGCTTGGCCAACAGCAGCGAACGCGCCACAAGGATCCAACGGCGGCTCACGCAGCACACCGCAGCGGTGGTGCGGGGCCTCGCCGCCGCCATGGAGATCGAGCCGGTGCTGGCGGTGAGCGGACTCGGCACCCGTGCGGCCACTCGCTGGGGGCAACAGCTGGGGCTTAAGCAGGTGCGGCTGCAGGGAAAGGGGCAACTCGGCACCCGATTGCGACGGCAATTGATGCACGGCCATCGCCAGAACAGACCCTGCCTCGTGATCGGCACGGATCTGCCCGAACTCAATCCCGATGACTTGAGGCAGGCCGTTGAGCGGTTGAAGCAGCATGACCTGGTGCTGGGGCCAGCCTCCGATGGGGGCTACTGGCTGCTGGGGATCGGCGCATCCCTGATCCGCAGCCCGCAGCACTGGCCACTGATCGGCATTCCCTGGGGCGGCCCCAGCGTGCTGGAGGCAACGCTGGAAGCGGCGCGCAGGCAGCAGCTCTCATCGGCCCTCGTGCCCCAACGGAATGATCTGGATCACTGGAGCGATCTGATGCCATGGCAGGGCTGAGCGTTGTGATTCCAACCCTGGAGGAAGCCAGCAGGCTGCCGCTGCTGCTGGCGGATCTGCAGCGATGGCCGGGGGAGTTGCAGGTGATCGTCTCGGATGGCGGCAGCAGGGATCACACCCGGGCGGTGGCTCAGCTGGCCGGCGCCACCGTGCTCGACAGCCCCAGCGCCGGACGGGGTCCACAGCTGCGCTGGGGCGTTGGCCACAGCTCCCATGCCTGGGTGCTGGTGCTGCACGCGGACAGCCGCCTGCCGGACACCTGGCACCAGAAGGTGGGAGCGATTCTGAACAGGCCGGAGGCGCACCTGAGCGCCTGGTGCTTCGACTTCAAGGTGGAGGCGCATGGGCGGCCAATGCTGTGGCTGCTGGAACGGATGGTGAACCTGCGCAGCCGTTGGCTGCAACGCCCTTACGGCGATCAGGGCCTGTTGATTCAGCGCCAGCTGTATGAGCGCGTGGGCGGCTACCGGCCTCTGGCGCTGATGGAAGACCTAGACCTGGTGGAACGCCTGAGCCAGGTCGCTCCCCTCCGTTCACTGAACTGTGCCCTGCTCACCAGCGCAGAGCGCTGGCAGAAGCGAAGCGTGCTGGTGCAAGCCTGGCGCAATGCCCGACTGCGCTGGCTGTGGCGGCAGGGGCGATCAACGGAGCAGCTGTGGCGGCTCTACCGGCGCTGAAGGATCCGATCAGTTGGCGTACCAGAAGGCACAGCGATGGCCCTGGGGCTCGAGATCCCAGCCCTGGCCCTGATAGAAGCTGACGACACCCGGATCGGCGAACAGGCTGACCCGCTCGGTTCCCATCTGATCAAGGGCCTCGAGGATGTAAGCCATCATCTGCTTGCCCAGACCATTGCCCTGGTACAGGGGATGCACGGCCACGTCCCAGACGGTGGCTTCGAAAACACCGTCACCGGTGCAGCGCGCAAACCCCACCAAACGAGGCACCCGTGGATCGTGCCGCCAGAGACCCACTTTGAGAAGGCTGTGGCTGAGGGCCTTACGCACCCGGCGAATCGGCCGGCGGCTCCAGCCCACCGCTTCCAGCAATTGCTCGAGTTCCACCAGATCGAAGGGGTACTCCTGGCTGAACACCAATGTGATCTGATCATTGGCGCAGGGGCAGAGACGCGCCCCCTGGCCGTACTGCTCCAACAGAGGATCAGCAGGCATGGGCAGAGGAGCGATCACAGACGCGCCAACCCCCGCTCCTGCAGATCAGCCAGCTGGGCGTAGAGCCCGCCACGGGCCCTGAGCTCGCGATGGGTTCCCTGTTCAATCAGTTCACCGCGGCGCAGCACAAGGATGCGGTCCGAGGCTTCCACCGTGGCCAGGCGGTGGGCAATGACGATGGCGGTGCGCTTTTGCAGCAGGCGATCGAGATCAGCCTGCAGCGTCGCCTCCGTTGAAGGGTCCATGAAGGCGGTGGCTTCATCCATCACCAACACCGTTGGCTTGCGGATCGCCACCCGGGCCACCGCCAGCAGTTGGCGCTCGCCTGAAGAGAGGTTGCCGCCCCGCTCGCGCAGCTCCGTCTCCAGACCGTTGGGAAGATTGGCCAGCAGCTCGTTGAGACCAAGCTCAGCGCAGACCTGAGCCAGCTCTCGATCGCTCACCGACGCATTGAGCCGAAGGTTGTCGGCCACATTGCCGCTGAACAGGAACGTGTCTTGAAGCACGACGCCCAGCTCACGCCGGAGATCCGCCATCGGGATCGTGCGGATGTCCCGTCCATCCAGAAGGATGCGTCCCTGCTGGGGTTCATACAGGCGGCAGAGCAGGCGGATGATCGTGCTTTTACCCGAACCCGTGGGGCCCACCAGGGCGACATGTTCTCCGGGGGCGATGCGGAAGGAGAGGTTGCGGAGGATCGGATCGTCCGGCCGGTAGGCAAAGCTCACGTTCTCGAAGATCACCTCACCGCCACCGCCACTCTCGTGGGGGAGAACCCCTTTGGCCTCAGCGATCTCGAGGGGCTCCTCCATCAACTCACCGATGCGTTCGACCGCCGTCAGCCCACCCTGGATCTGGGTGAAACGCTCCGCCAGCTGACGCAGCGGATCGAACAGGCGTTGGGAGGCAAGGATGAAGGTGGTGAGGGTGCCTAGACCCATGGCGCCATTGGTCACCATCAAGCCGCCAAGGGCCAGAACCAGGGCAATGGCGGCCAGAGCCACCCATTCCAGGAAGGCTGAAATGCTGCTGTCGAAAAAGATCGTTCCGTTCACAGCGCTGCGGTAGTGCATGCCGGTGCGCAGGAAACGGGCGCTGTTGACCGTTTCACGGCCATACATCTGAACCACCTCGAGGCCCTGGAGGTTCTCCTGGAAATCGGCATTGAGCTGGGAGAGCTCCTCACGCACGCGGTAGTTGGCCTTGCGGTAACGGCGCTGCAGCCAAAGCACGGCCAGGGTGACGGGCACCTGCGTGAACAACAGCAGCAGCCCCAGCCTCCACTCGATGAACAACATCGTTGAGGCCAGCACCAGCAGGCTCACCAGATCATTGAGCACCCCCACGGCACCACTGCCAAACACCTCAGCCAGGGCATCCACATCGCTGGTGAGCCGTGTGAGCAACTTGCCCACCGGCATGCGGTCGTGAAACCGCAGGGACAGCGACAACGCATGCTCAAACAGGTCGTCGCGGATGCGCGCGGTGAGCCGTTGTCCAACGGCCAGGATGCTGAATTGCTGCACCCCCTGCAGGCCGAGCCGCAGCAGCACGGAAACGAAATAGAGCCCGATGATCACGCGGATCGAGGCAGAGAGGCTCATCCACGAAAGGAAGGGAAGACTGGGCTCTCCGCGCAGGACGCTGACGGCCTGACCGAGCAGAACGGGTTGCAGTGCTCCGGCAAAGGCCAAAGGCAGCAGCAACAGCAGAGCCACCAGCAGCCGCCGGCGATCCCGCACGAGATAACGACCCAGGCGACGGACCCGGCGCCAGTCGGCGACGGCTCCCATCAGCTGGAGCTCCCGACGGGTGTTGCGGCGCGGATCGCATCAACGATGGAGGCCAAGGGGCCGTGATCGAGGCGAACCGACAGGGGGTGCCCCACCAGTCGAGCTGTGGAGTGGAACAGGTCTTCGATGGCGATCAGGCCGTTCTCCCGCAGGGTGCGACCGGTGGCCACCAGGTCGACAATCGCTTCCGACATTCCGGTGATGGGCCCCAGCTCCACGGAGCCATTGAGGTGAACCAACTCAACGGGAAGGTCGAGGGCATCGAAATATTCCCGGGCGCAGTGGGTGAATTTGCTGGCGACGCGGCAATGGGCGGGCAGATCAGCGGCCCGGGTGTAACCACTGCTCTCCTGAACCGCCACCGCCATGCGGCAGCCGCCAAAGCCCAGGTCCACCAGTTGAGCAACGGGGAGTTGATGCTCCTTGAGCACGTCATAACCCACCACCCCCAGCTGAGCCTGGCCATAGGCCACGTAGGTGGGCACATCGCCGTTGCGAACCAGCAGGGCCCGGGCGCGCCCGCAGGGGGTGGGCACCATCAACTGGCGGTTGTTCTTGTCCAGAACAGCGGAGAAATCAAGACCAGCCGCCTCAAAGCGGGCCACCGAGTCTTTGAGCAGCGCTCCTTTGGCCAACGCGACGGTGATCATGGGTCCAGCGCTGACCGGTTAACCAGGCAGGACTTTAACGATGCATTCCTCACTTCATGCCTTGCCGGTGCTCCAGGACAACGTGATCTGGATCTGGGTGAGGGGTGCGGAGGCCCTGGTGATCGACCCCGCCGTGGCGCCACCGGTGCGCGAGTGGCTGGACGAACGGCACTTGAGCCTGGCCGCCGTGCTGCAGACCCATCACCACGCCGACCACATCGGCGGCACACCGGAGTTGCTGAAACGCTGGCCCGAGGCTGCGGTGATTGCCTCCGCTGAGGACCGGGAGCGGATCCCATTTCAGACGATGCCGGTGCGGGATGGCGACCTGATCACTGTTCTTGGCCATGAGGTGGAGGTGCTGGATGTGGCGGCCCACACCCGGGCCCACATCGCCTTTTTCATCCCGAACCCGGAGGGCGGCGAGATCGGGCCCCTGTTGTTCTGCGGCGACACCCTGTTCAGCGGGGGCTGTGGCCGACTGTTTGAAGGCAGCGCTGAACAGATGCATCAGGCCCTGCAGAAGCTGGCAGAACTGCCCGAGGCCACAAGGGTTTGTTGTGCCCACGAGTACACCGAGGCCAACCTGCAATGGGCCGTTGAGCAACGCCCCAGCGACGCAGTTCTGGCTGAGCGCTACCGGGAGGTGCGGAGGCTCCGTGCCCAAGGAGAGCTCAGCCTGCCCAGCAGCATCGCCATGGAACGCCGCACCAACCTGTTCATGCAGGCCCATACAGCCGCGGAGTTGGCCGTGCTGCGTCAGCACAAGGACCAGTGGCGGCCGGCATGAGCGATGGCGAAGCAGGGGATCACCAACGGCGATGATCGTGATGACTGCTGTTGAGAACCAGCCCATGAGCGCCAAGGCCATCACCACTCAAGACGCACCTGCACCGGTTGGGCCTTACAACCAGGCTGTGCTGGCCGGCGAGTGGCTCTATTGCTCCGGGCAGATTCCACTGGATCCAGCCACCGGCGAAATGGTGGGGAACGGTGATGTGGCGGCGGAAACACATCAGGTGCTGAAAAACCTCTGTGCTGTGCTGAAGGAAGCTGGCGCCACCCCGGCTCAGGTGGTGCGCACCACGGTGTTCCTGGCGGACCTGGGCGATTTCGCAACCGTGAATGGCATCTATGCCGAGGTGTTCGGCGAGGGGGTCAGCCCAGCGCGCGCCTGCGTTCAGGTGGCAGCCCTCCCCAAGGGAGCACGGGTGGAAATCGACTGCGTCGCCTGGCTCGGCAGCTGAGCCTGGCCCGCGGGGGCATAGGTTGGAACTGGCTTCAGTGGTCCTATGCCTCAGGCGAAACTCACCATCGGTGAATTAGAGGCGGGCTATCCGATGTATTGCAAGGCGCTGCGGCGTCTCCTCCAGCAGGGAAAAACCGTTCAAGACATTGAACGCACCGTCTGCTGGGGGCATCTGGAAACGCTGAACCGCTGCCTGCCCACCCGCTACAAATCCCCCTCCTACCTGCTGGCCCTGATCCGCCGCGACCTGGAAAACCCAAAAGAGGATTGAGAGCCGTTGTCTCAGCGTTTTCCCAGCGTTCTCGTGGCCAACGCTTCAATTTGAACTGAAAACAAGCGTTAAACCAGGCTGAGAAGCAAGGGCCTGGTATGACCCGCTGTATTTTCCGCAAGCCCAGAAGGCGACTCAAGCTGAACCAGGGACTAGGCGTAGTCACGGTGATGCTGGGAGCTGCCCTTTGCCTGGAACTGCAGAGCGAGCTGAATCCCAAGCCGTCGACGATGCAGGGGACACCCCTGCTGGGAGAACGCGGGACAATGCAGGGATGGAGATCGAACAGCTCGAGCAGATTGCCGCAGTGATCGTGACGGCAGGTCTGGTGGCCGGAAATTTCCTGATGTTCACCCCCTGGCGCAATGGGGAGGATCCAAGGCGACGGCAACCGCAGAGCCTGATGCCTCAGAACGAGTCTGTTGTTTCACATCGCCCAGGGGGATTAACCATGCACGTATGCCAGCGCTTGGATTCGTGATCTCCTTAGGGTGATCGGATGCACCCCCTCGAGCTGTTCGACCGTTTTCGTCGCTGGTTTGGCTGGGTCGCACCAGGACACCAGCTGTGGAAACGCAAGCCTGAGCAAGTGGCCCCGGATCGCTCTGATGACTGGCTCTTGGAGCCGCCAAGCCTGGAAGAGGCCCGTTTGCTGTTTCCTCAGCTGGATGAAGAGCGGGCCTTGCTTCGCTATCAGCAACTCCGCCTGGAAATGCGGGAACGTGACGGCCGCGGTTTTTGATCAGCCAGACCACGGTGCCGCCGGTGCCCTAAGTCAATGCGCCAGCTAGCTCATGTATCGAGCTGAACAGTTGAGCCATAACTGAGGTCCAACGGGACGGACTAAGACCAGCTACATAAACGGTGAATGCGACAGCCGGGTTGCGAGGGGATAGCTGCACCCGGCTTTTTTGTGCCTCTTGTGGCTCAGGCTTCTACTTCAGCCTTCCCGTCAGCTTTACGAGGGGCGTCTGTCGAGGTTTGCTCGGCTGTCTCGGCGTTGTGATGGCACGCGTTGGCCACATTGGCGAAAGCAGCCATAACCATGAGCGCGATGATCACGGTGCCACCGAAGAAGGCAATGTTCGGATGACGGTTCACGAGAGGCAGGCCTAAGAGTCCGCGGCCCCTACCCACTCAATTCAGACTCTGCGGATCCCTCAGTGGTGGCCTTTTGCAGCAGGGAGGAATGGTTTCGTATCACCAGAGCCATCATGGCCGGTGTCATCGCCGATATGGCCGAGGACCTCGATGATGCAGAGCTGTCCCTGGTCGAGGAGCACTTCATTGCTGCAGGGCTCCTATGACCTCACCTGTACGTCGCACAGAACGCATAAACGTCGTTGCCTCGTATGGATGGCACCTCGAGACGGTCAGCCATTTTTTTCAACGCGGCCTGGCGTTGTGGATCATCTCGATCGCGACCGATAAAAGCCATGTAACGAGCGCACATTTCTCTGTTCTCGGCCTCCCTTGCCGTCGTGGCGCCCACACTCATCACGGCCAGAGCCAACACCAACGTGCAGATCGGTTGCAGGTAACCGTTCGGCGGGTGCAGCACAAAGGCGAAAAATCCCCGTATCTCCTGGAGCTTTTTCATCTGCGTCCAGCTGTTGCCACCCAGATGTAGCCATGACCACCCAGACCGAAAACAAGATCCGCATCCGCAACGCAGCTGGATGGATCCTGCAGGGGCACTCCGTGAGCCACGTTGTGGCCAGGTTGGCCGAATCTGAGGGGGTCAGCAGGCGCACGGCGCGGCGGATCGCAGGCAAAGCAATGGATCTGGTCCACAAGGACCTTGAGGCAACGAACGTAGAGAACCCTCAAATGGCCACGGTTTTGATCCACAACCTGCAGGAGTGCATGGCCCGCGGGATGGAATCGAACAACATCGGTACCGCTGTTGCCGCTGCTCGTGAACTGAGCGCGATGTTGGGCATCGGGGTGCACAACCGGCGCCCCCCGAACCAGTACTACCGACGCTGAAAAGTCTCCTATCCCTCCACTATTCCAAAACTGCTCCTTGCTTGAGTCGCTCTTTCTCCGCCCGTGATTTTGCAGCTGACTACTGCTGTTGCTGCTTCTGCTTCTGAGGCTTGTTGCGCGATGCCTGGTGATTGGCGCTCGCCTTCTCATAGACCTTATGACCCGGCTTTCCTTCGGAGTTCATCGAGATCAACCTGTTGAGGCGGAAGCTTGTAGGAGCGTGCATAAGCCCTTCTAACAATCCTCCTAAGAAGCAGGAAGGTCATTCCCATCAACAGCAGTAGAAGAGCCTCCACGACAACAGTGTGGCGCTAAACGTCGTAATCCCTGATCAGGCAGATGGCGCTGTAAGCATCACTCATGCGATGAGGGGGCTGCCGTGACGAACGATCGAGGTCACTTCATTAGTGGTCGCATCAACCACCATGTAAGTGCACATCAGCGCCTTCGACTTTGTGCGGGCACACAGGTAAGCCCTGAATTCCGTTTGGAAGTAGAGCTCCTTGACCCAACGGTCGGGAGCTTCTTGCTTGACGACGTTGTACATGGCTATTGCCTGGACCCTTGCTCTAGCAATGCCTTTGATGCGCTAGCCCAAACCACGGAATTTCCGTTGTTTAGGCACCAACACTTATCCAACGAGTCGGTCATCCTCAGCCAGGATCGCTTTCCCTTTTGAAATCCTCAGCACCTCACCTGAGTTGCCGGGACTTTCGTACATGACTCGATAGAGCCCGAAAGTATTCAGCGATTTGGCCCGGGCGTTGGTGAAAGCCTTGAACTCAGTCTCGAAGCACTGCTCCTGAAACCAAATGTCGGGCCCATCGCTTCGTTCAACACAGAACATCATCTGTTTCCCTTGAGGTTCTCAGCTTGGAGAAGGCAGAGCTGCTCGCTTGCTATCTCCAAATGAGCTTCGGGATCATGTCTTCAGTTGACGACCAGTCAGCAAGGGAGCCATTCAGCCTTACGAGCCCCGCTCGTCAATGGCACATGATGTTCTTTGGCTGAGCATTCGCAGTGATCACCCTCACGAAATCGCTGTTCACATGGAAGACAGCAGGAATCCTGACGGGAGTGAAGCTGGCAACACTGGCAGTCGTACTTGGCCTTGCTCGTGCGGGGCTTCTCCCAGCCTGGTTTCCCCACTGGGGCTAGCCAGCTTCGGAGCCCAGCCCATCTCCTTCTGGGAAGTCGGTGCTTAGATGCAGGCAAAAAGAAACCCCTGCCGTGGGCAGGGGCTTGAGATCTCCTGCTTAAGCCTTGATCACTTGGCGTAGGAAACACCGCGGTAGGTCAGGCTTGGATGAGCATTGTGAGCGACTTCTTCGCGGCAGGTGTTGTAAGTCTCGCGGCGGTAGGTCAGCTCAATACAAGCTTTGGGCGAGGCTGCTGGAGCCTCGTAGGAGTGACCTCTGTAGAGAAGAGCAGTCATGGTTAGTTCCTCAGAAAATTCCAAGTCCCCGTTCCGTGGCTTGGAGTGTCTGCGCCCCTTCAAAAGGGGTGAACGTTGTGTAGCGGTTGCTACAGATCTTTTATACAGGGCCGTCACCCCCCCCTGTCGTTCATATGGATACACAGCACTTTTCTGGCTGGATCCAGCTCAGTGCCATCATCCAATTCCAGGCAAGCGGAGCCCCGAGCGATTGAAGCTCCGCTGCACCGCCAGCTCTGCCAGTTGCGGTGCAATTCCGTCGTAACCGCACTGACTTCAGCTAAATCGCGTTAATTACTACGGAATCGCAGACAGGGTGATCCGCTGCAGCTCTATAGAGCAGATCACCTGAGCCAAGCCCACCACCCTCTCGTGGGGACGTGTCTCTATTGAGGTCATAGCTCTAATGGTCTGGGCTTTGCCACAGCCAGACAGGAGTTCAGTCCACGAGTTCAGTGTCTTTGCGGACAAACCAGTCGTTCTCATCCGCGAATCTCTTTTCGATGCGGCGACGAGTCTCAACAACGTGTCGGCGTTGTGCCCACAATTCGCTAACGAACTTTGCGAGTCGTTCGCGGTGATCCCCAGGCTGGATTGGCGCCGATGGATCCTGCTCCGTTGTTTCTGGATATCCAGAGGTCATTTAGATCGGGATGGTTGAACTCAACCCTTAGCCAGATCTTTGGTTGGAGGCCATTTCCCAAAAAGAAACCCCGGAGGTGTCTCCGAGGTCGCTAATCCTTTCGGTTGATCCCCATCACCCGACCGGACTGGACAAAACTAGCCTTGTTGGACTGAGAAGTGCCAACAAATCCACATTCCGGACATAGTGCGGTGAAGTTCTGTACCGACTCTTAAGACACCAGATGTGGGGCTAGGCAGTGGCTAAGAGCTGGGCCATATTGTCAGTTCCCCCATCACCTGGCCCGATGTGCACGTCACAGCGGGTTTTTTTATGGCTTGAAGCACTAGTAGTAGTGCTTGCGAGGCGTTTTGAGGCTTGAAGCGGTAGTTAGGGCCACTTGGTCTGTGGATAACGCGAGGCAAAAAGAAACCCCCGCCGAAGGCAGGGGCTCCAAAACGTCTCTCAGGAGTGTGACCTTGTTTCCACCCCGTGAGGCGTTTTCCTCACACATTCACTATCTCTACCCAACTGGCACTGTGACAGTTGTTGGTGGACGGCTTGTCGCTTGTCCTTATTCAGTTTCTTGAGCTCAGCCATCTCCATAACTCCTCCCGTGGCTGGTTTCGTGCTCCAGCCACTACCCAATCGGGGCCTCGGCTGAGAACGGGGCCTCAAACCATTTCCAGACAAGCGGAGCCCCGAGCGACCGTGACTCCGCCGCACCACCAGCTCATGCGCGATCCAACGGTGCAGCTCAGTTGTAATCCTCTTGGCTACGACTACTTCGCGTCACTTACTACCGAATTGCAGGCAAGGTGACCTGCCGAGCGAAGCAGATCACCCGAGACCCCCTCTCTCATTGCCGAGGTCTCATTTTTATTCAACCGTCAATCTTTCTCTTCGCGTGTCTCCTGCGTCACGCTCACAAGTTCAGGACAGGGTGATCCGCCCCGCACTTCACAGGCAGATCACCCGAGCCAAGCCCACCACCTCAGCGAGCAAGTCTCTGCAGAGGTCATAACCCTCCTGACCTTAACTGCGCCACAACTGATGGATCGCGCCTACTTCAACTGGCTTGAATCTTTGCCCTGCAACCGCAAGCCGCAGAAGGTGAATGTGTGGATGGGGAGCTGGGCGCCTCTGCCTGAAGAGATTGATCTCGCTGATTGCGAGGCTTGGCAGGAGCGCGAGATTCAGCGGAATCATAATGGCCTTGTCGCTCGCCTTTGGCGTTGGGTCAATGGCCAATAAGGCCTCATACGCCGATTATCTGTAGCTCTCGCTACGGGCTTATAAGACTTTCATGGAAGAAATCCTTGATCCCAAAGCTCTCCGAAAAATGGTGTGCAGCACCACTGGAGATTCCCTATCAATGGGTCCTGCGACATCTCCTCGTACGGCTGAGTGAGATACCGCGGCAGCACGGGAGAGCGACCCGTTAGCTGGCAGACAATCCAGCCCCCATCCCACGGCAACTGTGGATGGGGCTGGCTTTCTGCGCTTAACCCCGTCTTCCAATAACGGGAAAGATTCAGTGCATTGCACTTGATTGCAGAACTCGTCGGCAGCGTTAGGGAGCGGACCGCATCGCTCGGGGCGAACAAGTTTCTCCTCGCGGTTCCGCAGTCCCGCATCTTTGATTCGGTAAGGCTGTTGGAAGTCAGCCCAACCGATAGAAGGGGCTGCAGAGCCGAGTGCTGATTGCTATCTGGTTTGGTTGCGATTTATTGGGTCAGCTGCTTTGTGGCGATGACTCGCGTTCTTCGTGACCAGTGGGCACCGATGGCGATTGCAGGAGCGTCACTTGTGGCGTTGGTGTGGCTTGAAGCCTTTGTTTGGTGAGTCGGCGGGGCAGCCTGAAGAAAACAGAGGGCTTAAGTAGACCGCTCAAGTGGCAGGCGCATCTTGAACCTGCAGCCCGAGGGGGTCTGCACTTGGGAGTCGAGGACCACTTGGCCTCCTCCCTATTAACCGGGGAATCGAGGACCGTAAGGACTCTTCCCCACACCATTCCAAGCCGTCAGCTCAAAAGCTGGTGGAAATTCACCGCACGTAGCGGGCATAACTGGGCAGTCGTTTCAATCGAATCTGAGTCGAATAACCCGTCGGCGTGATGATGTTCACCACTTCAGGGGCAGGGCTATTCAGCGTGTAGCCACGTTGAGGCAACTTCTCCCAGGATTGTTTGAGTAATTCAGTGTCCATAAGTTTTCGATAACACATCTCATCAAGCTTCCGCCAGTTTTGATCAGTATGTGCCACTTGATGCAATTTTGAACCTCAAGGGTTTTTAGCTTTGTGATGCCCCTGGCTACTGGTTTTGGCATTCGACGAACTCGATAGGACAACCAGGTATATCCGTGATGCAAAGGCTCGCGCGCTGGAAGTGCTGAATGAAGCCTCCCCCAAGCTCACCGCACTTGAGAAGGCCATGTGGATGAAGTTGAAGCGAGGGGAACGCCCCTGCAAAAACAGCAATGGCCAATATCCCCGAAGAAAGCATTGACGCAGAGGCTGCCAGTTGTCTGCAATTTGTGGCACTTGATGCATTTAAGGACAAGGAATTAACGGACCATCAGGAAAAGCAGAAGAGAGATGATCCAAGAATTCAGCATGATTTCTCGGCCGCCGCCGATGGTGCATCAGCTTGGCGACAAACGCTTTGTTGTCTGTGTGTCGAGTGGGCTGTGCTTGGAATTTGCTGACCGATGGGATGCCGAGTGCTGCCTGAAGAGCCTTCAGGTTGCCAGTGTTTTGCCTAAGTAGTGAGGCTGCACGACGCCTCGGATACAAGTCCAGATCTCAGCTCTACAGACTTATCAACGACGGCTACCTGCACGAGCATGTCCATGTGCAGCAGCACACGGGACAGCGTTTGGTTGACATAGAGGGGCTGAGGGAGAAGCTGCAGTGCATCTGCCAGTGGCGCCCCGACAGCGTGTTTCTAAGGAAGCCTCGTTAACGCCTGGCAGCTCAACTGGGAGATTTAGAAATCACAGCGAACTGACCGGCGTTACGCGCAATCTCTACCTCGATTTCCTCCGGTGTTGCATACGGAGGGCCAAAGAAAGCAGGCCGAGAGAAAGGCACGGTGAGACCGGTACTAAAGGACGGACGCTGGTGGAGCATCTCGATCCAGGCGAGCAGATGGCTCATCGCCGAGATATCGACATTTGCCCAATAAGCACTAGCGCAGTAAGGGAAACAGGCGACATCCACGAGTGTGCAACGCTGACCGAGCACAAACTGGCCGCTCGATGACGCGAGCTGGTCGTCGAGCATGCGCAAACAGCGCTCCGCTTCGGCAATGAAGCGACCAATCGCGAAGGGATCGTTTTGGCCGCGAACCTTGGCGATTCGCTGAAAGTACATGGCCTGCCCCATCGAAGGGCCGAGGGCGCTGACCTGCCAATGGAGCCATTGCTTCGTCTGCAAGTGCAGCTGCAGGTCCTCATCGGCAGGGGGCAGCAAAGGGCTGACGAAGCGAGCCGCGCTGTACTCCAAGATGGCTGCCGACTCGGCGACTGTTACTCCGCGCGCACGATCAATCAGTGCCGGAATCCGACCATTTGGGTTGATGGAAAGAAAACCTTCACTGCGCTGTTCACTCTTCTCAAAGTTCACCAGTGCCCAGTCATAAGGCACACCCATTTCTTCAAAAAGGATTGGGAGCTTCCAGCCGTTTTGGGTGGCATATATCAGACAGCAAATTTCACTGTGTTCTGAAGACGACCACGCTTCGTCAAGCGTCACCTGCCTGGCGAGCCTTGATTTTTGGCTCATGTCATCGCCTCTCTAAGTCCTCCATCTCTGATCAACGCTAGGGATCCGATCCGATCGTTCAACTGAGTGCTCCAGGGCTTCCTTGCGGCCTAAATTGCTCAGTCAGCAGAAGATGAAGTTCCAGCCTAGTCGGCGCAAAGCAAGGAGTGGAGTTGGCTACCCACAGATGACGGGTCAATCCCACTAGAACTTGCGAAAGGACGCTCTTATGAGGGGTCTCCTCAATGGAGGGAGCTCCAATGTCTGAACGTTCAATGCGAAGTCGGCTCACCTACAGCGGTGCAGGAAGTCGTACTTATGCAGAGTCTTTGCATTGGGGCATCAGGTGGGAAGGGCTACGCAGCAAATGGTTCAGCCGCTATGGGCGCTGGGCGGAAGCGGAAGAGTGCCTGGCCCGCCTTGACTACCTGGAGCGGGAATACGCGGGGGAGGTAAAGCAGGGCTGCTGGTAGCGATTAGCAACCTCAGTCAGCGATAGCAGTGGTTAACGTTTCTTAACATCGCATCGAAGAGGCAGTGATCGCAGGTCTTTTTCCACTCGCCTACGCAGCTATCTTCACGTGCTTGCTTTGGCAAGCTTTTCGGATGATGCGCCCATCGTCGGCTTCTACAGCCAACGCGTCGAGCGACCGAACAGGTCTCAAAACCACACATCCAGAACTGCTTGATGAGAACGGTGCGGTGACCAGCGAAGAGCTTTGGGCTGTTCGCTTCTCGGACGAAGGCTTAGTTCACCCTGAGGCTTGAGCGTCGAATTCTGGATTCAGCCAGTAGGGTCCGCTGAATCTAAGGTCAGCCCCAAGTGAACCGTCACCCGAATCTGGCCTTTTTTGGCGGTACAGTTGTCATCGCGATCATGGTCTTGGCCGCCTTCGCCAGCGTCTCCAATGCTGGCGGCTGCTCTTACAGCAAGTCCAAATCAGCCGAAGCAACAACTGAAGAGATTAAAGGCACAGACGATAAAAAAGCTGAGCTTGAAGCCTGATGACCGACTATTCATCAGCCATCACTGCGCTCGTCATCGTCACCGTGGTGATCTCTGCGGCAGTCGTTTACGTCCTGGCTCAGCCCACTGACCTGCCGAGATACAAGGAGAACGATCCGAGATCTAAGGAGGACGACCGCTGAACGTCGACCACGTTGGGCGGCCCAAGGTTCTGATACTGGCAGCCCCTTCTATCGGTTGGGCTGACTAACAGCCTCTAACCGAATCAAGGACGTGGGGCCACGGACCCGCGAGGAGAACGCTGCTCTCCCCGAGCGATGCGGTGTCCGCTGCAAAGATGTTCGTTGTTATACACAGCCTTAGTGCGAATGCACCAACTCTTTTCAGAGACCTGAAGAGCGCAGAAAGCTCCCTCTGGCAATCGCTCGTGCCAAGGGAGCTATTTCTGCCAGTTACCAGGTCGCTCTCCCGGTACTGCCTGGACAGTGACACGTGATACGCGTCTGCTGCCTGGGGACCAAATATGGGGGCTAACGCCGGGGTTTGCAGCGACTTTTTGGACAGGTTTTAGTTTCCAGAAAATCTTCCGTGAACGTCTGTTCAGTGGTATCGCGGCCTACCGAAGAGACGTCTACAGGCCAGTCTGCGAAGAGCGTTCAAACGTCGATCAAGTTGGGCGTTCCATCTCACGTCCCAAAGGGGGGCGGCTCGTCGAACTCCTCAAGGATTGAGTTTGCATCGAGCTCTTGACCGAGCTCGAGCAAAATCATGATCCTTTCCCATGCATAACGACTCAGGAGTTCTGCCTCTCTCCCTTCGTGTCCAGTCTCGAACCTCAGGGGCGGGATATCGCCGGGGTCTTCATTGGAGACTGTCGTTTTAGACACAAGTTGAGATTCAATTGCCTCTGTCGGAACTCTCCTGAGATGAATCATGGCGTATCAACGCACTCTTCCAGCAAGGCCAACACCTAAAGAAGAAGTACAAGCTCTTGGCTCCCATGTGGCAAAAGGACATGGGCTGGGCTCCTGAGGTGGGCTGGAATTTTTTTTCTACGACCTAAGAAATCTCATAGGGTGCAGCCATGGTCATTCATCCAGCCGATCAACCGATCCTTGAACAGCAAGACGAGGACAGCTATGGGGCTTGGCGGAAGCGCAGAGCAAAAGAAGCTGAAGAACCTTGGGCGTTACCCGACGATGGCGCTGAATCTGTAAAAGCTGTCTGAGGCTGCCCCCCTAGGGAAATTTCAAGCCTGACGTAGGCGACGTCATTCGGCTGAATTAAAGGGGAATCCTTTGAGCCAGTTGTGACTACCGCACAGATGGGGGCTTGATGCAAGCAAATCTACGGAGAAATCTGGGGGCTTTCACCTCCTTGCAGAAAAACCTGCAACGATCATTGGAACAAAGGTCGACTTATGGACTCTTTCGGCGACTATTTGCAGGAGATCGGACGGGTCCCTCTCCTGACGGACCAAGAGGAGATCTACTGCTCCCGTCAAATCCAGGCATGGCTCCAATACGTTGGCGGACCTGAAGCCGCACCCGCACAAGTTCAGCGGCGCGGGAAGCGGGCTAAGGAACGATTGATGGCAGGCAATCTCCGCTTGGTTGTCTCCGTCTGCAAGAAAAAGATGGGGAGTGGCCTTGAGTTACAGGACATGGTCCAAGAGGGTTCGCTTGGTCTGAGCCGAGCCGCCGAAAAGTTTGATGCAACCAGGGGGTATAAGTTTTCGACCTACGCCTACTGGTGGATCCGTCAGGGGCTCAACCGAGCGATCAGCCAGCAGAGCAGAACGATCCGAATTCCCTCAAACCGGAGGGAGGTGCTCTCAAAAATCAAACAAGTGAGTTCGCGGCTGACCTTGCAGCATGGGGAACAGCCGACGCTGCAACAAATCTCTGATCAGTTGGCCATAACAGTGGAGGAAGTAACGAAGACCCTTGCAGACGATCAGCGAACCCGCTGCTGCTCACTTGATGCAGCACTAATAGAAGGCGGCATAAGCCTTCTGGATCGGATCGCTTCCCCTGGTGACGAGCCCGAGGTGACTGAGACGGAGGAAGTAGTCCAAGCCGCGCTTGGTCGACTCAATAAGCAAGATGCCCAAGTTATTCGTATGCGCTTCTTTGAGGGACAAACCCTTGCCGAGATCGGCAAGGCAATGGATGTTTCCCGAGAATGGGTTCGTCGGTTGGAGACCAAGGCTCTGATCAATCTACGCATTCAGCTGCGAATGTCGCTAGCAATAATTTCACGCTGAATCACGGCGACGTGACACCTTCTTTCGTCGAAGTTGGTCTACTGATTAGGATCATTTGCAAATTCAAGGTCAGCCCAACTCAGCTCAACCCAATTGAGACCCTCCTCAATTTCCTGCTTTAGAAGCGCAGCCTCATCGTTGGCACCATCGGCGACGAGGATTAAATACTTTCTGTATTCAGCCAGCCAAGCGATGAGGTTCGGAGTGCTGTTCGTCATGCTCTGCCCTTCGTGCTGCATGCTAAGCAGCATCGCAACTTTGGCTGCTTAGCCGTGGTGCGATGAGGGCAGGTTGCGCAAACCCAACTGTTCCCTCATCCCGTCGCCTCAGTTTGACCACCGACCTAGAGGAGGTCTGCACGAGCACGACACCCACATACTGATAACAGCCGAACGAGATGGCATCAGTATCAATAATGGATATTTACTCACCTCAGCCATGGCTATCACCCAATGGTCCACTGTGGAGGTGAACCCTGGACCGAGGACTCATCGACAAATCTCAACGACGCAATATCGGAGCTTGAGGCCAGAATCGCCAATCCACGTCATTGGAGCAAAGAAGAGAATGAGCAGAACATCGAAAAGCTGCGTCAGCTCAACTTCCAAAAGCAACTTTTGATCGACTACGCCCAGAAGTAGACAACGCACCTGCGGATCGAGGCTGGTCAACCGCAGCTGACAGGCCAACCCCACTAGAAGGTAGGCATGGATACCCACACCACGGGTCTCCTTCATGGAGGAGGCTCCAATGGCTGAACGATCAACGCGAAGTCGGCTCACATACAGCGGTAAAGCAGGCCGGACCTACGCAGAGTCACTGCATTGGGGCATGAGGTGGGAAGGGCTACGCAGCCGTTGGTTCAGCCGCTTTGGGCGCTGGGCTGACGCAGAAGAGTGCTTGGCCCGCTTTGATCACCTCGAGCGGGAATACGCCGAAGAGGTCAAGCAGAACTGACCTTTGGCTACTAGAAGCTCACGGCCGCAACTGCAGCTGCCGTGAGTCAGAAGGAGCAGCCGCGTCAAATGAAGGATGGCCCGGGAGGATCCACCGGGAGTTATTAGGGAGATTCACTCCCCCCCCCTGCCAGTAGGGGTTGCGATAGTCCACAGTTGGGAATACCCATAGTCCGACGACCCAGTGAGAGCACTCAACAACCAAATCTCATAGCTTCAAGCCCGGGTTGCCTACCCACAGCACTGGAGCAGCGGAGAGCATGAGCAGC
>NZ_UCNU01000013.1:0-1032 GCF_900474085.1 Synechococcus sp. UW86
CACCGGCTGACCAGCCGCACGAAAACTTCGTCTTCCCTGAAGAGGTTCTGCCCCGCGGCAACGCCCTCTGATCGCAAAGCCGATTGTTCCTTCAACCGCCCAGCCGGGCGGTTTTTTTTTGGTTCAATTGCTGTCTGAATCAGGCCCCAGACGCAAGGTGAGATCGAGGCTATTGCGTTGATCGAGCAGCGCTCGCAACAGTGCATCGATGAGCAGAACGATGCCAAGCAGTTCCAACGCTTCCTCCAGACCTGTAATGGCGCCATACCAGGAGCTATGCAGTCGGATCAGATTCGATCGAACGGCGAAGCTGCCGATCATCTCCATGCCGATGGCACCTCCGATGTAGACGGCCCCTGATCGCAGCAACCGTGATGCCGTTGCTCGGGAGATTGAGCCGAGGAAGCGGCGAAAGCGCCACAGCAGGATGAGGGCGAGCACGGCGTAGGGCACCACCCAGGTGGATGCCAGAGCTGGGTGCACTTGGTGCCTGAGCCCTGGAATGATCAGGATCTCGTGGATCTGAAGGGCTTCGTCGAGTGCGAGAAAGATGAAAATCTTCGAGAGCAAACGCCAGTCTTTGGTCGCGATGCGATCGCTGCTCTGCCCCAGTCGTTGCATCAACAGGGCCGCCATCAGCAACAGCGCGCTGCTGAACAGGGTGGGCAAGTTGAGCTCCCGGTCCATGTTGAGGCTGTCGAGCCAATGTTTCTTCGCCCCAAAGCCATAAATGCCCACTTGCACGACGCTGTGGGCAACCAATAGTCCTCCGGTGACGGCAGTCAGCAGCTTTCGGATCGATCTTGGCGTCAGTGGAATGATCCCGATCTGGTTTGGATTTGCTGTAGTGGGTTTTTTAATCACGGTTCGCTTGTGGGGTGGATGAACTCCGGCCTCATACTTCGTTCCTAAACCTTTACTTAACCTGTGCTTCTAGCAAGGTGCTGCATTGGGCTATGACCTGCAAGGGGGTTACACCTCCTTCGGTGTGGCTGCGATCTTCCGCTTCCTTCTCTTTCTCCAGGGCTTCCA
>NZ_UCNU01000002.1:0-32168 GCF_900474085.1 Synechococcus sp. UW86
CAATCACCATCACCACCCACGAAGAAGCCACCTCTCCTTGAGGTGGCTTTTTTGTGGGCTATTTTTCTGCTGCCAGGTGAGCACTTACCTCGCGGAGTGATTGAACAACCGTGTGATCTCGTGGGTCACGGTCAGGGTTGCCGTCGCGAAGGCTGAAGAGTGTGTGCATTCCTGCCGAACGAGCGGCGTCGCACTCGGCGCCGTTGTCACTCACAAACCAAATCTTGTTGGGCGAGCTGTGGAGCTGCTCGGCGATGGTTTTGTAGCTCTCCGCGGATTTTTTAGGGCCGGTGTGGGTGTCAAACCAGTGGCTGAAGAATTTTTCAAGGTCACCCGCAGGGCTGTGCCTGTAAAGCAGTTTTTGAGCTTGAATGCTGCCCGATGAATAGACGGATAGCGTTAATCCTTGCTCGCGCCATTCACGCAGGCATTCAGAAGTTTCTGGAAACAGTTGAGATTTGAGCTCTCCATTTTTGTATCCGTGTTCCCAGATTTTTCCCTGTAGATCTTTGAGTGCTGTTGACTTTTTGTCGATGCTAATCAGGTGTTTGAGGTATTGAATTAATCCGTCTATCTCCTCGGCTTCCCCTTTTGTAACCTGCTGTTTGATCTGGATGCTTTCGGTGGATCGGTCATCCAGCCATTCCTTCTTGGCGGCTTGGATTTGCTCATTGTCAGGGCTCTTGTCCCAGTGTTGTTTGATGTAGTGGCTCAGTTCTTGCTTGGCGAAGGGGAACAAAACGTCGCTGACAAAGCTCACTGGGCATGTTGTCCCTTCGATGTCGAGTAGAAGATGTTGTCGATTCTTCATTGATCTCCAATCTGCATTTGGGTCAATCTCACCTTCAATAGAAATTCCAGGATTTCCAGGTGTCGTTTGCTTGCATCCAGGTCAGCCCCCCACGCGTAAAGGCCGTGCCCGGCCAACAGAAACCCGTAGGGCGATGTTTCTAGAAAGGGTGCGACTGCCTCGCCCAGCTCATCCATCGACTGACTGTTGCTGATCACGGGGATGGTGATGCTGCTGGCGTGGGTGTTGATTCCGATCAGGCCTTTCTGCATTTCCCAGCCCTCCAAGACAATCCCTCCTGTGTTTTCGTAATGGCGGGATAACACCGTTCCGGGAACGGAATGGGTGTGCAGTACAGCTCCAGCTTGGGTTGCTTCAACAATGCGTAGATGCAGCGCTGTTTCGGCACTGGCTTTTCCTTTGCCCGTTAAAACCTTGCCTTGCCCATCCACAACAATCAGCTGATCGGCAGGTACCTGCCCCTTGTCAACACCACTGGGTGCCATGAGCAACTGCAGGGGCTGATGCTGCAGCACCATGCTGAAGTTCCCTCCGGTGCCATCGCACCATCCGCGTTGGTGGATGCCCCGCATCACCTCAGTTAATCGTTCACGCTGGGTTTGGTTTGCGGTCACAATCCGCTGATCCCTCCGTCTTCTATACAGGACATAGCGGCCCACGTGCATTGACGCTTCCCCCCAGTTGCCGCTGGAGCGGTGATCACCTGGAGTTGCTGGATCAGCGACACCTTCCCGCTGCTGTGGTCTTCATGCAATTGCACCGATGGCAGGAGGTTGCTGAGGCGATTTCCTCCATGGCTGTGCGTGGTGCACCCGCGATCGGTATCGCGGCGGCCTGGGGGGTTGTTCTGGCGGCACGCTCCGGAGATGACCTCCCCACTGCGATCCGAGGTCTGCGTGCATCACGGCCAACCGCCGTCAACCTCGCCTGGGCCCTCAATCGGATGCAGGCGGCCCTGGGGTCCGCCGCTCCAGTTGATGTTGATGCGCTCGCCGGTGTGGCCGCTGCGCTTCAGCAGGAGGATCGTCTCCTGACCCAGCGGCTGGTGGATCATGGCGTTTCCCTGTTGGCTCAGGGCTGCCGTGTCCTGCACCATTGCCACACGGGTGCGATCGCTACAGGAGGCGTTGGTACCGCCCTCGGAGTGATTGCAGCCGCCCATGCCCGTGGCCTGCTGTCCCATGCCTGGCTGGATGAAACGCGTCCCCGTTTGCAAGGGGCTGCTCTCTCTGCCTGGGAATTGGCTTGTCTCGGGGTTCCCTGCACCGTGATTGTTGATGGAGCGAGTGGATTGCTGATGCGCCGGGGTGAAGTGGATGCCGTGATGGTGGGCTGTGATCGTGTTGCTGCCAATGGCGATGTTGCCAACAAGATCGGCACTTACAACCTGGCGCTTGTGGCCCGAGCCCACGGCATTCCCTTTTATGTCTGCGCACCTGGCAGCAGCATTGATCGAGCGACGGTTGATGGGGACGCGATCACCATTGAGGAACGCGATGCAGAGGAGATCACCCACGCAAAGGGAGTGGGCATCGCGGCTCCTGGGGCCCAGGCCTGGAACCCAGCCTTCGACATCACTCCGGCTCATCTGGTGACAGGTTTCATCACCGAATTCGGCGTGCTTCGTCCTCCCTATCGGGAGGTTCTCTCTGCGCTTCCGCTGCCCAATCAGCTTTGACAGGTCGGGCACCAGTGGGTGCTTCGGCCCGACAGCTTCTCCCTTTGAATGGGCGTTCCACAGCTGCGGCAGGGTTCTCCTCCACGTCGGTAAACCCAGGCCTGGCCTCCATAGTTGCCATTTACCCCCTCGAGATCGCGGAAATCACTGAAGGTGGTGCCACCGGCTCCAATGCTGATGGTGAGAACATTCACCAGGGCATCCCGCAACCTCTCCAGTTGTTTGAGCTCCAGCTGCCCTGCGGGCGTGAAAGGGGCGATGCCTGATGCGAAGAGGGATTCATCCGCGTAGATGTTGCCCGCTCCAGCCACCAGGGCTTGATCCAACAGCGCTGTTTTGATCGGTCGGCTGCTGCCCTTGAGTTTCTGCTTCAGATAACTGGCGGAGAAGTCGGTGCTGAAGGGTTCAGGCCCGAGTCGCGTTAAGCCTGTGATCACCTCTTCCATCGGTTGGCCCGGAGGAACCCACCACATTTCTCCGAAGCTGCGCACATCCACAAAGCGCAACTCATGCTCTTTTGAGTTCCAGAAGCGAACACGGGTGTGTTTGCACGGTTCTGAGGGCTGCTCATGCCATTGGAATTGGCCGGTCATGCGCAGATGCACACCCCAAACACCTCCTTCGGGCTCCAGGGCTGCCATCAGATATTTCCCTCTGCGCTGCCACTGCCCCACCGTCATTCCGCAGAGGCCAGCTACAAACTCATCAGGACCTCCAGGGCTGGCAATGGCCCTTGGCCTGCAGACTTCAACCTGCGCGATTTTGAAGTCGACAAGACGGTCTGCCAGTCCCCGACGGACCGTCTCGACTTCAGGGAGTTCAGGCAACGGCCTCAGGCCGGCTCGAGTTCCGCTTCGGCGAAATTATTGGTGTTGATGCCACCGTCAACGCCCTGCAGGCCGCTGTAGTTGACCTTTTCGAAGCGAACGACAACGGGGTAGCGGATTCCCGAGGTGTCGATGGAGGCAACGGTGCCAACTTCGTTGAACCAGTAGGACTCAGGACGCTTGATGCGCACCTTGGCGCCGCGGGTGATCGCCATCGCTGGGCATAAGGAGATGCAATCGGAGCGTATCTCGTGGGACGGGTGGTGATGACCGCTGCGTCACAGAATGTCGTCCCTTCGTTGCCGGTATCCCTTTGACGAGTTCCATCGCCCTTGATCCAGATCCGTCGCTGCTGCAACTGGATTTGCCGGATCCGGAGCAGGACGACATCAGCACGATGGAATTTCTGGCCCGCCTGGAACAGGCCTGGGCCGTTTGCGACCGCTTTGACCTCCAGACGGAAATCTGGCGCGGTCGCATCCTCCGCGCTGTGCGCGACAAGGAAAAGCGCGGCGGTGAAGGCCGGGGCGCAGGTTTTCTGCAGTGGCTGCGGGAGCAAGAAATCAGCAAGACGCGCGCCTACGGCTTGATTCAACTGGCGGAATCCGCCGACAGCATGCTCAGCGACGGCACCTTGGAAGAGAGCAGCGTGAATCAGTTCTCCAAGCGGGCCTTCATGGAAACCGCTCAGGCGGTTCCCGAAGTGCAGCTGATGATTTCCGAAGCCGCCAACGAGGGGCAGGAAATCACCCGCAAGCAGGTGCGCCGCCTCACGGATGAATTCACGGCGGCCACCAGCCCTTTGCTGCCGGAGGAAATTCGTCAGCGCACCCAGGAGAACCTGCTGCCACCCCGTGCGGTGGCCCCTCTGGTGCGGGAACTGGCCAAGCTTCCTGAGCCGCAGCAGGAAGATCTGCGCAAGGTGCTCCGCGATGAGCCTGAACTCGACCGGATCAAGGACGTCACCAGCACAGCACGCTGGATCACCAAGGCAACCGAGTCGGGTGTTGCCGTGCGGGCTTTCCAGCAGGGGGAACTGGACCTGGACCGCGCCATGCAGGAGGCCCAGCGCTTGGATGCCCTCGGCCTGCTGGCTGATGCAGTGGGCCAGGCCCAGGCCCTTGAGTCGGCGGTGCTGAAGCTGCACACCTCCTGGCGGCGCTTGGGGGGGCTTCAGGAGCGGCTCTGGGTTGAAAGCGGAAGCAGCACGCCCTACCTGCGCGATGTGCTGAATGCTCTGCAGACCCTCAGCGGCGCCACCATGCGGGTGTCGTTGGGAGAGCTCGCGGGTGGCAAACGGGTGCGGCTCCAGCTGGTGGAGGAGTCCCCCGATCAATTGGATCCGCCACCGCTGGCCTGACTCCAGATCTTGTGCTCGATAATCTGAAGCCTCCACATCTGGTGTGTTCTGGCTTCGCTCGAGCGTGCACTGCAGACCCACTTCGGCTGGGATGGCTTCCGCCCCGGGCAACGGCCCGTGGTGGATGCTGTGCTGGCTGGCAAGGACGCGCTGGCGGTGCTGCCCACCGGCGGAGGTAAATCGCTCTGCTATCAGCTGCCGGCCATGGTGCGCGAGGGCCTGGTGGTGGTGATCTCACCGTTGGTGGCGCTGATGGAGGACCAGGTGATGGCCCTGCAGCGACGGGGAATCGCTGCGGCTTGCCTGCATGCCGGACTCGAGCCAGCTCGACGACAGCAGGCGCTGGAGCAGCTGCAGGACGCCACGCTGCGTCTGCTCTACATCGCGCCGGAACGACTTCAGGGTGAGCAGACCCGGCTGATGCTGGAACGTCATGCCACGGACGGCCGACTGGTGGCACTGGCGGTGGATGAAGCCCATTGCATCAGTGCCTGGGGGCATGACTTCCGCCCCGATTACCGCCGCCTGGGTCAGATCCGCAGGCTCTGCCCGGGAGTGCCGATGCTGGCCCTCAGCGCGACGGCTGCCCCAAGGGTGCGAGCCGACATCATTCGCCTGCTGGATCTGCGTCGCCCGCTCGTGCAGGTGAGTTCGGCCCGCCGGGACAACCTCCACTACACGATGCAGCGGCGCCCCAGGGATCCCATGCCGCAGGTGTTGGAGGCACTGGAGACGTCCCGTGGTGCTGCGCTGATCTACGCCCGCACCCGTCGTTCGGTGGAGCAGTGGGCGGAACGTCTGACTGACCAAGGGGTTGCCGCAACGCCGTATCACGCCGGTCTGGATCCGGAGACCCGCCAGCAGGCTCTGAAGCTGTTTCTTGAGCACGAGCGGCCCGTCCTGGTGGCGACGGTGGCCTTCGGCATGGGCGTTGACCGTGGCGATGTGGGCCTGGTGCTTCATCTCGATCTGCCGGCCACACCTGAGGGCTATCTGCAGGAATCGGGCCGCGCCGGCAGAGACGGCAAGCCGGCCCATTGCCAGGTGCTGTTTTCGCCGGGTGATCGCACCAGCCTGGGCTGGGCCATGCGGGCCTCGACCCGGGGCAGCGATTCCCTGGAGGACCGTCGTCGCCTGGACCTGGCACAGCAGCAGCTGCGTCGCATGGAGGCCGTCGCCGAAGGTGAAATGTGCCGTGAACAGGCGTTGCTGCTGGCTGTCGGCGAGTTGGTGGGTCCCTGTGGTCGCTGCGATCGCTGCGTGGAGTCCCCCAAGCGACGCGACTGGTCAGCTCAGGTGGAAACGCTCCTGGCCCATCTGGCCGAGCAGGACGGGACGGAGATGCGTCGCCTTGGAGAGCACCTGGCTCTGCATGAACCTGGACGCCATGACCGCTGGACCTGGTTGGCCCGTCGGCTCGTGCAAGAGGAGTTGATCCAGGAAAGCAACGACGGTGCTCAGCGGCTTTATCTCCGCGAAAGCGGCCGGAGATTCCTGGATTCCCCCTGGCCGCTCGACTATGCCGCCTGATTCAGATCAGGCCTTGAGCTGACAACGGTCCTTCACCAGGTCTTTTTCGAAGCGGCTCTTCGGTGCTTCCCAGGTTTTCCAGCTCCCATCGGCACCGGTGGCATTGATCTTCTTGGCGGAACAGTTCACAGCCAGATAAAGAGCCTGCCCCTGGGCATTGAGGGTGGGCACCACTTGACTGCCACCCATGGCTTGCCAGTTGCCCCAGTCCACCTGGAGCGGGCCATAGGTGCGCCAGTCAGCCGATTTGGCCAGGGTCTGCTTGGGCTTGGCGGCCTCGACCGGCTTGGCCTTGACCACCGGTTTTTTGGCCTGAACCGGTTTCGTTTGCACTGGCTTGATTTGGACGGCCTTGGTTTGGACGGGCTCGGCCTTGGCTTGAACCGGTTTCGTTGTTGCCGGCTGCATCTGGGTGGCGATGGGTTTCTGGAGGGAGGGATCGGTCAGGTAGAGACGCGTGCCCACCTCCACTTTGTTGGGGTCAATCGGCTGGTTGATGCTGATCAGGCTGGCCACCGGTAGCTTGTAGGCCTTGGCGATCTGCGTGAGGGTCTGCCCTTTGGCAACAGTGTGTTCCGTGGCTCCCGGGATCGGGGTCACAGCCACCGGCTTGAAGGCCGGACGGGGCATCACGGCATTGCTCGGAAGTCGCAGGGTCTGGCCGACCTCAACGTGGTTAGCGTTGCGCAGGTTGTTGAGGGCCATCAGGTCGCGACTGCGGACCTGGTATTGGTTGGCAATGCTGCTGAGGGTTTCACCGCTGTTGACGCGATGGCGGCCCGAGCCTGCAGTCACGGTGGGGCCTGGCACCTGCAGACGGCTCCCGGCTTGAACAAGGTCTGGATTGCGGATCCCATTCATCCGCATCAACGTGCCAACGCTCACCCCGTAGCGGTTAGCGATATCTGAAAGTGTTTCGCCGGACCGCACCGTCACCGAGGCTGCCGTGGCTGACAGGGGGAACCAGGCCGTCAGCAGCAGGGCGGCAAGAGCGGTACGGCGCATTCGTCTCCGGCAGATGCCCGCAAGATACGGTGCCTGGGGTAAAGCGCCAGCCCCCCAGAGCACCTGCTGCAGAAGGGATGTGCAGGTGATGAGTGCGCCTTATCCCGCCAGCCGCTTCAGCAGGTTGAGATCCACCTGGTAGGGCGGGTAGCGCAGCTTGAAATCAAAGCGGAAGGGGCGCTTGAGCACCGCCTTGTGGTGGCTGAACGTGTCGAAGCCGCTTTGGCCGTGGTAGCTACCCATCCCGCTGGCACCGACGCCGCCGAAGGGCAGTTGAGGCACTCCGGCTTGCATCACAACATCGTTCAGGCAGACACCACCTGAACTGGTGGTGGTGAGCACCTGCTGTTGCTGGGCCTCATCACCGCCGAACAGGTACAGCGCCAACGGTTTGGGGCCTTGGCGGATCTCCTGAAGGGCTGTGGTGAGGTCCTCGAGCACCAGCACCGGCAGGAGAGGGCCGAACAGTTCCTCGGCCATCAGCGGATCATTGCGGTCATCCACACGAATCACGGTGGGGGCGATGCGCCGCTGCTCCCGACTGATTTCGCCTCCGATCAGGATGCGCCCATCCGCTCTGGCGGTCTCCAGCAGCTGCTCCAGCCGATTGAACTGGCGTTCATTGATGATCTGCCCCAGCTGATTCGAGTTGAGGGGATCGGCGCCATACATCTCCGTTCGGGCCTCCTCCATCGCCTTCAGCAGCGGTGAACGCAGGGCGGGTTGCACCAGCAGATGGTCTGGAGCGATGCAGGTCTGGCCGGCATTGATCCCCTTGCCCCAGATCAAGCGACGTGCCCCCACCGTGAGGTCGGCCCCCTCAAGAACGATGGCGGGGCTCTTGCCCCCCAGTTCCAGGGTCACTGGCGTGAGATGGGCAGCGGCCCCCTCCAGCACCTTCCGGCCGATGCTGCCGCCACCGGTGAAAAAGATGTGGTCGAAGGGCATGGCCACCAGGTTGGCTGCGACGGCACCATCTCCCTGCACCACCTGCACCACATCAGGCTCGAAGTGCTGAGGGATCAGCCGTGCAATCAGATCTGCGATGGCACTGGCGTGTTCTGAAGGCTTGAGCACGGCCGTGTTGCCAGCAGCCAGGGCACTGATCAAGGGCCGCAGCGTCAGTTGAAAGGGATAGTTCCAAGGTCCGATCACCAGAACGCACCCGAGTGGTTCCGGCACAACCTTGGCCTGGCCGGGGCGCAGTGAGAGAGGCACAGCCACGCGGCGCGGTCGCATCCACCGCTCCAGCTGCCGGCCAGTGAGCTTGAGCTCCTGTCGCAGGGCCACCAGCTCAAAAAAGGCTTCGGTGGGTGGTTTGCCGAGGTCGGCGGCGAGGGCCTCGAGCACCTCCGATTCGTGCTCCTCCACCAGGGCCGAGAGCCGTTGCAATTGCTCTCGGCGCCAGGCCAGGGGACGGGTCAGCCCAGCCCCCACGAGCTCCTTCATCCGGCTCAGTTGCGTTTGGGTGAGGGCCACAGGGCTGACGATCAGGCCAGTCGGGTCTAGCAGTGGTGAATCTGCAACCGGGGGATGACCCCAGCGCTTCCGTGGTGGTCAGGAACGGTCATCTACCAGCTGATCGTTCGCAGCTATTCCGATGGGAATGGCGATGGCACCGGTGATTTCAAGGGGCTTGCGGCGCGGTTGCCCTATCTGCGCTGGCTGGGGGTCAACACCCTCTGGTTGACTCCGATCTATCCCTCCCCCCTGCGGGACGGGGGCTACGACATCACCGATTTCACCGGAATCCATCCAGACCTTGGGGATCTCTCCTCCTTCCATCGGTTCCTCACGGCGGCCCACAGCCAGGGCATGCGCGTGATTTTGGACCTGGTGCTGAACCACACCAGTGACCTGCATCCCTGGTTCCAGCGGGCCCGCTGGGCTCCCAAGGGCAGTCCTGAACGGGATGTGTACGTCTGGAGCGACGACCCCAAGCGCTACGCCGAGGCACCGGTTCTGTTCCGGCACTTCGAGGCTTCCAACTGGGAGTGGGATCCGGTTGCCGAGCAGTACTACCTGCACCGTTTTCTGCGTCATCAACCCGATCTCAATTACGAGAATCCCTGGGTGCAGGACACGATGCTGGAGGTGGTCGACTTCTGGCTGGATCGCGGCGTTGACGGGTTCCGTTTGGATGCGGTTCCGTTCCTGTTCGAGTCAGAGGGCACCCGCTGCGAGGGGTTGCCGGAGACCCACGCCTTCCTCAAGCGATTGCGGGAGCGGGTGGATGCCCATGGCCGTGATGTGCTCTTGCTGGGAGAGGCGATTCAGCCGGTGGAGGAGGCCGCTCCATACCTGTCGGATGACGAACTGCATGGAGCGTTCAACTTCGTGCTCACCGCCCATCTGTTTGCCGCCATTGCTAGTGGCCGCACCCAGCAGCTCGGGGAGTGTCTGATGCAAGCCGAGCAGGCGGTATCTGGTGCTCGCTGGGCCCTGCCCCTGCGCAATCACGATGAACTCTGGTTGGGGGATGGCCATCTCATCAGCGATGAGGTGATTCAGACCATCCGGGTGGGCCTGCCCCAGGGACAGGGGCATTGGTTGAACTGGGGCATCAACCGACGCCTGGCTCCTCTTCTCAATGGCGATCCACGCTCCAACCGGTTGCTGCATGGGCTCCTCTACAGCCTTCCAGGGATGCCCTGCCTGTATTACGGCGATGAACTGGGCATGGGCGACTGGCCCGGTCTGCGGGACCGTGATCCAAACCGCACGCCGATGGCCTGGACGCCGGCCCGCAACGGTGGCTTCTCCACCGCTCCTGATCCGCTGTTGGTGCTGCCCCCGATCACCGCTCCCGGTTACGACTACCGCGTGGTGAATGTGGAGGTGCAGAAGCAGCTGCCGGGGTCGCTGCTGAATTGGCACCGGCGCATGCTCACCTGCCGCCGGCTGCTGCCAGCACTGCGGCATGGAAGCTTCCGCTTGCTGCACAGCCCCCACCCCGGAGTGCTGGTGTATCTCCGCTGCACCGAGGCGATGACGGTGCTCGTGGCCGCCAATGTCACCGCAGCCGGAGCCTCGCTCAGTCTGGATCTTTCGGAGTGGGCTGGCGAGCGCACCCGTGAGGTGATGTGGGGTTGTGAATTCCCCTCTGCTTCGCCGGAGTGGTTTGTGAACCTTCCGCCCTATGGATTCAACTGGTGGTTGATCGGTGAGGTGGACGCGGAGGCTTAAGGCGACTGGAGCCGAATCGGCTGTTGCTGATGCTGAGCGAACAAGCTGGCCACCAGCTCCGCTATCGCGGGTTGCTGGTGCAGGTTGCGACGCACCATCAGGTGCATCGTTTCAGGGGCGTCCGTCAACGGGATGCTGACGATGGAATCACTGCCTCCAGGGAGCGGTACTGAAGACGTGAGCCAGGCCTCGATCACCCGTTGTTCCAGCAAGGTTGCGAAGTGATCGGGCGTGCGGATGCGGGAGCTGCCGACGGTCCAGACCCTTGCGAGGTCTTGAGGGAGGGCGGTTTCAGGACTGAAGGCAGCCTCCAGTCGCAGACCCTGGCCAAGTTTCAGCCGCTCCGCCTGATGCACGCCCCGCTCCAACTGCAGGAGTTGGCAGTCCCCGTCGATCTGCCAGAGGCCATCGTGTTTGAGCACGTCGACACCGAAGGTCTTCGCGCATTTCATGCGAAATCTTGAAGTCTTCTGGTGCTCCTGTCAGAACAATGAGTCGAATTGAGGGATTGCTTTGGACAAGATGCAGGCCAAGATCGCTGCCGTCACCATCTGGAAGATGTAGATCTAGGATGGCTAAATCCACCGGCATGTTTTTGTTGATGGCGATCGCTTGCTCGCACGTTGTGGCTTTCGAGACGGTCGCGATCTCGGAGAAAGCATCCACGATGGTTGCCAGCAGATCAAGCAAGATCTGCTGATCTTCAACAACAAGACAGTGCAAGGATTTCTCGACTGATGATCACAACCTAGGTCGTCTAGTTCGCTTTTACATCTGTTCGAGTTCGTTGTTGACCAGAGGGCTCAGCCGCTCCGCCTCGGCTGCATCGACCATTGCAAGCCGGCAACGGCGGCTCAGAACATCATCGGCGCAGCGGGCGTGCTCCTTGTGGATGGCGTGCTGGATCTCAGCGCGGCAGATCGGGATCACATTGCTCAGTGGTTCGCGTGCCTCCATCGGGGCCTGAGCTACCACCGCCTCGGCGCACAGACCGAAGTTGTGCTGCAGATGCAGGATCTGTAGGGCTCGTTCGGATGAGTCGGGCAGCAGGCCCTCGAGGACCAACGCTTGCTGCTGCAGTTCGACGATGGTCTGCTCAGGCTTGGCGGCTGCCCCAAGCAGCGGCAGGGGTTGGGGCTTCGGCAGCGGTGCTGAAAGCTGGCGTTCCACCGCGGTCAGGGTGTCTTCAGCCATCGGCCGGCAGGTGGTCCATTTGCCCCCCATCACGCTCACCAGGCCGCAGGCCAGGGTTTCCACCTCGTGCTCCCGCACCACACGGCTGCTGTCCATGCCCTGGTCCGCTGGCTTCAGCAACGGACGTCCCCCCGCCCATCGGCTGCTCACCTTCGGATCCTGGAGCTGGGGAAACCAACCACGCACGTAGTTGAGCAGGTAGGCCTCCTCCTCTGGAGAAGGGGATGTGGCGTTCTCCTTCGTGCAGGCTTCATCCGTTGTCCCCACAAGGGTGCGGCCGTGGAAGGGGAGCATGAACAGCACGCGTCCATCCGCGGTGGATGGCACCAGAAGCCCAAGCCCTTCCGGGCAGAGGTTCTGCTCCAGCACGATGTGGGCCCCACGGCTGGTGAGCAGCCTTGGGGGGGCATCAGCCTCTGCCATCTGGCGGATCTCATCTGCCCGGATGCCCGTGGCATTCACAAATGCTGAGGCGCACCAGCGTTCCCGTTGGCCTGTGGCGGATTCACTGATGGCGGCCTTGAGCTGGCCCGTGCCGTCGCTCTCCAGTTCCACCACCCGGCATCGGGTGCGCAGGGTTGCCCCCCGTTGCTCGGCGGTGAGGGCCAACAGCAGGTTGAGGCGTGCATCGTCGAACTGCCCGTCGCTGTAGGCCACGCCGCCTTGACACGGCTTCAGCAGAGGCAGGGCCTGACGCATCTGCTGCTGGGATAGCAGTCGGCTGTGGCCGATGCTTCGCTGACCGGCCAGGGCGTCGTACATCCCAAGACCAAGTCGGTAGTAGGCCTGTCCCCAGAGCTGTTGTGTGGGCAGGGCCAGCTCGAGTCGTTGGGCCAGGAACGGTGCCTGGGCCAACCAGTGGCTCCGTTCGAGCAGGGCTTCCCTCACCAGCCTCAGCTGGGCCAGGTCCAGAGTTTTAAAGGCCAGCTCCAGGTAGCGCACCCCGCCATGGAGCAGCTTCGTGCTGCGGCAACTGGTGCCACCGCCGATATCTCCGGCCTCGAGCAGGGCCACGCTCAGCCCCCGCCGTGTTGCCTCATAGGCCACGCTGGCACCGCTGGCACCGGCGCCGATGACCAGCAGGTCCACCTGGTGATCAGCCATGCCACCCCAGGCTTCTGGAGACGGCGTCTTGCCAGCGTGTGCGCCAGCGGTCGCGCTGGGATGCATCCATTTGCGGGTGGAACAGTTCCGCTCCGTCCCTCCGTGCGGTTGCGAGCTGCTCCAGGTCGCTGATCACCCCCGCCTGGAGGCCTGCGAACAGCGCCACCCCCCGGGCGGTGCTCTCGAGGCTGGCGGGTCGCCGCACCGTCAGACCGGTGCAATCCGCCTGCGCCTGCAGCAGAGGATCGGAGGCCGCGGCGCCACCATCCACCGCCAGTTCACCCAAGCCGCTCCCGAGGGCCTGTTCGGCAAGCTCCACCAATGTCGCTACCGACAGGGCGATCCCCTCAAGTGCAGCGCGGGCGATGTGACCGCGTCCGCTGTCACGGGTGAGGCCCACCAGAACACCGCGTGCCTGGGGATCCCAGTGCGGTGTCCCCCAGCCGGTGAAGGCGGGCACGAGCATCACCCCCCCTGAATCCGGCACCGAACGCGCCAGTTCGTTCACCTGGGGAGCTTGATCAATGATCTGCAGCCCATCCCGGAGCCACTGGATCACAGTGCCGGCGTTGAACAGACTTCCCTCAAGGCAGAAGCTGGGTGCTCCAGCGGCATCCGTCCAGCCGAGGGTGCTGAGCAGCCCTGCATCCGAACGGCGGACGACATCGCCGGTGTTGATCACCAGAAAAGCCCCCGTGCCGTACGTGCACTTTCCTTCTCCGGGCTGCAGACAGAGCTGGCCCAGGGTGGCGGCCTGCTGGTCGCCGAGCATGGCCTGGATCGGCAAGCCTGCAAAGGGAAGGTCCGCAGCCATGCGCCCGAATTCTCCGCGGCAGGGCAGCAGTTCGGGCAGAGCGCTGGCGGGGAGCCCTGTGGGCTCTCGGAACTCATCCACCCAGTGCTGCTGCTCCAGGTCCATCAGCAGCGTTCGGCTGGCATTGCTCATGTCACTGCCGTGGCGCTGGCCGCCGGTGAGTTGCCAGAGCAGCCAGCTTTCCACCGTGCCGAAACAGAGGTCATCGCTGGCCGCGGCAGCCTGGGCGTCGCCGTAGTGGTCGAGCATCCAGCGGATCTTGCTGGCACTGAAGTAGGGGTCGAGCAGCAAGCCCGTGCGCCTGCACCACTCCTGCTCCAGTCCCTGCTGCTTCCAGGCGTCGCAGATGGCGGCGGTGCGGCCGTCCTGCCAGACGAGGGCCGGTCCGCAGGGGAGGCCATTGCTGCGGCGCCACAGCACGGTGGTTTCCCGTTGGTTGGTGATGCCGCAGCTCACCACCGATTTGCGCTGCCCCTCACTGAGCTTCGAATCGAGCTGCACCATGGCCTGCCGCTGGCTGGTCCAGATCTCGATCGGGTCCTGTTCCACCCATCCATCGGCGGGGTAGGAAATCGGCAGCGGTGCACTGGCGCTGACCACCAGATCTCCGGAGCTGCTGAACAGCGCGGCTCTGGAGCTGCTGGTGCCCTGATCGAGGGCCAGAAGGAGAGGCTGTTCAGCCATGGCCAATGTCTTTCTCTCCTGCTAGCCAGGAGATGGCTGACTGCAAAGGTTTTGGCAGCGACCACGCCGTTTCAAGACCCTCCTGCTTGGGTGGCGGACGCGGTGATCTATCAGATCTTTCCCGATCGTTTCCGGCGCAGTGGGCGGGTCGAGGCTCAGCGCCATCTCGCCTTGAAGCCATGGGGTTCCGACCCTTGCGAGGAGGGATTCCAGGGCGGGGATCTCTATGGCGTGATCGATGCCCTGGATGAGCTTCAAGGCATGGGCATCACCTGCCTTTACCTCACGCCGATTTTCAGTTCAGCCGCCAACCATCGCTATCACGCCTACGACTACTTCGAGGTGGATCCCCTGCTGGGGGGCAACGCCGCACTCACGCAATTGATCGATGCCGTGCATCGACGCGGCATGAAGTTGGTTCTGGATGGGGTGTTCAACCACTGCGGCCGCGGCTTTTGGGCCTTTCATCACGTGGTGGAAAACGGTGCGAATTCGCCGTACCGGGATTGGTTCCATGTGCACCGTTGGCCCCTGCAGCCCTATCCCGCCCCTGGCGAGGACTGCGGTTACGACGGCTGGTGGGCCTTGCCGGATCTGCCCAAGTTCAACCATGCCAATCCCGGGGTTCGGGAGCATCTGCTGGCGGTGGGCCGTCACTGGCTCGAGCAGGGGATTGACGGCTGGCGTCTCGACGTCCCTGCCGAGGTGCCGGCGGACTTCTGGGTTGAGTTCCGGCAGATGGTGCGGGCCACCAACCCGGAGGCCTGGATTGTTGGCGAGGTTTGGGGTGATGCGACCCCCTGGCTGCAGGGCGACCACTTCGATGGCGTGATGAATTACCGGTTGGGATGGAGCAGCCTTTGCTGGGCCGCCGCTGAAGCGTTGCGGCGGGACTACCGCAATTCCGACTACCCCCTCGACCCCCTGGATGGGCAGGCTTTGTTGACCATCTGGACGACAACAACGCGTTCCTACCGGGAGGTGGTGAACAGGGCCCAGATGAACCTGCTCGATAGCCATGACGTGCCCCGTGCACTTCACAGCCTCAACAACGACGTGGCGGCCCTGAAGCTGGCCCTGCTGCTGCTCTTCCTTCATCAAGGAGCGCCATGCATTTATTACGGCACTGAAGCTGCCCTGGCGGGTGGTCCTGAACCGGGCCCCTCCAGCGGTCCTGGACCGGCTTGCCGTGAGGCTTACCCCTGGGACGTTCCCTGGAGTGCTGATCTGCGCCCATTCATCCAGTCCCTCGCAGAACTCCGCTCTGCCCATGGGGTCTTGCGCAGGGATGGTCTGCGCTGGTCAGCCCCAGGGGCTGACGTGCTGGAGGGCGTTGCGGATGGACTTCGGGTGGTGGTCAACCGCAGTCACTGCACCCCTGTGCCCCTAACCATCGAGTCGGGACAATCCATCCTGTGGACGCTGGGACGTGTTGACAACAAAAGTGTCAGCCCGCAATCGGCGGCTGTTTTGGGGTCTTAACCCCTCTCCCCCGGTGCCGTGGGGAGCAAGAAAGCCCTTGTCGAGACTTGAACTCGAGACCTCTCCCTTACCAAGGGAGTGCTCTACCGCTGAGCTACAAGGGCATGTGGGGATGGGCCGGGTTGGATTTGAACCAACGTAGGCAGAGCCAGCGGATTTACAGTCCGCCCCCATTAACCACTCGGGCACCGACCCGAACCACACCGCAAGAACTTACCAGTCGGTGTGTCCTTCCCCACGATCTCGATACGATCTGCCGAGCTGAACCGATCTCCAGCCATGCACGTTCTGCTGCTGAACGGTCCGAATCTGAACCTGTTGGGCCAGCGTGAGCCTGGGATCTATGGCCATTCCTCCCTGGCGGACATCGAAGCGGCGCTGACCCGGGAGGCGGAGCAGGAATCAGTGCAGCTGGACTGCTTTCAAAGCAATTTCGAAGGTGCCCTGGTGGACCGGATTCACCAGGCCATGGGCCGCTGCGATGGAATCTTGATCAACGCCGGGGCCTACACCCACACGTCCATCGCCATCCGTGATGCCCTGGCTGGTGTCGCGATTCCCTATGTGGAATTGCACCTCAGCAACACCCATGCCCGGGAAAAGTTCCGCCATCACTCGTTTCTGGCTGAGCGCGCTGTAGGTGTGATCTGCGGCTTCGGACCCTCTAGCTACAGCCTTGCCTTGAGCGGATTGCTCAGCCATCTGCGCCGGAACGCATGACCAGCACTGCTCCACCACAAACTGTTCCCTCCAAGACAGTTCCTTCCAAGGCAGTTCCTTCAAAGACAGTGGCGTCGATCCGCTGGTTGGCTGCGCCCACCAGCTGGAGCTGGGTGGAGCAGGCCAACGCCAGGCCGATGGAGGTGCTGATCGATCACGCCCACTGCGAACGCAAGGCTGCCGGGGCTGCGGTGCAGATGATGTTTCGCTACCTCTGCGAACCGGGTCTGGGTGAAGCCCTCAGCCCTCTGGCGCGGGAAGAGCTGGAGCACTTTGAGCAGGTGCTGGCCTTGATCAAGGCCCGGGGGCGCTACCTGGAACCGCTGCCTTCCCCGGGCTATGGCGCTGATCTGGCCCGGCAGATCCGTAAAGGTGAGCCGCAGAGAATGCTCGACTCCTTCCTGGTGGCGGGTCTGATCGAAGCCCGCAGCCATGAGCGCATGGCACTGCTTGCGGAGCACAGCCCGGATCCTCGGTTGCGGGAGCTTTACAGCGATCTGTTGGCGAGTGAAGCCCGCCACTTCGGCCTGTACTGGGTGTTGTGTGAGCAGCGCTATCCGCGGGAGCTGATCGTTGAGCGCCTCGAAGTGCTGGCCCTGGCCGAAGTGAAGGCGCTGGAAGGGGAGTTAGAACGCCCTGAAGACGTGCGGATGCATTCCTGTGGTGTGGATGCCCCACAGATCAGCAGTCAGATCAGCTGAGCCGCCTCCTGCAAGGCCTCCAGCCTGGATGGCCGAAGCACCCCCTCCACGCCAAATTGGCGCAGCCGTTGTTCGAGGCTGTGGTTGGCTCCGGCGATGAACAGGGTGCGGCCCGCTGATCGTGCTTCCTCCACCATGCGTTCGATGGCGAGGGTTGCGGTGACACCGATGCGGGACACATCGGTGAGGTCAAGGATCAGAACCCTGTAGCTCTGGATCAATCCCATTCGGGCACTGATGCCTTTGGCGGCGCCAAAACTCAGAGGGCCGCGCAGACGAAACAGCATCAAGGCCTTGCCGCAGCGCAGGATCAGGGCTTCCTCCTCCGGGGAAAGATTGGCGTGCAGTGCATCCGTGGCATCGGAGGGGTTGTCCTCTTCCATCCCTTCCAGTTGGGACCGCGTGATCGAATCAACGGTCAACAGGTTGGCCACGAACATTCCCACCAAAACGCCCCAGATCAGGTCCCAGAACACCGTCATCAACAGCACGGCGTACATCAGCGCGGCTGTTTTCGCCGACAGGCGATGGGCGCGAAGCAGAAAGCCCCAGTCGATGATGTCGAGGCCGACTTTGATCAGGATTCCCGCCAGCAGCGCCGTGGGGATCTGTGCCGCAAGGGGGCCTGCCCCCAGCAGCACAAGCAGCAGCACCATGGAATGGGTCATGCCCGACCAGGGCGTCTGACCACCAGATTTGATGTTGATCACCGTTCGCATGGTGGCTCCGGCACCGGGAAGGCCGGAGAGAAACCCGGCCGCGGTGTTGGCGATGCCTTGGCCGATCAGCTCACGGTTGGAGTCGTGGTTGGTTTGGGTGATGTTGTCGGCCACCAGGGAGGTGAGCAACGAGTCGATCGCCCCGAGCAGGGCGAGAACCATGCCGGCTTTCACCAGCTCCGGTATGTGCTGACTGAAATCGGGAACCACCAGTTGCAAGCCCCCCTCGGGGATGGCTCCGATCCGGGCGATGGGTTCAAGGCCCAGCTCCAGCAGTCGGTTGTCGTTGAACAGCAGCAGCGACAACGGCGTCACAATCAGCAGCGCCAGCAGAGGCGTTGGCACCCATTGGCGGATCCGCAGGGGGGTCAGAAACACCACAGCGAGTGTCATCAATCCAACGGCGAGCGCGGCTGGATTCCAGCTGGGGGACTCAATCAGCGAACTCAGGGACGCAACCACGCCGCCCCCGGTGCTCACCCCGATGAAGGGTCCAAGTTGCAGCACAAGGATGATGAAACCGATTCCCGACATGAAGCCGGAGACCACCGAGTAGGGCACCAGGGTGATGAAGCGCCCCAGCCGCAATACCCCGAGCAGGGTTTCGAACACACCACCGATCACCACAGCGGCCATCACCAACGGCAGCATCTCGCCGGCATTGAGATCACGACCGATGCCGATGGCGGCCAGGCTGGAGACGATCCCCGCCACGGTGACGCTCATGGGTCCGGTGGGTCCGCTCACCTGGGCGGGAGTTCCCCCGAGCAAGGCCGCCAGGAATCCAGTCACGATGGCGCCATACAGGCCGTAGATGGCGCCTCCTGGCCCCAGTGCGGCATTGCCGAAGGCCAGGGCAAGGGGCAGCGCGACCACGGCGGCCGTCAATCCTCCGAGAAGGTCGCCTCGGATGTTGCGTTGATGCAGGCCGTGAATCAGTGCCATCTCAGTTCAGACCACTCCAGCGGCTCAAGGCTTCCAGGGACTGAACTCCCACTTTTTGGCGCCCATCGGGGAGAACCCAGGTGGGATAAGCCCTGATTTTTGCGGCGTTGCAGGCTTCGGCTTGCTCCGGCAGCTGCTTGGGCTTGCGGCATTCCACATAGGTCACGTCCGCTCCGGCCTGTTTGCCGAACAGGTTCATCTGCTTGAAACAGGCCGGGCAGGTCCAGGCGCCGTAAAACTTGGCCCCCATCGCATTCAGATGCTGCGTCAGTTCGAGGGCCTGGTGGCTTGAGTCGTGCAGGGGCTCTCCGAGCGTGCTGGCCCAGGGAGCGGCCGAACCAGGCGGGCCACCAACAGCTCCGCCAGCTGCGACCAGCACGGATGCCAGCAGGGATGAAGCCATGCTCCTCATGCTGATGCAGTGGTTGGCCTGAAGCTAGGTCGCATTCAGGCGTTCGGGCTTCCCTCCATGCGGAAGCAACAACGCAAGCCCTGTTGCGGTGAAACTGGGATTACCACTGGATGGGTATGGCAGGCAGCGGATACAAGGACTATTTCCAGGTGCTCGGTGTTGATCGCAGCGCCGATGCCAATGCCATCAAGAAAGCCTTTCGCAGCCTGGCGCGCCAATACCACCCTGACGTCAACCCTGGTGATGCACAGGCTGAAGCGCGGTTCAAGGAGATCAGTGAGGCCTACGAAGTGCTCTCCGACCCCGAGAAGCGGCGTCGTTATGAGCAATTCGGCCAGTACTGGAACCAGGCCGGTGGCATGGGCGGGGGAGCCGCACCCGGGATGGATGTCGACTTCGGTCGCTACGGCAATTTCGACGATTTCATCAACGACCTGTTGGGCCGTTTCGGTGGTCCAGGCGGCGGTGGCTTCCAGGGGGGTGGTTTCCCTGGGGGTGGATTTCCCGGCGGGGGATTCGCAGGGGGCGGTTTCCCGCGTGGTGGCCAGGCTTCACGCCCTCCGGTGAATCTCGATGCCGAAGCATCGGTGAATGTGACCTTTTCGGAGGCCTTTCTCGGTGGAGAACGCAGCCTCTCTGTGAACAATGAGCGCGTTCAGGTGCGCATTCCCGCTGGGGTGAAGAACGGCTCGCGGCTGCGGTTGAAGGGCAAGGGCAACCTGCAACCGGGAACCGGACGCCGGGGCGATCTCTATCTCAACCTCAAGATTCAGGATCACCCGATCTGGCGCCTGGAGTCGGATCAGCTGCGGGCCGATCTCCCCGTCAGCCTCGATGAACTGGCCCTTGGAGGCATGGTTTCGGTGATGACGCCCGATGGTGAGGCCCAGGTGAGCATTCCGGCCGGCACCGCCCCGGGCCGCAGTCTGCGGTTGAAGGGCAAAGGCTGGCCGTCGAAGACCGGTCGCGGTGATCTCCTGCTGACGCTGACGCTGGCCATGCCTGCCTCGTGGAGTGAGGAGGAGCTTCGATTGTTGGAGCAACTGCGTGCCAAGCGCACGGTCCATCCACGTCAAGAGTGGCTTCGTTCGGCGGCCCTCTGATCGGGTGACCCTTACGATCACACCTTGTGTTTGGGTCTGATGGAGCTCACCTACCGCCCCCGTCGTCTTCGGCGTACGCCCGCCCTACGCGCCATGGTGCGTGAGCACAGTCTCTCGGCTGCAGACTTCATCTATCCACTCTTTGTGCATGAAGGCGCTGAGGTCGAGCCGATCGCTGCCATGCCTGGTGCCAGCCGTTGGAGCCTTGCGGCCCTCACCGGCGAAGTGCAGCGTGCCTACGACCTTGGGGTGCGTTGCATCGTTCTCTTCCCCAAGGTGTCTGAGGGACTGAAGACCGAAGACGGGGCTGAGTGCTTCAACGCCAATGGCCTGATTCCACGGGCGATCCGCCAGATCAAGGAAGCCATCCCCGAGATGGCAATCATGACCGACGTCGCCCTGGATCCCTATTCCTGCGATGGTCATGACGGGATCGTCAGCCAGGACGGCGTGGTCCTCAATGACGAGACGATTGAACTGCTCTGCAAACAGGCCGTTGTGCAGGCTGAAGCGGGCGCTGATCTGATCGGTCCCAGCGACATGATGGACGGCAGGGTCGGTGCCATCCGGGAAGCCCTCGACGACGAAGGCTTCGAACATGTGGGCATCATCAGCTACACGGCGAAGTACTCCTCCGCGTACTACGGCCCCTTCCGTGAGGCCCTCGATTCCGCTCCCCGTGCCGCCGGCAGCAAGCCGATCCCCAAAAACAAAGACACCTATCAGATGGATCCCGCCAATGCTCGGGAAGCCATCACCGAAGCCCAGCTCGATGAGCAGGAGGGCGCCGACATCATGATGGTGAAGCCAGGTTTGGCCTATCTCGACATCATCCACCGACTGCGCGAGGAGTCGGAACTCCCCATTGCTGCCTACAACGTGAGTGGTGAGTATTCGATGGTGAAGGCCGCGGCGGAGCGGGGCTGGATCGATGAAAAGGCCGTTGTGCTGGAGACTTTGCTGAGCTTCAAGCGCGCCGGTGCTGATCTGATCCTCACTTACCACGCCTGCGATGCAGCGGCTTGGTTGAAGGAGGCTTGATCCGATGGCAACAGCCGATCAACCCAAGGGTGTGGATCGTCTCGGTCACGTTGCGATCCGTGTTGAGAACGTCGATCGGGCTGTTGCCTTCTACACCGATCTCGGCATGCGTCTGGTCTGGCGTGCCAACGACTGGTGCTATCTGGAAGCCGGGGAAGGTCGCGATGGACTCGCCTTGTTAGGCCCGGATTACAAAGCCGCTGGCCCACATTTCGCCTTCCATTTCCGCGATCGTGCGGAGGTGGATGTGATTCACGACCGTCTCAAGGCGCAGGGTGTGCAAGTTGGTGCCGTCCATGACCACCGCGACGGCACGGCGTCTTTTTATCTGAAAGATCCGGAAGGCAACTGGCTAGAAATGCTTTATGAACCCCCCGGTGGCATCCCCTCCAACTGCAACTGACTTGAGTCAAGAGGCGGACCGGGCTCAGCAGGAAACCCTTGAACTGCTGGAGTGGCATAGGGTCTGTGATCATCTCAGCGGCTTTGCCAGCACCGGCATGGGTCGTGATGCGGCCCGGGTTCAAACGCTGCCCCCCAGCCTGGAGGAGTCGAAACAGCGCCTGGCCGAGACGGTTGAAATGGCGGTGCTCGATGACCTCACTGAGGGGGGGCTCAGCTTCCGCGGTGTGCGGAATCTCGAGCCCGTTGTGCTGCGCTGCAGCAAGGGAGGTGTGGCCTCCGGTGAAGAGCTGCTGGCCGTGGCGGAGACTTTGGCAGCGGCCCGTCGCCTGCGCCGTCAGATCGACGACCCCGAGCTGCGCCCGGTGTGCACCGCGTTGATTGAAACGATGGTGACGCTGCCGGAGTTGGAGCAGCGGCTCAAATTTGCGCTCGAAGAGGGCGGCCGCGTCGCTGATCGCGCCAGCTCAGCGTTGTCGGCGCTGCGGCATCAATGGAACGGTCTGCGCCAGGAACGTCGCGACAAACTTCAGGAGCTGCTGCGACGCCTGGCCCCATCCCTGCAGGACAGTGTGATCGCCGAGCGTCATGGCCGTCCTGTCCTGGCGGTGAAGGCCGGTGCCGTGAGCCAGGTGCCGGGTCAGGTGCACGACAGTTCGGCCTCAGGCAGCACCCTCTTTGTTGAACCCCGCTCGGTGCTCACCATGGGCAACAAGCTTGTGGAGCTGGAGTCCCGCATCCGGGATGAGGAACGCAAGGTGTTGGCGGAGCTGAGTGCTCTGGTGGCTGAAGAGGCGTCCGCCCTCAACCAGGTGGTGGCCGTGCTGCGCGCGCTTGATCTTGCGCTGGCCCGTGGACGTTACGGCCGCTGGCTTGGTGGCGTTGAGCCTCAGCTTGAGGCGGCAGCGGAGGCTCCGTTTCGCTTTTCAGGTCTGCGACACCCGCTCTTGGTGTGGCAGCACAAACGGGCGGAGGGGCCGCCCGTGGTTCCCATCTCGGTGGAGGTGTCGCCGGAGCTGCGGGTGGTGGCGATCACCGGGCCGAACACCGGTGGCAAAACGGTCACCCTGAAAAGCATTGGCCTCGCTGCATTGATGGCACGCGCCGGCATGCTTTTGCCCTGTTCGGGGCAACCTTCCCTGCCCTGGTGTGCCCAGGTGCTGGCGGACATCGGAGATGAGCAATCCCTCCAGCAGAGCTTGTCCACCTTCAGTGGTCATGTGAAGCGGATTGGGCGCATTCTTGAGGCGCTGCAGCGCGGTGGTTCTCCAGCCCTGGTGCTCCTGGATGAGGTGGGTGCTGGAACGGATCCCAGCGAGGGAACGGCCCTGGCCACGGCTCTGCTCAAGGCTCTTGCGGATCGGGCTCGGCTCACGATTGCCACCACCCACTTCGGTGAACTCAAGGCCCTCAAATACGACGACGCTCGTTTTGAGAATGCCTCTGTTGCTTTCAATCCTGAGACCTTGTCCCCCACCTATGAATTGCTGTGGGGAATTCCAGGACGCAGCAATGCTCTGGCGATCGCGACGCGCCTTGGGCTCGATTCGGATGTGCTTCACCAGGCACAGCAGCTTCTGGCCCCAGGGGGTGATGGTGAGGTGAACAGTGTGATCCGTGGCTTGGAGGAGCAACGGCAGCGCCAGCAGGCCGCGGCAGAAGACGCTGCAGCACTCCTGGCACGCACGGAGCTGCTGCACGAGGAGTTGCTGCAGCGCTGGCAGAAGCAAAAGCAGCAGACCGCGCAACGCCAGGAGCAGGGCCGTCAACGCTTGGAGCAGTCGATCCGTCAGGGCCAGAAAGAAGTTCGCACGCTGATTCGCCGTCTGCGGGATGAGCGCGCGGATGGGGAAACCGCGCGAAAGGCTGGGCAACGGTTACGCAGCTTGGAAGACCATCACCGCCCAACCCCTGAACGGCGTGCACCCAAGCCGGGTTGGCGTCCGTCTGTGGGGGATCGCGTGCGCTTGCTCGCCCTCGGCAAGGCTGCAGATGTGTTGGCCATCACCGATGACGGCCTTCAGCTGACGGTTCGTTGTGGGGTGATGCGCACCACGGTGGATCTGGCGGCGGTGGAAAGCCTGGATGGGCGTAAGCCGGAGCCGCCTCCAAAGCCGGTGGTGAAGGTGCAAGCCCGTTCCGTCGGAGGCGGCGGTGCACAGGTGCGCACCAGTCGCAACACCCTTGATGTGCGTGGTATGCGGGTGCATGAGGCCGAAGCGGCGGTTGAGGAATGCTTGCGCAGTGCCAATGGGCCGGTTTGGGTGATCCATGGCATCGGCACGGGCAAGCTCAAGCGCGGCCTGCGCGCCTGGCTGGACACGGTGGCCTATGTGGAACGGGTGACCGATGCCGAGCAGGGGGACGGCGGACCGGGCTGCAGCGTTGTCTGGGTGCGCTGAGCTGTTTCAGGCGCTTCAGTGGCTAACGGATCGCTTCACCATCCGCATCAAACAACCGCCAGCCTGTGGGGTCAGGGTCGAGGTGGATGGCATCGCCGGCAGTGATGTTGATCTCCGTTGAAGCTCTGACCTGGATGAGTTGATCACCATCCAGGAGCCGGCAGGTAAGGATCTGCTCATTGCCCAGACGCTCGCAATGGCTTACCCCGGCTTGGAGATTCCGGTTCGTTGCCGGTGCCAGATGCCAGTGTTCAGGCCTCAATCCTGCGGTGAGGTGTTGGCCTTCTCGTTGAAGTAAAGGGGCGACCATTGCGCCTTCAACCTGTATGCGCTTGTTCCCCAGAATCAGGGTTGCGTTGGGTCCCACCGTGACGGGCAAAAGGCTCATCGCTGGGCTGCCAATGAACTGGGCCACGAAGATGTTGGAGGGCCATCTGTACAACTCCATGGGGGTCCCGAGTTGCTGCAGGCGCCCCTGGTTCAACACAGCGATGCGGTCCCCCATGGTCATCGCTTCCACCTGGTCGTGGGTCACATAAACCGTTGTTGTTCCCAGTTCTCGCTGCAGCTCGACGATTCTTTGGCGCGTGCTCGTTCTGAGTTTGGCGTCGAGATTGCTCAGCGGTTCATCCATCAAAAACACCTCGGGATTGCGCGCCATGGCGCGTCCGAGGGCGACCCGTTGTTTCTGTCCGCCGGACAGTTCCTTTGGCCTTCGATCGAGCAATTCCGTGAGTTCCAGAGATCTGGCAACGGTGTTCACCCGGGCTTCGATTCGTTCTTCTCTGACCGACCGCACCCTCAGTGGTTTGGGTAAGGCGCGCGTGGCTCGAAAGGCTTGATCTTGGATGCGCTGGACGGTTGATCTCGCCTGGCTTCTGCGCAGTCCGAAGCTGAGGTTGTCCCGCACGCTGAGATGCGGGTAAAGCGCATAGCTCTGGAACACCATGGCGACGTTGCGGCGCGCTGGCGGTACATCGCTGATGGGCCGGGCCCCGATTCTGATTTCGCCGCTGGTGGGGCTGTCGAGACCAGCGAGCAGTCGCAGCAAGGTGCTTTTGCCGCACCCCGAGGGACCGACCAGCACCAAAAACTCGCCCTCGTTAATCGTCAGATTCAACTGACGAATCACCTCAACGGGATCACAGCCGCCGCGTCCTGGGAAGGTCTTGCTGAGGTCTTCGAAACGGACGCCGGCCAACGACAGAGCTGCAGCGGCTGAATCTTAGGGTTATGGATTGGATTGAGCCGGCAGCACCGTGCAGTTCATCGATCAGGCACGGATCACGGTCCGAGGCGGGCGCGGCGGCGATGGCATCGCTGCATTTCGCCGTGAAAAGTATGTGCCCGCTGGAGGCCCCTCCGGAGGTGACGGCGGGTGTGGGGCTCCAGTGGTTCTCGAGGCCGACAGCAACCTGCAAACCCTGCTCGATTTCAAATACAAGCGCCTGTTCGCCGCTGACGATGGGCGTCGCGGTGGTCCGAACAAATGCACCGGTGCATCAGGGAAAGACCTGGTGATCAAGGTGCCTTGTGGCACGGAGGTACGCCATCTGCGCACCGGCATTCTTCTGGGCGACCTCACCACCCCGGGTGAGCGTCTCACCGTTGCCTTCGGTGGGCGAGGTGGTTTGGGCAACGCCCATTACCTGAGCAATCGCAACCGCGCTCCGGAGAAATTCACCGAGGGCCGTGAGGGTGAGGAATGGCCCCTGCAGCTGGAACTCAAGTTGCTGGCTGAGGTGGGCATCATTGGTCTTCCCAATGCCGGCAAGAGCACCTTGATCGCCGTGCTGTCGGCAGCGCGACCCAAGATCGCCGATTACCCCTTCACCACCTTGGTTCCCAACCTTGGTGTGGTGCGCCGTCCCAGTGGAGATGGAACCGTGTTCGCGGATATTCCAGGCTTGATTGAGGGGGCCGCCCAGGGCGCTGGTCTTGGCCACGACTTTCTGCGTCATATCGAACGCACCCGTCTGCTGATCCATCTCGTGGACGCAGGATCCGAGGATCCCTTGGCTGACCTGAACGTCGTCCAGCAGGAGCTGGAGGCCTATGGCCATGGTCTGGTTGATCGGCCACGTCTGTTGGTGATCAACAAACAGGAGTTGGTGACAGAGGAGGATCTCCCCAGGTTGCGGCAAGACCTTGAAGCGGCGAGTGGTCGTCCCGTGCTGTGCATTTCAGCCGCCATGGGAACCAACCTCGATCAGTTGCTGGCAGAAACCTGGGCCGAGCTCGGAGTGTGAGCTGATGCTCCAGACAATCTTCATGTGATCAGCCACACCGATGCTTGTGGCCTGATCGCGGGGGAGCCATAACGGGAATGTCTCTCCCATGACATGACCTTTTACACCTGTCTGGACAACAAGGGCGACGTGATCGCCCGGTGCCAAACGAAAGAGGATGTTGCTGTGCTTCAACGCATGGGACGCCCGATCGCTGAAGTGAAGGCGATGCGTAATGAAGAGGCTGTCGTCTGCAGCCTGACCGGCAGCCCCTCCGATTTCAACGAGGACTATTAAGCCCTCGTTGGATTTCACGCGCTGGTTGACTCAGTCGTCGTAGACGCGGCACTCGTCTGCATCGGGATTGGCCTCACAATGAAGCTCGAGGGAGGTGGGGTCGTGGCTTTCGCCGGGGTGGTGCTCCTTGTATTCCTCCAGCGACTTCAGCTCATCGGTGAGGTGACGAACCTTGGCCTCGTCGCCAGCTGCTTTGGCAGCTTCGATGTCGGATTGATCCTTCTGGATGTGTTCGTCGATGGACTTCATGAATTCAGACCGTGGCCTGGGAGCACCTTACGGCGGTTCATCGGTTTTGGAGTGGTGGAATCCCACCCCATCACCATCCGACAACGCTGATTTGAAGTGGCGGTAGCCGTGGCTACAAGCACAGCTCCAGATCGTTGATCAGGGCGCCAATTCGCTGAGTTCCAGCCAGCGTTCTTCCGCTTGTTCAATGCGGGTGATGATCTCAGCCAGATCAAGGCTCAGCTTGGCCATGTCAGCGCCTTGCCCGGTCATTTGCTGTTCCAGCTCCTCTTTCTTCAGCTCCAGTTCAGGCAGCTGTTGATCAAGCGCCGCAAGCTCCTTGTTTTCCTTGAAGTTTCGCCGCCGCGGGCCGTCGCGCTTGGTCTTGCGGCGGCTCTCTGGTGTTGGTGTGGAGGGTTTGCTCGCCTGGGTCTGGCTGCGTTCCTCCTGGTGCTGCTGCTCCAGAAACGCGCTGTAGTTCCCTTCAAAGCGATTAAGCCGTCCTTGGTCGAAGCAGAACAGGCGATCAACGGTGCGATCGAGGAAATAACGGTCGTGGGAAACAACGATCACGCAGCCCCGGAAGTCTTCAAGGAAGTCTTCGAGAACGCTGAGGGTCTGAACATCCAGATCGTTGGTGGGTTCGTCCAACAGCAACACGTTGGGCGCCTGGATCAGCATCCGGCAGAGGGTGAGGCGGCGGCGCTCGCCTCCCGAGAGCTTGGCCAAGGGGCTGTGCTGCTGGGCTGGTGGAAACAAAAAGCGTTCTAGAAGCTGGGATGCGGTGACCTGTTCACCCCCCAGATCGATCCGGCTGGCGGCTTCTTCCACGAACTCGATCACTTTGCGGTCGAGCCCTTTGCCTTTGTTGAAGTCTTCGGTGTGCTGGTCCAGGTAACCGATGTGAACGGTCTCCCCAAGCAGCAGGCTGCCCTGGGTTGGCTCGCGCCGTCCGGCGATGAGATCAAGCAGGGTGGATTTGCCGCTGCCGTTGGGGCCGATGATGCCGATTCGGTCTTCAGGGCTGAAGCTGTAGCTGAAGCCATCGAGGAGTGGGCGACCGCCCCCGCTGCCATCGGCTGTGACCCCAACGGCTTCCGCTTCGATCACCTGTTTGCCGATGCGCCGGCTGATGCCGGTCATCTCCAGCTTTGCTTTGCCTTGATTGGGTTTCTGCTCGCGCATCGCTTCGATGCGTTGCAGTCGCGCCTTTTGTTTGGTGCTGCGGGCCTTGGGGCCCTGGCGTAGCCAGGCCAACTCGCGGCGAAGCACGCTTTTGAACTTGGCCGCTGAGGCCGCTTCAGAGGCCTCTTCTTCGGCTTTGTGCTGCAGAAAGGTGCTGTAGTTCCCCTGATAGGTGCGAGCCTGGCCTCGGTCCACCTCCACCATCCGCCGCGTCACCCGATCGAGCACATAGCGGTCATGGGTGACCAGCACCAGAGCGCCGGGATAGCGATCCAGCCAGCTCTGGAGCCATTCCACGGCAGCGGCATCGAGATGGTTGGTGGGCTCATCCAGCAGGAGCACATCGGGGCAGGCCACCAGGGCTGATGCCAGACCCACCCGTTTGCGGTATCCGCCGGAGAGGTCGTCGACCGGGCGCTGGAGATCGCTGATGCCCAATTTCTGCAGCACTTCCCGGCATTGCTGCTCCAGGCTCCAGGCGTCCTCTTCATCCATCCGTTGGCTGAGCTGACCCAGCTCCGCCATCAGTGCTTCATTGCTGGGGTCTTCCGCGATGGCGTCGCTGAGGGCGCTGAAGCGCACCAGCAGATCCCGTTTGGCACCACAGCCCTCCAGCACCTGCTCCAGCACCGTGAGCCCCGGAGTGATCCGGCTCTCCTGACCTACCAGCTCCACCCGAAGCCGGGGTGAGCAGCGGCGTTCCCCTTCCCCGAGCGGTTCTTTCCCTGCCAGCACCTTCAGCAGGGTGGATTTGCCGGCGCCATTGGGACCGATCAGTCCCAGCCGTTCCCCTTCACCGATGTGGAGATCGAGATCGGAAAAGAGGGTGCGGATGCCGAAATCCTTGGCCGCACCCACCAGGCTGATCAGACTCACGGCGTGCCAGCGGGCAGTTGACCGTCCAGATAAGCAAACACGCTCTTGTCGCCCACATCCGCTGCTGCCTCCATGCCGAATTTGCGCAGGGCCAGCAACACCAGCAGCAACGCTGCACTTTCCAGGAGAGCCAGGCAGAGGGGGCCATTGATCAGACCCACCAGATGCCCCAGCAGCGCTGCCGGCAGCAGCAAGGTGAGGCCGATGGCTTCGGGGCGTTGGAAGCAGAAAAACTCCTTGAAGCCGATGCCCGCCAAGGCGGCAAACAGCGGCCCGATGGCCAGGATCCACAGCGGCTGATCCTGGAGGACGGAGAGCACTTCGGTGGGGCCGGCCTGCAGCAGCAGGGCCCCCCAACCGATGCAACCGCTGAGCCAGAACAGTTGCAGGGCGCGGTGCAAGGGACGGAGATAAATGTGAATCCAGCGCAGGGCCAGGCCCAGGGCCGTGGCCATCGGCAGCACCCAGAGCCATGCCCAGGGGCTATCGGTCTGCCACCACTGCAGCACCCCTGCGGCCAGGCTGAGCCCGGTGATCAACAGGGCGATTCGATAAAAACGCACCTCCTGGCGATCGGCAGCGGTGATCGAGTAGGTGCCGTAAACACCTTCGAAGGTTGGATCTGCGCTGGTCATCCCGACGCCGCCGTGCTGTTCACCAGTGTGCTCAGGTCAGGACCGGCTGGAACGATGCCGCCGGGATTGAGGGGGAACAGGGCACCGAAGTAGTCGTGTCGCCAGGCGTTGCCGTCGCAGGTGTCCGCCACGCCCGGCAAGGCGTAGAAGCGCTGTCGCCATGTCCAGAGGTGTGGGTAGTGCCAGAGCGGCTGCCGAGTGCAGCCGAACAGGGGGGCATACACCAGCTCCCAGCGGATCAAGGTGGGGAATAAGCGCACGTCCGCCAGGGTCAGTGTTGTGCCGCACAGCCATGGACCATTGGTTTCGAGGCTCTGCTCCACCGCAGCAATGGCGGCGAAGAGATCGGCTTCAGCGCGGTCGTAGGCCGCTTGGTTGCGGGCGAAACCGCAGCGGTACACCCCATCGTTGATGGCCGGTTGCAGTCGCTGCTGCCAGGCCTGGATCCTGTCGGTGGCTTCCGCCGGTGCAAGGTCCACAGCCGCGTCTTGATGGGGCCAGCGGTTCAACAGCTCCACCAGTGGTGCACTGTCATTGCCCAGCAGGCTGCGCGTCTTGGGATCCACCAGCACAGGCACGGTGGCCCGGTAGCTGGGGGGGGCGCCGCAGTGCTGATACAACTCCAGCAGCGTGTCGCACCCCCCCCAGGCTGGATTGAGGGCCCAGCGTCCAGCGTTGTGATCCGCCTGTGCCATCACGAGGGTGAGGCTGCTCTGCAGATGGCGCAGCTGATGCACCAGCCAGGTGCGGTGGGCCCAGGGGCAGCTGCGCCCGATCACCAGGATTGGCCGTTGGTCTGCGCTGCGCTGGAGCAGGTCTTCGGGGTTTAAAGCCGGCGGTGTGAGCGGATCGCTGCTTGGGCGGGTGTAATTGCCGGCCGCATCGGCTGGGCCCAGCCCACCCATGAGCCGTTGCCATTGCCAGCGCCAACTGCGACGGGCGGCCGTGACCACGACAGGTGGGATCGACATGGCGCGGTTTGGATCGCTTCCATCCTCGCTGTGACTCGTGCTTCAGTCAGAACTTGGTTCGCTGTGGTCCATGAGCAGCTGTGGCGTTCTTGTGGTGGCCGGCACCCACGGCAATGAGGTCAATGCCCCTTGGTTGCTGCAGCAGTGGCAGGCCAACCCTGATCTGATCAACGCTGCTGGCTTGGCGGTGCAGAAGGTGATCGGCAACCCGGAAGCGTTGCGCCGTCGCTGCCGTTACGTCGATCGTGACCTCAACCGCTGCTTCCTCCCGGAACAGTTGGAGCAGGGGGCCCCCGGCTTGGAGTTTCAGCGTGCTGGGGAACTCCTGCGCTTGCACGGCCCGAGCGGCGAGCAGCCTTGTGCCGTGGCCATCGATTTGCACAGCACCACAGCGGCCATGGGCAATTCCCTGGTGGTGTACGGCCGGCGTCCTGCTGATCTCGCCCTCGCGGCTTTGGTGCAGGGAGCGCTCGGCCTGCCGATTTATCTGCACGAAGCCGATGCTCAGCAGACCGGCTTCCTTGTTGAGTCCTGGCCCTGCGGCCTGGTGATCGAGGTGGGCCCTGTGCCGCAAGGTCTGCTCAATGCCCGGGTCGTTGAACAGACCCGTCTTGGCTTGGAAACCTGCCTGAGGGCCTTGGATCAGGCAGATCAGGGCTTGGCCCGGCTGCCGGATGCTCTGGTGGTGCACCGTCACCTGGGGAGTCTGGATCTTCCGAAGGCGGAGAACGGAGAGCCTCAGGCCCTTGTGCATCCCGAACTGCAGGGCCGCGATTGGCAGGACATCAGCTCAACCCAGGCGATGTTCCGTGCTGCGGATGGCACCGATCGAGGTGAAGCGTGGGTTGAGGGGGAGATTCCCGTGTTTGTGAATGAAGCGGCCTACGCGGAGAAAAGCATTGCTTTTTCCCTCACGCGCCGGGAGGTATGGCCCGTGCAGCCCACCTGGCTGCCGGCCTTGCAGCAGCTGCTCTCTGCGGCCTAACCGCAGGCCCAAACACCGTTCCCTTCTTGAGAGCAGACCAGATTGCTCGTCTGACCATCCGCCCAGTACATCCGCAAGCGGTCGTCCTCGGTCCCGAGCCGCAGGGTGAGGGATCGCAGCGGACCGGCCGGGGTCTTGCTGTCGGCATGGCCGCCGGGCGACTTGCGTTGTTGCAGCTCCTGCTCCAGCTGGTTGATGCGTTGTTCCAGCTGTTCGATCGAAGCGCTTGCATTTGGTTGGTCGCCGCTTGAGCTCACCAGTCCACAGCTGGTGAGACCAACCGAGGTCAGCCCAAGACAAATCAGGGGAATCAAACGCTGCATGGGCCTGTGCCGATTGGCCCCAGCCTCTCAACAGAACTGGCCCTGGGCCAGACGTTCACTCCAATACACGGTGGCACCTTGAGCCTCCAGCTCCAGTCGCCTGTGGCGGGCCTGGCTCAGAGGAACGGTTTCCTCCAAGCGATGGCCGGCTTGCATCCAGCGGATCAGAACCAAAAGCGCCTTGGTGAGTCTCATGAATCTTAAGTCTTTCGAAAGCATCGCTTTCCTTGTCTGGGGCGCTTAAGCGTTGGTTTCGCAATCTGTGGACACACAGCGCAAACTTCCGTTACACTCCCGATCAGGCAGGGCTCTCCTGCCCT
>NZ_UCNU01000006.1:0-99754 GCF_900474085.1 Synechococcus sp. UW86
CAATCACCATCACCACCCACGAAGAAGCCACCTCTCCTTGAGGTGGCTTTTTTGTTGTAAGGTTTTGGTAGTTTTTTGCGCTCATCTGTGCCAAGACGTTCACTAGTGCGACGTTTAAGTGGCCAGATTTGGAAGGCTTGTCAGCGTTGGAATAATGCTGAGTGTGTTGATTTAAGTGCTGCTTTTGCATATTTCGTTCTTCAGTCGTTCTTTCCGCTGCTTCTGATTGCGCTGTCTGTTGCCGCAAGGGTGTTTGGCAAAACGGACAGTGTGGATAATGTGTTGGCCTCGGTGACGCAGGTCTTACCGCCGTCAGCAACCAGCCTTGTCGATTCGACCTTGCGTGGGTTGGTGGATCAAGGCTTTGGCGCTGGAATCCTCGGTGTTGTCGTTTTGCTTCTTACGGCCAGTAATGCTTATTTAACGCTCCAGCGTGGAGCTGATCGCTTGTGGTCTGAGATTCTGCCCGAGCCATCAATCGGTTTGTCTTGGTGGCAACAGGTTGGACAGTTCTGTAGAACGCGAGTCGAAGCTTTTCTGACGGTTTTTGCCATATCTATTTTGATCGTTTATCAACAGTTGGTGCTCAGTATCGGGCAGCTTCCTGAGGACATTCTTGGCATTTTGGATGGATTTATTCCCGGTTTGATGGGTTTCGTGAGCTCCAGTCCCATTCTTCCCCTCGGGCGGATCCTTGTACCCGCGTTGATCTTGTCCTTGATGGCCTGGTTGCTTCAGGTGGTGTTGCCAAGCCGTCGTGTCCCTGCGATTCCCCTCATTCCTGGCTCATTGTTGATCGGATTCGGCCTCGCTTTTCTCAATAAAATTCTGAGTTTGAGCATTGTTTCTCTGGGTAATCGCTATCAGGCCTATGGCGTGATTGGTGGTGTTTTGGTGTTAACGCTTTGGGTGTGGTTGGTGGGTGTGATTCTTTATTTCGGCCAGTGTTTGAGTGTGGAATTGGCGGCAGTTCGTCTTGCAAAGCCTCGGCTCGGGGAACCGAACAGCATGATGCCTTGAAGTTTGATTCAACTCTGCGAAGCTGATTCAACGGACCTTTTCCGTTGAAGCCCATGAATCGACCACCCGCAGTGTTGTGGATTGGAGTTGTGTTGCTCCTGCTGCTGCCAACTGCTGCCGGTCGTCTCTTGCTTGATCTCGCCGGTGGTGTGTTGCTGGCTCTTGTGGCACTTCCTTTGATCCTTTCGGGTCTTGGTTGGATTGGTTGGAAGCTTTTGCAGTCCAGGATGATCAGCTGTACTGCCTGCGGTGCCACGGGTCTGAAGGGGGCAGCAGTCTGTGCCGTCTGCGGCACGCCCTACGCCATTGAGGGAGATAGCCCAGCGAGTGCAGCAGCACCGTCTGTGCCTGCCAGTGATCTCACCATTGACGTGGTGGCTCAGGATGTGGATTCCGATTCCTGAGCCTGCAACTGTCGTTCCCGCAGGAACAAGAAAAATGGAGCAGCGCAGGCAAAGGCCACGCCGAAGCTCAAAGGGATGGCCAGCCACCAGCCTTTGATCTTCTGACGTGGTCCTTCCACACAGATCCACAGCGTCACGGCACTGGCCCCCACCAGCAGATCAGCGCTTAAGGAGCGTGATGCTGCTGTGCTGCTGGCATCTGCGATGAATCGTGCCAGATCGAAGGCTTGTCCACCGCTTTCGGCGATGAATTCCAGGTTGGCCTTCCAGGGCAGGATCGCTCCTAACACAGCAAGAAGCAGATAGATCCAAGGCAGGGCTTTACGCATCGGTTGTGGCTTTGAGAGTTGTGGGATCAAGCTCGACAATCGACTGCTCCACGCTGTCGAGCAGGCTCTGACACCGGTTCAGATACACCTCGCCATGGAGCACTTTTTGCTGCAAGTCCGCCAACGGAACACTCTCGTTCTGTAGTTCAGCAAGCAGCAGATCCAAAGCCTGCATTGCTTCCTCGTAGCTCAGTGTCTTGGCATCCTTTCGCCACCTTTCGAGGCGATCGCGTTGCTCTTTACTGACTTGGCGCTTGCTCATCAGGAGGAGGTGGTGGGTGCACTGGGCTGGATCTGATCGACCCGAGCTTCAAGGCTTCCGTCGCTCATTCGAATGTTGAGCTGATCACCGATTTTGACGGATTCCAGATCTGAAATGGGGTCGCCGGCGCTGTTGCTGATCAGAGCCAAGCCGCGTTTCAGCCAGCGTTCCGGTGATAGTGCCTTGAGCAATTGGTGCCTTTGAGCCAGTGCCTGGCGTTGGCGTTTGATCTTTTCCAGTGGAGACTGTTGTTGAAGGGCTACGTCTCGATCCTGAAGACGCTGACGTTCGCGAAGGATTCTCCCCAGCAGCGCGTCTTTCAATCGGCTTTGCCGCTGCGCCAGTCCCTGGCGTTCCGCCTCGCGGTCGGGCAGCAAGGCCACGATCGCTGCCGTGGGCGTGGCTGCACGATGGTCTGCCACCAGATCGGCGACGGTGAGATCATCCTCATGTCCTAGGCCTGTCACCACCGGTATGGGGTAGTTCGCCAGGAGGCGGCAAAGCGCCTCGTTGTCGAACACCGCCAGGCCTTCCCGGCTGCCACCGCCGCGGGCGAGCACCAAAGCGTCCAGTCCCAACTCATCTGTGTGCTCGGCCAAGGCTTCCAGGGTGCTGATGATCGTCGGTGCCACGGAACCCTGCACTGGAATTGGCACCACGATCAGCTGCGTCATGGGCCAGCGTTCCGCCGCGGTGCGGAGCATGTCGGCCAGGGCGGAACTGGGCACGCTGGTGAGCACCGCGATCGAGGCGGGTTGTCTCGGAAGCGGCCTCTGATGGCTTGGGTCGATCACCCCCTCCTGTTCCAGCAGTTGCCGCACCCGTTCAAAGTCGCGCAGCACCGTGCTGAGGCTTGGCCGGATGTCCAGCGCCTGAACGGTGAGGCTGGCTCGTGCTGCCCAGAAATTGAGCTTGCCCACCACGGTGACGCCGTCACCGTCTTTGGGTTGATAGCTCAATTGGGCCAGCTTCGAAGCCCACACCACACCGGAAATGCTGGCGGAGCCGTCGGTGAGGGTGAGCCAGAGGTGGCCCTTTTTGAGTTGAGGCCGGGAGACCGTGGCCTCCAGCAAAAAACGCGGCGCAAAGCCGCGTTCCAGCAGGCTGCCGATGGCTGTGTTCAGCTCAGCAACGGAATAGGTCGGAAGACGATCAACGCTCAAGGCGGCTGTAGGCGTAACCCCAGTAGATGCAGACAACGGCCGAGATGCTGGTCAGCAGAACGCCCCAGTGCTGTTGGATCTGGGTGGCACCAATCGTGCAGATCACCAAGGCGCTGCTGAGCAGCCTTGATCCATCACGTCTGTTCTGAACGTAAAGCGGTGCCAACGACTGCCTCAGCGGAATCCTCCCCACTGTGCTGCATCAGCGGTGGCTGGTGGAGAGGCAACAAAAAACCCCCCGGGCGAGCCGAGGGGTTCTGCGAATCCGCGGAGCGAAAATCAGCCGAGGCCGATCTGGGACAGAATGCCCTGGCCAGTCAGGAGCTCGGTGCCGAGGCCGATCACGATGCCCAGCATGGCCAGACGACCGTTCCAGGTCTCAGCGAAGTTGACGAAACCGAAGCGTGCGTTGTCAGACATGGGTTGAACCGGTTGGTTGTAAGCCAATGTAACAAAGGTTGGAGTTTTGTTGAGTGTGTTAACGGCTACCCGCCGGGCTTTTTCTGGTCAGGATTGCTGACCATTTGTTTTGCGCTTGATCCGGGCCGTCGGCAGCGCCTGGCGGGGGTCTTCGGGCCAGGGGTGCTTGGGGTAGCGGCCTCGCATTTCCCGGCGCACCTCCTGGTAGCTGCCTTCCCAGAAGCCTTTGAGGGCGCGGGTGCGTTGCAGGGGGCGTCCGGCTGGTGAGAGCAGCTCCAGCGTGATGGGGATTCGGCCATTCAGCACGTGAGGACCGTCGTCAGATCCGAACATCTCCTGCAATTTCACGGCGAGGATCACTTCGTCGGCGGTGTAAAGCAGCGTGGCTTGCCGGCCGGAGGGGATCGGGATGCGGCGCGGCAGCAGGTCATCAAGCTGTTGCCTGAAGCTCCAATCCAGATCGCCCCAGAGTGCTTCTTCCAAGGCTGTCGCGGTGATGTCGCTCCAGCCCAGGCAGCCCTCCAGGCTTGGACCTAGCCAGATGTCGGCTTGCTCCAGCAGGGTTGTTAGGTCGCGATCAGGCCAGGGGACGCCCACTTGTTGGTGCATCCATGCCAGCCGTTGGCGCAGCTGATCGCTGTTGTCCGTCCAGGGCAGGGCATCAAGGCTGGCATCCTTCTTCAGCTGCTCGAGCAGCAGGGTTCGGCACAGCGCTGCAGCTGGCGAAGGTTGTGGCGTTCGGCGCACCACCAATGCCCCCAGTTTGAGCTGGCGTTCGGCACGGACCCGCTGGCGTTCGGGATCCCAGCTGGCCTCGTCCTGCCAGTGGCCGTCCCGCTCAGCGATGCTCTCCAGGGTGCTCTGGCTCAGGGCCACGGCCATCTGGATCTGAGTGTCCCGGCCGCCCATGTCGACCCTGGCGACGGCCAGGGCTGGACTGCCCTGGAGCGGATCCCAGGGCAGCAGCGTGGCGCCGCGGCCCTGACGCAGCTGATAGCGACCGACCTGGCCTGGACGCTGTTGAGCCAGCCATTCCGGAAAGGCCGCCAGGATCAGATCGCCAGCATTGACGGAGGCGTCTCGTTTCTGGTGTGAGGCACCCAGTCGCTTCAGTTGGCGGCGAAGCTGCTGGCTGAGCGTTCGTAGGGATGGATGGCGCTGGATGCTGTTGAGCCGAGCTTCGAGATCGCTGCCGATCTGGCGGCGATCGAACGGATCCCGTTCGCTGAGGATGGCCGCCAGATCACAGCCCAGCTGGGGGACGCCCTGTTCGTGGGCTTCCACCAGCAGCATGCCGAGACGGGGGTGAACGCCGAGGCCGCCGATCAGCCGCCCCCGCTCGCTGATCCGGCCGTCGTGCTCCAGCAGGCCGAGCTGCTGCAGGCCGTGCTGTCCCTCTTGCATGGCTGCTGAGGGGGGAGGGTCCAGCCACGGCAGCTCTTCCCCCAGTCCAGCCCCCCATTGGGCCAGTTCCATCAGCACGGGCTGGGGATCGGCCAGCAGCAGTTCAGGGGGGTGAAAGGGGGGGCGCCGCTGTTGCTCTGCCGGTGACCAGAGGCGGATGCAGTGGCCCGGGCATTGCCGGCCTGCCCGGCCCCGGCGCTGTTCCGCACTGGCCAGGCTGGAGACGGTGGTCTCCAGGCCCTCCATGCGGGTGTTGGGGTCGTAACGCAGTTGACGGCTGAGGCCGCTGTCAATCACCAGGCGCACCCCATCAATCGTGAGAGAGCTCTCGGCAATGGCGCTGGCCAGGATGATGCTGCCGTCTTGGTTGGGCTCGCAGCGCTGCAGGGCTGAACTCTGCTGCTGCAAGGGCAGCTGACCGTGCAGCGCCTGAATCTTCCAGTTCTGCAGGGACGGGGCGGCCGTCAGGATCTGTCTGCAGCGTTCAATCTCCGCCAGCCCCGGCAGGAAGACCAGAACCCCGCTGCCCTGCGGTTGGTCGAGGGCGTGTTGCTCGATGGCGCGCAACACCTGTTTCGGCAGGGGTTCGTCCGGCCGTGGTGGTTGGTGGTGCGTGTCCACCGGGTAACAGCGGCCCGGGCTTTCCAGCACCGTTGCTTCGGGCAGCCGTTCCCTCAGATCGGATAGATCCAGCGTGGCTGACATCAAGATCACGGCGAGATCTGGATTCAGTAGAGGCCTCGCCTCGCGCAGCAAGGCGAGGGATAGGTCCGCATCCCGCCCCCGCTCATGAAATTCATCGAAGATCACGCACCCCACCCCATCGAGCGAGGGATCGCTCTGCAAGCGCCGCAGGAAGAGGCCGTCGGTGATCACTTCCACCTGGGTGCGATTGGATCGCTTCTTTTCCCCGCGCACGGCATAACCGATGCGCGCGCCGATGTCTTCCCCAAGGCTCTCGGCAAGACGGGCGGCGGCCGCTTTGGTGGCCAGTCGCCGCGGCTCGATCATCCAGATTTTCTGATGCTCTTCAAGAACGCTCTGGCCTTCCGTCAGGGCTCCAATCAGCGCCAGGGGGACCCGTGTGGTCTTGCCCGCCCCCGGCGGTGCCTGGAGCAGAACCGTTTCCCCTGGGCGGACCGCAGAACAGATCTGCTCCAACAGGGCGTCGATCGGGAACTGGCTCAACGCGGTGTTGCCGCTCGATTCACGGGATGAGATTCATCAGGCCGAACAGCACCAGGCTGCTGATGGCGCCGACGGCCGCCAACAGCCGCACCAGCGGGCCGATGGAAACGACAAGGGAGGCCATGAAGACTTTCTTAAAGGCCGGATTAATTCCGGTCTAGCCCCCTTGTCAGTGGCATTGCTGCATTCATTCGCACGCCTTTACAGAAAACCCGTGCCGGATCAGCGCACGTGGCGGGTCCCATCCACGGGGTGGTACTCCTCGCCGGTGAGTTCTTCAAACACGATGGCCGGGAGTCCGGTTTCGAACATGGTCTGCAGGGCTTCCTTGAGATAGGGATTCCAGCCTCCGGTGCTTACCTGGCCGTGGCGGACCGTCCAGTCCCAGGTGCCCTGAAGGTCGCGGGGGATCCGGCCTTCCCGGTCACGACGGGCCACGAGATCAAGAGATTCCACAAGTCCCACGGTGATGGGGTCCTTGCCGTAGGCCGGAGTCAGGCTCAATTCCAGGCGGACGGGGTCTTCCTTCATCAGCCGAAGCCGAAACCGTGGTGGCAGCTTGAGGCCTTTGATGACCGCGGCAACGATGCGTGTTCTCTGATCCACTCAGGCGACCCCTGTCGACTTCAAGCGCCCAATTTATTCAGTGCCGGGTCCCGCGGCCGTCGAGGCTTCGTCATCGTCACCGCCGAAGCGCACCGTCAGCAGGGCCTCTTCCGTGATCCGTCCCTCGCTGTCCAGAAGTTCTGGGTGGACGGTGACCTGGCCTGTGCGGTCGTTCGGAGCGTTGCTGGGCGCGCTGTTGATCGGACCGCTGGCAGCGCGGAAACCCTTGCTCATCACGCGGAAGGCCTGCCACAACAGGGCCACGAACAGCGCTCCGTAGATGAGGGGAAACAGCGAACCGAGCATGACCCTCCGACCCAGCTGAGTATCTGCATTCTCACGCTATCGGGACCCCGGTCGCATGTGGTCACAGCTTTGACACGGAACGTGGCTGTTTTCGGATCTGCTTTGCGTAGCGTCGAGGCAGCCGATCGCCCTGAAGCTGTGGTGAACTCCCCGTCCCGCTCGCTTGTCGCCTCTGCTCTGGCGGGGGGATTGCTGGTGGCCGGCGTGTCGTTGCTTCCCTTGATCGTTGGCTCTCAGCAAGCCGTGGCGCGCCCGGAGATCCGTCGCGGCTCGTTTGTGGCTGCCGCTGTAAAGCGCAGTGGTCCGGCAGTGGTCAGCTTGGAGACGGCGCGGACCGTCAATCAGTCCAGTGTTGCGGGTGTGCCGCCGGCCCTGATGCAGGACCCTTTGTTTCGCCACTTCTTCGGCATCCCACGCGCCACAGCTCCGCGCTCCAGGGTGCAGCGTGGCCAAGGCAGTGGAGTGATCTTCGATGCCAAGGGCCTGTTGCTCACCAATGCCCATGTGGTGGAGGGGGCGGATCAACTCACCGTGGACCTCTCCGATGGCAGGAGGGTGCCTGCCCGAGTGGTGGGCAAAGACAGCCTCACCGATCTCGCGGTGGTGCGCCTGGAGGGCTCCGGGCCCTGGCCAGTCGCGGACCTGGGGGATTCCGACCGGCTCAGCGTGGGCGACTGGGCGATTGCCGTGGGCAATCCCTTTGGCCTGGAGAGCACGGTGACTCTGGGAATCATCAGCAACCTCAACCGCAACGTTGCTCAGCTGGGAATTTCCGGCAAACGTCTTGACCTGATTCAGACCGACGCGGCGATCAATCCTGGTAATTCGGGCGGGCCACTGCTCAATGCCGACGGTGAGGTGATCGGCATCAATACCTTGGTGCGATCAGGGCCTGGGGCAGGCCTGGGTTTTGCCATTCCGATCAATCGGGCTCGAACCATTGCCCAGCAGCTGGTGGCCAGCGGCAAGGCCCGTCATCCGGTGATCGGCATCCGTCTGTCTCCGGTGCCCCGGCCCACCCCCACCTCCCCGGTGCCGCCCGGTGCGGTGATTCGCGCTGTTCAACCTGGAGGGCCGGCGGACCGCGCCGGGCTCAAGGTGGATGATGTGATCCTTCGCTTCGATGGCCAGGTGGTTGATGGCCCAGCTGCGGTGGTCAGTGCCATTGAACGCCGCGGTGTCGGTGCCACGGTTGCGCTCGAGGTGCAGCGAGCTCAGGAGCGGGTCTCGATCAACGTCAAGCCCGTCGATTTGTCGGCCTTGGCTCCTGGCTGAAGCTTTTGGCTCAGGCGTCGTCGGCGTCCCTCAGTTGTTCGACGCATTGGGTGATGCAGTCGCCATCGTCGAGCGAACAGGTGGTGATGCACTGGAAATAGGTTTCCACGGCGTCCCAGGTCTGCTCATGGGGGGGCGGACCGGGGGCTGTTGAACCGCCAATGGGTTCGCTGTTGCCGGGGCCGGGAACCATGCTCATCGGGGCTGGAAGGTCAGTTTTGTCAGCCTATGCAGATGAAAACAGCAGGTAAAGAGAAATAAGTCTTCCTGCCTAAACCTGTGTGAAGTTTTCGTTGCCGTCGCCTGATGCCAGTCAGGCCGCCTTTTTACGGCGGGCGTCGCGTGCCTTCTGCTTCTCCTTGTTGGCCTTCCGCTTGGCTTCCCGTTCTGCAGCCAGTTCTTTCTCCTTGGCGGCTGCCCTTTCCTCCTCTTTCTTCTCGAGGTAGTAGTTGTAATCCCCGCGATACATCACCAGTTCGCCGTCCCGCAGTTCCACGATGCGATTGGCGACGCGGGAGATGAAATAGCGGTCGTGGGAGACCAGCAGCGCGGCTCCCTCGTAGGCCATCAAGGCGTCCTCAAGCATCTGCTTGGCGGGGATGTCGAGGTGATTGGTGGGCTCATCCAGAACCAGCAGATTGCAGGGGGTGAGCAGCATCAGGGCCAGGGCCAGACGGGCTTTCTCTCCGCCGCTGAGCTTCCCGACTTCCTTGAACACCGTGTCGTTGCTGAAGCAGAAACTGCCCAGCAGCGAACGAACCTGGGTCTGGGTCCAGTCGGGAACCGCTTCGTACATCGTGTCGATCACGGTCTTGGACAGATCCAGGGCTTCGGCCTGGTTCTGTTCGAAGTACCCCGCAATCACGTTGTGCTCCCCAAGCCGTGCACTGCCTTCATCGGGGGGTTCAACCCCCATCACCAGGCGCAGCAAGGTGGACTTTCCCGCACCATTGGGGCCCACGAAGGCGATTCGGTCGCCCCGTTCCACCTCCAGTTCAGCCCCCAGGAACAGGATTTTGTCTCCATAGCTGTGGGTGACGTTGTCGATCAGGGCAACCTGTGCGCCGGAGCGCGGGGCAGGCGGGAACTGAAAACTCGGCCCGGCCACGGATTCGATCGGTGCCTCCACCCGTTCCACTTTGTCCAGCTGCTTCTCACGGCTTTTGGCCTGGGTGCTGCGGGTGGCACTGGCACGGAAGCGATCGATGTAGGCCTGTTGTGTGGCGATCTCTTTCTGTTGCCGTTCGAAGGCCGCCTGTGTGGCCTCCCGCTCCAGTTGTTTCTGCTCCAGGTGGGCGGTGTAGTTGCCGAGGTAGCTGCGGGACACCCCCCGTTCGGTGGAAACGATCTGATTGCAGACCCGATCGAGGAAGGTGCGGTCATGGCTGATCACCACAAGGGCTGCGCTCTGCTCCAGCAGGTAGTTCTCCAGCCACTGGATGGTTTCGACATCCAGATGGTTGGTGGGTTCGTCGAGCAGCAGAAGATCCGGTTCCTGCAGCAGGATTTTTCCCAGGGCAATCCGCATCTGCCAGCCCCCGGAATAGTCCTTCACCTGCAGCTCAGCACCCTCCGGGGTGAAGCCGATCGTGGGCAGGAGCTTGTCGATGCGGGCATCGAGTTCGTAGCCATGCAGTGCTTCGAAACGGCTCTGCAGCTTTCCCAGTTCTTGGATCAGCTGGTCAAGATGGTCGGGATCCTCCGCTGCCCGTTCGGAGCCCATCGCCTCTTCCACCTGCTGCTGCTGGTTCATGACCTCGGCCGCTTCGCCGAAGGCTTGAAACAGCTCCTGGCGCACGGTGCGCTCCAGGTCCACGTCGAATTCCTGCTGGAGATAGGCGATGCGGGGCTCCCCCTGCCGAACCACCTGGCCGCTGGTGGGCTCTTCGTGCCCGGCGATCAGACGCATCTGGGTGGACTTGCCGGCGCCGTTCACCCCCACCAGACCGATCCTGTCTCCGGGTTTCACCTCCCAGGTCACGGCCCGGAGCACTTCCCCGGTGGGGTAGATCTTGCTGACGTTTTCGAGTCGCAGCACCGGCGGAAGGCGTGATGCCCCCCATCATCCCTGTCGGCAAACTGGTGAAGGTTCCCGGAGGCTGGCCGCCATGCTGAAACTGGAACAGCTGGCCGCTCTTGTGGTGGCCGCAGGACTGGCGATTGTGAGTTATCTGCTCTTCTTCAGTTGGGCCGGAGGTGGCGGCTACGAACGCCGTGAGGGCGCTGAGCCCCAGGCCCTTCTGACGCCCGAAGCCCCCGAGCTCACAGACCGCCTCTCGCCTTGATGAGCCAGCGCTTGCTGTCGTCGTCGTCAAGGCTGGCCAGATGGTCGCGCACGTCCTGGGTCGTGACGGGAAGCCCCAGCTGGTCGCCCAGGCTGCAGATGCTGGCCATGGCGCCGTTGGGATCCTGGAGCGCCTGACGGAACAGGGCCTGGGTCTGTTCCGGATTGCTGCTGATTCGGGCGTACAGCGATGCGGCGTTGGAAGCCATCGCGATCTGAGCAACTGCTCAAACGCTATTCAGCACGCAGAGTCTTGTCAGGCAGCTTGTTCGATGCCGTCATCGTGCTGCCCCAGGGCCGAGGCGTCCTTCATGCTGCGAGCGTCCATGCAGAGCACCTTGCGCAGTTGGGCGTAGTTGGCGGCCTGGGTGCTGCGCCCTTCCTGGGAAGCGCCGTATTCGGCCCGTTGCAACACGTGGTGCAGGTGGGTCAGCAGATAGGTGCTGATCACGGCTGACACCAGCACGTCACTGTTTTCAGCGCTGCGACGGGGGCGTCGGGACCGAGCGCGGGTGCCGGCTGGGCTGCGACGAGAGCGAGGTGTGGCTTGGGTCATGGGGTACTCCGAGGAGGACCAATGCCCCCACCATAGTCATGGATACTACCCTTGACCATCTCTGTACACTTTTTAGTAGCAGAGCCCCTCCCTGGGGATCCGGTCGTGCCCACCCGTCAGACCTCATCCAGCGGGAAGCCCAAGTCCCCGAGAATTCAGGTGGTTCTGCCTGAGGATCTCTGTGCGCGTCTCACGGCGATGGCGGAGCTGGAATCCCGCACGGTGAGCAACATGGCGAGGGTGCTGATCCAGCAGGGGGTTCAGCGCCATGAGCAGGAGTTGGAGGCGTCCGCACCGGCGCCGTCCCGCGAGGAGCGCCTGCGGTCCGCCCTGGAATCACAGCAGCCCCGCCGTCTGAGGGGCGCCCCCCGGCGCCTCCGCCTGCACCGGCCCGGTTAGGCCGGTTCCACCCGCGTGCCGAGCACGGTCTCCCGACAGGCTCCAGTGACAGCTGGCACATTGCCGGGATGCCCCCTGTGGTGCCACCAGGCCAGCAACGCGAAGACCAGCGCTTCTCGGGCTTCCGTCGGCACCCCCAGGCAGCTGCTTGCATCGATCTGCACGCCCCGGCAGCGCCGCCTCAGCTCATGGATCAACACCGGGTTTTGGCTGCCACCTCCGGCTGTGATCAGTTCGATCGGTGCGATGCCCAGGATCTGGCGCGTCTGCGCCAGATCCTGGGCAACCACAGCGGCGGAAAAGGCCGTCAGGGTGGCGATGGCATCTGCCGCTGAGGCACCACCGAGCTGTTGCAGGCGCCGGTTGAGGTCGTCCTGTCCGAAACACTCCCGTCCCGTGGATTTCGGTGGTGCCAGCTGGAAGTACTTCTCCTGGAGCCAGCGCTGGATCCAGCCCTCATCCGCTTGGCCCTGCGCTGCCATCGCTCCACCCTTGTCGAAGCTTTGGGCACCGTTGGTGAAGTGACGCATGCCCAGGTCGAGCAGGCTGTTGGCGGGGCCGCAGTCCCATCCCAAGATCGCGGCATGCCGATCCACTCCACCGCAGGGGGGGATGAGGGTGATGTTGGCAATGCCGCCCAGATTCAGCACTGCCCGCCAGCCCTGCGTGCTCCCCAGAAGTGCCGCATCGGCCCGAGGCACGAGCGGTGCTCCCTGTCCTCCCAATGCCAGATCAGCAGCGCGGAAGTCATGCACCACCGGTCTTTGCAGCCGATGGGCCAGCAGTGGGGCCTGCAGCATTTGCCAGCTGGCCCCTCGTGCTCCCCGGGCCGGCGGACGGTGCCAGACGGTCTGGCCATGGCAGCCGATCAGCTCAGCTTTGGCATCGGGGTCGCAGGCTAGGGCCGCCTCGGCTTGCACCTCAGTGATGGCTTCCGCCAGCTCCAGCCAGAGGGCTGCCGGCATCGGTGCGCCCTGGCCGGCGGCCACCACCTGCCGCTGCAGTTCGAGCGGATAGGGCTGATGGTGGTGGCGAAGCAGGGACCACTGAGGACGCTGGGGTGGGCCGTCGAAGTGCGCCAGCACGGCATCAACACCGTCAGCGCTGGTTCCGCTCATCAGCCCGAGGCAGTGCATCGGCTCAGTTTTTTGGGAGCCGTTGCAGGTCGTCCACCAGTCCCATCACCACCAGCAGGTGCCCCTCCTCCAGCACGTGGGAGGCGGGTGGGTTCACCATCAAGCTGCTTTGCGGTCCTGCCGCCAGCACGTTCACCCTGAAGTTCTTGCGCAGATTCAGATCCCGCAGCGAGCGCCCCACAAACGGTTCCGGAACCTTGATTTCCTCGATGCAGTGCTGTTCATCCAGGGCCAGCCTTTCCATCAGGTTGGGGCGCACCAGCTCAAGCCCCAGGCGCTCCCCCTGCATGCGCGAGGGAAAGATCACCCGGTCGGCCCCAACCCGCTTCAGCATTTTTTCGTGGAGATCGCTCGTTGCCCTTGCGATCACCTGTCGCACGCGGCTGCCTTCGCTGTCTTTGGCGATCAAGGTTGCGGTGATGCTGGCCTCGATCGGTTCACTGATCGCCACCACCACGGTGCCCATGTCGAGCACGCCGGCTTCCCGCAGGGCCTCTTCGTCGGTGCAGTCCACGACGCGGGCCTCCACGCTGGGCTCCACCTGACGCAGTTCATCCACCGCACGCTCTGATCGGTCCACGGCCAGCACATCAGCTCCGTTTTGAAGCAGTTCCCGGCAAACGGCGATGCCGAAACGGCCCACGCCGATGATCGCGAAGCCGAGTCGTTCGCTGCCCTGGGCCGGGCTCCACTGCCACCACTCCTTCATTGCTGCCTCCCCCGCTGATCACGCTCAGACATACAGATCCTCGCTGGGGTAACCGACTCGATTCTGGCGATTCATCTGGATTTGTTCCTGCGTCATCGCTTCCCAGATCGCACTCAGCAGCAACAGGATCCCCAGCCGTCCCACAAACATTCCCACCATCAGCACCGCCTGGCCGAAACGGGGGAGTTCGACGGTGACTCCCAGATCAAGCCCCACCGTGGCAAAAGCGGAGATGCAGGTGAACAGCATTTCCATAAAGGTGAATGAATCCTTCCCGTTCAAATTGCTGGCGATGCTGATCAGCATCGCCATGGCCATCACGAACAGCAGGGAGCCCACCGTGATGCCGACGGCCCTCAGCACCACCTTGTCGCTGATGCTTCTGTTGCGTATCACCACCACCTCCCGGCCCCGCAGGGTGGAGCGGGTGGCCGCCATCAAGGCGGCCACGGTGGTGGTTTTGATCCCGCCACCGGTGCCGCCCGGGCTGGCCCCGATGAACATCAGCACCATCAGCAACAGCAGGCTTGATTCGGTGACGGTGTCGAGCGAGAGCGGAAGGGTGCTGAAGCCGGCTGTGCGTGCCGTGACGGATTTGAACAGGGCTGTGAGCCAGCGCTCAGACCAGGGCATGCCAGCGAAGATCTCCCCCTGGTTCAACCATTCCGTCAGGGTCAGCCCCCCTGCCCCGAAGACGATCAAAAGAAGGGTGGTGCGCAGCACCAGGCGGGAGTGCAGGCTCAGCCGCCGCCGGCTTCGCCGTCTGCGCAGCAGCTGTGTGGTCAGATCGCTGGTGACCCGCCATCCCAGGCCGCCGGCCACGATCAGCAGCATCACCACGGCATTCACAACCCCGTTGCTGCGGTAGCGCTCGAGGCTGTCGCTCCAGAGTCCGAATCCCGCGTTGTTGTAGGCCGAGATGCTGTGGAAAACCGCAGCCCAGAGGCGTTCGCCCTGGTTGGGGATGTCATCGAAGCCGAAGTGATAAAGGATCACAGCTCCCACCAGGATCACCAGCGTCGCGGTTAGGGCAATGCCACGAAACGTGCGCCCAACGCCTCCCACGCCGAATTCATCCAGGGCCTGACCCCGGTCCAACCGGCGGCGCAGGGCTGTTCCCTGCACCACAAAGCCCTGGAGAAATGTGGTGATGGCCATCAAGCCAAGGCCCCCCGCCAGGATCATCAGGGCCAGCACCACCTGGCCGAAGGTCGTGAGATCGCTGCCGATGTCGATGATCGACAGGCCCGTCACGGTGATGGCTGATGTGGCCGTGAACAGAGCTTCCCAAAGCCCCACGCGGCTAGAGGAGCACAGCGGAGTGGACAACAGCAACGTGCCGATCAGCACCACCAGCAATCCAGTCACCACAGTGAACTGGGGAACCGTGAGCCGACGATGCCAGCCCTGGGTGCGTTCGATGGCTCTTCCGATCGGCACAGGAGCGGGCGAGATCTGACCAGTGTTGTTCAGGATCCGCCGTAATGCCAGAGAATCAAGGCCGGCACGATGATGGTCATGATCAGCGTCAGGCCAATTCCGTAGCGGGTGACGTCGAGAAACCGATAACGGCCTGGACCGAACACCATCAAATTGGTCTGGTACCCGACGGGGGTGAGAAACGACTGACTCGCACCGAACAGCACTGTGATCAGCAAGGCGGTGGGAGACAGTTGCAGGGATGGGGCCAGTTGCACCGCGACAGGCGCCAGCAGGGCCACCGAGGCGGCATTGCTCATCACTTGGGTGAGCAGCGTGGTGCCGATGAAGACCACCATCAAAGCGGTGTAGCTCGGCCAGCCCGCCAGCCCCTGCTGGAGCACCAGAGCAAGGGCATCGGCGAGGCCCGTGCTCTGCATGGCAACGCTGAAACTGGTGAGGGATCCCAGCAACAGGATCACGTCCAGCCGGATCGAGCGCTGCAGTTCACCAAGGCGAAGGCAACCGGTGGCGACCACGCTCACCATGGCCAACAGCACAGCCGCCACCAGTGGAATGGGGGTGAGCGTCGGCAGCAGCAGCATCGCCAGAGCAATGCTGACGGCCACGGGTTTGCGCCGCACGGTGGGAAGGTCATCCTCCAGTCGATCCAGCACCAAGAGGTCGTTGCTGGCCTGCAGGCCGCGGATGGAGTCGATCGGTGCCTGCAACAGCAACACATCGCCCTCCCGCAGGATCACCTGGCCGAGGCGTTCCTGAACAGTCTCCTGGCCGCGGCGAAGCGCGAGCACCGTGGCGTTGTGGCGTTGCCGGAATCGCAATTCCCGCAGGCTGGCGCCGGCCAGGGTGGAACCAGCCGGCAGCAACACTTCCACGGTCTTCTGACCGCTTGATTCTTCGGTGTAAACGCTGAACCCCGCGTTCTGCCCCTGGGTTGTGAGCTGAACGGTGTGATCCTGCTGGAGACGCAGCAGATCCGGGCGGGTGATCCGCAGCAGCAGGCGATCGCCGGCCTCCAGCCGTCGGTCTGCCAGGGGGGGCAGCAACCTCTCCCCACCGCGTTGCAGCTCCAGCACATCCACATCGAAACGTCGCTGCAGCCGACTGTTCAGCAGTGAGCGGCCCACCAGCTCCGAGTCGGGGGGGATGCGCACTTCTGTGCAGTAGCTGCTTGTTTTGCCGGTGTTGCCCAGGTCATCGGTCGTGGCACCACGGTCCGGTAAAAGCACTCTCGGAGCCATCACCAGGTAGATGGCCCCAGCCAGCCAGACCGGCAGGCTGATCAAGGTGAAGCTGAACAGATCGAGGGAGCCGTAGCCCAGTTGTTCGCTGATGTCGCTCACCAAGAGGTTCACCGAGCTGCCCAGAAGGGTCAGGGTGCCCCCCAGAACCGTTGAAAACGACAAAGGCAACAGCACCCGGGATGGCGAAATGCCGCGCCTTTGGCACCAGCCCTCCACAACGGGCAGCAGCGATGCCACCACGGGGGTGTTGGGAACAATCCCTGACACCGGGGCGATCACGAAGGCCATCAGCGCAATGAGACGGCGCGAGGAGCGGATCCGCTCCGAGGCGATCAGATCTCTGAGTCGATCCAGGGCACCGCTCTTGAACAGTGCCGCGGAGACCGGGAACAGGCCCAACAGGGTGATCAGTGCAGGACTGCCGAACCCCGCCAGAGCCTCCTGGGGATTGAGCACCCCGGTAGCGATCAGCAGGCTCAAACTCAGCAAGCCGGTGAGCTCCGGTGCAATCAACCCGGTGATGAAAAGCACCACTGCCAGAGCCAACACGGCCAGGGTGATCAAGGCCTGAGGGTTTTGAAGAGCGCTGCTCAGCTCGGCCATGGCGGCGAGTCGCCAGTCATCAATTGTGGCGATTCTGCCCTGGGATCAAAAAATTGCTGCCGCAGCCACTGTTTCAGGCCCTGCAGCCCATCACCCCGCACCGCTGAGAGAAACAGGGCGTCGGGTTCCCGCTGATGAATCATCTCGATCTCAGTTGCTTCACAGCGGTCGATCTGATTGGCGATCACCCGTCGCAGGGCGGTGCTGCCAAGGTCATCGAGCAGCCGATGCACCGTGTCCAGGTGGCCCTGCCAGTCGGGGTCAGCAAGGTTGACCACCAGCAGGAGCACATCGGCATCCAGCGCCTCCTCCAGCGTGGCGCGGAAGGCCTCTACTAGTGGGGCGGGGAGATCGCGGATGAAGCCCACCGTGTCGGTGAGCAGTAACCGTTCGGGGCGTGCCCCAGGGCAGGGAAGGTCGAGTTTGCGGGTGGTGGGGTCAAGGGTCGCGAACAATTTGTTTTCCGCCAGAACGCGATCACTGGCCCGTTTGCCGCACAAGGCATTGAGCAGGCTGGATTTGCCCGCATTGGTGTAGCCCACAAGCGCCACCCGCGGCAGATCACGCCGCTGATCCCGTAAGCGGCTGCGGTGGGATTGAAGTTGGCGTTGATCCCGAAGCAGCCGTTCGATGCGTCGGCTGATGGCCCGACGGTCCTTTTCCAGCTGTGTTTCCCCTGGGCCGCGCGTGCCGATGCCGCCGCCCTGACGCGACAGGCTGTTGCCCCGTCCCAACAGGCGCGGCAACCGGTAGCGCAGCTGAGCCAGTTCCACCTGAAGCCGCCCTGCAGCGCTGCCGGCCCGCTGGGCAAAGATGTCGAGGATCAATTCGCTGCGGTCGGAGACCGGGCAGCTGAGCAGCCGTTCCAGATTGCGGGCCTGCACGGGGGTGAGCTCTCGGTCAGTGATCACCAGGGAGGCCTGGCAGCGGCGGATCTCGAGGGCGGCTTCCTGAAGTTTTCCCGAGCCCCATAGCGTTTGGGGATTGGTTTGGCCCCGGCGCTGGCTGGTCCGGGCCACCGGCTCGGCACCGGCACTGCGCACCAGGCCTTCCAGCTCAGCTAGATCCCGCTGGTCGCGCTGTTCATCGCCACTGGTGAGCGTGAGCAGAAGCACCCGCTCGTCTCCGGTTGCGGCACTGATGCTTTCGGGATGGGGTTCGTCCGGTGTGAGGACGCAAAGATCCCTCAAGTCGCCCTGTTCAAATTGTCTCCAGCCATCGGCTTGAGACGGGTCTGGAATCAAGAGTTCGGCCGGGCGAGCTCCATCGGCCTCTGGGCAGGGTGCAAAGCGCAGCCAGTGCCGAGGAGCGATATCAAGGGCGACCACGGCGTCGCGGGGATCTGAGTGCAGCCCTTTGCGGGCGAAAGGGCAGCTGATCAGTCGCCAACCCCCGCTGCTCCGCCGCGGCGTCGCCGGCAGATACTGCAGCAGCGAATCGCTGCCGGTGAGAGGCCCCAGCCAGAGCAGGCGGCAGAGGCCACGGCCGTCCAGCACCAGATGCAATGCCATCTCCAGATCAAGCACCAGCTCGGCCAAGCGTTCGAGGCTCAGCAGATCGGCGCCGCAGTCTTCGGGATGACGGCGATGGCTTAGCCGCTCCAGCTGCCGTTGTTGGCTCGGGCGCAGACCACGGCAACGCCCGCCGAGGTGAGATTGCTTCAACGGTTCAACAACCAGGCGCCTGCCGAGCGCAGACCCAGAGAGAGCCCTGGCAGCCGCGTGAGATACGTGGCCCGTCGCAACTGGAAGGCCAGGGGGCCGGCCAGGGTGAGCCCCATGCCGGTGAGGGTGGCCTCACCGACACCGAGGCTGAGCATTTCGCCTCGGTCCTCGAACTGGAAGGGTTGTGGCTCCTCCTCCATCCGCAGCTGCGCGATGGCTGCGGCCGTGGCATCGCCCTGTTGCATCGCCACCTGGGCGCTGGCGGGCCATGGGCTGCCAGGCCGTGCTGAGAGATCCCCGAGGGCGAATGTGTTGGCGCTGCCGATAAGGCGCAGGTCATCGTCGACGGCCAGGCGCCCTCGTTCCAGCACAGGTGCAGGTGAGATGGAGGGGATGGAGGGGCTGCTTCCTGCGGTCCAGATCAGGCCTGAGTGACGCAGAACAGCACCATCGGCAAGAACAGCAGTGCTGGATTTCACTTCGCGCACGCTGGTGTTGAGCTGGACCACCACCCCTTTGCGTTCCAGCGCGGCCTGGGCCCGCTCGCGATTGAACGCTGTGCTGCCGGGAAGGATTTCATCGCCCATCTCCACCAGCCGAACGCTGACAGCACCGTCGATCAGGTCCGCCAGCTTGCAGGCCAGTTCCACGCCGGTGGGTCCCGCGCCAACAATGATCAGCCCGGCCTCTTCATCCCGTCGCTGTTGCAGGTTGTTGAGCCATTGCTTGAGGCGGCTTACATCGCTGAGGTTACGGAAGCCGGAGCTGTGTTCCTTGACGCCTGCAATGCCGAAATCATTGGCTCTCGATCCCGTCGCCAGCACCAGTTGTGACCAGCTCAAACGGTCTCCGGAGGCCAGTTCGATGCTTTGGCTGGTTTGATCGATGCCAACAACGCTGTCTTGAATCCAGCAAATGCCGTTGTTCAGCAGCTGTTCATAGCGGGGGGCCACTTCCCAGGCTTGAAGTTCATCACTGAGCAGTTCGTACAGCAGCGGTTGAAACAGGAAGCGATCCCGCGGCTCGATCAGAACGATGGGGCAGGTGGGCTGCCGTCGCTGAAGAGCAAGTGCTGTGAACAGACCGCCGAATCCACCGCCAACGATCACCACGGCATCCGATGGGGACGAGGGTGAACGCATGAAGGGATCTGCCGGTTCTCAGACGATAGGAACCACACCCGGTCCCACGACAGGTGAAGATGGCGTGATGACGGAGGCTCCTGAGGCCATGGTGCCCATGGCGGTGCAAAACGAGTTGCTCGAAGGGCGCAAGCTGCTGGAGGCAATGGAGCCGCAGCAGCGTCTGGCCTGGGGGTTGGAGCAGTTCGGTGAGACTTTTGCTCTCACCACGAGTTTCGGGATCCAATCGGCTGTGCTTTTGCACATGCTGAGCACCCTCCCCGGCGGTGATGCTGTGCCGGTGATCTGGATCGATACCGGTTATCTGCCTCCAGAGACCTACACCTATGCCGCTCAACTCACCCAGCAGCTCAGGATTCGTCTGGTGGTGAGTCAGAGCGAGATGTCCCCGGCTCGGATGGAGGCCCTGCACGGGCGGCTTTGGGAGTCCGGTCGCGTGGAAGACCTGGAGACCTATCACCGGATCCGCAAGGTTGAACCCCTGGAGCGAGCGCTCAACGACCTGAACACACGCTGCTGGGCCAGCGGCGTGCGGCGTGGCCAGACCGATCACCGCCGCTCGATGACCGCTTTGGATCCGATTCGGGAGCGTTGGTCGTTGCGCCCCCTGCTCGAGTGGACCAAGCGCGATGTGTACTACTACTTGGAGGACAACGGTCTTCCCCAGCATCCATTGTTTGAACAGGGTTATTCCACGGTCGGCGACTGGCATTCCAGTGGTCCTGATGTTGGCGATCTGAGTGGCCGTGACACCCGCTTCGGTGGATTGAAGCAGGAGTGTGGAATTCATCTGCCTCAGGAGGTGAATGAAGGGCTGATGGGTGAAGGCATCTGAATGACGGGGTCTGTACGGGACGTCGGCCGCGCCCTGCTGATTGGTAACAGCCGTTGGCATTGGGCCCAACGGCAAGACAACACGGTCCGTATTGAGCACGGTCCTCCCGATCCTGCTCGCATCGGGACCAACCCTCCGGTCTGGGCGGCGGTGGGGCCGGTGCCCGAGCCGCTCCTGGCCCACCAGGATCTGCGCATTTGTTTGGAGGATGTGCCCTTGCCCAAGGCTCCCCCTTGGTTGGGGGTCGACCGCGCTCTCGGGGCTTGGATGGCCTGGCGTTGCAGTCAAGAGCAACAGCTCGACTGTTCCAGGGGGTTGCTTCTGGTGGATGCCGGCACCGTGTTGAGCCTCACCCGGGTGACGGCGGACGGTTGTTTTGGAGGCGGACAGCTGATCCCTGGCTATCGGCTCCAGCTACAGGCTATGGCCGATGGAACCCTCGGCTTGCCATCAACTCCTGAGGGTCTCGACAACGACGCTCTGAAAGAGGTCTTCCCACGGCAAACCGTGGCTGCCATGCAGCGCGGTGTTCTGGAGGCGATGTTGGCCTCCATTGCGGCGGCTCAGCAGCATTCCCAAGGCTTGCTGTGGATCTGCGGTGGGGACGCTGCCCTGTTGAAGCGTCATTGGTCCGGTGCAACGGAGTTGTTGCAGCTGGAGGGTGATCTTCAGTTGCAAGCACTGCTGAGCCTGGGGGCTGGGCTCAGCTCAGCCCGAGATCGTTGATCAGGGTGTCGGCCATGGTGGCCGCTTTCACCTTGAGATAAATCCGCTCGAGTTTTCCTTCTTCATCGATCAGGAAGGTGTGGCGCATCATGCCCATGTATTCGCGCCCCATGAACTTTTTCAGCCCGTAGCTCTCATAGAGGCTGGCCACGGCACAGGGTTCCTCATCGGTGAGCAGGGTGAAGGGAAGTTCGTGCTTGTTGATGAATTTGTTGTGGGAGGTGGCTCCGTCCTTGCTGACACCCAGAACGGTGATGTTGTTGGCTTTCAGTTGCTCCCAGCGATCGCGGAAGTTGCAGGCTTCTTTGGTGCAGCCCGGGGTGTCGTCCTTGGGATAGAAATACAGAACAACCTTCTTCCCGCGCAGCGAAGCGAGGCTTATGGAATCACCGTTTTGATCGGGAAGGGTGAAGTCGGGGGCGGCGTCGCCGATTTGCAGGCTCACGAAAAGGGTTTGGTCAGTGGCGGCAGCGTACGGCCCTCAGGACAGGACTGTCCGTGCGGCCTACGTTGCTATCAACCTGCAGCTTTGGGCCATGGCGTCGCGGATCAGGCTCGAGCACATCGCAGGTTCCCTGGCATCTCTTGTTTTTTGTACGTACCTCGCGGTCATTCCTGGACCGTTTTCAAAAGCAGGTACTCAGCAACCGGTGCGCTGGAACACGGGTGGCTCAGTTAGCACCACCACTTACAGCGAGCTCGAATCCTTTCTTGTTGACGGCAAGGTCACAGACCGTGCTTTTCAGGACGCCATTCGGATGTCTGGCTGGACCGCTGAGGAGCTCCGTTTTGGTTTGAACAAGAGCTATGCAGTTGACCTCGCCGGTGTATCCCGGTTTCTTTATTCCCAAGCTGGTAAAGCCTTCCTGGATGATCAAACAAGGTCTTATGTCCCTTATTGGCGCCAAAAGGCGACGGCGGTAACGGCTCTACGGGCCGCCATCATCGCGGATGCCAAGGATGGGCTCATTAGCTCAATCGGCATCATTAAACAGCTGCCCGTCGCCTTCCGTTTATCAGATAACGGACCGAATGATGGTAGGCAGAGGGTTTGTGCTCCTGACAAGGTGAGCGGAGCCCAGTCCACTTCGCTGCTTTCCTGGTACGTCTTTCTGCCTGCTTGCATCAAAGCCAATTCAGAGCTCTGATCTCTTTATTGGAGCCCAGGTTTCGGCGTTTTTTTTGATGGCATGCTGCACTTGCCTTGGATCAATTGATGGCGCATCGGCAGTCGCAGGCCGACCTCGCCCAGGTCGTTCAACGATTGGCGCAACTGCGTCATCACCTCCTTGCTGATCTCCCCCATGGCCTGCCGGTAGGGCGACCCATCGATTAGCCATCGCTCAGCCAGTTCGGTGCCCCCTGGAAGCATGAGATGTTCCAGCCACTCCTCACAACGGAGCTGCCAGCCAGCCTTCGCTAACAACTTTTCCGGACGCTGCTGCAGCTCAAGCCACTGCTGTTCTTGAGCCACTAGATCGCTTAACAGCTCTGTTGGCTCGCCGTCTTGCAGCAATGCACCGGCGGGCCCCAGTTCGGCGCGGCTGATCAGCAGCCGTAAGCCTGTTGTCGGCTCGGCATGTTGGTTGATTGTCTTCAGCAGCGCCGTCCAGTTCTGCCCTTGCAGGTCGGCAGCGGCGAGCCGACCCCCGATCCAATCGAAGGCTTGGCTTTCGGGCAGAGCGTCGAGGTTGCCTGTTAACAGCTCTGGTCGATGCTCCGGCTCGAGCAAATCCATCTGCGCTTCCAGCCTGCTGCGGTCGGCATCGTTCTCGCAAAGCACGGTCACTCCTCCTTCCGGGGTGGCCCTCAATGGATCGAGGGCCCAGATCAGCGAGCGCACCCCCAGCAGCAGCACTCGATCTCGACGGGTCCAGGGGATCTCCCGCCAGAGCCGCTCTCGCAGGCGCTGCAGTCGCTCCCCCTCCTGTCCTAGTTGGCGCTGGACCCAGCGGTCCACGCCAGGACGGTCGGGCCCGCTGCTCAAAAGCAAAGGCTGGTCGGCTGCCAGTTCCGCGGCCGCGGCGAGTTGGGCTGCCCGGCGTTCCGCCATCCGCTCGCGTCGTTCCCCCTCCCAACCGAGTTGTCCGGGCTGCCAGAACACCTCGCCTTGCAGGGGGGTGGGGAGGTATTGCTGCTCCACCCAGTGTTCTGCGTAGGCATGGGGGTAGCGGTAGCCCACGCCATCGCCGAAGGCGGCTCCATCCCGGTTGGCATCGCGCAAATGCCCGGGCACGTCCTGCTTTTGCGCATCGCGCACGGTTTTCAGGGCATCAAAGAAGCCCAGAACGCTGTTGCTCTTTTCGGTGCCGGCCAGGTACAACGCGGCCTGGGCCAAGGGATACAAGCCCTCTGGTAGCCCTACCCGTTCGAAGGCTGCGGCACAGGCTTCCACCACAACCATGGCCTGAGGGTCGGCCAGGCCGATGTCTTCCCCCGCCGCAATCAGCATCCTCCGGAAGATGAAACGTGGGTTCTCACCGGCCTCCACCATGCGGGCCAGCCAGAACATCGCCGCATCGGCATCCGAGCCCCGTAGCGATTTGATGAAGGCGCTGATGGTGTCGTAGTGGGCATCACCGTGCTTGTCGTAAAGCACCGCCCGCTGCTGGATGGATTCCTCGGCGATGGCCAGAGTGATTTGGATCACGCCGTGGCCATCGGGTTCGGAGCTCTCCACCGCTAGTTCAAGGGCATTGAGCAGGCTGCGGGCGTCTCCGCCCGCTACATCAACGAGGTGGTTGGCGGCATCGCTGCTGATGGCGATGGCGCGGTCGCCGTACCCCCGCTCATTGTCTGCAAGGGCGCGTCGCAGCAGCCGCTGTAAATCCTCTGGTTCTAGAGGCAGTAAACGAAACAGCCGCGAGCGGCTGACCAGTGCCTTGTTGACTTCGAAATAGGGGTTTTCTGTGGTGGCCCCGATCAAGGTGACGGTGCCGTTTTCCACCCATGGCAACAGCGCATCCTGCTGGGCACTGTTGAAGCGGTGCACTTCGTCGATGAACAGGATCGTGCGAAGGCCATGCCGTTCAAGGCGTTGGCGTGCAGCATCAACCTCGATTCGTAAGTCTTTGACGCCGGCCAGCACGGCGTTGAGGCTGCTGAAGTGGGCACGGGTGTGGTTGGCAATGATCCGCGCCAGGGTTGTTTTGCCGACCCCGGGCGGGCCATGCAGGATCAGGTTGCCGACCCGATCGGCCTTGATGGCACGGCGCAGGAGCCGTCCGTCAGCCAGGATTCCGCTCTGACCTTCAAATTCCTCCAGCGTGCGCGGACGCATGCGATCGGCCAGGGGGGCCAGCATCCTTCGTTGCTGCTCACCGTGAAAAGCGAAGAGGTCCTGAGCCAACAAACCATCGGCGATGCCCCAGTGTCCCTGAAGTTTTCAATCAGTGCTTGAGCTGGTCCAAATCGGACGCTTTTTGAGTCTGTCTGTTTCCAGGCTTGCAAATCTTCGCGGCCCGGTTCTTACCTTATGACCACCTCATAATCCATTTCAAAGCCTTTTTGCCGTGCCTCATCTGCAGCGCCTCCTGCTTACCGTCGCGGCTCTGATCACGGTTAGTTCCTGCAGGAGCGAAGCACCGAAGCTGCCGCCGCCGCCGAAGGTTCAGGCTGCTGCTGCTCGGCTGGTGGAATTCACCGAGGGGATCGACACCGTCAGCACGCTCGAGGCCAGCAACCTTGTGGAGTTGGCCGCTCAATCGGGTGGACGAATTGAGCAGCTGAAGATTCGCCAAGGTGATGAGGTGGAGGCCGGTCAGCTTCTGCTGGTCCTTGATCAAGACGAGGAAAAGGCCAACGCCGACACGGCTAAAGCCAATTACGAGCGTTACGCCTACCTGGCTGAAGTGGGAGCAACGTCGCAGAAGGAGTTGGATCGCTACCGGACTCAGTACATCGAAGCGAAGGCCAAGCTCAGTTACAGCAATCTCACTTCACCCTCCGCCGGCACGGTCGCTGACGTGAAGGTGAAAGTGGGTGATGTGATCCAGCAGGACCAGGTCTTCACCAGCCTGGTCCAGAACAATGAGCTGGAAGCAAGGGTGGAAGTGCCTGCGATCTTCTCGGCCCGGCTGCAGGAGGGCCAGCCCGTTGTTCTGATGGCCCCTGGCAGCGAAGAAATACTGGCCACAGGTGCAGTGGAATCAATTGATCCACGCATCAACCCCAACACCCAAGGACTGTTGGTGACGGCGGTGTTCCCCAATAGCGACGGAACACTGCGGGATGGTTTGCGACTGCATACGCGTGTGCAGATCAAAGCTGAGGAACAGTTGGCTGTTCCCTTTGCCGCTGTTACCCAGACCTCGGGTCAGAGCTTTGTCTTCCGGCTCGGAAGTTTCGATGAGCTAAAGGAGAATCCTGGCAAGGCGGATTTAAAAAGGCTGGAGCTGGGAATTAAGGCCGGCAAGCTTCCCGCGAACTCGCAGTTCGCCTTGCAGACACCAGTCACGGTGGGCGAACTGGAGAACAACCTGTATCCCATTACCAAGGGCCTGAAACTGAATCAGAGGGTGGCCACCACCAACCTGCTGAACCTCAGACACGGGATGCCTGTTCAGGTGCAACCCGCCAAGGCGAACTGAGGTTGAACGATGTCTGCTTCCAATAACTTCATCACCAAACCGGTTCTCAGCACGGTTTGCAGTCTTTCGATCACGGTCGTGGTCGCTGGGTGTTTATCCGCAGCAATCAAAAAGCCACCCAGAGGGGTGGCTTTGGCATGTCAGACGTGATGGTCCGGGTTCAGGTGATCACGGTGGGTTGATCCATGCCCGTGCGTTGCTTGATCTCCGCCAGGTCATTGATAGCGCTGATCATCTCGGCCAGGGCGACCTGGGGATCCTGGTCGAGGTCGCCGCTGCTGGGCGCATAGCTCTCCAGGTAGACGCGAATCGTTGCTCCCTTTGTGCCGGTGCCGGAGAGGCGAAGCACAACACGGCTGCCGTCGTCCAACAGGATCCGCAGACCTTGGCCTGACGTCACGGAACCATCGACGGGGTCGGTGTAGCTGAAGTTGTCTGCGGTGCTGATGGTGCGTCCGGCAAAGGCCTGGCCCACCAGGCTGGGCAGCATGGATTCGAGGCGGTCGTAGAGGCCATGGGCGGCGTCGCTGGCGACGGCCTCATAGTCGTGACGCGAGTAGTAATGGCGTCCGAAGCGCTTCCAGTGTTCGGCCATGATCTCGGCGACGCTGCAGCGACGCACGGCCAGGATCTGCAGCCAGAACAGCACGGCCCAGAGGCCATCTTTTTCGCGCACGTGGTTGCTACCGGTGCCGAAGCTCTCTTCACCGCAGAGGGTGATCTTGCCGGCGTCCAGCAGGTTGCCGAAGAACTTCCAGCCTGTGGGCGTTTCGAAGCAGTCAATCCCCAGCTCCTTGGCCACCACATCCACTGCAGCGCTGGTGGGCATTGAACGCGCCACCCCGGCCAGGCCTTCGGCGTAGGCCGGAGCCACCGTGGCGTTCGCAGTGAGCACGGCGAGGCTGTCGCTGGGATTCACAAAGCAGCGCTGGCCCAGAATCATGTTGCGATCGCCATCGCCGTCGCAGGCGGCGCCGAAGAGGTACTCATCTCCCTCGAGCAGCAGTTCAGCCAGGTCGTGGGCGTAGGTGAGGTTGGGGTCGGGGTGACCGTTGCCGAAGTCTTCCAGGGGTGTGCCGTTGCGCACGCTTCCCGCCGGTGCACCCAGTAGACCTTCGAACAACCGGGTGGCGTAGGGCCCGGTGACGGCATGCATGGCGTCAAAGGCCAAGGGGAAGTCACTGCGAATCAGATCGCGGATCTGATCGAAGTTGAACAGCTCCTGCATCAAGGCAACGAAATCGTCGACGCCGTCGATCACCTCCACTTGCATCGCGCCGATGTTGTGGAGTCCAGGGGCATCCAGTGGGATTTCTGGAGCTTCAACAATCGTGTATTGCTCCAGGGTCTTGGTGCACTCGAACACTGCATCGGTGAAGGAGGCGGGGGTGGGGCCACCGTTGGCGCCGTTGACCTTGACGCCGAAGTCACCGTTCTCACCGCCTGGGTTGTGGCTGGCGGAAAGGATGATCCCTCCGATGGCCTGACGTTGCCGGATCAGATTGGAGGCGGCGGGCGTGGAGAGGATGCCGCCGGTGGTGACGATCACCTTGCTGAGGCCGTGGGCGGCGCCCATCCGCAGGATCACGTCGATGGCACGGCGGTTGCCGTAACGGCCGTCGCCCCCCAGCACCAAGGTGCCGCCCTGCACGCCTGGCAGCGTGCGAAGCGACGCCTCAATGAAACTCTCCAGGTAATGGGGCTCCTCGAACTGGCGACTGCTCTTGCGGAGGCCGGAGGTCCCTGGCTTTTGGTCGGTGAAAGGGGTGGCCAGGGGCACCTGGCGTTGGGTCGATTCCGCAGGGGCCGAGGTGGTCATCACGACGGAGGGGTCTGTATGCGGAACCTAAACATGGAAATCCATTTGCATGGCGTCGGTCGCGACCAGTTGATGTCGCTACCCCCTTGGCCGCAACAACACAGAGGACTATGCAACGCAGAACGGCAAGCGAGACCCTCGCTTGCCGGTGGCTTTTTGGGAAGCATTGACTGCCGTCAGTTTGTGATTACTGAGCTTGGCTCAAGCCTGCCGCGATTTGAGTTTCTCCTTTTTGGTCACCGGCTCTGCGCAGAACCTTGGGATACGCCGGGCCGTGTTTGTAATGGTGTCTTTGCGTCTGAAGTCGTTGTTGTTGGCGACCTTGGCTTCGTCCATCAACATCCACAACACGTCTTTGCAGCGCTCGGGCAACCTGGAGTGATCCATCAAAGGATCAGCGAGTTGCCTTACTCGCTTGCAGGCCTCTGTTGAGTTGGCTCGGGAACATGCGTAGGCGGCCTGTTCGATGCCTCGCAGTTGCTCTTTGCTGGGCCAAGCCACATAGGGCTCAGCAGCCATAGACGGGGCAGTCATGGATAACACCATGAAAATGCGAATCAGGGCAGGGAAGTTCATGAGACTCATTATCTATCGTTTGACCTGGTTTTTCAGTCACTCGTTACTCCGACTTCTACGGATTTTTTGTCAATCGAGTTTTCATTGGATATTTGGTGGGATCCCCAGGCCAGTGCTGTTCCAGAGCCGCTCCATGTCCAGATCAAGAACTTGGCTGATAAGAGTTCCCCGATCTTCAGTGGGGCATCTCCGATGTCTTCAGCATCGCCACAAACCAAAGTCCACTCAGAACAAGGGCGACGCCCACACCGGCTCCGATGCCCACCCGGGCCATCACCAAAGGCACCACCAATGGAAAGACCATCGCCCCCGCGAGGGGGGTGATGGCCACGAACCAGCGCAGGGTTGATGGTGCTTTGTAATCGGAAGGGTTCAGAACCACTCGGCGCGGGCTTCGCTGGCAGGGTTGCTGTTGTCTTCAGGTGTCTCACGCTTGAAGTTGAGCGTGATGTTGCGCTTCTGTTCTCCATCGGAAGCCGTGGCTTCGATGGCGTACATCTGCTCGCCATCCCGGAAGGGCACCTGGATCCGGAAGGTGCCATCGGTGGAGAGAGGCACTTCTTCGCCACCGATGGTGAGACGGGCCGAAGGATCGGTGGCGCCGTAGACGATCAGTTCGGCGTCAGCCACCAGCCAGAAGGAGCGTTGGCGAGGAGCTACGCCACCAAGGCCAGACTCGTTGCGGCCGCTGGCCCAGAGGCCGGCACCCGAATCGTTCAGGCCACTGCTGTCCCCGGAGACGTCAAAGCCCTCCTGGAATTCTTCCGAGCCAACCCGACGGCGGCGGAATTGAACCGTGGCGCTTTGGTACAGCCGCTCGTGCAGGCCACTGTTGCTCGACTCGATCGGCGCGACGGGAGCTGGAGCGGATTCAGCCGGTGCTGCCTCAAGGCTGAACGGGACGAACTGATCAAGGATCTGCTCGCTTGGGTGAAGAGCGGGCACACGGGCCACGGAGGAGAAGGCCAGAGACATCCAGCTGGCGCCGATGCGGTAGCCCAACTCCACCCGGTAATCCCTGTCGCAGAGAGGCACAGGCAGATACCACTCGGTGGTGTGGCTGTCGACGGGAACTTCCTGAAGGGTGTGGGGATGGGCGTTGCCGTCCTGCATGCCCGTTACGTCAGCCAGGCGCAGGCAAAGACGGCTGGCGCCGTCCTTCTGGGCCACCTTGCGATCGGCGTCGGAAATTTCCCAGAACACGTAGGCCCACTGGGGGTCTCGGGGCAGGAACACCACGCGGGTGTCGCTGCTGCCCATGGCAGGCGCATTGAGTTCGGCCTCGATGGCCTTCAGATCTCCACCACGCTTTTGCTGACGCTGGGCAACCTCGTCGACCAGGGTCTCCTTGCTTTTGCGGCTGTAGAGCGGCACCCCAAGGTCGCTGGCGATCTGACGCAGTTGACGAAGGGTGAGACGTGCCAGGGATGACAGGGTTTGGGACACGTCCAAAAACTCCAGGTTTCGTTTGGGATCATTGTGATCCGAAAAATTCCTTTTCGAAGCGTGAAGCGGCCAAGGGTCAGTGGATGCTGACCACTGGGCGTACGTCGATCCCGGGGATCACAGTCATAGACACAAAAAAAGCGGAGCCGAAGCCCCGCTTTTTTGAACATCGTTTGAGGCCGGGATCAGCGGCTGATGCTGCGGTAGGGAACCTTCGACATGTAGTCCATGTCGGCGCCACCGCTGGGGGCAACTCCACGGGGGCCGCCCATTTCTGCCACCCAGGCCATGTAGTCCTGAGGTGAGCCACCCTTGCGGATTTTGGCGCGGGCAGGAACTTTCTTGGCGGGGCCGCCGGTGAAGACGATCTGGGGGAAGCCCAGGATTCCCCGGTAGTACTCGTCGTAGCGGGGGGTTGTGATGTTGAACGGCGTATCGCCCAGCTCCCGGCCGGGAAGCACGCGGTTGCGTTGGTAAGGAACCGTGTCGTAGCCGAAGGCGTCGAGGTACTCGGCGCTGTCGAGCAACACATCGACAAGGCCTTCCAGGCCTTTGGTCGCAATCACGATCGACCAGGAGAGCTCTTCTCCCTTGCCGTTCACCTTGCGGCCAAGGATCCGTTCGCAGAGGTGGCGAACAACCTTGTAGTTGCTGTTGAAGCCGTAGAAGGTGCGCTTGAAGGTGTCAGAGAGCACCAGGCCACGAATGAAGTCGCGAACCGTGATCTGGCCATCCTTCAGCTGGGACTCAAGGTTGACGTCCCGGTCTGTTTTGAAGGCGTGGAAGAAGATCTGCCGGTAGGCGGCTTCCACAACTGTGTCGAGGTTGTCCCGGTCGTCTGCAATTTCCAGGGAGTAAGCCCGTGATCCCTCGTCGGAGCCGACACGGAGGTTCGGAACACCCGCTCTCAAGGAGTTCTGGGTGATCGGTGCGTACTCCAGAAGAGGAATGGCCACGCGAGCTACAGCATCCACTGATGGCGATCGTAGAAGTGCTGGGTCTTGCCCCCTTCAGCTGCTGTTGCAGCGATTACATGCCGTAATACTTTCTCTAAGTACTTCTGCTTACCAGCCGAAGGGGGCGAGGGCGGCCCCACTCGTGGCTATGGCTGGGCTGGGCTGATCAACATCGTCCAGCTGCCGGGTCTCGATGCAGAAGGAGGCGTTGTTGGAGAGCCCCTGCACTGTGCTGGTGCGCAGCCGCACGTTCTCGCTGGCGAACCAGAAGCGCTCCAGGGAACTCATCATTTCGTAGTCGGTCGTGAGGATCAGGCCGTTTTCGTCATCCATGCGGAACTGACCCGCCACCGGTGCTTTCTCGGCGTAACCGCGATCCCGCAGCAGCAGTCCCCGTCGCCCCGTTTCGTCTTCGGGGATCAGTCCGAACATGGTCTGGTCTTCATGGGATTCACCGGCCCGATCCCAGGCCATCGATCCGCTCCAGCGCACCCAGCAGCCCCCCACGATCTGCTCAATGCTGGCGTTGTTGCGTTCGGCGATCTCCGCAAGGCGTTCGTCGCCCTTGAAAAGTTCCTCCACAACGATGAAGGAGGCGCCGGCTTCGGCGCGGCGATGCAGCAGGTGGTGCTGGCTGCGCTGTGAGGTCCAGCGGCCACAGCTCAGACGAAAGAAGCTGAGGGCGTCCGAGATCTCAAGCATCGCCGGCGTTGAGGAAGTGAATTGATGATGGCAGCTCGACCAGGTCAGTCACGACAGCCAGGCCACCCCCGACGGCCATGTCAGCCACGGCAGCGGGCTTCGGCGGCGCTGATCAGATCGTCGAGGGTCAGCGCCAATGGAGGCTTGCCCAGTTCGAGCGCCAGTTGATCCAGCTGGTCGGCGGCAGCGTTGAGCTGCAGCAGCAAGGTGTCGAGGAATGCTGGATCGTCAGCGACCACGGGTTGCTGCTGGCACCAGCGGCGCCGTTGGTTTTCGTCGGGGATTGCACCAGTGCTCCCTGGAGCGGCCATGGATTGGAAGCTGTCCAGGCAGTGGCTCAGCACCCGCAGGTGATGGCGATCGAGCTGGGGCAGCATGGTGGAGTCGATGCGTTCAATCGCGGCTCGGTCGATGGCCATCAGCCCTGCGCCAAGGGAGTGATGCGGAAGCCGCAGGCGTGGCCGCCCTCGAGCCGCCAATGCACCCGTTCCACCCGGCAGTCCGGCACGGTGCGCCGAATCAACAGCAATTCCTGGTCGCAGACCGCAGGAAATTCTTCAGCAATGCGCTGCACCGAACAGTGGGCCTCCTCGAGCCGCCAGCTCACGCCGTCATCGTCCCGGCTGCAGACGGTCACATAGCCCTCGTCGCGTCGCAGCCGTGCCAGGTGTTCGAGGCGAGCCTCCAGGGAGGCTTCGCCAAGGCTTTGCCGGTACTGGCTGGCCTTCGACTCCGCCTGCTGATTGAGCAGCTGGCGCACCGTCGCTTCGGGGAGATGGCTGCGCATCGAATCCAGCAGGCCAAGGGCGAAGCGGCCGCTGCCATCGGGGAACTGAGCCCGTCCTTCGTCGGTGAGGCACCAGCGGTTGCTGGGTCGACCTGGGCCGCTGGCATTGCTGCTGGCGCAGACCAAGCCGCTGTCGGCGAGGGAGCGCAGGTGCCGCCGCATGGCCTGAACGGAAATGCCTATGGCATCGGCAAGGGTGCCAGCGTCCTCCTCCCCGCGCTCCAGCAGCAGGGAGAGCACGACGTCGCGGGTGCTGGCGGGGGCCGAGGCGCTCATGAGGAGGCGAAACCTCCCCACACGATGCCATCGAATTGCCACGCCATGTTGACCGTGTTGAGGGTCACAATGGGGAGCCCGCTAACCGGAGGCCTGTTGGCCTAGGCTTCCATTAAGGAAACCGCGGGGTTTCGTAATTCGCCGCTCTCTCCACCTCCATGTCCGACGCCCCTCAAGAGCCGACAGCAGAAAGCCTGGAGGTCATCCGCAAGTTCGCTGAAACCTACGCCCAGCGCACCGGCACATATTTCTGTGCCGACCCCAGTGTCACCGCTGTTGTCTTGAAGGGTCTGGCGCGTCACAAAGACGATCTGGGGGGAGCGCTGTGCCCTTGCCGCCATTACGAAGACAAAGAGGCCGAGGTCTCCCAGGCCTTCTGGAACTGCCCCTGCGTTCCGATGCGCGAGCGCAAGGAATGCCACTGCATGCTCTTCCTCACCGAGGACAACCCCTTCGCTTGCCCTGAGAAGACGCAGACCATCACCACCGAAACGATCAACGCCACCGCCGGCTGAGCTGAATGACCAGTACCTCCACACGGGATCTCGTCAGCCAGCCGTACAAGTACGGCTTCGTCACCGAGATCGAGACCGACAAGATCGCCAAGGGTCTCAGTGAAGAGGTCGTTCGCCTGATCTCGGCCAAGAAGGAAGAGCCGGATTTCCTGCTGCAGTTCCGTCTCAAGGCGTTTCGCCATTGGCTCACCCTCGAAGAGCCCGACTGGGCTGCTCTGGGTTATCCCGAGATCGATTACCAAGACATCGTTTATTACGCGGCTCCCAAGCAGCAGGAGAAGAAGGCCAGCCTCGATGAGGTGGATCCGAAGCTGCTGGAAACCTTCGACAAGCTCGGCATCCCGCTGAGCGAGCAGAAGCGCCTCAGCAACGTGGCGGTGGACGCTGTTTTCGACAGCGTTTCGATTGCCACCACCTACAAGGAGAAGCTGGCCGAACACGGGGTGGTGTTCTGCTCCTTCAGTGAGGCGGTCAAGGAGCATCCCGAGCTGATCGAGCGCTACCTCGGCACGGTTGTCTCCAGCAACGACAACTATTTTGCCGCCCTGAACTCAGCTGTGTTCAGCGACGGATCCTTCGTCTTCATTCCTAAGGGTGTTGAGTGCCCGATGGAGCTCTCCACCTACTTCCGGATCAATTCCGGCGACACCGGACAGTTCGAGCGCACCTTGATCGTGGCTGAAGAGGGTGCCTCGGTGAGTTATCTCGAAGGCTGCACGGCACCGATGTTTGACACCAACCAGCTGCATGCGGCGGTGGTGGAGCTGGTAGCCCTCGACGACGCTTCAATCAAATATTCCACGGTTCAGAACTGGTACGCCGGTGATGAAAACGGCGTCGGCGGGATCTACAACTTCGTGACCAAGCGGGGTCAGTGCCGGGGTGATCGCAGCCGCATCAGCTGGACCCAGGTGGAGACTGGTTCAGCCATCACCTGGAAGTACCCCAGTTGCGTGCTCCAGGGTGCTGATTCGGTGGGTGAGTTCTATTCCGTGGCCCTCACCAACAACTGCCAGCAGGCCGACACCGGCACGAAGATGGTCCATGTCGGACCGCGCACCCGCTCCACAATTGTGAGCAAAGGCATCAGTGCAGGGCGCTCCAGCAACAGCTACCGCGGTCTTGTGCAGATGGGGCCCAATGCCAAGGGCGCCCGCAACTACAGCCAGTGCGATTCGATGCTGATCGGCGATCAGGCCGCTGCGAACACCTATCCCTACATCCGTTCGCAGCAGCCGCAGGCGGCCATCGAGCACGAGGCCAGCACCTGTCGCATCTCCGAAGACCAGCTCTTCTACTTGCAGAGCCGTGGCATCGGGTTTGAAGAGGCCGTCTCGATGATGGTCAGCGGCTTCTGTCGCGACGTCTTCAATCAGCTCCCGATGGAGTTTGCCGCTGAGGCCGACAAATTGCTGGCCCTCAAACTTGAGGGGTCCGTGGGCTGATCCCCTCCCCCACCTTGTCTCTGTTTTTTAACGACGCCTTCCGTGATTCGCCCTGACGCTGAGCTGCTGCTCGACATCCAAGACCTGCATGCCTCCGTCGAGGACAAGCCCATCCTCAAGGGGGTGAACCTGCAGGTGCGGGCTGGTGAAGTCCATGCCGTGATGGGTCGCAATGGCAGTGGCAAGAGCACGCTCTCCAAGGTGTTGGCCGGGCATCCGGCCTACCGGGTCACGGGCGGCAGCGTTCGTTATCGCGGCCAGGATCTGTTTGAGCTGGAGCCTGAAGAGCGGGCCCGTCTGGGGGTGTTCCTCGGATTTCAGTACCCCGTTGAAATTCCTGGTGTTAGCAACCTGGAATTCCTGCGGGTGTCCACCAATGCTCGGCGCGAAAAACAGGGGGAGGAGGAGCTCGACACGTTTGCCTTCGAGGATCACGTGCACGACAAGCTCAAGGTGGTGCAGATGGACCCTGCCTTCCTTGAGCGCAGCGTGAATGAAGGCTTCTCCGGGGGCGAGAAAAAGCGCAACGAGATTCTGCAGATGGCGCTGCTGGAGCCCGTGGTGGCGATCCTGGATGAAACCGATTCCGGCCTGGATATCGATGCCCTGCGCATCGTGGCCGGTGGTGTGAACCAGCTGGCGACGGAAGACAACGCCACGCTGCTGATCACCCACTACCAACGTCTTCTCGACGAGATCACCCCGGACTATGTGCATGTGATGGCGGCAGGCCGGATCCTGCGCACCGGCGGAAGGGAGCTGGCCCTTGAGCTGGAGCAGACCGGATACGACTGGGTGGATCAGGAGCTGGCCGCTCAAGGAGCTGCTTGACCATGGCGAGCAGTGTGCTGGCGCCAGTGCAGGAGCGCGGTCGAGCCGCGCTTGAACAGCTTGGTCTGCCCAACCGCCGCCAGGAGCCCTGGCGCCTCACCGACCTCAAACGGCTTGCGGCTGTCTCGGAATTGCAGACCAGTGCCTCGCCACTGTCCACGTCTTTGCCGGCCAGCCTCGACGGGGTGACCCGTCTGTTGCTCAACGGTTTTGATGATCCCCTGGCCGGCCAGGTGCTTCCGGAGGGAATCACGGCGCTGAATGCCGAAGAGCTGCAGCAAGCCCTCGGCCACACCCTCGATCGCTGCGGTTGTGCCCAGGTCTGGCCCGTGGAGTTCAACCATGCCAAAGCCCAACAGATTCTGGCCCTCAGGGTGCGGGGACGGGTTGGTCCGTTGGAGCTGGTGCTAGCGGCGGGTGCCGGGTTGAACGCCACGCGGGTGCTGCTGCTGTTGGAGGAAAAAGCTGAGCTCGAGTTGATGCAGGTGCTGCTGGCTGAGGGGGCGTCGGCCCACAGCCATGTGCTGGAAGTGCATCTGGGGCAGGAGGCCCAACTACGCCATGGCGTGCTGGCGACTGCGGATGGTGCGTCATCGCTGATGGCTCATTTGGCTGTCGAGCAGGAGCCCCGCAGCTCCTATGCCCTCACTTCGGTGGTTCAGGGATGGAATCTGGGACGGGTGGAGCCCCGGGTGGTGCAGGTGGATGGTCAGGCAGAGACCGTGCTTAAGGGTCTCGCCGTCACCGGCGCCGAGCAGCAGCTGGCCACCCACACCGCGGTGCGCTTCGACGGGCCGGAGGGGGAGCTCGATCAGTTGCAGAAATGCCTGGCCGGCGGCCAGTCCCACGCGATTTTTAACGGCGCCATCAGTGTTCCCCGCGATGCTCAGCGCACCAACGCTGCGCAGTTGAGCCGCAACCTGCTGCTGTCTGATCGGGCCCGGGTGGACACCAAGCCCGAGCTGGAGATCGTGGCGGACGATGTGCGCTGCGCCCACGGCGCCACCGTGTCGCAGCTTCAGGACGATGAGCTGTTCTATCTCCAGAGCCGGGGCATCGCTGCGGCGGATGCAACGGCGCTGCTGCTGCGCGGTGCCTGCCAGGAGGTGATCGCCCAGCTACCTGCTGCCGCGCAGGCGTGGCGCCCGCTGGAGCGCGTGATGGAGAGCCTCGCCCCATGACGATCGCCAAAGTACGATCCAGTGCTGATTTCGTGGATTTATCGTCTCGATATCGTGCTGATTTCCCGATTCTCGAGCAGCTGGCTCCGGATGGCCGCCCGCTGATCTATCTCGATCACGCTGCCACCAGCCAGAAGCCCCGTCAGGTGCTCGAAGCGCTGCAGCAGTACTACAGCTGCGACAACGCCAACGTGCATCGCGGTGCGCACCAGCTCAGTGCCCGTGCCACCGATGCCTTTGAGGCGGCCCGCAGCACGACGGCGGCCTTCGTGGGTGCGGCCAGTTCCCGCGAGATTGTCTTCACCCGCAATGCCAGCGAAGCCATCAATCTGGTGGCGCGCACCTGGGGTGACGCCAACCTCAAGCAGGGGGACGAAATTCTCCTCACGGTGATGGAGCACCACAGCAACCTGGTGCCCTGGCAGCTGTTGGCGCAGCGCACCGGCTGCGTGCTGCGCCATGTGGGCATCACCGAATCCGGTGAGCTGGATCTGGAGGATTTCCGGGCCCAGCTCAATGAGCGCACCCGACTGGTGAGCCTGGTGCACATCAGCAATTCCCTCGGTTGCTGCAATCCCCTGGATCAGGTGATCCCCGCAGCCCATGCCGTTGGCGCCTGTGTGCTCGTGGATGCCTGCCAGAGCCTGGCCCACAAGCCGATTGACGTGGCGGCCATGGATGCCGACTTCCTCGTCGGCTCCTCCCACAAGCTCTGCGGCCCCACCGGCATGGGTTTCCTCTGGGCGCGGGAGTCGCTGCTCGAGGCGATGCCTCCCTTTTTGGGCGGTGGTGAGATGATTCAGGACGTTTTCCTGGACCACAGCACCTGGGCGGTGTTGCCCCATAAGTTCGAAGCGGGCACCCCTGCCATTGGCGAGGCGGTGGGCATGGGTGCCGCGATTCGCTACCTCCAGGCAGTGGGTCTGGAGGCGATTCAGGCCTGGGAAGCTCAGCTCACCCGGCATCTGTTCGCCCGGTTGCAGGCCATTGATGGTGTGAGGGTCCTGGGGCCGACGCCGGATCAGCAGCCCGAGCGAGGTGCCCTCGCCACATTTCTTGTGGATGGCGTGCATGCCAACGACATTGCCGCTCTGATCGATGCGTCCGGGATCTGCATCCGCAGTGGTCACCACTGCTGTCAGCCCCTGCACCGCATGTATGACGTGACGGCTTCAGCGCGGGCCAGCCTGAGCTTCACCAGCACCTTTGAAGAGATCGACCGCTTCAGCGAAGAGCTCGCTTCCACGGTCGCTTTCCTGCGCGAGCACAGCTGAGCTGGCTCAGGCCGCCAGTTGATCGTTGCTTGATGCGGCCTCGCGTTGCCGCAGGGGAACAACCTTGTTGGTCTCGATGGCGTACTTCACCCAGCGGTAGGAGCGTGCGCCGGGACGGGGAGCCGCGTTGATCGGTTCAGGGCTGGCATAGCTGTTGCCGCGATAACGCAGGATCCGCATCGGTGCTGTCGAAACAGCCGTCAGCTTTTCAGGCTTACCGCTTTCTGATTGGTTCCGTGGAGCACAGGTTGATGGTTCCTGCTGGTTGCTCGCTCAACCCATCACATCTGCTGAACGGGGTTGTGTGCTTTGTAACCGTCTGTTAGCCCCAATTCCCTTCTGAAAAAGGCCTCGGTTTGCTCGAGCACCTCGATCTGGGTGGCTTGGCTGCGGAAGCCGTGGCCTTCCTCCTCGAACAGCCGCACCTCCACTGGAATGCCGTTGCTGCGCAGCGCCTCCGCCATGCGTTCGGTTTGTTCGGGAGGCACCACCTTGTCTTGTAAACCCTGGAAGAACAGCACCGAACAGCGGATTTGATCGGCATGCAGCAGCGGCGACCGCTGCTCGTATAAAGCACGCGCTGCGGGCCATTCCCCCACCAGGCCATCCACGTAGCGCGCTTCAAATCTGTGCGTGTCTTCAGCCATGGCTGTGAGATCACACACCGCATAGCGGCAGGCGCCGGCCCTGAACACTTCGGTGAAGCACAGCGCCGCCAGGGTGGTGAAGCCGCCGGCACTGCCACCTTCGATGGCGATCTGGCCGGGATCGGCGCGACCGGTCTCGATCAGGGCCTGTGCGGCGGCGGCGCAGTCGGCCACATCCACCAGGCCCCAGCCCCCGTTGAGGCGCTCCCGGTAGTCCCGGCCAAACCCCGTTGAGCCGCCGTAATTCACATCCACCACGCCCCAACCCCGGGAGGTCCAGTACTGAATCGCCAGGCTGAGGCCGCGGCGAGCCATGGCCGTTGGTCCGCTGTGGCTTTTCACCAGCAGCGGCGCCGGCCCTGGTGGTTTGCCGCTCGGGGGGTAGTACCAGGCATGGGTGCGTTCACCCTGATGACCGTTGAACCACAGCGGTTCGGCCACGCTGATCGCCTCAACCGACAACGGTGACGTGATGGCGGGGCTGTGGCTCCAGATCGGGGTGGCCGGTCGCAAATCGATTTCCAGCAGCCCGGCCACGCTGGTGCTGTTGCTGGCCACGGCCACGGCGCGGCCATTGCAGGCGCTTAATCCCGCAAGGTCGTCAAACGGTTGCGGCAACGGCTGCACCGCTCCATCCAAGCTGAGCCGTTGCAACGACCAGGCCCCGCGGCTGCAGACGGCGGCGACCAGTTGCTCGCCATCCCAGGCCGTGGTGCTCATCCCATAGATCCACTGGGGCATGGCAGTTTCGGCAGCCATCGGCCAGGGCCTCTCCCAGGCGGCGTCGGCACTGGGCTGGAGCATCAGGTTCCACCAACCGGAGCTGTCTTCCGCCACAAGCAACTGCCCGTCGGGCAGCCATTGGGGTTGAAACACTGAGATGCCATCGCCTCCAGCCAGCTGACGGGGCTCGACCAGCCCGCCCGTGTCGCTGAACTCCGCGCACCAGAGACGGCTGCTGTCCCAGGGCATGGCGGGTTGCTGCCACTCCACCCAGGCGAAGCGCTGGCCATCGGGGCTCAAGCAGCCATAGCCGGCAAAGTCCGTCGGCTGGTGCAGCAGCAGCGGCGTTTGATCCGTTGCGTTCAGCGCCAGGCTCACCAGCTCGTCACGGCCTTCGATTTCACGGATGCCGATCCAGCGCTGCCTGGGCAGATCGAGCACGCCATCCGCCAGCTCCCAGTCCCCTTCCCTGCTGAGCCGTTGGGGTGTAGCCAGGGGGGTGGGTTGCTGGGGGCTGGTCTGCGGCAGGCGCCAGTCCTGACGCCAGAGGCAGCCGCGCTCGATCCAGGCCAGGATCAGCCTGTCCTGCTCCACCGCGGTGGCGAGCACCCCGCCGCCGTAGTCATGCACGCGGCTGCGCAGGTTACTGGGGGCCGGCGTCAGTTCCTGTGGTTCTGCCTCGGAATCACCGAAACGCCGGATCAAGGCAGTGGTGCGGCCGCGCTCCTGGGGGCGCTGTTCCAGCCAGATCAGCCACAGCGTTGCATCGGGGCCACTGACCAGGGCCGGTTCCTTGAGACCAGGCAAACGGCCGACGGCATGTTGCGCGGATAACGGAGCGGCTCCCATAGCGGCTGATTCAGGCCGCTTACCATGCTGGATCAACGCGGCGTTGGTCTTGGCAGGAAGCTTTGCAGAGTTGGCCCGTCAGGCCGATAAGTCGCGGGACACGATGCTGGTGCCCAAGACGGCCCTGGAAACCCCGCCGCTGGAGATTCACACCCTGGGCGATGAGGTGTTGCGGCAGTCCGCGCGCCGCATCGGCAAGGTGAACGAGCAGGTGCGGGAGCTGGCCCGCGACATGCTGCGCAGCATGTACACCGCCAAGGGCATTGGCCTGGCGGCTCCTCAGGTGGGGATTCACCAGCAGCTCCTGGTGATTGATCTGGATCTGGAGAATGCAGCCACGCCGCCCCTGGTGCTGATCAATCCGGAGATCACGGCGGCCAGCGCCGGGCTCGACACCTACGAAGAGGGCTGTCTCAGCATCCCCGGGGTGTATCTCGATGTGGTGCGCCCCACCGCGATTGAACTGAGCTTCCGCGATGAGATGGGTCGGCCCAGGAAGATGAAGGCCGATGGCCTGATGGCCCGTTGCATTCAGCACGAGATGGATCATCTCAATGGCGTGTTGTTTGTCGATCGCGTCACTGATGAAGACGGTCTGCAGAAGGAGCTCAAGGAGAAGGGCTTCCAGCGCCAAGATGTGCGGAGCGTCGCCTGAGTTATGCCGATGAACCCCCTGGCCGGCGTTTTTCTGGCCCTCGCCTGTGTTCTAGGTATCGCCAGCACCGGATGTGTGTTTGAACTGGCCTACGGCGATCCCGACCTCGGGGTCAAAACCACCAGCTGGATCCTGGCCCTGGCGGCCCCTGGAACCGTGGGGACCTTGCTGTTCGCCATTCGCCTGAACAAACCGGCCTGATTGGGGGCCACCGATCCAGGCATCACTTTTACGATCCGCTCAGTTCCTCCATGGACGTGATGGCACGCTTTCGAACCGTGGCCGCTGCCGGCCTCGCTCTCGCAGCGACCTCTGCACCGGTGGCCCTGGCCCAGGGTTCGCTGTTCACGGCGGTGCCCGTGGAGTTGAGCAAGTTCGTCTTGGTGTCGGCCCCGATTGGGCAGGGCGAGCGTTCTCAGTTGAACATCTACGAGCAGCGCACCACAAAACGCCCCTGTTTCGCTGTGGCTGCGGGATCACCGGCCATGGTCGATCCCTTGTTGTCCACGTTTGATTTCAGCGGGGTCTGCAACCGCTACATCGATGGCAATGGCTACTCCCTGCGGATCGGTGGTGACGACCTCGGCACCCGCTACCGGCTCAGCGTGGTGAACACCGGTCGGGATATTGAATTGCTGGCCACGCCCACCAAGAATCCCTCCCAACCGACCATGATCGTGGCTCGGGCCGGTGGCGCCGCCAGCGGATTCGTTCAGCTCAAGCTTGAGCCGGGCTGGACCTTGAAGCGACGGGCCTACGGCAAGAAGAGCCTCGGCCATCTCTATGTCTATCGGGACAGTGCGCCAGTGGCCGGATCCAGCCCAGCCAGCGAGCCGGTTGAGACTGAACAGAGTGAGAGTTCCGTAGCTCCGTCCTACTGAGCTGGCCCAGAACCGGTGAAAACACCTGTTGTCGTCCTCTGTCAGTGATTTCACACTGAAGACAGACCCCGGAGGACGTGATGAAAACAATGGTTGTTCAGTGGTTCCAGTGGTTCGGTGAAGCGATGACCCATGCCCTGGGTTCGTTCAACGACCGCCATCTCCAGCCCCCGCCGATCGGCACCCAGCCCTACCGGGACACGCCCGACAAGCGAGCCCGCGACTACTGAGCACCAGGCTGCTTGAGCAGATCAGTGCAGCGGAAGCAACTCGCTTCCGCCACGGCGTTTCGATCGACGCTGGCCCGGTCGTTGAGATCGGCAATGGTGCGCGCCACGCGCAACAGTTGAAGGCCGCTGCGTGTGCTCAGCCCACGCTGGTTGATCAGCTGTTCCCAGAGCTCGAGTGCCGCAGCCTCGATGGCTCCGGTCCGCCGCAGCGCTGCTGCCGACAGCCGCCCGTTGCTGTCTCCACCCGGATTGCGCCTCTGCATCCGCTGCCGGGCTCGTTCAATTTGTGCGGGGGTGCACCAGGACGCTGCAGCTTGCGTTGGGCTGGGCTGCTTCAGCACCGCTGCCACCTCCTTGGCGGAGCGCCGTTCCAGCCGCAGTTGCAGATCGAGCCGATCCAAGAGCGGGCCGGAGAGCCGCTGCCAGTAGCGCTGGCGCTGGCTGATGCTGCAGCGACAGCCATGGTCGCGGTCGCCATGCCAGCCGCAGGGGCAGGGATTGGTGGCGGCCACCAGGGTGACCAGGGCCGGGAACACCGTGCTCTGCTGGGAGCGGCTGATCTGCACGGCGCCGTCCTCCAGGGGCTGCCGCAATTGATCCAGGACCGCCCGCGGAAATTCCGCCAGCTCATCAAGGAAGAGCACGCCACCGTGGGCCAGGCTCACCTCCCCAGGACGGGGTGAGCGTCCGCCGCCGAGCAAGGCGGCTGCTGAGCAGCTGTGGTGCGGCGATCGAAAGGGGCGCTGCTGCTGCAGTTGATCGATGCCATGCAGTTGGCCGGCGACGGAATGGATGCGCGTGATGGAGAGCGCTTCCTTGCGGTTCAGGGCCGGCAGCAGTCGCGGCAGTTGATGGGCCAGGCGGGTCTTGCCGCAGCCGGGGGGACCCACGAGCAGCAGATGGTGGCCGCCGGCTGCCGAGAGGGCCAGGGCGCGGGAGGCCAGGCTGCTGTCCAGGCAGGGCCAAGACGCCGGCTTGGTTGGCTGGGTTGAGGATCGGGTGCTGCTGCCACCGGTCGCCGGCCAGGGGCGCTCGCCTTTCAGCTGCTCCACCAGCGTGCGCAGGTTGGCGGCGGTGCGGATGGTGAGCCCCTCAATCAGGCTGGCCTCCTGGGCGTTCTCAGGAGGAACTACCAGGGCTTGGGCCTTGTGCTGCTGGGCCTTTGCAGCAAGGGCAATCACCCCGCGACAGGGCCTGAGGCTGCCGTCGAGCCCCAATTCGCCCGCACACCAGAGGCCCTCCAGCTGAGGGCGGGCGAGTTGCCCGCTGGCCACCAACAGGGCCAGGGCGATGGGGAGGTCAAAGGAAGGACCTTCTTGCGCAGATCGGCCGGAGCCAGGTTGATCACCACGCGCACCAGGGGGCCGCGGAAGCCGCTGTTGCGCAGGGCGGATCGGACCCGCTCCCGTGATTCCTGAATGGCCTTGTCCGGCAGACCCACCAGCTGAACGCCCGGCAGGCCCGGGGCGAGATCCACCTCCACCACCACCGGTCTGGCCTCCAGACCTTGCAGGGATGCACTGAGACAACGTGCCAGCATTCTGTGGAGGGTGACGCAGGAGATTCATGCCCCTGCTGTCACACCGGTCCGGCTGTTCCCTCGTTTTCAAGGTCCATGGCAGACGACACGATCTTCGGGAAGATCCTTCGTGGCGAGATCCCGTGCGATGAGGTCTACAGCGATGAGCAGTGTCTGGCCTTTCGCGATGTCGCGCCCCAGGCACCCGTTCATGTGCTGGTGATTCCGCGCAAGGCGATCGAGAGCCTGCGCTCCGGTGCTGCTGAGGATGCGGCCCTGCTGGGCCATCTCTTGCTGGTGGCTGCCCGCGTGGCCAAACAGGAGGGCCTGGACGATTTCCGCACGGTGATCAACAGTGGCGCCGGTGCTGGCCAAACGGTCTTTCACCTCCATGTGCACGTGATCGGTGGACGTCCTCTGGCGTGGCCCCCCGGTTGAGGTCAGCGGCGAAGCGGCGCGGCGACAGCCAGACTGAGCACAGTTCAGCAGCGGCATGACCCACCAGCTTCAGAACTTGCGTAATCAGGCCGCCAAGCTGCGTCGGCTTTCGCAGCCCTACTTCTTTCCCTACACCGAAGACAACGGCTGGCAGTTCGTTGGACTGCTGGTGAGCCTGCTCTTCTGTGTGGCCGGGATCGTGCTGTTCCTGGTCACCGGCTTGATGAACGGCCTGTCGTGGCTGTTTCCGGAGTTGTCCGGCCAGTACCTCGGTGGCGTCCAGTCGTCCCTGGCCATGCTCTGGTCCCGTGGATGGGGGGCGGGCATCAGTGCCCTGTTCGTGCTGGGGGCTGTGGTGTTTGCCTCCGTGCGGGGCCAACTCAGGCATCGCCGCTGGTTGCCTTGGCTGTTTCTCGGCCTGATCATCCTGATGCTGTTGAGCGTGAACGGCATCAACGCCGGCATCACATTCCTCGCCAGGGATCTGACCAATGCGTTGATCGCCAGGGATGGCGATGCGTCGTATCGCAACCTCTGGATCTACGGCGCCTGTTTTGCTGTGGCACTGCCGATTCGCAGCCTGCAGTTTTATTTCACCCAGAAACTTGGGCTGTTCTGGCGCGAATGGTTGTCGCTGAGCCTGGTGGACGATTACCTGCGGGATCGGGCCTATTACGTGCTCAATCCCAATGATGAAGCGGCCACCAATGTTGATAATCCTGATCAGCGAATTTCCGAGGATGTGCGTGATTTCACGGCACAGGCCCTTGGTTTTGCGCTGAATATTTTTGATTCGATCCTCACCTTTTCCCTCAACATCCTCATCCTTTATTCGGTGAGTGAGGGGCTTACCTTTGCCCTTCTGGCCTATGCATCCGGGGTGTCTGTCCTGATGATTGTGGCTGGCCGCAAGTTGGTGCGGTTGAACAACTTCCAGCTGCGTTTTGAGGCGGATTACCGCTATGGCCTCGTGCGGGTGCGCGACAACGCCGAATCGATTGCCTTCTACGCCGGAGAGCAGCAGGAAGCCAAGGAGGTGACGCGTCGCCTGGCCACCGTCGTTGAAAACTTCAATTTGCTGATTGTCTGGGAAGTGCTGCTGCGGGTGCTGCAGCGCTCCAGCATTTACGCCAGCAATTTCATCCCCTATCTGATCCTTGCGGCACCGATTCTCGCCGGGGAGATGGATTACGGCGGCTTCGCCCAGGCGAACGTCGCCTACAACCTGGTTGAGGGATCGTTGTTTTTCATCATCTACAACATTGAAGCCCTGGCCCGGTTCTCTGCATCGATCAACCGGCTGGAAGGCTTTCAATCCAACATCTCCAACCTCGATCCGGAGGAGTGGAGTGATTACGTGCCGCGGATTGTGGCCTCTGAGCGCCTGGCGCTGCAGGGGGTGACGGTCAAAACACCGCGCACCGACAACGTGCTGGTGCGCGACCTCAGTTTTTCCTTGGGCAACGCTGAAGGGTTGTTGGTGGTGGGACCCTCCGGCTGTGGCAAGACCTCGCTGCTGCGGGTGGTGAGTGGCCTGTGGGGCTCGCCGACGGGCACCGTTTATTCCCCGGGGCAGGGCGATCTCCTTTTCATCCCCCAGAAGCCCTACATGGCACTGGGATCTCTGCGCGAACAGCTTTGTTATCCCCTCGATCAGGCCCGTTTCAGCGATGAACAGCTACGGGCGGTTTTGGATCAGGTGATGTTGGGCAAACTTCTGCAGCGCTATCCCGACCTCGACATCAAGCAGGACTGGCCGCGCCTGCTCTCTCTGGGTGAACAGCAGCGACTGGCCTTTGCGCGGCTGCTGCTCAATTCGCCCAAGGTCGTGGTGCTGGATGAAGCCACCAGTGCCCTCGATGTTGAGACCGAATCCCGCCTTTATTCCCTATTGCGGGATCGGGAGGTGGCGTTCATCAGCGTGGGTCACCGGCCAACCCTGAAGGACTTCCATGACACCGTTCTGGAGCTCAGCGGTGATCACGACTGGCGGCTGATCCCGGCGACCAGCTATGACTTCGGGCGTTCTTGAACCGGCCGGATGACCTCCACCAGCGAGACCCCTGACACCACGTCCGTTCCGGAGACGTCCGCCACCACCAAAGATGTGCCTGCCTTCGGCTGGAGTGGCTATGCCGAGCGGGTGAATGGCCGCTTCGCCATGGTGGGTTTTGTGGCGGTGCTGCTGATCGAGGTGCTCAGCGGCGACACCTTTCTGCACTGGGCGGGGCTGCTGCCCTGATCAGGGCAGGCGGATCAGATCCACATCCCAGCGTCCGTTCCGGCTCACCTGCACCGCCAGCCGCCGGCCCGAGCCATCCAGGCTGACGCTGCGGGGCACCCCCGGTGGGTCCAGGGGCAGCCGTTGCGTCGCCCCGACGTTGCGCCGGTAGAGCACCAGTTCCGTGCGGTCCTCCCGTTGCTGGACCACGGCCAGGCGTTGTCCATCGGCACTGACGCTGACGCTGATCGGTTGGGCATCAGCACGGTTGAGGCCCGGCAACGGGACGGGGCTACGGCTGCGCAGGTCGATCAGTTCGACCCGCTCCCGCCCATTGCGTTGGCCCAGGCTGGCCAGCCAGCGTCCCCCCAGGGAGGGATCCCGACGGCTGTTCACGGATTGACGCAGCAGGCCGTTGAGGTCGGGCCGGGGAGTGGGCCTGGGGCTGCTGCACCCGCTCACCAACACCAGGCTGAAAAGCAGAGCGACGCGGATCATGGCTCTGACGACAGCGCCGGTGTGGAGAGGCTCTGTCCCGGAGGACGGTCCGGCTCGAGCAGATCACTCAGATCCAGCAGTTCCACGCGCCACCTCCCCTGATCCGTCACCTGCAGGGCGATCTGCTGGGCATCCGGCGCCAGGCTGAGCTGCACCGGGTCCCTCCCCCCCGGCAGCGGCAGGGGGTGCATGCGTCCGTTCAGGCGGTCGGTCACCACCGCGAGTCGGCGGCGCCCCCGCTGGGTGATCGCTGCCAGGTAACGGCCGTTCCAGCTCAGGGATGGCGAGCTGTGGGGCTGATGTCGGCTCAGCTGGGGAACGGAGACAACCGATCCGTCGCTCAGGCGGCGCAGCTGCACCGTGGGTCGGCCGCCGCGATCGCTGACGACCGCCAGCCACTCACCACTGCCACTTAGGGCCGGGGCCTGCTGACTGGTGGCGAGCAAGCCACCACCGGCCCGTTCACTACGACCGTTGCAGCCTACCAGCGCCAGGCTGGCGAGCAGGATCAGCAGCAGACGAGGCAACTGGCTCAGTCGTCGAAGCGGGAGCTGTTGTCACGTGGTCTGCCGGACGAAGGCCGTGAGCTGCGGGGGGGTTGTCGGTTGCTGCTGGGTCGGTTCGAGGCCAGGGGCGGTTCAGCGGATCGCCTGGAATCGCTTGCTGCACTCCCGTCGGCGCTGGGGCGTCCCCGGTTCGGGGCCGCACTGCTCGGCGTTGAACCGCGGCTGGGGGAAAAGGCGGCATCCTCGGCTCCTGAGGGAGCGGGTGCGCCGGAAGGACGCTCAGGCCGCCCCACGGGACGGCTGCCGCGGCGTTGTTCGTCTCGATCCGTTCGCCTGGAGCCAAAGTCGGGGCGTCGTTCATCCCGGGCTTCTCCGGCACGGAAGCGAGCCATGCGGCGGGAGCGCTCGTCGTTTTGGCCCCAGCCGGAATCGCCCTGATCACGGTCTGTTGAGCGACGGCTGGCGGCTTCCTCAGGAATGGCGGCACGGCTGGCGCGGCGTGGCCGGTAGAACTCCTCTTCCGGCCGTTCTTCGGCGTCATCGTCACGGCCCGAGAAACGTCGCCGCACTGGCTGGGGCTCATCAAAACGGTCGTAACCGCCGTCATCCCAGCCGCCCCGTAGGCCCCCCGGGCCTCCGCCCCGGGCCGGTGCTGGTTCGTCATCGAAATAGGCGGAACGCCGGGCCTGCTCCGTCGCTACGCCGCGCAGTCGCACGCTCTCGTAGGCGAAGAACACGGTGGTTCCCGCCAAAAGGAACTGGCCGAACTGAAGAATCGGGTCGAGGCGCCATCCCTGGAAGAACAGGATGCCGCCGCATAGCAGCCCGATGGCTGCAAAGAACACGTCGTAGTCCCGCGCCAAGGCGGGCTTGAACGACCGCATGAAATAGAGCAGAGCGCCGCCGACGGCCAAAACGATGCCGACGATGCTGGCCCAATTGAGACTGGCGTTAACCAAAGCTCTGCTCCCGCTTGGGAGTCAGTCTACGAGGGGCGCCAGGGGCGGATCAGAGCTTGCGGTCGACCTGGTCGGTCTGGCTCAGCAGGAACAGGGCGATGGAGGCAGGAATCACGACGATCACACCTCCCCAAAGGAGGCTGCTCAGGAAGTTGGAGAGGGAGGGGGTCATGGGGTTGCTGCCGTCTGCTTCAAAGCCGCGCCGATCTTAAGAAGCGATGCCGTCTTTCTACGATGAGGGGACGATTTGCTTTGAGCTTTGTGACGCCGCTGCTGCTGCAGGCCCTGCCAGTCCTCCATTTGCTTCTGGGCTTGCTGCTAGCGGCCTGGACCCTGGCGTTTCTGCTGCGCATCGTGCTCACCTGGTACCCCCAGGTCGATCTGAGCAAGGGCGCCTGGCCCCTGGTGGCATGGCCAACGGAACCTGTGCTCTCGGTGAGCCGCCGCGTGATCGCACCGATCGGTGGAGTCGACGTCACTCCAGTGATCTGGGTGGGCTTGATCAGCCTCGTGCGTGAGTTGCTGGTTGGCCAGCAGGGGCTGCTTTCTCAAATCCTGATGAACGCCCAGGCAGTGGCCTGAGCTCAGGGGAGCATCTCCTGCTCCACAAATTTGGTGTGCACGTCGCCGTTGATGAACTCCGGCCGATCCAGCATCTCCAGATGGAATTCCACCGTGGTTGGAATCCCGGTGACGGCACATTCATTTAGGGCCCGCTTCATCCGGGTCATGGCGTGGTCGCGGTCCTTGCCCCACACGATCAGCTTGCCGATCAGGGAGTCGTAAAAGGGCGGGATGTCGTAGCCCGTGTAGACGTGGCTGTCGACGCGCACACCCGGTCCGCCGGGGGGCAGCCATCCGGTGATGCGTCCGGGTGCGGGACGGAAGTTGTGCCGGGCATCCTCAGCGTTGATCCGGCATTCGATCGCATGGCCGGTGAGCTGGATGTCTTCCTGGCGCACGCTGATGGGTTCGCCACCGGCGATGCGCAACTGCTCAGCGATCAGATCCACACCCGTCACCATCTCAGTCACCGGATGCTCCACCTGGATCCGGGTGTTCATCTCCATGAAGTAGAAGCCGCCGCTGCGATCCAGCAGGAATTCCACCGTTCCGGCGCCCTCGTAATTGATGCTTCGGGCGGCAGCAACGGCGGCTTCGCCCATGCGGCGGCGCAGGTCGGGATCCAGGGCCGGGCTGGGGGCCTCCTCCAGCAGTTTCTGGTGACGGCGCTGAATCGAGCAGTCCCGTTCACCCAGGTGAACCACGTTGCCGTGGCGGTCGGCCAGAACCTGCACTTCCACGTGGCGGGGCCGATCGATGAATTTCTCCATGTAGAGGCCGGGGTTGCCGAAGGCGGCTTCCGCCTCCCCCTGGGCCGCTTTGTACAGGCTCTCCAGCTGGCTGGCGTCCGGTACGAGGCGCATTCCGCGACCACCACCGCCAGCGGTGGCTTTGATCATCACGGGATAGCCCATTTCCTCGGCCAGGGCGGCCGCCTGGCTGGTGCTGCTGAGCAGACCCTCGCTGCCGGGCACCGTGGGAACACCCACCGATTGCATGGTCGATTTGGCGGTCGACTTGTCCCCCATCGAGCGAATCGCGTGGGGGGACGGCCCAACGAAGGTGAGGCCGTGATCACGGCACATCTCGGCGAACTTGTCGTTCTCCGCCAGGAAGCCGTAGCCGGGGTGGATGGCGTCAGCACCGCGGGAGGTGGCGGCCGCCAGGATGTTGGGAATGTTGAGGTAGCTCTTGCTGCTCAGGGCTTCGCCCACGCAGACCGCTTCATCGGCGAGCTGCACATGCAGAGCGTCCTTATCAACGGAGCTGTACACCGCCACGGTGGCGATGCCGAGCTCGCGGCAGCTTCGAATGATCCGGAGGGCAATCTCGCCGCGGTTGGCGATCAGCACTTTGCCGATGGGCATCCCGCAGCATGTTCAGGCCTGACGCCGGATCGTATCAGCGCCGACCGAAGTTGCCGAGGAGCGAAGACCCCGCCCGGTATGATCTGACCTCGACAGCACCCGAGCGGTGAAGTCGACCACGCGGATGTGGTGGAATTGGTAGACACGCACGTTTGAGGGGCGTGTGGCTTCGGCCTTGCGAGTTCAAGTCTCGCCATCCGCATTTTTTTTTCTTTGGCCCGTCCCCGCGCAGCAGAACCAGGACCGGCCGTTGTTCTCGTTTCGAACGGTCCCGGTGAACTGACCACCTGGGTTCGACCCCTGGCCGAACGGCTGCACGCCAGCCTTCGCCTGCGCCCCCGGTCTCAGAGCGCACCAGCGTCCCTGCAGCTGGTGTTGGTGCCCTGCCCCAATGCCACGGGCCAGGAGCGTGCGGCCGCAGAGCCCTGGGGCTTGTTCGATCGCATCGTGCCGGCAGGCCGCTTCTGGTCGCTGCTGCTGCGTCCCCAGCGCTACGGCCCATGGCCGCAGAAGGGTGTGGTGGTGTTCCTGGGCGGTGATCAGTTCTGGACTGTTCTGCTTTCGGCTCGTCTCGGCTACCGCCATATCACCTATGCCGAGTGGGTGGCGCGTTGGCCGGGCTGGAACGATCGGATTGCGGCGATGTCGGACGCGGTGCGGCGTCAGCTGCCGGTCCGTTACCAGTCCCGGTGCCGCGTGGTCGGTGATCTGATGGCGGATCTGTCGTCCTTCGCTCGCCGCGAGGAGCCTCTCCCCGAGGGCCAGTGGGTGGCCCTGTTGCCGGGATCGAAGCCGGCCAAGTTGAGCGTCGGCATGCCATTTCTGCTCGACACCGCCGACCGTTTGGCCCGATTGCAACCCGGATGCCGTTTTTTGCTGCCGCTGGCTCCCACCACCAGCGTTGATGAGCTGCTGCGTTTCGCCGGGGCATCCAACCCGATTGCTGCCCGCTATGGCGCCTCCGTTGCTTCGGTGGAGCAAGGGGAGTCGGTGACGGAGTTGGTGACGGGTGCGGGCACACGGATTCGTCTGCTGGAGCAGCATCCGGCCCATGGCCCCCTGAGCCAGTGCGCCCTGGCCCTGACCACGGTCGGCGCCAACACGGCCGAACTCGGTGCCCTTGCGGTGCCGATGATCGTGATTGTTCCCACCCAGCACCTGGAGGTGATGCAGGCCTGGGACGGCGGGCTGGGGCTGCTGGCGCGTCTGCCGGGTCTGCGACGTCTGATCGGGGTTCTGTTGACCCTCTGGCGTTTGCGCAACAACGGGTTGATGGCTTGGCCCAACATCAGTGCAGGCCGTGCTGTGGTGCCGGAGCGGGTGGGGGCGATCACCCCGGAGGAGATTGCGACGGAGGCCTGCGATTGGCTGAACGCTCCCGAGCGGCTTGAGGGCCAGCGCCAGGACCTCCAGGCGTTGCGGGGAGAACCCGGGGCGGTGGCCGCATTGGCCGCCGAGGTGAGGGGTTTGCTTCCCCGAGAGCTCAACGCTTCCTAGGCTGCGCCCCACTCTGGTTCCGACGACCATGTCCCCGTCCAATCCGGTCGAACGCAGCGCCGAGGAGTGGAAGCAATCCCTGACGCCGGAGCAGTTCCAGGTGGCTCGCTGCGGCGGTACCGAGCGGGCGTTCACCGGGGCTTACTGGAACAACAAGGCCACGGGGATGTACCACTGCGTTTGCTGTGGTGCGCCGCTGTTCAGCTCTGAGACCAAGTTCGATTCGGGCACGGGTTGGCCCAGCTTCTGGGACGGTGTGAGTTCCGAGGCGATCACCACCAAAGAGGATCTGACCCACGGGATGGTGCGCACCGAAATCAACTGCGCTCAATGTGATGCCCACCTCGGGCATGTTTTCTCCGATGGTCCCGCGCCCACGGGTCAGCGCTACTGCGTCAACAGTGCATCGTTGAACTTCAAGGCGTCCTGAACACCTGTCGGCGCCTCAGGCTGATTCACCAGGGATCGTCGAGATCCTGGCTCCGGCGCTGGGGCGCTGCATCTTCCATCGGTTCCACATCCAGGGGTTCGCCCGACTGCTGAACCGCGCGGCGGGAGGCTGGCACGGCACGCCGCGGAGGCTGTTCCTCGTAGGCGGGCTGTTCCTCATAAGCAGGCTGTTCCTCGTAGGCAGGCTGTTCCTCGTAGGCAGGCTGCTGATCGAAGGGTGCGGGCTCGTTGTAGGTCTGTGCTTGCTCAGCCGGCCGCTCGTCGTAGCGGGCAGGTTCGGCGTAGCGCTGCTCGTCGTACCTCTGGGGCTCATCGAGGTAACGGCGTTGCTGCATCGACTCCTGCCGCCGGTCCTCCAGCTCCACATATTCCAGTTCTGCATCAGCCTCAAACCGCTCGGCTTCTGAAGCCTGGAGACGCCGTTGCTCCTGCTCCTGGGGTTGTCCGGAGGTGAGCTGATTTTCCACGGGCACCAGGTTGACCCGGTAGCGCTCCCGCTCCTGTTCTTCCCAGCTGGGGCCACCGACGCCAAGTTTTTCCAGAACGCCGCTGTTCAGCTGTTTGAGCTTGTCTTCGGCACCCTCGTAAACAATGATCCGGTCCGGCCCGCTGCTGACGATCTCCTCCACCGGCATTTCCCAGGTGCTCAGCACCCCTTCCCCCAGCAGGGGCACGCCAAGGGCGCCCATCACCAGGGTGGTGAGCTCGCCGGTCTCGATGTCAAAGGCAAAGCCGAGCACCCGCCCCAGCTGTTCACCGGACTCGGTGATCACCTGGCAGTTGATCACCCGGCTGTAGCGCTCAGGGTTGAAGTTTTCGCTGAGGGAGTCGGCCGAATCCACCAGGATCACGTCGCCCACCTGACGGATCCGGTCCAGCGGCATCCAGCGCGGCAGGCCGGGCAGGAAACGGGTTAAGGGGTTGTCCCGCAGCCCCACAGCCACCACTTCACGGCGGTCGATATCGACGATCACTTCACCCACCACCCCAAGACGGCGGCCGGTGTCACGGGTGATCACCTGAGTGCCCATCAGTTCGGAGCGCAACCAGAGGCGATCGCTGGGTATGCCAGTGGTGATGGCGTCGTTTGGGGTAGGGGTCGGGGTCAAGCGCGGGCCCTCGGCCATGGACATTCAGACCATTGTGGCGCAGGGGTTCCGCCTGTCACGTTCAGATTGCACAGCGAAAACTCCGATCGTTCAGGCGGCATCCGGTAAACCCACCACCTGGGTGTGGGCGCCGCGGGCCTGGGTCACCCCGATCGTGCGCTTGGCTGCGCCGATCATCGGGCGGCGGTGGCTGACCACCATGAATTGGGCTGCCTCGGCCTGACGGGCGATCAGAGCCGCCAGGCGCTCCACATTGACGCCGTCGAGGAAGCTGTCCACCTCGTCGAGGGCATAGAACGGCGACGGCCGGAAGCGCTGCAGGGCGAACAGGAAGCTCAAGGCGGTGAGTGATTTCTCTCCCCCCGACATCGATGCCAGGCGCCGCACGGTTTTGCCCTTGGGATGGGCCACCAGGGTGAGGCCACCTTCCAGGGGCTCCTCCGGGTTCTCCAGTTGCAGGTGGCCATCACCATCGGAGAGCGAGGCAAAGATCTCGCGGAAATGGCCATCCACGGCGGTGAAGGCTTCCATGAAGGCGTCCTGGCGCAGGGTGGCCACGGTTTCGATCCGCAGCAGCAGTTCCTCCCGCTCGCTGTTGAGCACCTCGAGCCGTTCGTTGAGTTCGTTGAGCCGCTCTTCGAGGGCCTCGAGTTCCTCCAGCGCCAGCATGTTCACGGGCTCCAGCGCTTCCATGCGTTGCTGGATGGCCTGCAGATCGGTCTGCAAGGCTTCCAAGCCCGCCAGCCGCAGGGCTTCCGGGATCTCCGGCCTCGGGTCCGGCAGGGCCTGTTCCATCTCCTGCAGGCGCACCGCACCGCTGCGCTGTTCTTCAATCAATCCTTCACGGTCTTCCTTGAGCCGCTCCAGATTCCATTCGGCCTGCTGCAGGGCCTGACGCTGGCGGCCCACCTCGGCTTCCGCGGCGTCCCGGGCCCGGCGCTGGCTGCCGAAGCGCTCCTGCAGGTCGGTCTGCTGCTGCTCGAGCTCTTTGCGCTTCTCCTGGAGGTCGCTCTGCTGCTGGCGCCAGGCCCCATGGGCACTGGCGAGGGCCTTCACCGCCTCCTGCAAGCGGGTTTCTTCGGCGGCCAGAGCCTTTTCTTGATCCCCTAGGCGTTCCATCGCCAGCTGCCGCTCGCGGCGGGCATTCAGCAGCTGGTCGCGCTCGCGGCGGGCCGCCTCCAGCCCTTGGTCGGCGGCTTCCTGTTCCGTCTGAAGTTGGGCCCAGGCGGCTGCATCGTCGTTGTTGCCGCTGTTGCGCTCCGCCTCATCCAAGGCCTGCAGTTCCGCGGTAAGTGGGGTGAGTGCAGTGCTGATGGCTTCGAGCCGCTGCTGTTGCTCGGTCTGGTCCTGCTGCAATTTGCTGAGCCGTTCGGCCCGCTGGCGGCTGCGCTCGAGCAGGGGGCCGTGGTTGCGCCGGGCGGCATTGCGCTCGGCGATCAAGGCCGCCTGTTGCTTTTCCAGTTCGCGCAGCTGGGGTTTCTGCTGTTCGATCAGTTGGGCCAGCTTCGACTCCTCCCGCCGGCAGGCCACCAGGGATTCCCCCAGTTCCAGCAGGCGCCGCCGCAGGGGTTCAGCTTCGTCCTGATCGCTGCTGCGGCCGAAGCTGAGGCTGCTGCTGCGCTGGGAGAAACTGCCGCCGGTCATGGCGCCGCTCTTCTCCAGCAGCTCCCCATCCAGGGTCACCGCCCTGGAGCGGCCCAGTTGTTGACGGGCGCTCGCCAGGTCGGAGAACACCAAGGTGTCGCCGAAGACGTAAGCAAACACCTGGTCATAGACCGGTTCGAAGCGCACCAGTTCCACGGCCCGGCCGATCAGGCCGGCACCGCTGTCCCCACCGGGGCGTGCACCCCGGGCAAAGGCGGCTGAAGAGCCCCCGCCCCCTGGCGCGCGGATCTTGTTCAGGGGCAGGAAGGTGAGCCGGCCAGCACGGCGGCTCTTGAGCAGTTCGATGGCGCGGGCGGCGATGCGGTCGTCGTCGACCACCACCTGGCCGAGACGGGCCCCCGCGGCCACTTCCAGAGCGAGGCGATGGCGATCCTCCACCTCTCCCAGCTGGGCCACAGGACCGTGGATGCCATCGAGGCCGGCCTCCAGCAGCAGGCGCAGGGCTCCGGTGCCGCGACTTTCCTGAAGGGCATCCCGCCGGCTCTCCAGCCGAGCGATCTCCCGTTCCAAGCGGGTCTGCTCCTGCTCCAGCCGGCTGCGGGTGCGCTGTTGGATGGCCAGTGATTCGGCTGTCTGCTGGAGCTCTTGCTTGCCGTCGGCAATGGCTTGCAGCAGGGTTTGCCAGGTCTCCTCCAGGGTTGCGAGCTGTTGCTGCACGGCGTCGCCGTCGGCGCCGTCCTGGTGCTGCTCCTGGGTGAGCTCTTCCAGCCGTTCCCGTTCCTGGCGCAGCCGTTCCTGCAACTGCTGCTGCTCCTCCAGTAAGGGAGCGACGCTGCTTTGCAACTCCTGCCGGCGACCGCTGCGGCGCTTCTGTTCCTCCACCCAGGCGCCGGAGCGGCCCGCCACATCCGCCAGCCGGCGGCGGGACATTTCCACCGCGGCTTCAGCGGCCTTGCAGTTGTCTTCGGCGGCGCTGAGGGCGTCTTGATGGGGATCGCGTTCCAGTTCCCGTGATTGCAGCTGCCACTGCTGGCGACGGGTGGCGAGGTCCTGGCGCTGCGCCTGCAGTTTCTGGCCTTCGTCCTGGTGGAGGCTGGCATGGCGCTCCAGTTCACGGCTGCTGGTGTCGAGGCCAGCCAGTTCCGCCTGAACCGCCAGCAGCTGGTCTTCCCCAAGGGCCTTCACCTGCTCCTGGAGCAAGTCCAGTTCGGCCACGGCCTTGTTCAGCTGCTCTCGGCCGCTGGCAATGGCCGCGGCGTCCCTCTGTTCCTGGGCTTCCAGCGCCTGTTGGCGCGTGGCCAGATCCTTGAGGGCCTGCTGGGCGGCTTCGTAGGCCAGCACCATCTCCTGGCGGCGTCCCAGTTGCAGCCGTTCCCGCAAGTCCTGGTATTGCCGGGCCTTGGCGCAGTCCTTCTCCAACCGTTGGCGGCTGGCCAGCAGTTCCTGCTCAATGATCCCGCAGCGCTCCTGGCGCTCCTGCACGTCATCGAGCTTGCGGCGGGTCTGTTCGATCCGGGTGTCGAACAGGGCAACACCGGCCAGTTCATCGATCAGGCCGCGGCGGTCGCGGTTGCTCATCGAGACGATGCGGGTGACGTCCCCCTGCATCACCACGTTGCTGCCCTCGGGATCAATCCGAAGGCGGCGCAGCTGGGTCTGCAGCTGCTGCAGGTTGCAGGGCACCCCGTCGGCGCTGTAGCTGGAGCTGTAGGAGCCCCCTGGCATCACCCGCAGTTTGCGGGTCACCGTCCATTCCGTTTGTCCCGGTTGAATCCAGGGCCCCTCCGCTGGTGCCTCCAGGCCTTCCTCGGCGGCATCGGGTGTCCAGTCGCTCAGGTCAAAGCGGACGCTGACGGTTGTTTCAGCGGCCTTGCCGGCCTTGAGCATGCCGCTGTTGACCAGGTCCGGCAGGCGGTCAGCCCGCATGCCACGACTGGTGGCCAAGCCCAGGCAGAACAGAACGCCATCAAGGATGTTGCTTTTGCCGGAGCCATTGGGTCCGGTCACGACGGTGAATCCCTCTTCAAGAGGGATCGTCATCGCTCCGCCGAACGACTTGAAGTGCGTCAGCCCAACCTGATTGATATGAACCAACAGGATCTGGGGCTGTCAGAGAGTCGAAATTAGCGGAACCCACGAAAAGCTCAAGGGTTCGATAATGAGCAGTGCCCGGAATTGATGCGCAGGCAGCCCTGGAGGTCGCCCTCGAGCTGCAGGGTGACGTCTGCATCCGTGGCGTTGGGGAGCACTCCGCTGTAGCTGCCGGCATGAATGCGTTCGGCCCAGCCCCGATTGTCCGAAACGGCAGCACTGCGGGGTTCCAGCCAGACCTTTCGATGGGCAGGCAGGGGAACTGCTGGTTGGGCTGCTGCGTTGAGCTGCGGCACTGTGGCCAGTCGCCAAGTTCGGCAGCTGTCCCCGTCCTCCAGCAGCAGATCGATGTGGCATCCGCTGGGGTCGTCCGGTGCTCCGGTGTGACGCAGCAGGGCGTATCGCGGCAAAGACTTTCCCTCAGCCTTCAGTCTCCCTACCCTTCTAAAGCGTCCTGCCAACGGTCTTCATGGCCTCGCCATCGCCGCAGTCCAACGGCAGATTCGAGCACCACTTCCGTGAGCGCTTTGAAAGCCTGCTGCCGACGATCCAGGAGCGCTGGCCGGATCTTGCTGAGCACACCCTTGAAGCCACACGGGGGAGTGTGGATGAGTTGGTTCGTTTGATTGAACAGAACACAGGCCTGACGCCCCAAGGGGTTCGGGAGCAACTGGAGGAGCTTCTCCACAGCGCCGGTGATCGCAGCCGCGGCTGGGCCGACAGCTTGGATCCCCTCGAAGAGCAACTGGAACAGTTGCTGGATGAGTTGAACAGCACCCTGCGGCCGAAGATCGAGGCGCCTGTGCGTCAGCGACCACTGCTGGCTGTGGGTGTTGCCCTTGGTGTTGGGTTGCTGCTGGGCAGCATGCTTCGCGGGGGGCGGCGTTCCTGATGGCCGATCAGAACTCTCCCCGCGGATTTGGAGCGGCAGCTCGGGTGACCGCACTGGCGGCGTCAGTGATGGATCTGCACGTGCGGATTGCCCTGCAGGAGGTGGATCGGGAAAAACGCCGACTGATCAGCGGTGGCCTGTTCCTCGCCATCGGAGGCACGGCCATGTTCCTGGCCTTGCTGGCGGGCGAAGCGTCGTTGCTGCTTTGGATTCAGGCCCAGTGGGATCTGGATTGGATCCGCGCACTGTTGAGCCTTGCGGTGGCCAACCTGGTGCTGGCGGGCATCAGCTTGCGCATTGGCGGCCAGGTGCTGAAGGGCCCGTTCCTGCCTCAGACGTTGGAGGGACTGATGAAAACGGTGCGGGCAGTGATGGGACGGGTTTGATCAGCGGATGTCGTAGTGCAGCCAGCGGCAGTCAATGCCGCCGTTGCTCACGGGAATCCGTTGCTCGGCCTTCAGACGCAGGGCTCCCGTCAGGTTGCGATTTCCACTGAGCAACCAGAGCTTCCAACCCTTGGCCTGGCCTTTGGCGTAGTTGCCAAGCTCTCGATACAACGCCTCCAGCTCCGCTTCATCGCCGATCCGTTGGCCGTAAGGGGGATTGCACACCAACACCCCCGGCCCCTCCGGGAGGGGTTGATCGCTGAACGTGCCCGTGCAGATGCGGATGACTCCACTCAGCCCAGCGGCTTCCACATTGGCCCGGGCCTGATCGGCAATGGCGGGATCCGCTTCAATCCCCAGGAGCGGCGGAAGGGTGAGGTCCCCCCTGCGCCGTTGCCGGGCGCGATCAGCTTCTCTGTCCCAGAGCTCCGGCTGGAAATCGGCCCATCCTTCGAGGGCAAAGTGGCGCTCCAACCCCGGGGCCTGCTGCAAGGCGGCCAGGGCCGCTTCGATCAGGAGCACTCCTGAACCGCAGCAGGGGTCCACGAGGGGTTGGTTTCCATCCCAGCCCGTCAGGCGGATCAGCCCGGCCGCCAGATTTTCCTTCAACGGTGCCGCACCCATGGCGGCCCTGTAGCCACGACGGTGCAGGCTGCCGCCACTGCCATCGAGGCTCAGCTGGGCTTCCCCGCGGGCGAGGTGCAGGTGCAGGGAGAGATCGGGGTCGTCGAGATCGATGGAGGAACGCTCCCCCCAAAGATCCCGTTGTGCGTCCACAAGGGCGTTTTTAATCTGCAGCGCCGTGAAGTGGCTGTGGTTCAGCCCCGGTGCCGTTCCGGTCACATCCACCCGGAAGGTCATCGAGGGATGCAGCCAGCGCTCCCAGTCGAGTGCCTGGCGGATGCCGTCATAGAGGTCGTCCCGGCCCTGGCAGGGGAAGCGCGCCACCTGGCGCAACAGCCGGAAGGGCAGTCGAGCCTGCAGGTGCAGCCGGTAGAGGCAGGCCATGTCTGCCTGGAAGCCCACGGCACGCCTGCCGGGCCTTACGGCATGGGCTCCAAGGGTGCTGAGTTCGTCGCCAGCGGCTGCTTCCAGGCCTTGTGGCACAACGGCCACGGCGGATAGCCGGTTGATTCGACCCAAGGGCGTTGTGCTCCAGGTCACCACTCCTGTCAGAATGACAGGGTCCGGCTTCGTCGGACTAGGTGATCCACACCAGTGTTTCGGACAGCGGTTCGATTCCGCTCAGCTCCATTCCCCCTCACGGGGCTGCAATGGTTTCGACGGGGCATGAGGAGGGTGACTGAAGCCTGCTCGGTGAGAGCAAACCCGTAACTGCGAACAACATCGTTCGTTTCTCCCGTCAAGCAGCCCCTGTTGCTGCCTGACCCATTAAGGGAGATGGGGTGAAGTCAGCCTTATCACCCAAATGACTCATGGGGGCTGGAAGGCCCCCTCAAACCTTTTATTCCAGTCGCTTCCTCTATCTACGCCATACGGGATAAATCAGTTTCGGGATAATTCCCGGGATAATCTCTCCTCATTTATGCACCTGCACTCATGGAGAACGTGCAAGCCGTTTTAAGGCGAGTTTGGGTTCAAAAGTGGCTAGACAACTTCCGGTGCAAGTAAATATGGTTCTTTATGAGTCCCTACCTGAATTAGTTTTGTTAGAGGGTGAAAAAGAATTTGCGTGGGGCTATAGGCGCTTTACTTCTATGCCTCAGAAAAGCAAAAGTGTTATGTCCACATTTTTAAAATATTTTAATTCACGGTTGATAATTCATGGCTAAAGAAAAACGTAGAAGCTGGCTGGACAAAATTGGTAAGTGGATTCTCGATGTCTTGCCGGCAGAAGAGTCATCGCCTGATGTCTCGAGTAAAAAGATTACCGAAATAAATCATACGGAAAAGTCTATACCGGAAGCTACGCCGCTTGGTTCATTAAACTCCGTCAAAAATACTTCTGCCAAAAAGACCAGATTCCTTACTCAAGATTCCGTTGGGTCTATTAATGATACGGTCAAGGAAAACGATATAAAGAAATCAACCGAAAAGCTAGATGTAGATCTGAAAACAATCAATAAAGCATGGCAGGCTTTTCAACTTGCTTGGTCTAAAGAAGGTCTTAGTAGTGATTTCTTTCTTCAAGCTGAGCATCTCGAGAAAACACTTTCAATACTTGATCGAAGCTTTCAAGAAGAGTTGATTGAATGGTTATTTCAACTATGTAATAAGCCACAGGCGCTCAAAGATTTAGCCGGAATTATCGAAAGAGGTCAGGTACGCCCAACCGACAATATTGATGCGATCAGAGCTTTCGCTTATGTGAGTGTTGCAGTTGCACGAAACGAAGAACAATTCAATGCTAACCAAGAAAGCTCTGCGGAAAATGAATTCATCTCAGAGGATAAAAGTGATCAAATTTTTGTTTCTGACAATCCTAAGCCTCTTGAGGACCAACTTGAAGAGTTATCTCAGGATGATTCGCTCGAAAGCGACCTGAATAAGAATTCAATTGAGGTCTCAGATAAAAATGTTGATTCAATTGATTCTATATCTAGGACGTCTGCGGAATCAATTTCAGAAATAAGGAATCTATCGCTAGTAGAACTTGGTCTTTCAGTCCGTTGTGTAAACTCGTTAAGAAGGGCTGATATAAATTCTCTGTTTGATTTAGGAGGAAAAACTTACGAGAGCCTGCTTTCTATAAAAAATTTAGGTGCGAAGTCTGTTGAAGAAATCATAATTGCTATTGAGAATCATGGCTTGCCTTTTCCGTTTGAATGTGAAAATTTATCGCCGTCTGATTCAGGTCTTGATGGTGACCTGCAATCGCAATCAAATCCTGACGACATAAGAAACCTTGGCTTATCTGTTGGCTCACTAAATGCCTTACAAAGAGCAAACTTCCTGACGATTTCTGCTCTTACAAGCGCGACCGAGGAGGAGCTACTTTCGATTTCTAACTTTGGTCCAATTAAGCTGCTAGAGATTAAAAATGCTTTAGACAGTTTAGGCTTGTCTCTTCTTCCTGGTCGAGTCGATTGGAGTACTGAGAGTAGTGATGCTCTTGGTGCGGCAAGTAACATTGCTGGACTACAGGAGGATTGGCTGTCTTTCAAGGAGGAAATACAAGCTAGTTGTCAGGGGTTGGAAGAATTAAATCCTGATTTCTTACTAGATATATGTGAAAAGTGTTCAGAATCGCTGGCAAAAAAAGAGTTCCATCAGATTCTGATTAATGTTCAGGCTTTGTCTGATTATCTTGCTTCAATAGCGCTTGATAATCCTCTATTTGCTGAGCCTATCGATGTGGGCAGGCGAGTACTAATTGAGTGTATTTTGCAGGAAATCATTGATGCTCAAAGTATTGATTCTTTGACATGGCAGAAGAGGCTGACCTCTGGTCTTAAAACAAATAATGCTCGTAATTGGCTTGTCTATCTTCTTCATTGCTCTGGAAGTACTCTTGCTGACATAGCTAAGAAAATACAACCAGCCTGTAGTAGAGAGCGTGCTCGTCAGCTCGAAAATAAGATCGTCAAAATTGTCGGTATCAAGCCTATTGAACTTGTTGAAAAAGCACGAGAATGGCACGAAAAACAGACCCAGTTGTTAGAGAAAAAAATCCTTCAAGAATGGATTATTCAATATGACCGGCTTCCTATATTGATCGACCAAAAACCTGAGGGCCAAGAAAGCTCAAGACTGTGGGATGAGATTTGTGAACTTAATCCGAAGAGTAGATGCGATTTATTGAAAAAGCACGGTTTTGCTATTTCATCACCTGAGTATGACTACCACTATCAATATGTATTAGATCAAACATCGCCAGGAAGTGGTTATTGGAGAGAGTTTGAAAATCTGAAACAGTTTGTTCTTCGGCATGCAGTTGCTTTAGGACAGCCTAATCTTATGCCTAAGCAAACGAGCTTTCCACGATCTGTTGGAGCAATTGTTCAAACATATGGAGGTCAAAGTAAAGTTGCTCAGAAAATTGGACTGAAGTATCAAGGGCAGCTTGTTGGTAGTGATGGTGGTCGTAGGTATTGGACGGATGACCGATTAAACAAACTTCTAATCGACACTAATCTGTTGCTTAACCAAGAGCCTGATTTGATGCCAAGTCATGCTGATATTTTAGATTTTTTCTCCAAAACCCTTGATACAGAGTATCAAGATAAAAAGCCTAATTCTGCTGTGGCTGCATTGACCAAGATGGGTGTGCTCCACTGGAGTGAGGTGGCCAGTAGATTTGGTAAACGGTATATAAGTGGCGAGTCACAAAATAGAGTTACTGTTGCTTATATCAAGGCGTTTGTTCGCGACTTGGGAGATCATTTGACTAGTCTTTCTCCCTCTGAGTTGTTTGTCCTATTTCAGGCACAGGGCATCAATCGTGGAGAGAAAGAAAAGTTCAGTCGGACTTTTGATGCGCTTGTAGATGCTGTGCAGTCTGGTGTTGTGGATAAGGATCAATTACGTAGTTGGGCTGATAACAATCAAGTTGAGTCTATTGATGAGCTTTTGGAATTGGGATCTGATCTTAAAGCAGAATCTTCAATTGAACAAAAAGAGGAGAAGCTTCTTGAACGTCGTTCCAAGCAACTTATGGATGAATTTCCTGGTCATCAAGTTGACTCAGAGATTCATAGAGGAGATTTGCCTAAACTTGAGCCGGTGAGGGTTCTTAAGGCGCTTGATAAAGCAGCTGGCATTGTGGATGGTTCTGGAACTGATAGCGATAAGGTTGAATTTTTGAAGGCAAAGGCCACCGCAAAGCTCTGGGATGCTTGCTTTTCCGAAGAGGACTCCCTTATCAAGAAAGTTACGGAATTTCAGACAGATCATGACTCTTATAGTTCTGAAGTTCGAGAAGCCTTTCTGGCGGAATATAGAGGCGCTAGATCACTCCCGATACCTGAGACTTATGCATTCCGGGATTTAAAGGGTAATCCTCGCAACCCCAAGCTCATGCAACGTCTAGTTGCGTACAGGTTGAAGCGCGACTTTAGGCTTCTTAATTTGAGTGGTACTGGAACAGGCAAAACACTGTCCGCGATTTATGCGGCACAGATTTGTGGATGTAAAAGATTGCTTATTTCATGCCCCAACGGAGTCATTGAAAGTTGGCGCCGGTGTCTAATGTCGGCCTTTCCTTCAGCCAACTTAATTATCAAGCCAAACGGGTGGGAGATACCTGATGTTGGAAAAGGTGTGACCGTAGTTATCGTGAATCATGAGCGATTTCAAGATCGGTTGGCACAGCAACTTCTTGGCTTTTGCATAAACTATCAAGCTGACATGATTGTAGTAGATGAAATCCATCAATCTAAAAGGCGTACTTCTGATACATCTAGCCAGCGCCGAAAATTAATGAACGAGTTTATCAGAATTTCATCCAATATAAATCCTGGCCTGCGGGTTCTCGGATTGTCGGCTACACCCGTTATTAACAATCTCTACGAGGGGCGATCGCTTTTGGAGTTGATTTGTCAAGAGCCCATGGAAGAAATTGGCGAAACTGTAGATCTTAATTCATGCATGAATTTATACCAGCAGTTTGTGGTTCACGGTATCAGAATGAATCCTGGACAGCTTGCGCGTACGAAGCTTATTTATCAAGATATTGATGCTACTTCTCTCCTTCCTAAAATCGCTTGGGCCACAAAAAAGGGGAGCTATCACGATATCGAGCAATTGTTGGTCGAGCCCAAGCTCTCTTCTCTTGGTCGAAGCTTGGAGCATGGCATAAAAACGGTTATTTTTATTTCCTATATTAAAAATACAATTAAGCCAATTACTAGATGGCTTGATGCGAACAACTTTAGCTATAGTGTTTATACGGGGGGTGAAAAAGAAGCGCAGGAAGAAGGGTTTGTGGATTCATTGGATGAATTTATCCATGGCAACTCCGATATTCTGGTTGCTTCCATCAAGTGTGTAGGAACAGGTGTAGATGGTCTTCAGTCTGTTTGTAACCGAGCAATTTTCTTTCAGCTTCCGTGGACATCCACCGAGTTCGAGCAAACTGTTGGTCGTCTTGATCGTGATGGAACTGATTTTGAGTCGGTCGATGTATTCCTTCCTATGACTGATGTTTCGCTTCCGAATGGTGACAGATGGAGTTGGTGCCGTTCGAAGTTGGATCGTATTGAGTCCAAGAGAGATATTGCTAAAGCTGCTGTAGATGGAGAGATTCCCGATGCTGCAAGCTTGATTAGTCCAAGTGAAGCTAGTAAATATTGGCTGAAATGGCTGCAAAAACTTGAAACGCAGAAGTAGTGTTTACTTCAATGTGTGGGGTCTGGGCGAATGCATTTGACTTTGGCCTGCCGGATGTAGTTTGCCCTAGGAAGGCTGCTGTTCTTTGATTCATTCAAAAGCTATTCAGCGCTATAGCAAATATGTACATGCTTGAGCATGCTTCAGCCCTCGTGATAATTGGTGGCCAAATCAGATCGAATCTCAGGAGTTGGGTATTGACGGGTATAAGCTGTAGCTCTAAGTTCATTCTTAACGGCGGGATCAATTCCAGAACGCCGGTCCTCGACGACCGTTGAGGTGGTTATCGGTACTTATTTGCCCTTATCAAGACGCTGAAGCGCATAAGCAGAGCAAAAAGTCCACCGCTAACCACCACTCCCGATCACTAAATGGACCATCCAGCACCTGCCTGGGTGACATCGCCTGTAATGGCGAAGATCCTCGGAATCCACCGTCAAACATTGCTGCGACTACGTCGGAGCGAGTATTCACCCTTTACTGAAGGCCGTGATTTTCGTTGGTCTGGAATGACCACGAACAGCAACCTTCAGTGGCATGCCGCCACGACTGAGGCCACTTTCACCAATGCCAAGCGTATGCCAGCTGAGGCTCTCGATACCTTCGGGCAGGGTGCGTGATGGCAAGAAAAATGCCCCCCAGCCGTGACCAGAAGGCGCTCGTGTTCCTTGGCGCCAATTTATCGACGGTTGAAGAACAAGAGAACGAGCTGATCAAGGAAATCAGCTTCTCAGCTCACCTTTGTCAGGAGATGCTGCGTTTCATTCGGCGTGGTGATCCCGGCCGTGATGTCTTCATCTCGTCCTTGGAGGAATACCTCTCAGACGCCAGCCGGAGCATGCGGAAACTCCGCAAGTTGCAGAGGGAGGTGAGCTGATGGCTACCCCCACTTCCGGGGGTGCAAAAACAAAATTCACCCCCTCCGGTAAGCACAACCCTTGCCCGGTTTGCACTCGGGTCAAAGACCCCGACTGCCGGATCAGTCCTGAGCTGGTCCTTTGCCACAACAACACCGATCACAAGGTCGGCGATGTCTTCAACGGTTATGCCTTCACCGGTGTTTCCAGCGACGGTCGGACCGGCAAGTTCACCCCCCACAAACCGCTCAAAAAGCAGCCGGAGATCATCTACGGCTACTCCGACACCCAACGTTCCAAGCGGTATTACAAGGGCGGCAAAAAATGCTTTGCCGTTCAGCACTTGGTCGCAGGAAGGTGGAAGGCAGGAGCTGGTCCTGACCCTTTCCCGCTGTATTTCGAGAACGAGGCCTTGGCAGGCCTGGACTTCCTCGACTCCGATGGTGTCGTTTGGGAGTTCGAAGGCGAGAAGTGCTGCGAGTTGGCTGTGCAGGGCGGTCTGCTGGCGGTCAGTCAGCCCGGCCATGCCAACAGTCCAGAACAGCGTGCTCCCCGGTATCAACGGCTCAAGGAGGCCGGTTGCACTCGCCTGATCTATGTCGCTGACAACGACGAAACAGGCGAAAAGAAGGCCTCCGAAGCCGTCAAAGGTGCGGAGTTGGCCGGATTAACGATCACGGTGTTTCGAGCCCAGGAGGTTTGGCCTGGCCTCCCCACCGGCGGTTCGATCGACGATGCGCCCGGCCCCGTTGATACCCGGACAGCACTGCTGCGGGTTTGGGCCGACAAGGCCCCCAACCCCGACGCGGCACCGGTCACCCCGGCAGCCGACCCGGAACCGCCCCGGGCAGATGCCTCGATGGCATCGGCGGCGGAGACCTTGGGCGTCACTGAACAGGTGGCGGCGGGGAGGGCTCAGTTCACCTTCAACCGCTTGCTTCCACCGGTCATGGCCGCGGCGGTTGAGATGGTTCAAGAAGACCTACCGAGCGACCCCCTCTCTGCCTGTCTGACCTTTTTGGTTGGGCTCAGCGGCTTGCTCAAGATCGGGACCAGGGCCAGCAGTTCGTTGCGGCACCACGTGCCCATCAATCTGTTTTTTGCGCTGGTTGCTTGGTCTGGCGTGGCCAAGAGCCCCCAGAAGCGAAAGCTGGTTGAACGTCCGGCCGCCGGACTGATCAAGGACGCTCGGGAACACCACGACCGCGCAATGCGGCAGTGGCGGCAGCAGAACAAGGACATCAAGCGGAAGGAGGACCGCCCGCCGGAACCGAAGTGTGTTCTGCCTCATCTGACCGATTACAACGCCGCGTCGTTGGCCGATCAGTTGATGGAGCACGACAAGAAGGGTCAGCCAATCTTGTTGATCCGCGATGAGTTGTCGGGCCTGCTGAAGGCCGTCGAACAGGACACCAAATCAGGGACGGGCCAGGCCGAGGCCCAACTGTTGGAGCTGTTCGAAGGGGATGGCTACGTCAGCCGCCGGATCGAGGCGGGCCTGCGGGCATTTAGCCGGTGCCACGTGAGCCTGTTCGGGTGCATCCAGCCGGAAGTCCTCCGGGAGCTGATCAATGGCGATGGCAATGGTGACGACTCCACCGGCAAGTGGGCTCGATTCCTTTTTTGTCGCCTGCCCGCCAGGCCGCTGGCGCTGGTGGATGAGGACCCAACCCGGGTGGAGATCGATGCGTTGATGGAGGCAGAAAGCACTCTCCAGCACTACGCCGAGACGGCCTATCGGTTGCCGCCGAGGACCTATCACCTGTCAACGGATGCCCGGCGCCATTTCCACGCCTGGTTTCGCAAGCACCAGGCGACGGCACTGCTCCCGGCCACACCGCCAGTCATCAGATCCATGCTGATGAAGACCTCCGCTCAAGCCCTACGGCTGGCTGGGGTTCTGCACATCGCCCAGGTGCTCGAGCTGGGTGACGCAGCCCCCGAGAAGATCGGCTGGCGGGAGGTGGAGACCGCCACCGCCATCGTCGATCAACTCCATCAGGAGACCTGTCTGTTCCACGACCGGGCGGAGTCCGATGAGTTGCTGCTGATGCGCCATGTTCATGCGCTCGGCGCCCGTCCTGACGGGTGCACGTGGCAATGGGCCAAGCAGAAGGGGGGTCGGAAGATCCGTCCCATGGGGGCGGAGAAGTTCGCGGAGGCCGTCGACCAGCTCGTGGCCAATGGCTACGGGCGGCGGGCGTGCGACCAGCCACTGACCTATCGCGCCCTAAAGCCCATGACCCAGTAGCGGACACGTTGGACACGGGCAGGCACATCACCGTGTCTGCCCTTAATCCAGTCATGGCAACTGATCCCGCCAAACAGACACGACGTACACATGGGTGGCACCCCCGTAAAAACGCCGAAATTGACTGGGTGTCGGGGGGTGTGTCTACGTATCTGATTCCTTGAGATCAGTTGCGCTCATTGAGTTCTTGCCAGACACAGTGTCGTGCCTGAATCGTGTCTGCGCATCTGAAACCCATTGATTCGAATAGGGCTCTTAAGGGCTTTATCTTCAAGAGTTTTTCGTTGAATGTATTTAATTTTCTGCTTCAGTTGGCTGATAGATCGAACTCATCGATAGAGGTTTTTTTGATCAAACCGCCCTCCAATTCTTTCGATAGCTGCAGCTGAAACACCGCTGGCTCAAGCTCCGATGCAGCAAGCAAGGCTCGCTCGCTTAAGGCTCCGCACTCTTCAAGCACCTTGGCGAGGTGGTTGTCGGCAATGCCTTCCGGAATAACGAGCTGTGCCGCATCCGCCTTTTTCTTCCTGCCCCGCTTAGCTGGTTTTTTGGCTGCTGCTTCGGCCTCGCGTTGGGCTTTGATCCGTTCCAACAGCACTGAGGCTGGCTCGTCGTTGGGATCTTGCGGGACAAGCTCGCCGCGGAAGGCTTTGGCAAGTAAGGAAGGAATAGCAGAGTTCGTTTTTTGTGTTGCTTGCTCGATTGAGAGTTCGATTTTTGTTGCTGATGAATAGAGGTCGTAAATCCTGGAAACAATCTCCTTTTGTTCGCCAATAGAGGGCAGTTTTATTTGAATGTTTCTCAGTACCTTGAGGGGTATTGTTAGTTGAGCAGTCCCTGTAGCGTTTTTAAAGCACTTTTCTTTGACCTCGTTGGATAAGAGGTTGTAGTAAAGGTATTCCGGTAGAATCTTTTCGGTATCTGATCTAAGGAGTGCTATGTGTCGCTGGAACACAAACTTCTTGTCGGTTTTGACTAAGGCTGGTATCGCTATGGAGCCGGTTACTGAAAAGAGAACATCTCTTCTACGTGCTCTTCGTTTTGGTGAGAGTGCTTCGAAATAAGACTCCGGCACAAACCTGGTCGCTTTCTCGAGATCTAGTTCTGCCTCATTGATGGCAGAAATTGTTATGAATGGAATCCCTTGCTCTGCTTTTGGTGGGGCTTGATGGTCGCCATCTGAAATGGTCTCGCATAGCTCTGAAAGAGTAAAAGTCTCCCACTCTCCTTCAGTACCCCTTTCTTCTCTCCACTCTCGGGTCAGCTTGCCAGAAACAGCAGCTGCCAGTACGGATTGTCGGAATCGCTGGATGATTTCGGCGGCGTTGTTGAGCTTTTGCTTGCAGGCTTCAACAGCAGCGAGGGTGGTGTCGAGCTTGTCGGCGATGCGGCGTTGCTCGTTGAGTGGTGGAAGTGGTAAGTGGCGATCTAGGACAAATTGCTTGGGAACTCTTTGTTGGCCAACAGCACCAGTCATTGCTAGTGCACCCTCTTCCAAAAAAGCTGTTGTTTTGAAGTAGGCAAGAAGAAGCCTCGCCACTATTGCTTCTTGAAATGGGCGCAGAACAAAGAATTCGGTCGATCCTGCACCTTTGGAATTGGGTAGATTTTGGGCGATTCCTGCTTTTCCATTTTCAAAGCATGGGGTTATGCGTGCCAGTAAGACATCGCCATCAGAAAACTGTGTATAACCTTTTTTTACTTGCTTCCATGGTTTGACTTCATATCCGTGTTGTGAGTGGAATTTCGTTCCAAGCTCCTTCATCGGTACGAAGCCCACATCCATGTCGTCGTCCCTGGCTTCTTTGGGTGTTGTCTCAACTAACTCATCGATCTGGCACCAAGCCCAGTTTTTTGGTAGGTGATCTTTCCTCATGAGTTAGATGCTCGCCTGGTTGCTATTTTGAAGGTCATTAAGAATATTTCTTAGATCGTTTATTGCGTCCTCAAGTTCATCCATCGCTTCCTGGGCAAGTACTTCAGGCTCTGGCAGATCTTCGGCATCTTCCGCTGATTCATCGCGCAGCCAAGCCAGATCCAGGCTGAAGTCCCGCGCAGCGATCTCATCGCGGCTGAAGCATTGCCATCGGCCATCTGGTCCAGTTGGTGTACGTTCGGCTTTGCCGTAGGGATCCGAGCCGTAGGCAGATTCAAACTCGCTGAAGTGGTTGCGAGTGAGTGGAGTCCGTTTGCCGAATTTCGGCATGTTGGCCCTTAGGTCGTAGACCCACACCTGATCGGTGTTGCCTTGATCGTGTTGGCCGCGGGTGAAGAACAGCACATTGGTCTTCACGCCTTGGGCGTAGAAGATGCCCGTGGGCAGGCGCAGGATCGTGTGCAAATCGCACTTGGCCATCAGGTCTTCCCTGATCTGTCGCCCCACGTTGCCTTCAAATAAGACGTTGTCGGGCAGCACCACAGCAGCTCGCCCGCCCGGTTGCAGCCCCCGGTAGATGTGCTGCAAAAAGCAGAACTGCTTGTTGGGGGTCGGGAAGGTGAAGTCAGTGCGGCTGGGGAGTCCACCCCCTTTTTTGGTGCCAAACGGTGGGTTGGTCAGCATCAAGCTGGCCCTGGGCAGCCCTTCTCCATCACTGCTCATCGTGTCGCCGTAGCGGATGCCCCCTTCACCGCTGGCGGAATCCAGGCCATGCAACATCAGGTTCATCAACGCCAGCCGGTGCGTGTCTTGCACGTGCTCCATTCCGTAGAAGGTGTGCCGGTAGAAGCGTTGTTGTTCGGCCTCAGTGAGGGAATAGATGTCTTGGTGCTCAGCGATCCAGCTGCGCGCGGCAATCAAAAACCCCCCGGTGCCTGCAGCGGGATCTTGGATCACATCCCCCAGTTGGGGCTGCATCACAGCCACCATCGAATCGATCAGAGGCCTTGGGGTGAAGTACTGCCCTGCCCCTGATTTCTTCTCTTCCGCGTTCTTTTGCAGCAGCCCCTCGTAGAGGTCGCCTAACCCCTCTTCTTTGGCGCTGTACCAATCGAGCTTGTCGATTTCCTCCACCAGCTTGTTGAGCGTGACGGGCTTTTTCACGAACGAGTTGGCGTTGGCGTAGATCTCCTGCACCAACGTTGAGGCTCCGCTCTCTGAGCTGCCCAGTTCAAGCAGCAGCAGCTTGTAGTGCTCCAGCTGCTTGAGGCCCTTGAGCTGCTCCAGCTCGTCCCAACGCCACTCCTCAGGAATCCCGGCCTCCGTGCCGGTTTCCTTGGCCATCTTCAGAAACAGCAGGTACGTCAGCTCGGAGACGTACTGGTGATAGGTCACCCCGTCGTCCATCAAGACCTTGCTGAGGTTCCACAGCTTGGAAACGATGTCAGTGGTGGATTGGCCGCTCATGGTTGCTTCTCATCTCTCCTTCAGATCGGTTTAGGCCGCCCAGACCTCGCGCTGGAACAGCTCCAGCACTTCACCAAGCTCCTCATTGAACACCTTGTTCAGCCTGGGCCAACCGCCCCCTTCTTTTCGAAACACCAAGCCCTGATCGTCGATGGCCGCTCGATCCACGATGGTGATCGACTTGGTCTGGCTGGCGATCCGTTGCAGCCATTGTCGTTGCGGACTGGTCCAGCTGCGTGAGGCCAAGATGCGCTGCAACGCCTTGTCCACCCGCTCTGAGTAAGGAACAAGGGCATCACCGAAGGCTGCTCGGCGGATGTGCCCCATGATCGAAGCCACCAGCTCTTGGTTGGTGGTGTCACGCCAGGCCGTGCGCAGGCTGGCTTCGTTGTAGCCCTCGGCATCGAGGGCAATCCGCAGGTCCTTCAAGTCGGAGCGGGTGAGTTCCCAGGGTTTTTGCAGCACCAGATTGAGCGCTGGAAGTTCATTGCCGCCCTGCTTGATGAACGCCGTGAAGGCTTCGAGGTAGTCCTCCGGCTTTTGACCCTTGCCGTAGCCGTGTTCCGTGGAGCGCAACTGATCGGGTTGATCAGCAATCACCTGGGGTATGCCGCTACTGCCTGTTGATACCTCGAGAACTTGTGCCAAACGCGGCATGTCTTTTACCCATTGACTTGCTTGTTCAACAGGCATGTCGAGCAACCGCGTGACGAAATCAGCTGGCTGTTCACCAGTCACGGTTTGGACCTGATCGCCTTGCTCTTCGCTGAGGCCGCGAGCCTTTCGTCGAACTTTGGCCACAAGCTGATCGCGGATCAGTTCCAAGGTGTTGGACTCATGCTCTTGGCTGAACTCCTCCAGCAGCTGGCTGATGCTGATCTTTGGGTTCGCGACCACAGGCTTCATGTCGCTGATTTCCTTGAGTGCTTCGTAGATCCCGACAGCATCAAAGATGCGGAAGTGGGTCTTGTTAATCGCCTCGCACAGCCGGGTGCCGCGGCCGATCATTTGGTCGTAAAGGATGCGGCTGTTCATCCGCCGCAGGAACACGATGTTGCAGATTGCTGGCACATCAACGCCTGTACTCAGCAGATCCACTGTGACGGCGATGTTGGGGAATGCTTCGTTCTTGTAGTGGCGAATCAGATCAGCAGGTTTGTCGCTCGCTCCGGTGATCTTGGCCACCGCGTCGTTGGAGACGCTGCCGTACTGCTCCTCAAGCGCTTCTTTCAAGAGCGTTACCACCATGTCTGCATGGGCATCGGTCGCACAGAAAATCAGGGTTTTCTGTGGTGACTGCGGGTCCAATTCCGTTGCCAAAAATTGGCAGACGGCACGGTTGAACGGCTCCGTGATCACCTTGCGGTTGAAGCTCTCCACTTCGAAGTCGAGGGCATCAGGGGTGTTGAAGCGATCCAGCCCACTCGACCTCGGATCAAACACCTTCACCTCATCGCCAGCAGCGAAATGGATCCCGTCGCTGGAGAGGTCGGTTTTGATCAGGGTGGGTGGTTCGTGGTCAACCAAGAACCCATCGACTACAGCCTCTCGGTAGCTGTAAACGAATGCTGGCTTACCAAAAATGTCGACCGTGTGGAGTGCTGGCGTTGCCGTCAGTCCCACTCTCACAGCATCGAAGTACTCAATGACACGGCGGTATTTGGAGACGTAGTCATTGAAATCGCGGAAGCCCAATTCCCGCTCACTGAGCTCCCTATCCAGCAGGTAACCGCGGTGGCACTCGTCGATCACGATTAGGTCATAGGTGTCGACGCTGGGCTTTTCTTCGTCGTTGCCCAGCATCAACCGCTGCACCATCGCCTGCACCGTTGCGATGTGCACGCGGGTGTCGCTTTCAACCTCTTTCTCTTTCAGCTCTTTGATGCCGTAGATGTCAGCGAAGTGCTGCAGGCTTTCCATGCGCGTTTCTTTGAACGCGTCGGCAGCCTGCTTGCCCAGCTCAGAGCGATCTACTAAGAACAACACCCGCCTGAAGCGATTTGTTTTGAGCAGGCGGTAGATCAGAGCAATGCAGGTTTTGGTTTTGCCAGTGCCTGTCGCCATCGCCAACAGCACTTGCTGCTTGCCGGCTTCAATCGCGGCTTCGGTGCTCTTAATTGCTTGGCGTTGGTAGGGGCGCAGTGGGAAGCCGTAATCGAAGCTCTCCCGTTTCAGCTGATCATGAGCTTGTTGGCTGTCTTGCCGGGCCAGTTGTTTGAGGCCTTCTGGGGTGTACCAGCCATCAAGAGGCTTAGGGAGGTTGCTGTCTTTGCGGGTATCGCGAAACCAGATGCCGCTTTTGGTCTTTAACTGCGGCAGATAGGGGCGCCCATTGCAGGAGAAGGCAAAGGGGATTGGAAATGGTCCGCCCATGTCGGCGGTGGCTGCCGCGTTGCCTTGGTCATCGGGCACATAGGTCTCGCAGTAGCGCTCGGCTTGCGGGAGTACCCCCGCTACGTCTTTGTTGGCTCGTTTGGCCTCAACTGCGGCGATTGGGGTGAGCCCCAAAAACAGCACGTAGTCCGCATAGCCCCCTTTGCAGGGCCATTCGGCAATCGCCCTGTTGCAGTTGGCTTCTGGCCTGGTGCCCTTGGCGTAGCTGAGTTGCTTGGTGTCGCACTCCCAGCCGGCCTCCCGCAGTTGCGCATCGATGAGCTCACGAGTTGCAGCCTCGTCGAGCTGGATTAAGCCCGTGGCTTGTTTAGCGGCCTGCTTGAGCTGCTTACGAGCAATCGGTGGTTGTTGGCTCGCCGCAATTTGCAGGGCAGACAGGCTCTCAGCGAGTTTGGCTTTTTCGGCTTCGCTTTCTTCTGCGAGGTTTTCCCACTCCTGCTGCAGGCTCAAGGATGCAGTCAGCTCCTGGGCTTGCTTTTGGAGTGCCTGAATCAGGGCCGCTTCATTGGCTTGCGCTTGTTCGTAGCCCTGCTTCAGGGCTTTCAGTTCTTGCCTGAGTGCTTCATCCCCTGACGATGGCTGTGCCTCAGGAGGCTGTGGGGGCTGAAAAGGGCCACTGCGGTAATTAGGGTCTCGGCCGAAGGTGCGGTGAAACCAAAGGCTGAGTTGCCAAGCAACCTTGAGGCTTTGCAGCGCAGTGCTGTGGTCGCCCTCGAGGCTATGGGTGGCGGCATTTCCTGCCTTACGCAGGTTGTGGAACAGCTCGGCCACATCGCGTTCTAAATCGCCATGGCTCTCCAAACGGCGCAACAACTCGAGTTGGGTTTCCTCGCTGCCCGTGTAGAGCCCAAAGCGTGAAGCCACTTGCTGGGCCAGCAGCTCACCAAATTGCCGAAGCTTGATCAGAGCTGTGTTGGGGTCCCCAGGGAAATAGCGCTCCGCATTGCTGCTAAGCCTGAAGAGAGCCCTGTCGTAGGAAGCTATGTGGGTGAAATTGCTCCGCATCTGGGCTGCTTAAGAACTCCTTGGTGTCAGGGGAGGCTTGATTTGGGATGAGAGCCCAGTGGGTCCATTTTGGCCTTGGTTCTCCAGCCTTGAATAGAGATGGCAGTTCTCTTTGACTGGATTTGACAGCCTCAGGCGCACTCGGAGAGGGGTCCCTTCAACCGCGCATCAATGCGAGGTATTGCGCGGCGCAGCCTTCGGCTAGGCATGGCGTCAAAAAATTTATTTATTAATTGAGTTTAGGAATGGTCGCCGACTCTTAATTCGCCAGCCTCTCTTCGATGAGGTGCCAGGCGTTTTTGTACGGGCTGGCATCCCATGAATATTGGTTTGTTGCTGGTGGAATGAATGTGACCCGCACGGTTGTGTCCTTGTGCGGCTGGCCGTCCTTTCCAGGTGTTTCCAGCCATTTTTTATGCATCACCCTGGTCTCCCTTGACATCACGGCAGCGGGGATCACATAGAACTCGAACTCTGCATCCTGAGTTGGATCTGGGATGCCACTCAGAACCCAGAAAAAATTGTCCTGATACTCCTTCTCTGCCTTTACCCCGACGGAACAGGTCTTATTGCCAGGCAGGTACGTCTTCACCTGGATATGGACGAACTTGGTGCCAGCGACGTTGCTGCACAGGATGTCGGTGTTGGCTGCATTGCCAAGGGTGACCACGGCGTAATACCCCCGGCGGCACAGTTCTCCCGCAACAAAGAATTGACTCGCATTGCCTCGGAAGGTTTTATCTGTCGCCATTGCTATTTCTGTTTTCTGCTTGGTTCCACCATCCAACCGAGAAGGTGCTCTAAAACCTCTCCTCGACTTCTCAGGCCCCACTCTTTGCGCTTACGGTCAATCATTGCCGACATCTCATCGCTTAGGTGGATGGTGACTGCTTTCTTTTTGCTGAGTCGTGCCATTAGTCGTCCCCGTAAGTCTCCTCGTATAAGTCGTTCAGAAGGCGTCCGTTGAAGGACCAATGAGCAGGGCCACGGATTGGCCGGTCTGGATCAAGACGCAGCTCCGCTGTCAGCTTGCTGATGGAAAGAGTTCTCCCTTGAAAGCAGACCTTGCGGCCATCAGCAACTGTGCAAGTGGTCTCCCCATCGCCCTGATAAAGAAGGGTGCTTCCTATGGGGATGCCCATTTCTATGTAATTGAGTGATGGCCGTCGAGAACGCTTGAGCTTCTCTGCGGAGGCTTTCGCCTGGACGTCTACCTGTTCGGCTTCAGCCTGCATTGCTGGAGTCAAGTCTTCCAGCTTCATCAAATCCAGCAGCCCAATCGCTTGCTCTGGGTCAATCTCAAAAAACTCTCGTCTTGGGTTAACCCTGTATGGCCCGAAAGCGTTATGAAAGGCTTTCTCTACCTTGTCCATGTCTGCCACCCTTGCGGCGTAGGCGCACTCAAACGGCAGAGGGACGCCCGTCGTGTAGAGGTCGTTTAGACGTGCCTCAACCCCACGGCCCGTCTTTCCGATCTTCACCATCTTCGGCATGGCGGGATTTGTTAGGACGTAGACGATGCCCTCGTTCATCAGGTTGGTTGAGCCATCGCCAGTCTGTCTTCGTCCTGTTCGGAATCCCAGTCCAACCCAGTTGTTTTCAGCGGTGGAACAAGGCTGCCAAGGCGTATCCCACGATTAGACCCACGCCCAGGGTGAGCCAGAAAAACTGAGACTTAGATAAGCCAAGGTTTTTGCGAACCTCTTTCGCCCACTGTTTAAGCAGTGTGAGCACTGGGTAGAGCCTCGCTTCTCTCAGCTTCGACTGGCTCTCATCCCAAGTCTTTTTGTCGGGGTAGTAGAAGATTTCGGAGTTAAAGGTTGCTCTCCCAGGGATTTGGTGTGCTTCCCATTTATGGCTTGCCAGAGCCACCCCCGACCAGGCGTGGCTGCCAGGATCGAAGCTGCAGTAAGGGCACTTGAAGTAGCTCATCCTTCTAAGGCTCTTGAGGCTGTGTGATTAGCTCGCTTCAGCGAAGGCAGTCCGAACGCTTCTCCACTCTGTCGTTCTGTAGCTGCGGTGATGCACCTCCACCGTGTGCCCCATGGCCGCGGCGATCAAGGTGTCGTCCTTCACGATCCCGTGAGCCCGGACGCTGAATGTGTCCCGCAGTGAGTACGGCCGGAGCCACTCGCCTCGGGCCTCATATTCGGCCATCAGCTGCTGCCAGTAAGGCAGACGCCGCAGGACGGCCCCGAGGGTCTTCCCGGAAACGGTGGGCGGGAGCTTGAGCTGGTCCCAGTTCTGCACCAGATCGAAGGTGGTGCCGTCGACAGCCACGGCCTCAAGCCACCTGGGATCGGTCTGTTCCTTGACCCCGCCGCGGGTGTTGTAGGTCTTGCCCTTGGTGACGCGGAGCTGGAGTTCGCCGTCATCGTTGGTGGCCCGGGTGATGAACGCCACCTCCCACGAGCGCACACCAAACACCCGGCAGATCTTGATGACGTTGGCCCACGTCTCTGGGATTAACCGGATCAGCTCCAGCACTTCGGCGTCGGTGAGGACGGCCTTCTTCCTGCTTTTGGCATCTGCGCCGCGGATCTTCAGATAGTCCTTCTCCGGGACCAGGAATGATTGAGGTTGCCTGTGTTCAGCGACGGCGTATTCCAGGAACTTCTTCAGTGCTAGGCAGCACTCGAGCCGGCTTTTCGGCATCTCGATCCAAGGCTTGAGCTCTTCCCCGTGTTTTTTGCCTTGCTTCTGGTTGATCCTCTGATGGGTCAGCACCTTCTCCATCAGCGCCTTGCCTGTCTGGGCTGCTTTGCGCCCTTGTAGGTGCAGCAGGGCCACTTTCAGGTATCGCCCGTAGCTGGCCTCGAATGTCTTGGGAGCGATGCGGTTGTCGAGTGTGAGTTTGTGCTTCTTGAAGGCGGCAACAATGCCCGGCCATGGAGTCACAACTTCCTGGCTCTTGTGGTCGCTGATGGCGAGTGCGTCAGCGATAGCTGCCTTCAGGGTTATGCCGCCTTCCATCACCGGCCCGTAGATCTTCAGCAGCAGGGCATTGACGGGTTGGTTGCTGCTTTCAGCCCATGGATAAGGGAGCGTTGCCGAAGCGCTTGCCACATCGCTGCCTGGTGGCATTTGCAGCTTCAGCCGCACCTTCCCGTAGTGCTCGGACAAGCCCCATCCACGCAAACCACCTGTCTGCTGTTGCAGCCGCTTCTCCCATGGCTGCTTCTTCAACTTCCGGGGCACAATTCGGGATAAATCTCGGGATAAAATTAGTTCTACATGTCTTTGAATGCAACTGACTGCTCTCAATAATACCTTTATAGAACTGGGTTTTTTCGTGGCAACTCTCGTTGCGGCTGAGCCGGCATCAGTGCTATCACCCAAATGACTCATGGGGGCTGGAAGGCCCCTTCAACCATTGCAAACACTGGAGTCTCGGATGCGATCTTCCCGAGGCTTCGGCGCTGTGACCCTGGGTGTGACCCGAGGCTGGCCTTTTTCGGCCTAAGTGACCCATCCGGGGGCACAAACGACTGCTGGTGAGGTGCGGGGAGTCTTGGAGAAGTTGGCAGAAGCCAGGTAGCTACTGGTATAGATCCCTTTCTTTCGTTATTCCGTGGCAATAAAATAGGGGCGGTGCATCAAGCCGCCCCATGAGGATCACCGACACCAACAGCTGAAAGATCTGTGTTCTTAGTTTAGTTAATCGATGCCTAAACGGAGTCTTCCGATCTTTGCTGAATTGGTGCTTTCGGAGTTGCAGCAAGAAGCTGCATTTGAGAAACAATCAATTGATGATGATTGCCCCTCGATCCCTCAGGGCTGCCCACTGTCCAATCCCCAAAGCCGTCGTACTGCAGTTCAGGTCAGCGAATGATGGATCTAGATCAGGCTATTGATCAGTCCTATCGAGAGGCGTCGGATGCTGAGGTTTCTGCTCGGCGTCTAGAGGCCAGGATTGAGCAGATCCCAGGTGCGAAAGGGTTGCTGCCCAGCAGAAAGTACGGAAATCCCGTGAATTTCAAGGCGATCCAAGAAAATCTGACTTTCGCCCTGTTGATTTCTTGGCCTAGCACTGTCTTGGCAAGTTCAGCGGCTCGCACGAGTTGATCGGTTATGGCTAGAGCCACCGCAGCAGACATCGTCGATCGTGTTGATCGGCTCCAAGAAATGCTCTTAGAGGGCACCTCGAACACTGAATGTCTCGGATACGCGAGACAAACGTGGGGGGTTTCTAGGGCGCAGGGCTACCGGCTACTGAAGAAAGCCTGGCAGCAAATCAAGCTTGACATCGATAAGACCGGTATTGATCGGCAGGAGCTACTGTCGTGGTCAATTCAGACACTGATGGCCGCTGCTGGCCAAGCGATGAGGCAGAGCAATCCAGGAGCAGTCGTGGCTTGTATCCGTCAGCTCGATCACATGACCGGTACTGGTTACAACTCCCATCGCGGCCACGTCGTACGTCAGTAGACGATTGTATTGCTGTATGTAGATAAACTGAATTTTAAAAATGAGCCAAGAAGAAATCAATCGCCTCGAGCCATATGGCGAGCTCATGTTTTTCTTTGACTGTACAGATGGATCTAAAAATCCCAGATGTTTGCTGATACAGCAAGCATTTACAGCAATTGATTCAGAAGGAGAGCATTGGGACGAAAAAGTAATATATTCTGTTTGCTATGGATATAGCGGTGGTGGAGTCCAATCTGATTTCTTGTTCAAACAAGACTTTGTAAATTGGGGTACAATTTATTATGGTGATTGTTCTGGGGATGAATGGAGAGGTGCGAGAGATTATTCTAAAGAATCCCCTTATGAAATTGATGTCGAAAAGGACCTGACTTGGACAGAGTATGATTCTCATGCCTACGAAGTCCTTATGAGCAATTGGGATGCATATTTTGAAATTAGTGAGGTAGGTGACGATATACTCTTGAAAGAAGAGCATTTGAGATTGCTGCAGGAAGGATCAATGAGTTCTGATGGATTTGACAATGATTGCTTGCAAGACTTCTCAGGAATTTGGAATTTTTTGACGAGCTATCGATAGACTTTGTCGAACATTTGGTTTGTTGTGAACAAGCTTGTAGCCAACTAATTTCTCGCACAAGCTTTTCAACCTAGGGGGGGGGTGAGCCTAATTAAAAGTTGTAGATGTATTAGCCGCCAATCATGTCCCTGGGGGGGGCTTTTGGGCGAGATACAGCATTCCAACTGATTTATTCAATGCTTACCTTGACGTCTGGCGATGAAAATCTATTATTGCGGAGCCCATAATTTTTCAGTATAGCTTCCTTCATCTGCAATCCATAGGTTCCAATATCGCTCTTCCAGTTGTTTAAGTCTGATAAGCACTCTTCAATATCTTTAGCTTTAAAATCTTCAAAAGTCCAGGTGGCGTTGAAAATAATAGTATTGTCCTCCGAGTTTTCGCGTATGTTGCTAACGCTTACTGAGATAGCCTTTGGAGGATTTTGGGTGTAACAGTCATCGAAATTGTAAGTTGCATCACCGTCAAGCTGGTTGACATCTAGCGAGGGGTTTAGGCAATCAGAAAGTTTGATGTTTGATATCTGCCCATTTTCATCTAAAAGTTGCCTGAATGAGATGCCGTCGTGAACTGAGTGCTCTGAAAGAGCTCTTTCGATTGAGAAATCTTCTAACGTGATAACAAGCCTGGCCATTGATTTAGTGAGGCATTTCCGCATAATATCATCTCACTGACTTTTTGTAAGGCGTTTGGGATCACTTTTTTCTATCAAGTAGTTGCAAGTAAGATGGAGTCGTTGGTAGGAAATTAATGGCGGTCTAAATACTTTTATGTCTTGACCCAATAAGTAAAATGATGTCATACTCATCTAACAACAAGTTACTTCATCACATGTCTTCAGTAACCCACGAGGTAGACCAAGTGCTTGAGGTTGATTTTTCATCCCTTAGTGAAGACGACAGAAATGAGATCATCGAGTGTCACAAGAACCCCGACGCATATGTCTGCGATGACTCTTTCCCAGGCGAGATGGTCTGCAGAATTGAAGAATGTCTTGTAAAAGAAAATTCCGAAAAACCAGGCTCATTCATACTTAAGAGGACGCTTTATTTTGATTTTTCATGGGAGGATGAAGATGAGATGTCTGAATGGGAAGAAGACAACACCACCACTGATGATGCAAATTTGCCAAGCTATGTAGTTGGAGATTACGAAGGAGTCTGCATTGGTGACGCCATGCATGATTATGAAACGGACTATCGTGGAATGACTGTCTAATACCAGTGATCAGCGAACTATAGGCCTCTAGTAGGCTTTTTCATCTGCAAGATTCCTTGAAATCGTAAGTTATTAGTGATATGCTCATGGTTCAATCAGAGCGAATTGAGTGAAAAATTCTCAAATTAAAGTTTACGGAACTGGTATTATGCTCTGCATATATGAGCTGGATGACGAAGATCAATTCAACCAATTTTTCAAAGCATCAGAAAATGGCGAACTAGATTACGATGACCTGGAGAATGGAATGGATGAGGGTGATCAAGTGGCAGCACTTTTCGAGCCTTCAATCATATTAGACGATAACGAAATTAATGAAAATAAGACCTTAGAAGAACTTGGCTTTGAAATTAACGTGGGTTCAGAGGATCCTGTGTCTCGAGGCACATGTTGGGCTATTTGTGTCGAGACTTACAAAGGTATTTGGGGTTCAGTCGAGGCTCCCTCTGACAAGGCCAACGATCCAGGAAACTATCAAATATTTAAAACAGAATTGAAGATAGGTAGTGGTCCAACTGCCCTTGATTTTACTTTGACTGAAGTTACTTTTATGGACGGCGAGTTCGGCGATTTCGACGAGCACGAACTCGAAGGTAAAGCTAATGATTGGTATTTAATTGACGTCGAGGGTCGAGTCTATTCGGTATAAAACATGAACTCTCTTCAGACAGATTTGTTCTCAGTCATTTGTTCTATTGTTCAAACAAAAGATTTCGATAGGATGTATGTAGACCATGCAATTAGATATGGACTTTTGAATTACATAGCTAAATACAGCCTCGCCAAAGAAACTTATCTTGCTACAGAAGTTTCCCTTGAACACCTTCTGAAGAACAAATTTTTAAAAGACGGAAAGCTTAGAAGAGGGATAAAATCTCAAAAAAATAAATTCACCTATGAGCACCCCATACCCTCAAATGAGATAGGTAGCGAGATTGTAAAAAATAGGCATGATTCAGCTCAAATCGCAAAGATCCTGGACTGGTCTGACAAGGTCACTATTCTGACTGCAGATGAAAATGATATGTTCAGGCTTTTCAGGCTTACGAAAAAAATGCCAGATGGGTGGCAATTCTTTTCAGATAATCAATTCTCTAGATACTATGTTTGTGGTATATGCAGTATAGAACCTACTCTCGAGATTACAATGACAGGTCAGATCGTTAGGTAGTTTATTTTCGGCAAGTTTGATTCAATTTGATATGCTTAACGCTATTAGTGAAACACTGGGAGTTATATTATAAATTTTTAGCCTTTGCAGGCGTTATTTACGTTTTATTTTATAGCTTGCACTGGCGATTAATTTTTTCGATTGGCTCTTACTGCTACGTGATCCGGATAAAATCTTTCGGCAGTTTCTTTCGCCTCGTACGAAGTTCTAGCCATCACTTCGTAGTCAAACCCGATTCCATTCCTCACCAGTCTCACAATGTACTTGAACATTGGGAAAATAATGTATGCACTTCCAGAATATTAGCAATGATCACCTTTGGTGGGAATCCAGCATTGATTTATCGAGTTTCGCCTCAGTAACTCGAGATAAAATGAGCGCGCTAGATTGTATCCAATTATCCGAGATCTTATTTTGCCAAGGGTGCTCAATAATGTAAGGCTCAAGGACGAGCAAATAAGAATGTATGCCACAATAACCATCATTTTCCTAGGAATTTGTGTCACCGATCAGCCTAGCCTACTATCCACATAGTGGTTGAGAATTGTTAAAAAGCAGATTTCCTCATTGCGTGGGTCTATAATTAATAAAGTTGTATTAATTGTTTTGCTCAAAGTTTATTGGGCTAAAAAGCGTCCCTTGGCTATATGCAGTTTGGCTGTATTTGCGATTGCACTTCTGTCGCATTCGTGGATACTGTTAGTGGTTCTTTTTCTTGCTATTGCTGGACCATATATTTCTGAAAAGGACAAATTTCCTCAGGCATTTTTCTCATCATGGGGCCGCCAGGACTGGCTTGTCAATTCGCTTTACTTTGCGGTAATTCTAATAATTTTATTTGGAAGTACAATTTCGAGGACTGCGCTTTTCTTGGCTGTTCTCCCTTTGGCTTACGCCTATATTACTGATAAAACTCTAATTAATGCTACTAAAAGTCCTGATAAAAAGTTAAAAGCTGAATCCGTATCCGGCTTGGATTTTGACAAGCTTTGGATTTATTTTCAGCAGGGTGGTGCTGAGATATGGAATGCAGATGAAACTGTTTATCTTGGCACTTTTGAAGGTGATCCTGGTGAATACATAATTGAGATTAATGGCCCTGATGAATATCCAGTCCCTTACTGCAAGAGTCGTACTGATTTGCCTCGCATTGTTGATGATTTTGTTGAATACGGTGGAAGTTTGTCGGATTTGGCCCGAGTTATTGACGATTCGCCTTCTCAGCATGTTGATAATTTAAATAACCAAAACCAACCTTTAACTGGGCCGGAGCTTTTGGCTAAAATAAAGGAATTAGGAGATGTAGCTAAGTCTGATCTTGTTAGGGCTTGCGGTTACTCTTCCCCAAAAGATGGGGGTGGCGAGCGTTTGAACTTTACTGGCTTTTATGAGGCCCTTTTGACTGCAAAGGGTGATGCAATGTCATCTAAGAATGCTGATTTCGATGAATCATCTGTAGAGGAGAATGTAGATCAACAAGATATTGATTTGCCAGCCGACTGGCAAGACCTCGACGGTGAACAGCTTGTCAGTAAGCTTCGGAATTTAGAGCAAGTAGATATTGATGTCCTTAGAGTACTGGCTAGCTTTGACGATTGGTCCGTCCGACAAGCCGTGGCTTGGCATGACAGCACGCCTGAAGATGTTCTGAAAACTCTTTCAAATGACTATGACTCAGACGTTAGTAATGCCACTCGTGATCGAGATCTACCGAAGTCATGGCGGTATATGAGTCGAGTTGACAGAATTGAAGCGCTGAAATCTGACGATGTATCCTCAGAAATTATTGATCTATTGGCAAGTTCTGAGGACTGGAGAATACGTCAAGCAGTTGCCTGGAGCCCCAGTGCACCAGAATCTATTTTAGAAAAGCTCAAGGATGATGATGATGAAGATATTCAAGTTGCTGTTACCACTGAAAGGAGACTGCCTGTTGATTGGCGCTTCATGAGCGGTTGGGATAAAGCAGAACGTCTGCGTGAGGAATCAACAGAACTTGCAATTCTGGAAATACTAGCTCAATCACGTGATTCAGATGTTAGACGTGCTGTCGCACTGCATCCGACCACACCAGAACGTTTGCTGAAAACACTACAAGAAGATAGTGATGACAGCGTTCAATCAGGTATCAGAGAGCGTGATTTGCCGGAGTCTTGGAAAATGCTAGACGAAGGTGAGATGATTTCAGCACTGAAAGGTGACGAAGTTTCTGACAGCGTCATTTCTATCCTCTCCAAATCTCACTCTTGGAGAATAAGACAAGCAGTCGCACTATCCGTAAGAACGTCGCAGGAGATTCTCGACGAACTATTGAATGATAGTGATGAAGATGTTCAATCAGCCGTACGAGAACGAGCCCTGCCAGACGAATGGAAACAACTTGACGAAGATGAAAAAGTTGAAAAGCTCAATCAGCAGCAAGCACCAGCGCAAGTATTAGAAATACTGTCAAGATCAGGCCAGTGGCTTGTGCGTCAAGCAGTCGCGCAAAACTCTGGCTCCAGCGAGGAAATTCTGAAAATTTTAATTGAGAATGATAGCGATGATGATGTTGTCAAGGCTGCCAAGAAGAGCCTTAAAAAATTTAGAGGTTCTGGCGAGCAAGATGAGGATGAAGAGAAAACGATCTATATCAAAACAGAGCCAGGTGGCCATGTGTTGTTTGGCCAGCTCTCTGAAGAGCAAATTGATGAATTAAGAATATGCATTGACAATCAGGAGCTCAGCGAGGAGTTGAGTGAAATCGGAGATAACTCCTATGGGCAGCTTGCTGAATGTGATGGTGTTGTTAATAGCGGTGATGAGGGGGATTGCGGAAACGAAGGAACCATTACCTATAACACTGATCAGTCAGTTCTCGGGCCTGAAGTTGATGAAGATGGCACTTACGAAGATGGCATTTATGTTGTAGTGATGAAGCTAAGTAAGTGCTCGATTGAATTTGAGTTCAACGCTGAGGGTGGATTTGATGAAGATGAATTTGAAGAGATTTCTGTTCCTGTTCGCATTCCGGAAGAAATTGAACATGGTTTATACGGCCATCCCGACTTCAATATCATCACTGGGTTTAGATTTCGTGGAGAAGATGTTGAGGAGTATGAGGGTGAAGTTGAAGACCGAGGTTATGATACCCAGTTAACATTCTTCGCTATCAAGGATGGTGAGACACACATCCTCTACAGCAACTACAATGGTGAAGAGGATTGGCCTAATCGAGAGGTTTCAGTCGATCTTCTTGAAAATTTGCCAAATAGTTTCAATAAGTCCTCGGGAATAACGCCTGACTTCTTGCGGTCTACAAATATTTCTTATGTCACGGTAGAAATTGATGACCCAAATGAACTCAACGCCGAATTAATAGATAATCTGCATAAAAAGTTTGAGGAAGAAGCTGTCGATGCCCCTTTTTGCAACAGTGGAGACTATGATATTGATGACTTGAAAAATGATTTGCCCGAGGGTTGGTCGCTTAGCAAAATGCCCTCTAAAACATCGGGTGCTTTAATTATTCTTGCAGAGATTAATTACAACGCTTCAAGAGATATTGATTTCGACGCCTTTGAGTCTTGTGATCTCGAATACTGTCGGCTGTGCGGATGCTATCCAATATTTTCCTGCGATTCTGAGTCAGACAAAGATCCATTTGGCGGTGATTTTGTGACACATGATTCGGAAAAGACCCTGATGATCCAGACTTACGATGCTGATGGAGAATATGACGAAGATGAAGTTCAGGTCGAAGACTTTGCCGATCGACTTGAGGACTGGAGGCAGATGATTACAGATGCCAAAAAACCATAGGTCGGCCTCCGGGGTCGTGGATATCTGCCATAAGCCCGAAAAGAGCAGTTTGAAATACTTCCAGGACAAGCCATAGGCAACGTAATCCTCCATTGCATTTTCTTGGCAAGAGGCATTGGTCTTGAAGCCGTCAAGATGCCATATTCGTATTAATGTAGATATAATTTTGCTTTTGGGCTTGCGTTCATGGCTCTTAATTCATACTGAAAGATATCGAAATTTATTGACTGGAAGCGACAAAAACGTGGAAATACCCAGAAGATGGTTTATGCGTTGATTGCGTATCTACAACTCATGTATTCAAATCAATGGCCTGATCGGCAAAGTCTCCATAGGCCCCAGGATCACAGGTCAACAAGATGACTTGCAAGCCATGATCCACAGCCGTGCCCAGCATCTGCTTCACGATCTGAACCCGTTCGGGATCTGAGTTGGTGAAAGCGTCATCGAACACCAAAGGTAGGCAGTCGTCGTGGCTGCCTTTGAGCACTTCGGCTATGGACAACCGCAGCGCTGCAGCCAGCTGTTCCTTCATGCCGCCACTGAGTTGGTGGAAGTCATAGAACTCACCACCACGCATCAACTGCAGGCCACCAAACCCCTTGGCCTGGTCGTAACTCAACTGAGCCACGGGTCCACCGGAGATCAGAGGCCTTAAGAATGAACCGATGGATTGAGCCAATGGCTCGCTGTAGCGGCTGGAAAGATCGGCCTGGGCCTCAGTGAACAGCTCCTGAAGCAGGCGATGTGCGTCGGTGACGCGCTTAAGGCTTTGGTAGTCGAGTTCAGCTGCTTCATGCTGAACCCTGGCCTGTTCCACAGCCCCATAGGGATCCTCGCTACTGATGCTGTCGCAGCGTTGTTTTGCAGCGCCACGACGATCCAATACGCCTTCGATCTTGAGCTGCAGAGCATCGATTTGGCTCTGCAAATCCGCTAGCTCTTGCTCCTGATCGCCACTCCCCAAGGCAGCTCGTTCAGCATGCAGCTTGCCAAGATCAGTCTCAGCCTGTTGGCGCTGCTCCGCGAGTTGCTCCACCTGTGCATGCTGAGCGCCCCGGCTGCCATGTGCCTCATTCAGAGCATCCAGCCGGCTCTGGCGATCTAGGCATTCGGCTTCTGCCACCTGCAACTGGCTTGCGCCATCACGTGTGTTGGCCTTGAAAGTCTCCAGTGCCGAGCTCGCTTCATCGAGATCGGATTCCGCCTGAGTGACAGCTGCTGTGGTGTGGGTCAAGGTGGTCGCAACACCCTGCTGCAGAGCCAAAAGACCATCCAACGCCGTTGGCAGTTGTTGCTCCCGCTCAAGCTCCTGCTGCGAGGATGCCAAAGCCGACACCTGCCGGGCGAGATCATCAAGGCGTTGCTCGATGCGTTGCAGCTCCTGCTCTTGAGTAGCCGAATCCTGTTGAGAGGCAAAGCCAAGAGCCAGCAATTTTTGCTCGAGCCCACTGCGCTGCTCAGCGATCTGCTCCGCGTTCTCCAGTGAAGTCGCTCCCAATTCAGCAAGGCAGGTTTGGACCGCCGCCTCGGCAGCATTGGTTTGCCCATCCAAATCACCCAGGGCTTCACCACCGCCTGGGGTGATCTCCAAGGCCACACCCTCACCAACCTGCAACTCGAACACTGAGCTGAGTTGTCGCTGATCGCCACTGGCAATGGCCTCACCGTTGATCCGAACCGGCTGATCCGCGCGTAGAACCCGAACGCCGGCCGCCATGGCCTGCTGCCGCGTTGCAGCATCACGCCAGGCCTGCTGCAACTCTCGAAGCCGGCCGAGTTCAGTCCGTCCAATCACTGGCCCAGCCGCCAGTTGCTGTTCCAATGCGCTGCGTTGCTTGGCACTGGAGCGCAACTGCTCGATTTCCTTCTGCAGGCGACTACGGCTTTCACTCAAACGTGCTCGTTCCACCAAAAGCTGGAGCAGCTGATTGCTCTGATCCAACTGCTGCTTCTGGGCATTGAGTCGCAGCCTTGCCTCCCGTTTCGTTTCAAGGGCGCGCTCCAATTCCTGCTCCTTGGCCTCAGCACCCTCCTGGCTCTGCCGCAGGTCTGCAAGACGCTGTTGCGACCCCTGAAGTTGGCCGGCCAACTGATCAACATCAGCCAACTGCTTGGTTGCAGTGTCGTGCCGCAAGCGAAGGGGTTCCAGCGCTTTAGAGGCCAGCTCAATGGCTGCATCCAACTTGGCCGAGGCTGCAGCCCCCTCTGTGATCAACTGGCGGCGCTGCTCAAGGGCGGGGAGCTCTTGGCTCTGCAATGTCTCCAGTTCGTCACTGATCCCTGCCAATTCAATTCCGGCCTCCTCGTAATCGCTGAGGCGGGCCAGGGCACGCTCCAGAGCGAACTCAGCCCGCTCCAACTCTTCTTGGCGTTGCCACAGCGGCGAGTTTTTCTTGACGCCGCGGCTGGTGAAGTTCTCATCCAGTGCAGCCTCAACCCGCTGAGCAACACGCTGGTCATGGCTCGATTGCTGAACCACCGCACCACCGCTCTGCTCCAGTTGGGCCAGGAGCGCATCAAAGTCGTAATGGGCTTTGCCCGCCTCCAGGAAGTTGTCGCCTGCTGCACCCTGCATCACCCAGAGGTGAGCCCAACGGGTGGGTAACACCGTTGAGGCCTGACGGCTGCCCAGCGTTTCTTTCACGCCTACCAATTCAGCCAAGACTTCTTCCGCGACTTCACCATTCAGTGACTGAGCACTGGAGGCCGCAGACAGGCTCACCTGGCCAGAGCTGCCGCTGAAGCGTTTACGCAACGACCAGGTATCGCCTTTGGCTTCAAACCCAACACTGACGGTGGGGTGGCCCATATGCAGCCTGGACTGCAAGGCTTCAACCGGTGCACCCGTGGCTTTTGCCTTCAGAAACAGGGCCCGGTGCAACGCCTCCACCAAGGTGCTTTTTCCAGTTTCATTCGCCCCACCGATCAGGGTGATTCGCGGCGAAAACTCCAGGCTCAGATCTCCATGGAGCCTCACGTTCTGCAGTTGGCAGTTGAGAAGACGCATGCTGATCAGACGGTGGTGAAGCGGAACAGTTCGCAAAGGGCCGTGCGAGCCAGAGCTGCCTGATCCGAGTCAGGGTCCTCTTCCCGTTGCAGCCGGCCCTGCAGTTGCTCGGCAACCCGGGCGATCAATGGATCTTCCATACGGCCGGTGAGTTGCTCCAATTCCGTGGCCTCAGGGGCTTGCTGACACTCCCCTTTGAGGCGAAGCCGCAGCAAGCGATTCTCCAGATCGCAGACGATCTGGTCGTAGCGACGATGGCCGGCAAGGCTGAGGCTTCCGCTCACTTCAACGCGCAACAAGTCACGCGCCACTCGACCAGCAGTGAGCTCATCCACCTGCCGCTCAAAGCGATCGAGATCTTCATCACTGTTGAAGCGACAACGAATGTTGTGCCAGCGAATCCGGCCAGTCGGGATCGTCTGGATTTCCGGAGTAGAGCCGCGGCTGACTTCCACTGCAAGCACCTGGCCGCGCTGGTTGTCTTCCCCTTGATCAAAGCGATCCGGCTCGGGAGTGCCCGGATACCAAGCGCGATCGGAGACCTGCTTGAGGTTGTGCCAATCGCCGAGGGCGATGTAGTCGATTTCCTGTTCGGGAAGCGAAGGGAGATCAATCAGGTTGTTGGCCCCCGCCTGCGCCTCTTCATCTAGCCCGTATTCACGGCCGCCAAAGCCGTGTACGCCACCATGGGCCAGAACGATTCGCGGCTTCGAGGTGTCCAATCCGTTCCAATCCAAGGAACGAAGCCAGAGCGTTGGATCGGCACTGTCCTGATTGCGCAGCAACGGGCAAGGCAAAAGCAGCGCTTGATCCAGCTCTACGGGCTCGCGCTCCAGCAGCAACCTCAGGTTGGGCGCCATTTGGCGCTGATGCCTCTGGAAATCTTCGCGGTGCCAAACGGTTCCTAAGGCCCCATGGTCGTGATTGCCCGGAATCACCAGAACAGGGATCTCCATCTCACCGATGGCTTCCAAGACCTCGAGCACCGCAGTCGTCGGGGGCGTAGGCGAATCAAAGAGATCACCTGCAACCACGACAAAAGCAGCACCTTGCATGCGTGCGGCATCGCGGATACGGCCGATGGCGGTCAATCGCTCTTGCTGGAGCTTGAAGCGCTTCTGCTCATCAGCAATCTGGCGGTAAGGCTTGCCGATCTGCCAATCGGCGGTGTGGATGAAGCGGGTCATTCGCCAACCTCCAGGCTCATGGGAGCTGAGTTTGCTTCCATCAGGCTGCACAAGAGACTGAGCCGTTGGACATTCCCAATGCTGTTGCTAATGCCTATCGCTAACTGAGGGGAGCCCACCACGATCGAGAGGCACTGGGCTCGGCTGATCGCCACGTTTAACCGGTTGGGGTCGAGCAGGAAATCGAGGCCACGCGGAGCGCTCTCCCCATCACTGGCGGTTAGCGAGTGGATCGCCACCGGGGCTTCTTGCCCCTGGAACTTGTCAACGGTGCCGATGCGGGCCTTGTGGCCTATGCGCTTCTGGAGCCGGTTCACCTGCATGTTGTACGGAGCGGTGATCAAGATGTCTTGTTGGCCGAGCTTTCCACTCACGGTCGTCATCTCGCCATTCACAAGCTGGGCGCGCTCATAGGTTTGGCCAATCAGCTGATCCACCAATGCAGCGATGCGCTCTACCTCCTCTTCGCTGGCGGTGCTGTTGCCGTTGTGGTGAACCGGCTCAAACACCAGACCCTGGCTTAGGCCTGACCACTTCACCTGGTTGGCGGTATTGGCAGTGGCCGGTTGTAGTTCCCCTGCATAGAACAGTTTCGAAACCACTTGGGTCAAAGATGGTGGCATCCTCCAACTCGTCGCCAGAAATACACCGCGGTCGTTGGAAACAACCGGCTCGTTGGCCATAACGTAGTCAAGGCAACTCAGGCCGCTGTCATCGGGATGGGCCGCCCTATTTGGTTGTGACAGCTGCTGCTGATCTCCCACCAACAGAATGTTTCGGGCGATGCGGCTTAGGTAAAGAAGATTGCTTAGCGATACCTGGCCGGCCTCATCGATCACCAATAAATCGAAGGGGGTCTCGTCATAGGCCTCCTTCACGAAGGTGAAGATCGTGCCGCCGAGAACGGCAGGTGACGATGAGATGTTTTTCTCCTGCAGAGCCTGGGCTCTTGATCCAGCCAGTGCTCTCACATCAGCCTTCTCACTAGAGGAACTCGCCACCTTCACCACAAGCGCTGAGGAACTCTTGGCATCTAGACGATCCTGAACTTTGCGTAGGAGGTTGTTGATCGCTTCATTGGTGTTGGAACTCACGGCCACGCGCTGGCCACAAGCCACTAGCTGGGCAATCAGTTCACCAGTCACCGTGGTTTTGCCTGTGCCCGGGGGGCCTTGCAAGGACAAGCCGATGCCGTTGGTCTGTTGCAGAAAACCAGCAAGAGCTGAGGCCGTGGCCTTGGGATTTCGACGGATCTCGGCGTTGACCGGGATAAGTTCGGGGATTGTTTGCCGCTCCAGGAGATGAAGCAAAGCTGGCGGCAGAGGCTTGCGCTCGACTACCCACCCCTGGGCTAGGCGCACCAGATGCTTGAGCATCTGCCGATAAATCGACTTCGGGAAAGGCACCAGATCAGCCCGCTTCGGCAAGTTGGCGCTCGACCAACCAACGGCCTTGGCCAAGGCATCTTGGGTGACCTTGAGCGTGACCTGATCAGGTGCGTCGTCATCCAAAAAGCCTGGTGCACCCCAGGCTTTGCCATCGGCCAAGACGAGATGGGGCATCGGCACCAGGCGCTCCCCACTGGGGCTGAGCGGAACCACCGCGAAGCTGGATTGACGGCCCTCTTTGGCTGACAACTTCAGTGGCTGTTCGGCATTGAAGCGGTAGCAAAACCCGAGCGAGCGCTTGATCGGCTCTACTCCCTTGAGCTGAGCGCCAGCAATGACCTCACTGTCATCCAGTCGCTCCTCCGGAGTCATCTGCAACCGGTTGAAAAACTCCCACCACTCCACCTTCCCTTCCCGTTCGTGGAAATCGATCAGCTGAGCAATCAATTTCTGCAACTTGCAGCTAAAGCCGCGGGGCCCGGTCACTTCCGGATCAGACAACGGCACGGTCAACTCTTCACGCAATTGACGCGCGGCGGCTTCAAGTTCCTTCTCCTGCTGATTCGACTGCTTGGACTCCTCGGCCGCCTTAGCTGATGTACCCCACTTGTTGGCCCGGCGGTTCCGTTCCTGTGTTTCCGGAAGCTTCAGCAGAAACTCATGGAGTCCTTCAGTGACTTGACAGTCCTTTTCGTTGTAATCACGCAGATCCTTGAGGATTTTTGGATCTGGCTCCTTTTTCCATTCGGCGTACTGCACGACCGAATCGGCGGCGTTCTCCACCTCTTCTGAGCGAGGGGGGCCATAGAGCCGCTCCACTTTTTTGATCGAGTAGCTGGGAGCTCCGATCAACAGCCCGTTGCGCACGATCGGATAGAGGTCCACCAGCAGCTCATCGCGCAGCCACTGATCAATCTCAGCCTGATGAATCTGATGGCGTGAAGCCAACTTGCCTAATGCGGTCTTCTCGTAGCTGGCGTAGTGGTAGACGTGCAAATCGGGATGGCACTCACGCCGTTGCTGCACCCACTGCACAAAGCCATCAAACGCTGTCTTCTCCTCTTCGGAGCTGTGGGCCCACCAGTCGGCAAATTGCAGCTTGCCTGCCTCATCGCGGTAGCAGGCCCCAAAGAGGTACTCCAGCTTCTTCCCGCTCACAGGATCGGGAAACCCCTCCATGTCAAACCAGATGTCCCCTGCATCTGGAGCTGGGAGCATGTCCAGCCCCTTGGCCTGCTGCGCTTGCGGCCGCACCTTGAAGGCAGGGCGGTCATCATTCCGCGATGCCGTAGCTATCTGCATGCGTGCCTGTTCACGCAACCGGGCAAACATCGCCGAATCCAGGCCAGCCACGCGCTGATCCTCAGTGCATGACGCCAGATCATCGATCGAGCTGATTCCAGCGGCCCGCAACTTGTTGCGCTGGCTCTGGCGCATCCCTGCCACAAGGATCAGATCCCGCGCGCGCTCCAACCGTTTCTGAATGTGTGGCTCCCATGGCCCGTGATCACCGGGGGCATCATCCGGTTCTTGGTTGGGGTCAAACCCGGCTCTGAACTCGCGATAGCGCTGCCGCAGGCGCTGATACCAACTCCAGAATTCGGAGCTGCGATAAGGCTTGAGCTGAGCGCCACCGAGGTAGAGCTTGAACTGCTCCGGCCGTTGCCCAAGGATTGGCGTCAGCAGTTCGCAATAGGCGCAGGCCTGAACCAAGTAGATCGGCTTGGAGTGGCTGGAGAGCTTGCATTCGATCGGGATGTAACTCCAATCGCCAAGGGCAGATGGTTTGTCGATTCGCTCCAGCAGGTCGGCGGAGCCCCGCATCTCATCGTTGTGCATCGAGGCCTGCCATATGTAATCCGCACCAGAGCGCATGGCTGCGCGGGTCGCCTCGTAGTCGGCTTCGCTCTGCCCACCCTCGAGCCGGGCCACCTGTTTGTCTTCAGCCTCAAGCCTGGCAATCAGCACCTGCTCATGCTCATGGCCTGCCTTAAACAACAAGTCATCAAGCGCTTGGATCTCCGGACGCGGAGCGCGCTTGGGGTCTGTGGCATGTACCTCTTCCCACCAGGCACCAATCACCGGGCTTCGGCTGAACAGAGATAGCTGGGAGGGGGTTACGAGCCGATCAGCCATCAATCGATGTCTCCAGAGAGAACAAGCGCTGCCAGTTCAGTTTCGCCGGACTGAATAGCCCTAAGCAACGGCCGCGACAGCTGCTTAAGTTGAATGCCGGCTTGTTCATATGCCTGTTCCGGCGAGATAAATGATTTGGTTTTCTGATATTTGACAAGGCGCTTGTTCTCTTCAGGGAGAACAAAGTTGTATTGGCCGTAGCAACTCAAATAGCGGTTTAAAACCTCTTTGGCTGGATCCTCAATGACAGACCAGTTCAATAAAAATAGTTCCGCAGCAGCCACCTTGCGTGGATAACGGTGGTCTTTGGTGAGCTTCACTTTTTTCGGCTGTGAGCTTTCGGCTAATGCTTTTAACGCCTCAACCGAGATCCCTCCGGTCCAAAGCTCATCGGATTGGGGAAAGTACCAAATTGCCGCACCAACCATCGTTTCTAGGAGCTGCTTCTGATTCTGGGTGCATTGGTCTGATTGATAAAACGATTGCTGGCTCAATACCGTTCGAGCTACCACGTCTGCACGTTCCTTGAGCCGGAGGTTTGAATCGTTTGGCATTTAAGTGATCTCCCATTGCAATTCAAACGTCATTGCTGCTCCTTTGATCAGAGGTAATGCCAATAGAAGTGGTTTCATTGCTCTTTGTCAAAAAAAATCTCTGAAGGACTGCTGTTGCTTCTGGATAATGCGCTCTCCTTTTTTTGCTTCCAGTGGACATAACTTCGCCCACCGCATGAAGGGATTTCCATGAACCGTCTGATATTTCGGGTATCCAGCAAACTCCCCTTCTCTGTAGAAGACATCCTGGTCCCAAGCATCGCTTCGGTCTGGGCTCTTGCTGGTGGCAAACTTCTCCCCAGAGCAGTTGGCAAATAACCAAAGTTCCTGAACTGGTGGACCTGCTCTGCCCGAAGCAGGTTCAGCAATGCACTCGAGTGGGGTAGTGCTCCAGTCGCATCTGGTGATCCAGGTCCTTTGCCTGACTTTGACCTTGATCCAACCGTCAGGCATCTGCTCGGGCAGGGATAACTGTTCTGTTTCTACCCGACACCCTGTTCCACACCCAAAGACAGGGAGTACATGCTCTTGAGGCACCGTCAGGCCGGCAGGGGTGATGAGAAGCAGGAACAGCAAAGGATTCATTCGCTTAAGCCCCTGAGTTCTTCTAATAGAACTCGGTTCAGTCGGTCATCGCATCCAACAACTATATGGGGATAGATCGTTCCTTGTCTGTATGGTGCATAAGCGGCAGCGCAGACTTTTTGTGTTGCTGCATTCCATTTTTGAAGGGTCTCTGGGGTCAGCTGTTCCTTCAGTGCTTGGTTGGAGTGCTCCCAACTCTGCGATGCGCAGAACCTCATCTCATAAGTAGTCAATCCAGGGCACTTGATCTCTGGCTCACCTGCCTTGATGGGCAGCATTGGGATAAAAAAGAGCATAAGGAGTTTTTTTATTTCTTCTGCATTTTTTGCGGTGTTTCAGGATTGATTGATTCATCAGTCTTTGGTTTTTTCAAAAAAATCCTTTAGTGATGACTGTAATTGTCCGTTGTTTTCCTTGGGATGCTTTTCCCTAATCCCCTTCATCTTTTTGTAGTCGTTGTGCATGGCTTGGAGCAGCCATGCCTGCGCTAGTTGGGTTGGACCTTCCTTTAGTAATCGGATTTGTGATTCCTTCAGGCCAGTCTTCATCTCCAAATACTCTGCTCTCCAGGATGATGCGGCTTGTTTGTCGTTCATTTTTCCTTAGGGTTGGCTATGAAAATAGGGGTAAGAAGATGTATTTATTGACTTGCATTTTATGGGAGTCTGGCCGCGGCGATTGATATCTCTTCATTAAGCGCTGCTAGGTAATCAATGCCCCAGCCTGGAGATGGTTGAAGGGTTTGGCTGCGTTATGCCACATGAGCCTTTGTTAGGTGATCGATGCCTGCGTTGACAATGGATCTGATGGCATCAAGCTCCTGCAACTGGAGCAGTGGTCAGTGCTCAGTGCTGGCAGTCTCGATTGAGCGGCGGGATTTGTCTCAGGCTCAGGCTTCCAATCGCCCGAGTCAACGTCGAACCCAGATCCCACAGGGGGTTTGGGCTGTTGTCTCGGCGCCTCGCCCTTTTCCGCACAAACGGGCAGGGACTGTTGATGCCCCCCTGTTTTTTGTACTTCACTCCTTTCTCTAAAAGGAGGAGAGGCATGAGACAAATCGCCCGGATCCTCTGCTGTCCCTGCTGATTGAGGCGCCTCATGCCCCCCTGTAGAGGGTGAGGCTGCCGAGGTGGCTCGGTAGTGAGTCCACAGCCTGACCTTCACGCCGTTGCGGCGAACCTGCCCTCTGGGCGGCTTGCAGCCGTGCTCCTTCAGCGCCTCTTTGACGAGGTGGCGATCGGGCGCCTGAAGGTTGCACCGTTCGATGCCTGCCAGGCACTCATCGAGGGTGAACTGATCGCCGCCTTTGCCAAAGCGGAGCCAGTGGCCAACGGTTGCCTCGAACGGATTCTCCAGCTCGAAGCTCTTGTTTCTCCGGTTGCTGGCTTCCTGGTCTGCTGCTGACAGGAAAGCAGGCTCCCCCTCCCGATAGGCCAGAACAGCGGCACGCCAGATGCGGTCGCGATCAGCCTCAATCCGGTCACAATCGATCTGGCCCGTCTCGATAACGAGGAAGCGCCGGTGGCCGGTGGCATCCCTGAGGAAGTCGTCTCGGTTGCAGGTGCCGACCATGATTGATCGGCGCGGATGGGCCTCGATAAACCGCCCATATGGTGCGATGAAGGTGTCCACCGCTGAACTCAGCAGGCCCTTGATTAGCCCCGATTCCTTGCGGCTGGTCAGGTAGTCCAGCTCCGCCGCCTCGTAGCACCAGCATCTGTGCAGAACGAGCAGCTGATCCTTGTGCTTCGGCTGCTGGGTATCGACCAGCCACTGCGGCCCAAACAACTTGCGGAGCGAGGTTGATTTGCCTCTCCCCTGCTCACCTTTGAACACCACCATGGTGTCGAATTTGGTGCCTGGGTCGTAGATGCGGGCAACGGCTCCCAGCAGCATCACCCGAAGCATCCGGCACGACAGCTGATCGTCCTGGACCCCCCAGTAGCTGCCGATTTCATCCAGGTCGATGGGGTCTAGATCGGGAGCCTTGACCAGGGTCTCCAGGTACACCGCGACAGGGTGAAATCGATTCTCCTGGGCGGCGCGGCAGATAGACGCCGGAATGGGTCTCAGCGAATTAACCGCCTTTACTGCCAAAACATGGGGGTGCTCCCGGAGACAGGCTCGTGATGTCGTCGCCGCGGCTCACAAGGACTGGTTGGACGCTTGCTATGGATCTGAGGAGATCGATCAGCGGGACTTGCTTTTCCAGCAGGTGGGACGACTCGAGCGCATCGCCCGCAAGGCAGAAAATGCAGGACAGTATTCAGCAGCTGTCGGTGCCATTACGGCGCTGAATCGAATGATGGCGTTGGGCGCTGATCAGAAGGGCTTCCGTGGTCACTCAAACCACCACCACCGGCGCTGACCCTCAACTGTGTTTACGTATTGCCCGGCTGCAGCACTGCATTCACGGAAAGAGGAAGGCCGCCCCTCCCAGGTGGAAGAGACGGCCTAGCTCGCTCGCTTGTGCATCTTTAACCCGCGATGTGATCAGGGGATGAGAGGCCAGCCCACCTACGACAGGAATGGGGTGACCTCTCCTATTGCTCGCTTCCGACACCCCTGTGATGACGGAACAGGGGCCATGCCGTATGCCATTTCTGGCGTCGGGCGAAGTGTCGGGCCTTTCAAGCTCCTGGGGCCAAGGTTCCATGTAATGGACCTTCTGACTCAGTGTTGAGTGCCCCCCGGCAGTGATGGTGCCGGGATTTAGGGCAAGCCCATGGATGGTGAGAAAACTCGTGGAGCAGATGCTCGAAAGGTCAGGCGACTTCTAAAACCTGCTCGGTTGGACCGTCGTCTTTCATTGACGCCTCCGATCTCGATGGACTCACTCTCGTCAGCGGGCACGCACAAGGCAATCAGCCTTAACGCTCATTGCCTTGTGGGCACCGACCATCTGATGTTGGGTTTGACGTGCTTGTCCTTAGAAAAATTTCTGCAAGACAGCAGGAATCTCCAAGTCCTCTGGTGAGTCGCACTGGCTGGCTTGTTCAGCAAGCTGCGCGAGAGCAACTGATTCCTCTGGAAGGGGAATGCTGCATTCGCAGACATTCTCTTTTTTGCGAGGGAAGCGATTGCCGAGGTAAAAGGGCGGCAACTCCCAATCGCGAGAAATCAGCTCCTCACCATCCCCATCTGGCCGAGCAATCTGGTGCTCCAGCTTGAGGTCAATAACTTCCCCCCAACTGTTCCAAGGTCGTTGATCATCCATAAAACGCTGGTCAGGACAGGGAATCTTGAGGATGTCGGCGGCTCTGCACATATGGCGAAACCACCAACCAGACCAGTTCATCTCCATCACATGGTCAGCAACCTCATCCACAGCACAAACACCAGTGGTGATGTGCCATGGCGCTGGCTTGGGATGAGCATGACGAGCGGATCTTTCTAGGAATGTCAAAAGACGTGGCAAGGCTGATTTGAAAAAAGCCCGCTTTCGCTTTGAGCAAGTCCCGTCAAGAGCGACGTCCTCTGTGACGGACCATGGGGTCCAATCCAGTTGGCTCTCGTCTGTGCCGATGCCATTAGAGAGGGAGTCACTACCCATCAGAACGACAGCGGCAAGCCAGTCGGCAAAGGCGAGAGACCTAAACGCTGACGCTCGGCATTCATGACTTGGCGACCTTCTTCAAGAAGCTGTCGCCCTGCCTGCCGTCGTTTTGACCTGCACTCCTTGCCGTCCTGAAAAGTCTGAGCATCCTTCAGGCAAGCCTGAGTTGACTGGAACAAGGCGAGTCTCTTCTCATAGCTGCTGAGAAACCAATCGCGCCTCACTTGGAAAAGCTGCTGCTTTTGGCTTTCAGTCAGCTTCGCTTCCTCTTGCAACTGTCGTTCTTGCATTCTCCGTTGAATGCGACGTTGCAGAAAGGATTGAGCTTGACCCTCACTCTGGTACAGCGCGATTGCAGACAGAGCGAGACAAGGGATAAGGAGGATCCCGCTCAAGCGAGCAGGCGAAAACGTCCGAGCCGAGTGGCTTTGGGTGGTGCCGAGGCCGTCGGAACCAAATTGTTTGCGCATTAGAAATCAACCCGCCTATGGGGCGGCACGAGGTGTTCGGATTAGTGCGAATGTCCTCAGACCCGCCATAGCGGGGATGTTTCGTCAGACGTTTTGAAGTTAGCAGTACTCGCGGGAGTCATCGGCCGTCTCAACTGCCGTTATGGCAACCGGCGCTGATCTGGCAGCCTGCGGGGCTTGTGCAATGCCCGCATGGATTACAAGGATTTTTGCCTCACCTGTCTGGTCACTTTGGCCGCCATCAACACGGTGATTAATTTGCGTTCCCAAAGACGGCGTTGAGAACTCAGATCAGCCTGGAACGGCCCAGTAGGTATCCCGCAACGAGGCCAGTAGCGGCCCCTTGAAATTGCCAAAGCTGCTTCCGGTACTTCCAACCAGCTCGGTCCAGAGCAATTCCAGCCCAGATGGATGCCGCAATAACCAAAAGCAGGAGAAGGGTTTTCATCTGCTTCTTAGCCGAACTCCCAGGTCACAAGGATTGCCATAGAGGTGAGGACAAGGAAAACCAACCAGTTCCCACCGGCCCCAAAAGCGAAGATCGCCGCGATGACCGTCGCACTAAGAGCGACCTTTAGGCGGTCATCCATCTTCTGAACTGCGATCTCGCCGATACCGATCAGGGCTGAAAAACCAAATGATCAGCCGGGTGGTGAACCAGGCGAGCAAGACGCCCAGAACTATCGAGACAAGCGCCTCCACAACAAGTATTCAGAGAACATCAGCCGGAGCTGGATGTCCTCAATATGCCGTGCTGATCAAGGGCTGAAGAGCGACCGTAACTCTCAGTCGCGAACTGATTCGTCCTTGTCTTTTGGGGCCTCGACTTGAGGCTCAGGCTTGGCTGCTGACTTTGAAGCCAGAGAAGCCTCAAGACGCTGCAACTGTGCTTCACGCAGTGCGGCGGAGATGCTGAGGGTGTGGTCAGTCATCGATTGGCGTTTCCAAAAGCGGAGGCGCATTGCCTAATGCTGTTGAAAGGGGGCCTACGGAACAGAAGACTGGAGAACCATAAGGAACTACAGGCAGCTGACTAGCGAGTAGAAATACTCAGGGTCAGCAACCCCTGACTGCTCAAGCCCTTGGACAGATGTGGTGGTGATGACGCCCCCTGAGTCAATGCGCCAGTCAGCTCATGTATTCAGCTGAACAGTTGAGCCAGAACAGAGTCAATACGGGACGGGCTAAGTCCAGCTACATAAACGACTGATTGCGTCGAAGCCGGGTTGCGGGGGGAACTGCACCCGGCTTTTTCATGCGCAATTGAAATTACGAAAGAAGGCCCCCAGATCCACTGGGGCGCAAGGGGCCGGGGAAGCGTCGTAATCAGGTTGCGACTGTCAAATCAGTTGCGTCGCGTTCCTGCTCCTCTCGTCTGGCTGAGGTCAGCACATTCTTCAGCTCCGGCGTAAACGCCGTCGAGCCACGTCGTGGCCTGGCTGAACGTCTGGAACTGACGTTCGTGCAAGTCGCTCATCGCCAAGAACTCGTACTCGCCGATGGGCATCACCCACACCCCCTCGATAAAGGAGTCGCGGTATTCCCAGCGGCCACTGCCAAGGTATTTGGCGCTCTTTTCGGCCTCCTCGTCTTCGAGTTCAAATTCTTGAACTGTGGACTCAAGGCCCTCGACGAACCCTTCCAGTTCCAAGGCTTTCGCTTGCAGCTCAACGATGTGCGCTGCGAGGAAAGCTCGCTTGGCGAACAGGGTCTCGGTCCTGGGGTCGATGTTGATCGTGGTCATTGGATGGAAAGTAAATGGATGGTGTTGTCCCACCTGTCCCACCCCTTTCCCCAAACAGTTGGAGAAAAGAGAGGAGGTTGGTGATGTGTATGGAGAGGGTTTCGACGTAATGCCCGGACACATCACGGGTAAGAGATCGACAGGTGCTCTCAAGAACCACATCACCACCAGGACAGACCTCTGCCGTGT
>NZ_UCNU01000014.1:0-43210 GCF_900474085.1 Synechococcus sp. UW86
TCGCTGACATGACCCAAGGCATCCTCTGAACCGACGAGCGCAGAGGGCTAAGAACAGCTACTCAGCTCTGGCTTCCCAAGGAGGAGAGCTCTGTCATCAGGGCTCTCCTTTCCTCTCTCATGCCATCAGGCGATCGAGCTCAACGCCGCTTCCTCCGTATCTCAGAGGTCATCCGTCGCGTCGGCGTCAGTCGCCCCACCATCTACCGATGGATGAGAGAGGGCACCTTCCCCAAGCAAATCTCCATTGGTGCGAACTCCGTCGTCTGGTTGGAGTCCGACATCACCAAGTGGATGGACCAACGCATCGGGGCGGGATGAACTCCTCTCATCCCGTCTCATCCGAGCGCAGACCCCGTGTTGGTGGATGTGTTGGTGGATTTGGGCAATAAAGGGGTCAAACCTGCCTCAAGGCGTCTCATACCAGTGCATTTCGGACCACTCCGAATGACTCCCTCTCCGTTCCAAGTCAATCAACTCAATCCACCAGCTCCTCTGATCTGGTGAACAGGTTGAGTTGCCGTGCCAGCTCCGGCAAAAGAGCTGCGTCCCTGGCGCGATCAGGCCCCGTGGTGAACACCACCAGCAAGCTGGGCAGCTGCTGTTCAGACGCCTGGAACCAGGCGGCGTCATGACGGGCCTGACTCATCCAGCCGGCCTTGCTCCACAGCAGAGCGTCCTCAGGTAGGCCTTCGCCGAGGAAGCCATCCACCTGGTTTTCAGGATCAGCGCGACGCTGCTTTTGATCGAGCGAGCGCCGCAACAGACCCTGCAGCCGACGACAGGCCGGTGGAGATACCACCGCACCGGTCATCACCGCCTCCAGCATCCGGGCTGTCGCAACCGTGGACAAGCCATTGCGGTTGCCGTTGTCGGCCCCATAGAACATTTTCTCCCGGCCATAGGGACCATCACCCCAGGTCTTCTGGCAGCAATTCACCGCCTCAAGTTCCGGCCAGGCCAGGCTCTGCAACCAGCCATTGATCAAGCGACGCTGCTGCGTCCAAAGCTCCCAGCGTTCGCCATGGAGGGCAGGGCCGCTGGTGGTGCCTGTGAGCAGATCCACCACAAGTCCCGTGGCATCGTTGCTGGAATCAGCGATCATGTCGCGCATCGCGCGCCGCAATTCGTCGCTCTCAGGGATCAGGTCCCGTTGCAGCCACTGCTCAACGGCGACGGCATAGAACAGCTTCACCACGCTGGCCGGATAGAGGATCCGGTCCTGGTTCCAGGAAGCACCACGGCCTTGACCCGCCTCCGGTGCAGCGTCGTCGTACAGCACCCAGGTGATCGCCAGGCTGTTGCGCAGCCCCGGGCGACCTTCGGCATCGAGCCCATCGAGGGCCGCCTCAAGCCGAGCCGCCATTGCGGGATCGGGACGGTAGAACGCCATAGCGATTCGATTGGGCCATGGCGACGTTAGGCACCCTGCTGGCCCCGGACCTGATTCAGACAGGCTCCAGTTGGCAGCTGTGCGCTGACGTGAATGGTTATTTGCGATCTGACGGCGCGAGTCTGACCACCCAGGCCTGTCATGGACGCCGTTTTCGCATTCTGGAGAGGCAGCCCAAGAGGATCGCTGTTCAGCTGCTGGAGGATGGCTACCGCTGCTGGCTCGAACTCGAGGCGGTTCTGGGGCGAGCTGAGCGATGCGCAGCCTGGCGACCGTCGCCGCTGAGCGCGACGGAGATTGAACGACGCCTGCCCAGCGTGCTCGCCTGGAGCGAAACCGCCCAGCAGCGCCCCAATGTCTACCTCTGGGGAGGCACCACAGAACCGGACATGGATTGTTCCGGTCTGATGCAGATGGCCTTCGCCAGCCAGGGCATTTGGATTCCGCGAGATGCCTATCAACAGGAGCGGTTCTGCCAACCTGTTGCAGCTCTGCCCGACGATCACAGCCTGCTGCGCCCTGGAGATCTGCTGTTTTTTGGCACACGGCGGCGTTGCACCCATGTGGGGATCCATCTCGGCGAGGGCCGCTACCGCCACAGCTCAGGCCAGGACCATGGGCGCAATGGGATCGGCATCGACAGCTTGCACAGCAGCGATCAAGACCCGGTGGCTTGCCACTACAGGGCTGAATTCCGCGGCGCAGGCCGTGTGGTGCGTTGCCATGACGGATCGCATCTCTCCTGACGCTGGCTGCCGGATGAACCGGGCCCCTGCTTAAGTTGAGCGACTCACAGCGCGACCGGCATGAGTACACCCCTGAATCTCTCGGTGGTGGTGCCACTGTTCAACGAGGAGGAAAGCCTGCCTCATCTGGTTGAGCAGCTTCTTTCAGCGCTGCGTCCAACCGATGAGGCGTTTGAGCTGGTTCTGGTCGACGACGGATCCAGCGACCGCACCGCGAACGTGCTGGCCAAGCTCAGCGCCGAAGTGCCCGAAGTGGTGGCTGTGCTGCTGCGCAAGAACTATGGCCAGACCGCAGCCATGGCGGCTGGGTTTGATGTGGCTGGCGGAGAGGTGATCGTCAGCCTCGATGGAGATCTGCAGAACGATCCCGCCGACATCCCCATGCTGCTGGCCAAACTGCGAGAGGGGTACGACCTCGTCAGTGGCTGGCGCCATCAGCGCCAGGACGCCGCCCTCCAGCGCAAACTTCCTTCCCGGATCGCCAACCGCTTGATCGGCCGGGTAACCGGTGTGCGGCTGCATGACTATGGCTGCTCCCTCAAGGCCTACCGCCGCGAGGTGCTCTCAGACATGCGGCTCTACGGGGAGCTGCATCGCTTTCTTCCCGCCCTGGCCTTCATCGAGGGTGCACGGATCACCGAAGTGAAGGTGAACCACCGGGCGCGTCAGTTCGGGAGCAGCAAGTACGGGATCGATCGCACCTTCCGTGTGCTGATGGATCTGCTCACCGTCTGGTTCATGAAGCGTTTTCTGACCCGGCCGATGTACGTGTTCGGCTTCGGGGGGCTGCTGGCCATCGCCGCCAGCCTGATCACCAGCACCTATCTCCTTGTGATCAAGGTGATGGGAGGCGACATTGCCAATCGCCCACTGCTCACCCTGGCGGTGGTGCTTGGCTTGGCTGGCATTCAATTGTTCTGCTTCGGACTGCTGGGCGAACTGCTGATCCGCACCTACCACGAAAGCCAGGATCGCCCGATTTATCGCATCCGCGAAACATTGCGCGGCGGCCTAGCCGGCTGACGGATCGGGGCAGCGGCCGGCGCGCCGCGGAACGGTGCGATCGCAGCGGCAGCTGCTTCCACCACACGCGCATCGCTGTCACGCAGGGCCTGGCGCAGCAGGGGCAGCGCCGAACGGTGTCCCCATCGGGCGGCCAAACGAACAGCGCGCAAACGCTCCTCGGGTCCAGCCTCCATATCAGCCTTGAGACGACGCTCCAGGGCAAGACGCTCCAAGGGACTGCTCGGCGCCGTCCAGGACTCCAGGGAAGCATCGGCGGATTCCCCATCAGCAGCGGGCTCAATCACCAGTTCCAACTGGGCACGATTGATCTGTGCGACACGGCTGGCATCCGTGCTGGAAAGCATCGGCTTCACCGGCTTCCTGCGCAACCAGAGCACCACCGTGAGCAGCACGACGGCACCGGGGAGGAGAACGTTCTGCATGCGGATTGAACTTTTATGTCGCCGTCGGGGCCTAAAGCAGGCCGTCAGAACGGTCCTACTTACAGTAGCTGCGAAGCTTTTGGCCTCGACATGACTGGAGATTTCGCTGCTGCCTGGCTGCCTGCGATTTTCGTGCCCATCACCGGAATCGTGTTCCCCGCAGTGTTCATCGTCCTTGTTGGTCGAGTGATCACCGCTGCCGAGTGACCGCGACCTGCGGACCGTTTCAACCCCTCAGCACTCGTACCTCATGACCGTCACTCCTGCTGCTGATCCCTGCGTCGGCAACCTTGCGACACCCGTCAACAGCGGCTATTTCATCAAGGGCCTGATCAACAACCTGCCCCTGTACCGCCCCGGAATTTCCCCAAACTTCCGGGGTCTGGAAACTGGTGCAGCCTTCGGTTATCTGCTCTACGGCCCCTTCACCATCTGTGGTCCCCTGCGTGCCACGGAGTACCAGCAAACCGCTGGTCTGCTGGCTGCCATTGGCGCCGTGCACATCCTCAGCCTGCTGTTCCTGCTCTACAACCAGCCCGGCAAGCAACCCAACATCCCCCCTGCAGATGTGACGGTTGAGAATCCCCCCGCCGACCTGTTCACCCGCACCGGTTGGGCTGACTTCACCAGTGGGTTCTGGCTGGGTGGTTGCGGCGGTGCCGTTTTCGCCTGGTTCCTCTGCAACACCGTTCACGTGCAGGAACTGTTCAAGATCGCTGCTGGTGTCTGGAGCGTCGGCTGAAGCAGTTCACTGAACCCTCTGACAAAAACTATTCATCCCCCGGTTGCCTGATTCCAGGCGATCGGGGGATTTTTCCTGGCAGGATTCATTCATATTTGAGACGCCCCGGTGCGGTCGATCTCCCAGCCGTTTCTTCGGCGGCCGGTTCTGACGGTCGTCTGCAGCCTGCTGATCCTTTTGGCGGGCTGCACGGCGTTGTTCGGCCTGGGACTGGAGGATCTTCCGCCCCTCGCTCCCACCCGCGTGAGTGTGAGCGCCAGCTTCCCGGCGGCTTCACCGGAGGTGGTGGAGCAGAGCGTGACCCGGGTGTTGGAACAACAGCTGAATGGCCTGGAAGGGGTCGAAAGCATCAGTTCAACCAGCAGGCAGGGCGGCGCCAGCATCTCGTTGCGCTTCAACGCGGGTGATCCCGAGCTGAATGCGATCAAGGTTCAGAACGAGGTGAACCTGGCCAGCCGCCGTCTGCCCCAGGCCGTGACGCGCCAGGGGCTCCAGGTGCGGCGCTCCTCGGAAGACCTGTTGACGATCCTGGGGTTCAGCCACCCGCCGGATCAATACGTCCCCACCTTTCTCACGGGCTGGCTGGACCAGACCCTTCGAGACGCGCTGCTCAGCACACCAGGCATCGGTGATGTGCGGATCTTCGGCAGCAGTGAACTCTCTTATCGCCTCTGGTTGGATCCGCAACGCCTCGAACAGACCAACCTCACCCTTGGCGATGTCAGCCGAGCCCTGGCTGAACAGAACGTTTTGGCTGCCGTTGGCAGCATCGGGGCTGCCCCAGTTCCAAAGGGCCAAGTGCTGAGCCTTCCGGTGGAAGCGGAAGGGCGTCTTCGCAGCCAATCGGATTTCGAGAATCTCGTCTTGCGCCGGTTCGAGAACGGCGGGCTGCTGCGCCTGAAGGATGTGGGACGGGTTGCCCTCGGCCAGCGCAACTACGGACGCGAGGCCATGAATCTGGCTGGCGAGCGTTCGGTGGCCGTGGGGATCTACCAGCGCGATGGGGCCAATGCCCTGGAGGTGAGCAGGGCGATCAAGCGCAAGCTGAAGCAGTTGGAAGCGAGCTTTCCCCCGGGCATCGAGGTCTCAATGATCGTGGATGTGGCCGACACGGTTCAGGCCAACCTCGATCGCACCTTCATCACCTTGCGCGATGCCGTGCTGCTGGTGCTGGTGGTGCTGGTGCTGTTTCTGGGCCGCTGGCGTCTCGCCCTGATCCCTGGCCTTGCCGTGCCGGTGGCGCTGGTGGGAAGCCTCAGCCTGGTGAAACTGAGCGGTTCCAATCTCAACAGCCTGATCCTGTTTGGCCTGGTGCTGGCCACCGGGATCGTTGTGGATGACGCCATCGTCGTGAGTGAAGACATTGCCGGACGCATCGAACGGGGCAGACCCCCCGAACAGGCGGCCGAAGACGCCATGGCTGAGCTGGCGACGGCCGTTGTGGCCACCTCATTGGTGCTGGCAGCCGTGTTCCTCCCCGTGCTGCTCATTCCTGGATCGATCGGACGCCTCTATCAACCGATCGCCCTGGCCATCAGCGGAGCGATCCTGTTCTCCACCCTGAATGCGCTCAGCTTCACCCCAATGGCTTGCGCCAGGGTGTTGGGCCCAGGGGGCGGCCGTCTTCCGGGGGCCATCGGCAAGCTCAGCAGTTGGCTTCGGCAGGGCATGCAAACCCTGCAATCTCAATACGCAAAACAACTCGAGCACTGGCTGCAGCACAAGCGACGCATCGGCCTTGTGCTGCTGAGCGGCCTTGTCATCACGGCCTCAGGCTTGGCGGTGATGCCAACGGCGTTCATCCCCGATGACGACCAAGGCCAGATCCGCGGCTACTTCACCCTCCCCGATGGCGCCAGCCTTGAGCGCAGCGTGGCCGTGATGGACGACATCCGACGTGTCGTCAGCGAAGAGCCCCTGGTGCGCACCGGCAACTTTTATGCCGGCAGCTCCTTCGGACAGAGCGGAGAAGACCGTGGCTCGTTTTACCTGCGCCTCCAGCCACTCAAGGATCGACCTGGCAAAGAGCAGAGCAGCAACGCCATCAAACGCCGTCTCAATCGCAAGATTCAGCAACGGGTTGGTGAGGCCAGGGTCGTGCTGATCACCCCACCAACCGTGCGGGGCTTCAGCAGTGAATCAGGACTTTCGCTGGAACTGCTGGACCGCAGCGGAGGGCAACTCAGCCTGGAGCAATTCGGCCAAGTCGCCCAGAATTTCATCCAGACGGCCAAGGCGACGGACCGATTTGAACGGGTGAGCTCCCGCTTTGATGCCAGCTTCCCCCGCTGGCGGCTGGAGCTCGACCGCGACCAACTTGCTGCTCTCGACCTCGACTACGGCGCAACCCTGCGGGAGATCGGCACCTCCTTCGGCGGCCGCTACATCGATGACACCTACGACGACGGTCGAATCCGCTCGATTGTTCTGCAACTGGAAGGCAGCGAGCGACGTCGGCCGGAAGATCTCACCGGGCTGATGGTGCGCAACCGCAGCGGTGAGCTGGTGTCGGTGGCCAGCGTGGCCAACCTGACTCGCGAGGAGGGCGTCAACAACATTCGCCACTACGGACTCAACCGGGCCATCCGGATCACGGCCATCCCGGCGCCAACGGTGAGCAGCGGTGAAGCCATCGATGCCCTCACCCAGGCCGGTGATCGCATTGGAGGCAGCAACATCGGCCTGGCCTTCACGGGCCTGGCTTTGGAGGAACAACGGGCTGGGCAGGTGACCTGGGTGCTGTTCGCCCTTGGCGTGACGGTGGTCTATCTGCTGCTGGCCGCTCTTTACGAGAGTTTTATTGACCCGTTGATCATCCTGCTCACGGTGCCGATGGCCCTGCTCGGAGCTCTGATCGGCTTGAAATTGCGAGGCCTTCCACTTGATGTTTACGGCCAGATGGGACTCCTGGTGCTGGTGAGCCTGGCGGCCAAGAACGGAATTCTGATCGTGGAATTCGCCAACCAGCGGATGGCGGCAGGCCTGGCCCTGCGCGAGGCCGTTGTGGATGCAGCCGTGAACCGGATGCGCCCAATCCTGCTGACAGCGGTCACATCCCTGGCGGGTTTCCTGCCCCTTCTGTTTGCCCAGGGCACGGGAGCCGCCAGCAGGGTCAGCATTGGCACCGTGGTGTTCAGCGGACTGCTGGTGGCCTCGTTGCTGTCCCTCTTCGCCGTCCCTGCCGTCTATCTGATGCTGAAACGCGAACGAAGGCCCACCGCGTAGGGTGCGATCTCGATCCAATGGTTCTGCTGCTGGAGGGAACGATGACCATCACCCCACGGGCGACAACGGCAACCAGTTCCCAGGCGCAGTTCTTCGATTACGCCTCAGCAGCCAATCCCCTGCAACAGGGGCTGATCAGCACGATCCCCTACCGCAGCTTTTCGGCCAGTTTTTTTGATCAAGCCGGAACGGCCCTGCAACCTCTTGATTTGAGTGCCGACTTGCACTGCGAAGGTCCGGCCACCGGTCCATCGCTCTGCGGCAACTTCATCCGTCTGGATCATGGATCCCTGCGCACCCATGCGGATGCGACCAGTCAGCTGTTCTTCGTGGCCCGAGGCCATGGGCAAACTGAAGCCTGCGGTCAGGTTTTTCACTGGAGCGAGGGAGACACGTTCGTGCTTCCGGCGGGCGGTGAAGCCATTCACAGCAGCGACACCCATGCAGGCCTGTATTGGGTGCACGATGCCCCCTTACTTCGTTATCTGGGGGTGAGCACCGTGAAACCGGTGTTCGAACCCTGCTTCTACAGCCATGAGGATGCTCGCGCGCAGTTGGATGCCATCGCCAGCAATCCCCGCGGAGCCAACGCCAATCGCGTGAGTGTGCTGTTGGGAAACAACGCCTTCCCTCAGACGCGCACCGTCACCCACACCCTCTGGGCCATGTTGGGAATCCTCCCCGCAGGCCAGGTGCAGCGGCCCCACCGACACCAGTCAATCGCCCTTGATTTTGCGGTGGCCTGCCAACCGGGTTGCTACACGATGATCGGCACCGAGCTGGATGAGAACGGAATGATCCGCAATGGGCACCGGGAAGACTGGGCAGCCGGCGCAGCCTTCGTAACCCCGCCGGGGTACTGGCACTCCCACCACAACGAATCCGGCGCCGACGCCTACGTGCTGCCCATTCAGGATGCCGGCCTGCACACCTATCTGCGCACTCTCGACATTGCCTTCAGCAACAGGGGCCGGGCTGACTTAAGCAACACCCCGTAGCCAACCCAGGCTCAACGGGTGAGCAATTGATGGTTCACCGAGCTGAGGGCACCGTGTTCTGAATAGCGACGTGAAATGCGCTCGAGTCGCATTGCACTCGACAGCCAAAGCGCTTCGATGTTGAAGGGCTGGTGCGGATCAATCTGGGCCGGCGCCAGAAAAGCGCCTCCATCCGGCAAAAAGATCCAGCGATCAAGATCGCCTGCGGCAAAACAGATGTTGTCCCCTGGCGAAGGGTGGTCGCAGCGCCAGTCGCCGATCAGCTGATCTGGCTCGAGGGGTGGACGTTCCAGGGCTGAACTTCCGGCGAGGAACTCACGGATCAGCACAATCCGATCCAATTGCCCCACACCATCCCAAAGCAGCACCAAGCGATGACGGCGTTGCTCATGCAAGAACCCGAACTCGGCATAGAGCTTGGTCCAGGTGGAGCGGTGCAGCGTCCCCCTTGAAAAACTGCCGGTGCCGAAGACCCCCATGTCGGGATCCAGCCGCGTGAAGCATTGAACGATCCGCTTTTCAGGCTCGCCGGTAGGCGGTTGATGGGGAGAACTCGATCCCGCTCCCTCAGGCCAGAGCAGCAGGGTCAGATTGAGTGGAACACCGGAGGGGGCCGGTTCGAGCGTGAGCAGGGAGGGCTGACGCTTGGTGCGTTGAAGTGTCCGATCCAGGCTGTCGAACCAGCCGCGCCACTCACCAACGTTGCGCTGCAGGTGCTCCCATTCGCCCACGTTCAGCCCGATCCCGATCGAGGCCTGAGGCTAGAGAAGGCCCCAAGCAAGACGAGAACAACAACGCGGTCCAACAGAACCACTGCGAAGCACAGACAACAAAAATCCCCACCCGGCGAACCGGATGGGGACGTTTGAAACGAGGAACGACTCGTCGCGGGTTAATTCAGGAAGGAATCAACCGAATTTCCCTGAAGTCGAGGCAATCAGGAAGGCGGCGTACGTCAGGACATAGCCAACCGTGAAGTGAGCCAAGCCGACGACACGGGCCTGAACAATGGACAGTGCCACAGGCTTGTCGCGGTAACCCATCATGTTGGCGATGGGGCTGCGCTGGTGAGCCCAGACGATGGTCTCGATCAGTTCCTGCCAGTAACCCCGCCAGGAGATCAGGAACATGAAGCCGGTGGCCCAAACCAGGTGTCCGAAGAGGAACATCCAAGCCCAGACGGCGAGGTTGTTGCTGCCGAACGGGTTGTAGCCATTGATCAACTGGGAGGAGTTGAGCCACAGGTAGTCGCGGAACCAGCCCATCAGGTAGGTGCTGGATTCGTTGAACTGGGCCACGTTGCCGGACCAGATGGCCAGGTGCTTCCAGTGCCAGTAGAAGGTCAGCCAACCCACGGTGTTCAGAGCCCAGAAGACAGCCAGGTAGAAGGCGTCCCAGGCAGAGATGTCGCAGGTGCCGCCACGGCCGGGGCCGTCGCAGGGGAAGGAGTAGCCGAAGTCCTTCTTGTCGGGCATCAGCTTGGAGCCTCGGGCATCCAGGGCACCCTTCACAAGGATCAGGGTGGTGGTGTGCAGACCCAAAGCAATGGCGTGGTGAACCAGGAAGTCACCAGGGCCGATGGGCAGGAACACATCGGTGTTGCCATTGATCGCGTCCAGCCAGTAGTGCTCACCAGGAATGTTCTGGGCAGCAAGGCTGGCGGAGCTGGATGCGTTGGAGAGCAGCACGTCCATTCCGTACATGGCCTTACCAGAGGCGGCCTGAACGAACTGGGCGAACACGGGCTCAACCAGGATCTGCTTCTCGGGGGTACCGAAGGCAACGACCACATCGTTGTGGACGTAGAGGCCGAGGGTGTGGAAACCGAGGAACAGGGAGACCCAGCTCAGGTGGCTGATGATCGCTTCCTTGTGCTCGAGCATCCGAGCCAGGACGTTGTCCTTGTTGGCTTCGGGGTCGTAGTCACGGATGAAGAAGATCGCACCGTGGGCGAAGGCACCACACATCAGCGCGATGGCGATGTACTGGTGGTGGGTATACAGGGCTGCCTGAGTCGTGTAGTCCTTCGCGATGAAGGCGTACGACGGCATCGAGTACATGTGCTGCGCCACGAGGCTGGTGACCACGCCGAGGGAGGCGAGAGCCAGACCGAGCTGGAAGTGCAGGCTGTTGTTGATGGTGTCGTAGAGACCCTTGTGACCAGCGCCGAGGTCACCGGGGGTGCCCTTCGGGGGGTTGTGGGTTTCGAGGATCTCCTTGATGGAGTGACCGATACCGAAGTTGGTCCGGTACATGTGGCCGGCGATCACGAAGAGGCAACCGATGGCCAGGTGGTGGTGGGCGATGTCCGTCAGCCAGAGGGCTTCTGTCTGAGGGTGGAACCCACCGAGGAAGGTGAGGATGGCTGTGCCGGCACCTTCGGAACTACCGAAGACCTGATTCAGAGAATCGGGGTTTTCGGCGTACACACCCCAGTTGCCGGTGAAGAAGGGTCCAAGACCGGCGGGGTGAGGCAGAACGTTGAGGAAGTTGTCCCAACCAACGTGCTGTCCGCGGGCTTCAGGGATCGCAACGTGAACCAGGTGACCGGTCCAGGCGATGGAGCTGAAGCCGAAGAGAACAGCCAGGTGGTGGTTCAGACGCGATTCAGCGTTTTTGAACCAGGCCAGGGAGGGACGGAACTTGGGCTGCAGGTGCAACCAGCCGGCGAAGAGGGCCCAAGCCGACAGGATCATCATGAAGATGGAACCCTGATACAGCTCGGCATTGGTCTTCATGCCGATTGTGTAGAACCAGTGATAAAGGCCTGAGTAGGCGATGTTCACCGGGGAGGAAGCGCCCGCTTGTGTGAAGGCGTCAATGGCGCCTTGACCGAAGTGGGGATCCCAGATTGCGTGAGCGATGGGGCGCACGTGCAGGGGGTCGGCGACCCACTGCTCGAAGTTGCCCTGCCAGGCGATGTGGAACAGGTTTCCCGAAACCCACAGGCCGATGATCGCGAGGTGACCGAAATGGGTGGAGAAGAGCTTCTGGTAGAGGCGCTCCTCCGTCATTCCGTCATGGCTCTCGAAGTCGTGAGCCGTGGCGATCCCGTACCAAATACGGCGGGTTGTCGGGTCCTGGGCCAGACCCTGGCTGAACGAAGGGAATTTCGTTGCCATTAGAGGGAGAGGTCAGGTGAGGTCAGCCGACCACAAGAATGTGGGCGTGGAAGAAGGCCCACGTGGTCGCAATTCCGCCCAAGAGGTAATGGGCAACACCCACGGCACGGCCTTGGATGATGGAAAGAGCACGGGGCTGGATGGCGGGAGCCACCTTCAGCTTGTTGTGAGCCCAGACGATGGACTCAATCAGTTCCTGCCAGTAGCCGCGGCCGCTGAAGAGGAACATCAGGCTGAAGGCGAACACGAAGTGGGCGCCGAGGAACATGATTCCGTAGGCGGCCGTGTTCGAGCCATAGCTGTTGATCACCTGAACGGCCTGAGCCCACAGGAAGTCACGCAGCCAGCCATTGATGGTGATGGCGCTTTGGGCAAAGTTGCCGTTGGTGATGTGCGCAACGGAACCGTCGGCATTCACCGTTCCCCAGATGTCGCTCTGCATCTTCCAGGAGAAGTGGAAGATCACAACAGACAGGGAGTTGTACATCCAGAACAGGCCCAGGAACACGTGGTCCCAAGCGGAAACCTGGCAGGTGCCACCACGACCAGGACCATCGCAGGAGAAGCGGAAGCCCAGGTTGGCCTTATCAGGGATGAGGCGTGAGCTACGGGCGTACAGGACACCCTTCAGCAGGATCAGCACCGTCACGTGAATCGTGAAGGCGTGGATGTGGTGAACCATGAAGTCGGCGGTGCCGAGCGGCATGGGAGCAGCGGCAACCTTGCCGCCGACGGCGACAACAGAACCGTTGAACACTTCGCTCACACCCGCGAGGGCGTTGGGAGCTGTGCTGCCAGCAGCTGCGGCGTGCACGTTCTGAATCCACTGAGCAAAGATCGGCTGAATGGAGATCGCCGAATCGCTGAACATGTCCTGGGGACGACCCAGGGCACGCATGGTGTCGTTGTGGATGTACAGGCCGAAGCTGTGGGCTCCGAGCCAGATGCAGACCCAGTTGAGGTGACTAATAATGGCGTCGCGAGCCTTGAGCACCCGATCCAGCACGTTGTCGATGTGCTTGGCGGGGTCGTAATCGCGAACCATGGCGATGGCGGCGTGAGCGCCGGCACCAACGATCAGGAAGCCGCCGATCCAGATGTGATGGGTGAAGAGCCCGATCTGGGTGGGGTAATCGATCGCTTGGTACGGATACGGAGGCATCGCGTACATGTGCTGAGCAACGATGATGCTCACTGAACCGCCGATGGCAAGGTTGACCGCCAGCTGGGCATGCCAGGAATTGGTCATGAAGTCGTAAAGACCGTCGTGACCGTTGGTGGCAGGGAACAGCAGGGGATCACCCTTCTGACCTTCGTGGATCTCCTTGATGGAGTGACCGATGCCCCAGTTGGTCCGGTACATGTGACCGGCAACAATGAACATCACGGCAATCGCCACATGGTGATGGGCGATGTCGGTCATCCAGAGGCTTCCCGTTACAGGATTCAAACCACCCTTAAAGGTGAGGAAATCGCTGTAGGCAGCCCAGTTGCCGGAGAAGAAGGCACCGACACCAGCACTGAAGCCGGGATACAGCTGCGCCAGCAAGTCCTGATTGAAGAACTCGTGGGGCAGCGGAATGTCTGCAGCCGAAGCGATGGTCTTGCCATTCAGCACCAGCGGTTGACCGGCGTCGATGGCATCCATCAACTTGGTTACAGGGGCAGACACGTGGATGACGTGACCAGCCCAGGACAGTGAACCGAGACCCAGCAGACCTGCCAGGTGGTGGTTCAGCATCGACTCAACGTTCTGGAACCACTCCAGCTTTGGCGCAGCCTTGTGGTAGTGGAAAACACCAGCGTTGAGCATGAGGCCGGCCATCACCAGGGCACCGATGGCCAGAGCCATGAGCTGGGTTTCGCTGGTGATGCCCCAGGCCCGCCACATCTGGAAGAGGCCTGAGGTGATTTGGATGCCTTGGAAACCGGCACCCATGTCGCCGTTGAGGACTTCTTGGCCGAAGACGGCCCAGACCTGCTGGGCGCTTGGCTTCACATGGGTGGGATCAGCAAGCCAACCGGAATAGTTGGAGAAGCGGGCGCCATGGAAGAAGGCACCGCTGAGCCAGATGAAGATGACGGCCAGGTGGCCGAAATGGGCGGAGAAGATCCGCCGAGAGACCTCTTGAAGGTCGCTCGTGTGAGCGTCGAAGTCGTGAGCGTTGGCGTGAAGGTTCCAAACCCAGGTGGTGGTTTTGGGACCTTTCGCGAGAGCTCGGTCGAAGTGTCCGGGCTTACCGAACAGCTCGAAGGTTGCTGGATTGTCAACCTTCTCGACCTGGCTTTTCGCGTCACTCCCACGCTCAGGTGGGCTGATGGTCATCGAGTCGTTCCTCGAGGGACGGGTTTCGAGGTGGTGGGCCACCCCTCCGAAGGGCCGAAGCCAATCGGGGCCCCGAACAAGGATTCGCAAGGAATCGGCGTTCGGGCGTCAGTACTGCAAAGGGGTCGAAACCCCTTGTCTGCACTGAAGCTGGGGCCCCAAAGAGGGGACCGCTGGCGGAAGCATAGGGGCGGAGAAGGGGGTTAAAGGGCCCTGAGTTACAAAGGTTCAATCCCGTGGCGAGCCAGTCAGCGACAGGCGTCTGCAGAAGGCTGAGAATCAGCGAAACAACAAAGATCTCAGGCAGTAAGCAATACAATTTCACGCATATTTCCTTCCTAAATAACTAAAACTCTGACAGTGAAGGGCGGATTGTTCAGAATGATTGGATCTGTTCATGCCCGATGCGTCGCCCTGGCCTGAAGTCGATATGGGCTGTTCTGCTGGCAGCAGTGCTGCTTCTTGGTGCCGGCTTACCTGTTCATGCGCGCCCTGGATTCTTCAATCGCGATGCAGGTTCCGCTGCCAAACCGCTGCCGAGTTCAGCCCCCAGCGGGAAGCTCCAGGAAGTGGCTCCTCCAGGGGCAGTGCAACAGCTGCGCCAGAACCTGCAACAGCACCGCCCCTCCCTGCGGCTGATCGATCCAAGCAACGACAGCATCGTTTCTTCTGACGCCCTTGAGCTGCGTTTCGAAATCGACGACTGGCCCCTAAGCAGCGACCCCGAATTGGGCCTGGGGCCCCATGTGGTGCTCCAAATCGACAACCGCGCTCCCCTACGACTGAGCGAAAGCGATGGAAACCGCCTGAAGGTCCGCATCGATGACCTGGAGGCGGGCAGTCACCGGTTCAGCGCCTGGGCCGCTTACCCCTGGGGAGAAGCCGTTCAAGCACCGGGAGCCTCAGTCCAGGGACGCGTGCACCTCTGGCAAAAACTGCAGGGCACACAACCCGAACGTGATGCCCCCTGGCTGGTCCCTGTCTCACCAGCCGGAGAGCAGGGCCTCCAACCCCTGTTGGTGGATTGGCTGATCTGGAACGCTCCGCTGCAAAACCTGCGGGAGGGCGATGGACGCTGGCGACTCCGCATCAGCATTGATGGGGACAGCTTTTTGGTTGATCACCAGGAAGCCCTTTGGCTCAAAGGATCGAACAGCTCAGGCAGCCACGACATTCAGATGGAACTGCTGAATGGGCTGGGCGAGCCAATTACACCTGTCTTCAACAATCAGCTGATTCATCTGAAAGCCCCATCCGGCGCCAAGCCGGGCTGGATGCGCCCACGCCTCACCGAAAGCCAGCTCGCGCGCTTGAGCGGCTCCCCTGAGCCTGACGTTGTGGAAGTGGTCGAATCCTCGCCAGAGCCTCCTCAAAAGACTGAGGAGAAAAAACAGGCGAAGACAGAACAGCCCCGAGACCTTCCTCAGGCTGAGCTCAAAGCCGAGGACGTCGTCAAGGACGAGGTTGAAACCAAGCCCGAGGCCACCCCCCAGCCCGCGGCACCAGAGGAAAACGAAGAGCAGGATCCTGAGCCACCCCTTGTTGAACAGCCGCTTGCTGAGCAGCCACCTGCTGAACAGCCATCCAAAGCAGAACCTGCTCGGCCCACTCCTCCCACTCCCTCCCCGAAGGAGCCGGCGGAGCCTCAGCAGCCAGCCGACGAGGAACCCAAGCTGAAGCCAAGCAGCAGCCTGGGAGGATCAGCCCGTGAGTTGCTCAACAGCGATGGGCGCTTGCGCAAGCCCTGATCCGGATTTCCTGCCCTGAACCCCACATCTGCCGCTCCCGCTCTGGGCCTAGGACTGAGCCCCAGCGCCATGCCGCTGTTGGAGCGTTTGCTGCTGCGCGGCCACATCGACCGGATCAAGCCAGCCGATCAAGACATCAGCACCGCCCTTGATGGGCACTGGAGGGCAGAGAACGTTGTTTTGTTCGTGGGCGCCGTAGGAGCAGTGACGCGCCTGATTGCAGCTCGGATCCAAGGCAAGGAGAAGGATCCAGCCGTTCTGGTGCTTGACCCGAAAGGAGAATTCATCATTCCGCTGTTGGGAAGCCATTCCGCAGGGGCCGAACAACGCGCCCGGGAAATCGCCATGGATCTCGGCGGGCAGGCGGTGATCACGGGCGCATGCGCCCATGAAGGACGTCTCCCCCTGGATGCCTTTGGGGAGGGCTGGGGCTGGAAACGCAGCGGATCGGTGGCCCATTGGCGCGATCTGATGGTGCGGCAATCCCAGGGATCCAGCATCAGCGTTCACCAGAGCAGTGGATCCACCACCTGGCGTGGCCCTGAAGGCCATCCCTTACTGCACAACATCGATCCCAAGGGTGTGCCAGACGCCGCTGATCTAGTGATCGGAGCGCGCCGTCGGGGTGATTGCCAGTGGCATCCAGCCACGCTCTGGATCGGCATCGGCTGTGAGCGCAACACCAGTGTTTCGCTGGTGGAGAAGGCCATTGCCGAGGCCTTGGCAACAGCAGGACTGGCGGAGGAGGCGATCGCCGGCATCGCCAGCGCAGCGCGGAAATCCGATGAACCGGCCCTGCAGCATCTGAGCCAGACCCGTGCATGGCCGTTCCGAACCTTTGCGGAGCAAGCACTTGCATCCATCGACGTGCCCAATCCCTCCGAAGTGGTGCGCCAGGAAATGGGGACTGCGTCGGTGGCTGAGGCAGCGGCCTTGCTGGCTGCGGGCGAACAAGGCCATCTGATCCAGCCCAAGCGAATCAGCCGTCCGGCAACAGGGGAGCAGGGTGCCGTGACGGTGGCCATTGCCGAGGCGGCCCTCCCCCACGCGCCAGAGAGGGGCGAACTGCACCTGGTGGGCAGTGGCCCAGGGGATCTGTCCCTGCTCAGCGGAGACGCCAAAGCGGCCCTCTCCCGTTGCTGCGCCTGGGTTGGCTACAGCCTCTACCTCGATCTTCTGGAGCCCCTGCGCCGGCCGGATCAGGTCCGATTCGATGGCCAGCTCACCCGGGAATGGGACCGCTGTGCCGAAGCGCTGCGCTTGGCCCAACAAGGGGCCAAGGTTGCTCTGATCTCCTCCGGCGACAGCGGCATCTACGGCATGGCGGGATTGGCTCTGGACCTGCTGCTTCAGCAACCCGAGCAGGAGAGGCCCAGCTTCGCGGTGCATCCCGGCATTTCAGCCTTCCAGCTGGCCGCCGCCCGGGCCGGAGCGCCACTGATGCATGACTTCTGCTGCGTAAGCCTCAGCGATCGCCTCACGCCATGGGCCGTGATTGAAAAGCGACTGGAGGCCGCCGCCGCTGGAGATTTTGTGCTCGCTCTGTACAACCCACGCTCCAAGGGCCGGGACTGGCAGCTGGGACACGCCAAGGAAATCCTGCTGAAACACCGCCCCCCCACAACCCCGGTGACGCTGGCGCGGCAGCTGGGCCGCGCAGAGGAATCCCGTGAGCTCACGAGCCTTGAGCGCTTGAAGCCGGAATCCGTGGACATGCTCACGCTGGTTCTGATCGGGAACAGCAGCAGCCGTGCAGAGGATGGCTGGATGGTGACGCCGCGGGGCTACCCCGGGGCGAGTCTCCAATGAGCGCCAAGTCTTTTTCGGCCTAGCTCAGGCCTCCATCAAGACCAGGCAATGCCATGCAAACCAAGAATCGGGATGACAGGATTCGAACCTGCGGCCCCTTCGTCCCGAACGAAGTGCGCTACCAAACTGCGCCACATCCCGGCTCTGCAATCTTAAAAGATCGCAGTGAAGCGAAATCCAGGCAGATCTCAGCAGCGACTAGGGTCATGGATTGAAGATGCTTCGCCGTGCTCAAGCCGGAGTGGTTGCGCGTTAAGGCTCCGCAGCGCGAGCGAATCGGCGCCGTGGCCGACCTGCTGCTGGACTTGAACCTGAACACGGTCTGCCAGGAGGCAAGTTGCCCCAACATCGGCGAATGCTTTGCAGGCGGCACCGCCACGTTTTTGATCATGGGGCCCGGCTGCACCCGCGCCTGCCCCTACTGCGACATCGACTTCGACAAGAGCGTGCGCGAGCTCGATCCCACCGAGCCACAACGGCTTGGGGAGGCAGTGGCCCGTCTGGGCCTCAAGCACGTGGTGATCACCTCAGTGAACCGCGACGATCTCGCCGATGGTGGAGCGTCCCAGTTCGTGGCCTGCATCGAACAGGTGAAGCAACGCTCACCGCTCACCACGATTGAGCTGCTGATCCCCGACTTCTGCGGCAACTGGGATGCCCTGGCAACGGTGATGGCCGCCGCCCCCCACGTGCTGAACCACAACATTGAAACGGTGCCGCGGATGTACCGCCTGGCGCGGCCCCAGGGCATCTATGAACGCTCCCTCGAGCTGCTGCAACGGGTGCGGGACCAATGGCCCAAGGCTTACAGCAAGTCGGGCCTGATGGTGGGGCTCGGGGAAACCGATGAAGAGGTGATCGAGACGCTCCGGGATCTGCGCAAACACAAGGTCGACATCGTCACCATCGGTCAGTACCTCTCACCTGGCCCCAAGCACCTGGCCGTCGACCGCTTTGTCACCCCGGAGCAATTCGAGACCTACAGAACAGTGGGAGAAAAGGAGCTGGGCTTCCTCCAGGTGGTAAGCACACCACTCACCCGCAGCAGCTACCACGCCGGCGAAGTGCAACGGCTCATGGCCAGCCATCCCCGCTGACGGGGATCCATTCCTGCACCTGCCAATCCACGAGGCCATCGCGGATCATCGGGTCGTTCTGCACCCACGCCAGGGCATCGGCATAGGACGACGCTTCAAAGATCAACAAACCCCCGCCGCCCGGACGCCGATCGCCATCCACCAGGTAGCCGCTGCGTAGACGGCGGCCTGCTGCAGCTTCCTCTGAAACCCAATGGCGGTGAGCCTCCAGGGTGGGTCTCCGCTGCTCAACGGAGAGAGCGGCGGCGACGGCCGTGAAGGTTTCGGTCTTGACGAACCAGGCCACGGACTGGGGACGGCGCTAGGCCGCAACAGCCTGCTTGTCAGCCAATCCCATCGCCTCCCGCTCACTGGGGGGGACCAACACCTTGAAGCGACCCTTCGCCACAGACCAATCGGCCAGGAGAGCAGCAGCCTTCTCACTTCCCGTGAGCGCCACATGCCGTTCCAGCAGACCCTTCAGCAGCGACTCCTGCTCATGGGTGGTGATGGTGCAGACCTCAACAATCTCAGGGTTCACCCGAGGAGCGACACGCCCCTCCTGATCCAGCAGGAAGGTCACTCCACCGGTCATACCAGCGCCGACATTGCGGCCGGTGCTGCCGAGAACAACGACGACGCCACCGGTCATGTACTCACAGCAGTGGTCACCAGCTCCCTCCACAACTGTGCGGGCGCCGCTGTTGCGAACACCGAAGCGCTCACCAGCCCGGCCATGGGCAAACAACTCACCGCCGGTGGCCCCGTAAAGACAGGTGTTGCCGAGGATCACCTGGTCACCGGGAGATGCACAACCGTCTGATGGCACCAGGGTGATGCAACCACTGTTCATGCCCTTGCCCACGTAGTCGTTGGCTTCGCCTTCCAGACGAACCTGCATGCCCTGCACCAGGAAGGCCCCGAAGCTCTGGCCTGCCGCACCCCGGAAGGTGAGATCGAGCTGTCCCTTGAAGCCGCGGTTGCCATGGCGCTGGGCGATTTCACCGGCCAGACGGGCACAAACACTGCGATCGGTGTTGATGATCTCGATGCTGCGGCTGATGGAACCGTGGTTCTCCAGGGCAGCCATCAGCTCAGCGTCAGCCAGGAGCTGATCCTCAAGGATCGGTCCATTGCCGTGGGCCTCGTCGCTGTGGCGAAGCCAGGAGCGATCTTCGGCACCGCTGATCGGGGCCAGCAGGCTGGAGAGATCCACACCCTTGGTCTTGGCCAGATCAACCGAGCGGGCCTGGAGCAGATCGGTGCGACCGATCAGCTCCTCGAGGCGGGTGACGCCGAGCAGGCTCATCAGCTGACGCACTTCCTCGGCGACGTACCAGAAGAAATTGACGACATGCTCAGGAATGCCGGTGAAACGCTTGCGCAGGTTCTCCTTCTGCGTGGCCACACCCACAGGGCAGTTGTTGGTGTGACAAACGCGAGCCATGACGCAGCCCTCGGCGATCATTGCGATCGAGCCGAAGCCGTATTCCTCCGCCCCCAGAAGGGCAGCGATCACCACATCCCAGCCTGTTTTCAAACCTCCGTCGGCGCGCAACAGAACCCGATCGCGCAAACCGTTTTCCACCAGGGAACGATGCACCTCGGTGAGGCCCAGTTCCCAGGGGCTGCCGGCGTGCTTGATCGAACTCAGGGGAGAGGCACCGGTGCCACCGTCGTGACCGGAGATCTGGATCACATCGGCGTTGGCCTTGGCCACACCCGCAGCGATGGTGCCAATCCCGATCTCGGCCACCAGCTTCACGCTCACGGGAGCAGCGGGATGCACCTGATGCAGGTCATGGATCAACTGCGCCAGGTCTTCAATCGAATAGATGTCGTGGTGTGGCGGCGGTGAAATCAAGGCCACACCTGGCTTGCTGTTGCGCAACCAGGCGATGTACTTGTCGACCTTGGGCCCTGGCAGCTGACCACCTTCCCCGGGCTTGGCGCCCTGGGCCACCTTGATCTCCAGCTGCTTGCCGCTGCGCAGGTATTCCGCCGTCACACCGAAACGACCTGAAGCCACCTGCTTGATTGCCGAGCAGGCGGTGTCCCCATTGCGCAAACCACCAATGCTGGGGAATGAAGCGGAACGGCCCTCGCCATCCACATCCTTGAGGATCTGGAAGCGGGCAGGGTCTTCGCCGCCTTCACCGCTGTTGCTCTTGCCGCCGATGCGATTCATCGCCACGGCCAACACTTCATGGGCTTCGCGGGACAAAGCGCCCAGGCTCATGCCGCCCGTGCAGAAGCGGGTGCAGATGCTCTCGACGCTCTCCACCTGATCCAGGGGCACTGGGATAGGAGCCAACTTGAACTCCAGCAGGTCCCGCAGGGCCATCACCGGTCGGTTCTCCAACAAGGCCTGGTAAGTGGAGAAGTGGTCGTAACCAGGGCCCTGAGCCACCGCCTTGTGGAGCGCCTTCGACAGCTCGGGATTGTTGCGGTGGTACTCAGCACCACTGCGGTACTGAACGAAGCCCATGAATTCGAGCTTGCTGCGGTTGAGCTCAGGGAAAGCCTTGGCGTGCATCGAGAGCGTTTCGTTCGCCAGCTCGGCCAACGTCATGCCGGCAACACGGCTGGTCGTTCCGGTGAAGGCGGACTCCACCACATCCGCTCCCAAGCCGATCGCTTCAAAGATCTGAGCGCCGTGGTAGCTGGCCAGCAATGAAATTCCGATCTTGGAGAGAATCTTGCGCAGGCCGTTCTCCAGCGACTCACGAACGTTGGCCTGGGCTTGATTGGCATCCAGGGCGGGCAACTTGCCCTGTTCGATCCGCTTCTTGGTCTTGGGGTGATCCAGCCAGTGGCGGGTGGTCTCCCAGGTGAGCCAGGGGCAGACGGCACTGGCGCCGTAACCGATCAGGCAGGCCATGTGATGGGTGCTCCAGCACTGGGCCGTATCCACCACCAGAGAGCACTGCAGCCGCAGCTTCTGGCGGAGCAGATGGTGATGAACAGCACCCACGGCCAGCAAGGCAGGCATCGCCACCGTTGTGGGGGTCAGCGGGGCAGCCGCCCCCGTGCCATCGACCCGGTCGGACAGCACCAGAACTTGGGCTCCGTCACGTACCGCCTGTTCCGCAACGCTGCACAGCGCCGCGATGGCCTGTTGCAGGCCTCCCGCACACGACTCCACAGCCACCTGGGTGGAGACCGTCTTGACGGGCAAACCCTGCTCACTGATGGCCGCCAGTTCCGCCTCGTTCAGAACGGGCGTCTCCAGATGGATGACGGAGGCAGCTTCCGGCTGGGGCTTCAGGGCGGGCCGGCGCTCACCCAGGTGCATCTCCAGACTCATCACCAGCTTTTCCCGCAGGGGATCGATCGGGGGGTTGGTGACCTGGGCGAAACGCTGCTTGAAGTAGTCGTAAAGAAGGTGGGGCTTGTCGGAGAGCACCGCCAGGGGGATGTCATCGCCCATGCAGTAGGTCGGCTCTTTGCCGAGGGCAGCCATGTCCTCGATGATCAGATCGAAGTCTTCGGCGGTGAACCCCATCGCGGTCTGCAACCGCAGCAGATCGAGTTCACCCACCTGCCGGTCCTGGGTCCAGGGCTGGGGGGCCACGCCGCGGCGATGCTTCTGCAGCCAATCGGCATAAGGGAAGCGCTGCGCCGCGTCTTCCTTCACCGACCAGTTGTCGAGCAACTCGCCGCGTTCAAGATCGACGGCCACCATCTGACCCGGGCCAAGACGACCTTTCTGAACAATCGTCTTGCCGCTGAGATCCACCACGCCGGTCTCCGATCCCATGATCACGAAGCCGTCAGCAGTGGTGCACCAACGCGCCGGACGCAGCCCATTGCGATCGAGCGTTGCACCCACTCGCTTGCCGTCGGCGAACACCAAAAGGGCCGGGCCGTCCCAGGGTTCCTGAATGCCCGCGTTGAATTCGTACATCGCCGTCACATCGGGACGGCTGTCGAGATCGGGCTGATTGCGAAACGCTTCGGGCACCAGTGTGATCAGGCTGTCGGTGATCGACCGCCCACTGCGCACCATCAATTCCAGAGTGGCGTCCAGGTTGGCGGAATCGCTGAAGGCAGGGTTCACCACCGGAATCAGGTCATCAGCCGCCTCACCCCAGACGTTCTCGAGGCTGGCTTCTGAAGCCTTGGCCCAGTTGAGGTTGCCCAGCAGCGTGTTGATTTCGCCGTTGTGCCCCAGAAGCCGCATCGGCTGAGCCAGGGGCCAGCGCGGCAGGGTGTTGGTGCTGAAACGGCGGTGATACACCGCAAAGCTCACCTCAAATCGTGGGTCCTGCAGGTCGGCGTAGAACTGCGCCAGCACCTCGGATCGCACCATTCCCTTGTAAACAACCGTCCGGCTGCTCAGGGAGGCGACATAAACATCCTGGGCCACCTCAGCACCCAGAGCGGCCCGCACACGGGCACCGATACGGCGCCGCAACCGCAGCAGCTGGCCATCAAAGCTTGCATCGTCGGCATCACCATTCAGCACCCACTGCTCGATCACGGGGGCTGTGGCACGAGCCAAAGGCCCGAGAACCGCAGGGTCGACAGGCACCGTTCGCCACCCCAGAGGCTGCAAGCCAAGGGCTTTGGCCTCTTCATCACACAGGCCCCGAACCTCAGCACGACGGCTGGCATCGGTCGGCATGAACATCATGCCGAGGCCCCGTGCTGCAGCCGCCTCGGGCCAGACGGCTTTCAGATACGACCAGGGAATTTCACACAACACCCCCGCGCCGTCTCCGGAGTCGCCATCTCCCCCGCAACCGCCACGGTGCTCCATGCATCCCAGACCACGCAGGGCCTGCTCCAGCACCCAGTGGCTGGCCTGCCCCTGGAGCTGGGCCAGGAAACCAACGCCACACGCATCCTTCTCGCCCGCAACAACCTCGGGTGCAGGGCTGTCGCAGTAAGGCCAGACAGCGGAACGGATGGCGTCAGACATAGGGAACTCAACCGGACGATCGCATGGGCCTGCAGCTTCGAGCTCTGCAGAATCCATCTCGAGGGACGATCCTAGGCAGGCGCCTCTCCGCCAAGGCATTTCATGCTGGCCTTTGCCCCACTGCCCGCGCCACCGCCTGAGCTTCGCCCTGTGCCGAACCAGAGCGGTGAGGAGGTGCTGATCGGGAGAGAGCGCAGCAAAGCGGTTTGGCTCTGGCGGGGCAGCGATACAGAACCGGAGGAACTTTGGCTGCCCTTGGAGGTTCTGGAATCCCGTCTGGGTTTCCGGCGGGTGTCCCGTCTCGATGGAGAAGCACTGGAATGGTTTGGTCGAACGGTCGCATTGACCGCATTGGCGACCCGTTCACTCGGTGATGAAGTCGGCCTCGAAGTGAGCGACTGGCTGGCCGCGACTGGCGTCCGCGCCCAAGTGAGGGAAAACACCCTGGAGCTTCGGCTGCCCCTACCAAAGGTGAACAACCTGCGCCGCGGCAAGGGTTCAACCGCCGATCGGTTGGTGCTGGACCTGAACGGTCCCGCCCTGGTGCAGCGCTTGAACGGCGACCTGTTGCTGGAGCTCAAGCTGTCGCGGACCCAGCAACGTCAACTCAAGGCATGGGGGCTCTCGCCACAGCTGCATCACCACGGCGGCCTTGTGCTGAAGGGACAAGCCACCAAGCTGAGGAGCCTGAGCCTGGCGTCCCCTTGGCGGGTGGTGCTGGATGGTGTGCAGACCGGTGGTCGCCGCCCGGTCCAGCGCGCACGTCTCCCCCTCCGCAACCCAGCCGTGGCCGAATGGCTGAGGCGGGGCTTCGTCCTGGAGCAACGCACCATCAAGGTGGGGGTGAAACCCATTCAGGTGTTCCGTGCCGGCGGACGGCTGAGCCGTCTCGGCATCACCCTTCAGCCTCTGGTCAAAGCCGAGCAGCAACAGGGTCTGCGTTTTCTGCCTCAGCTCTCCCAACCCGCCGGGGCACTGGTCGCAGTGAACGGAGGCTTTTTCAACCGGATCAACCAACTCCCCTTGGGGGCCGTGCGGCATCAGGGGGTCTGGCTGTCCGGTCCGATCCTGAACCGCGGTGTGATCGCTTGGGGATCCTCAGGGGATCTGCAGTTCGGCCGGCTGCGTCTGAATCAGACGCTGCAGGTGAACAACGCTCGCCGTTGGAGCCTCATGGCCCTCAACAGCGGCTACGTCCAGAAGGGGCTGAGCCTCTACACACCTGCATGGGGGCCCCGCTACCGGGCCCTGAGCGGCGAGGAGAAAGCACTGTTAATTCGCGGCGGCCGCGTCGAAGCAACGGTCGACAAGAACAGCCTGCAACGCGGCATCGCCATCCCCAAAGACGCTGAATTGGTGGTAGCCCGGGGACGCACGCCGCTGCCAGCACGGCCTGGTGATCGGATCCAGGTGACAGAAAGATCACTCTCCCCCCTCGCGCAACAACCCAATGTTCTGGGCGGCGGTCCACTGCTGATGCAGAACGGCAACGTGGTGCTGAATGGACGTCAGGAGGGTTTCAGCCCGGGCTTCATGAGCTTGGCGGCACCAAGAACGGTGGTGGCCCAGGGGCCGAGCGGTCAGTGGCTGATGACCTTGCGTGGCGCTGCCGGCAGTGATCCCACCCTTCTGGAAACAGCCCTGGCAGCCCAGCAACTGGGGCTGCGCGATGCCTTGAACATGGATGGCGGCAGCTCCACCACCCTCGTGGTGGCCGGACGCACCGTGATGAATGGCCGAAGCAGCACCCCGAGAGTCCACAACGGCCTGGGGCTCATCCCCCTCTAAGACCTGCGACAGTGGGGGCCCCGAAGAACTGAGCATGGCTGCCAATCTGCGGCTGACCGCTGCCGCTGCTGCCGAGCTTGGGCGACAGGCGGCCGTTGCGGGAACACCGGGGCAGATGCATCTCGATCTCACGCCCGGCGAGTGCGCACAACATGTGCTGCGCATCCGGGCAGGACATCTGGCTGGCGTTGCGATCGCAAGGGCCGATGGCGTGACCCTGCACGCCCCTGCAGAACAGCTCAAATTGCTTGAAGGCCTTTGCCTGGACTACCGCGGCGACCTCAGTGGTGGTGGTTTTCTGATCCGCAACAGCGATGGGGTTGAACCCTGTGCCTGCGGCAGTGCCTTCAGCCGCCTTTGAGGGGGGACCGTCACCCGGTATCGTGGTCGATTGTCGAATCAGGTCGGGAGTCCGACCGCTCACCGACCATCGATGCCAACCATCCAACAGCTGATCCGCACTGAGCGCTCACGCCTCAAGGCCAAGACCAAGTCCCCGGCTTTGAAGTCCTGCCCTGAGCGTCGCGGTGTTTGCACCCGCGTTTACACCTCAACGCCCAAAAAGCCGAATTCGGCGCTGCGCAAGGTGGCTCGTGTACGCCTGACCTCCGGCTTTGAGGTCACGGCCTACATCGGCGGTGTCGGTCACAACCTGCAGGAGCACTCGGTGGTGTTGATCCGCGGCGGTCGTGTCAAAGACCTCCCTGGCGTCCGCTACCACATCATCCGCGGAACCCTGGATACCGCTGGCGTGAAAGACCGGCGTCAGTCCCGCTCCAAGTACGGCGCCAAGGCTCCGAAGGAGTGATCACCGGTTTCTTCCCCATCCCCATCAAGTTCTGATCCCTAATGTCACGCCGCAACGCCGCTGAGAAGCGCCCGATTCTTCCCGACCCGCAGTTCAACAGCCGCCTCGCCACGATGATGGTGGTGCGCCTGATGCAGCACGGCAAGAAGTCGACAGCGCAACGGATCCTGTCCGACGCGTTCGGCCTGATCAACGAGCGCACCGGCGGAGATCCGCTCGAACTGTTCGAAACAGCTGTCAAGAACGCCACCCCCCTGGTGGAAGTGCGCGCCCGCCGTGTTGGTGGTGCCACCTATCAGGTGCCCATGGAAGTGCGCCAGGAGCGCGGCACCGCTATGGCTCTGCGCTGGCTGGTGAGCTTCTCCCGTGCCCGCAACGGCCGAAGCATGGCCCAGAAGTTGGCTGGCGAACTGATGGATGCCGCCAACGAGGCTGGCAACGCCGTTCGCAAGCGCGAAGAAACCCACAAGATGGCCGAAGCCAACAAGGCTTTCGCCCACTACCGCTACTGAGCCTCGCAGGCCAGGCATCAACACAGATGTTCATGGCTGGCCTGTAGAGTCTCTCCGCCTTTTCACGCCCCACCCCCGGAGAATTTCCTGTGGCCCGCGACTTCCCCCTGGAACGCGTCAGAAATATTGGTATCGCTGCTCACATCGATGCCGGCAAAACCACCACGACAGAACGGATCCTGTTCTATTCCGGTGTGGTTCACAAAATCGGCGAGGTGCATGACGGCGCCGCCGTGACCGACTGGATGGCCCAGGAACGGGAGCGTGGCATCACGATCACCGCAGCTGCCATTTCGACCTCCTGGCAGGACCATCGGATCAACATCATCGACACGCCTGGCCACGTGGACTTCACCATTGAGGTGGAGCGCTCTATGCGTGTGCTGGATGGTGTGATCGCCGTCTTCTGCGCCGTTGGTGGCGTTCAGCCCCAATCGGAAACCGTCTGGCGTCAGGCCGATCGCTATTCGGTTCCCCGGATGGTGTTCGTGAACAAGATGGACCGCACCGGTGCAGATTTCCTCAAGGTTCACGGCCAGATCAAGGATCGCCTCAAGGCCAACGCTGTTCCGATCCAGCTTCCGATCGGTGCTGAAGGTGAGCTGAGCGGCATCATCGATCTCGTTGCCAACAAGGCCTACATCTACAAGAATGATCTCGGCACCGACATCGAAGAAGCCGAGGTGCCGGCCGACATGGCCGATGAGGTGGCCGAATGGCGGAACACCTTGATGGAGACCATCGCCGAAACCGATGAGGCGCTAATCGAGAAGTTCCTCGAAACCGGCGAACTCAGCGTTGACGAGCTCAAGAAAGGCATCCGTGAGGGCGTGCTCAAGCACGGCCTGGTGCCCATGCTCTGCGGCTCCGCCTTCAAGAACAAAGGTGTGCAGCTGGTGCTCGACGCTGTGATCGACTACCTGCCTGCCCCCGTCGACGTTCCCCCCATCCAGGGTGTGCTCCCCGACGGCAGCGAAGCGGTGCGTCCGTCCGACGACAACGCCCCCTTCAGCGCCCTCGCCTTCAAGGTGATGGCAGATCCCTACGGCAAGCTCACCTTCGTTCGGATGTATTCCGGCATCCTCGAGAAGGGCAGCTACGTGCTCAACTCCACCAAAGGCGAGAAGGAGCGCATCTCCCGCCTCGTGGTGCTCAAGGCTGACGACCGTGAGGAAGTCGACGCACTGCGTGCCGGCGACCTCGGTGCGGTGCTCGGACTGAAGAACACCACCACGGGTGACACCCTCTGCACCCAGGACGATCCGATCGTTCTCGAGACCCTGTTCATCCCTGAACCGGTGATCTCCGTGGCTGTTGAGCCGAAGACCAAGGGCGACATGGAGAAGCTCTCCAAGGCCCTGGTTGCTCTGGCTGAAGAGGACCCCACCTTCCGAGTCAACACCGACTCCGAGACCGGCCAGACCGTGATCGCCGGCATGGGCGAACTCCACCTGGAAATCCTGGTGGACCGCATGCTGCGTGAGTTCAAGGTGGAAGCCAACATCGGCGCACCTCAGGTGTCCTACCGCGAAACCATCCGTGGTTCCGCAGGTGGCGAGGGCAAGTTCTCCCGTCAGACCGGTGGTAAGGGCCAGTACGGCCACGTTGTGATCGAGATGGAACCGGGCGAGCCCGGCTCCGGCTTCGAATTCGTCAACAAGATCGTGGGCGGTGTCGTTCCGAAGGAATACATCAAGCCCGCCGAGCAGGGCATGAAGGAGACCTGCGAATCCGGTGTGATCGCCGGATACCCCCTCATCGATGTGAAATGCACCCTGGTGCATGGCTCTTATCACGACGTCGACTCCTCGGAGATGGCGTTCAAGATCGCCGGATCCATGGCCTTCAAGGACGGCGTCAAGAAGTGCAACCCTGTGCTGCTTGAGCCGATGATGAAGGTCGAGGTCGAAGCTCCCGAGGATTTCCTCGGTTCGATCATCGGCGACCTGTCCTCCCGTCGAGGTCAGGTTGAGGGCCAGTCCGTCGAAGACGGCACGTCCAAAATCTCGGCCAAGGTGCCCCTTGCCGAGATGTTCGGTTACGCCACCGAGCTCCGCTCCATGACCCAGGGCCGGGGCATTTTCTCGATGGAATTCGACAATTACGCCGAAGTTCCTCGCAATGTGGCCGAGGCCATCATTTCCAAGAATCAGGGCAATTCCTGATCTCTAAACTCCTCCAAATCCAACCCTCGATTCTTAAACACCCATGGCACGCGAGAAGTTCGAAAGGAACAAGCCCCACGTCAACATCGGCACCATCGGCCACGTTGACCACGGCAAGACCACCCTCACCGCTGCGATCACCAACGTGCTCGCCAAGAAGGGTCAGGCTGAAGTTCAGAACTACGCCGACATCGACGGCGCCCCTGAAGAGCGTGAGCGCGGCATCACCATCAACACCGCTCACGTTGAGTACGAGACCGAGACTCGTCACTACGCCCACGTGGACTGCCCTGGCCACGCGGACTATGTGAAGAACATGATCACCGGTGCCGCTCAGATGGACGGCGCCATCCTGGTGTGTGCCGCCACCGACGGCCCCATGGCCCAGACCAAGGAGCACATCCTTCTGGCCAAGCAGGTGGGCGTTCCCGCTCTGGTGGTTGCACTCAACAAGTGCGACATGGTCGATGACGAAGAAATCATCGAACTGGTGGAGATGGAGATCCGCGAACTGCTCTCCAGCTACGACTTCCCCGGCGACGACATCCCCGTGGTTCAGGTCTCCGGCCTGAAGGCCATCGAGGGCGAGGCTGAGTGGGAAGCCAAGATCGAGGAACTGATGGCGGCTGTTGACGCCAGCATCCCTGAGCCTGAGCGGGAAGTGGACAAGCCCTTCCTGATGGCAGTGGAAGACGTCTTCTCCATCACCGGTCGCGGCACCGTGGCCACCGGCCGTATCGAGCGCGGCATCGTCAAGGTCGGCGAAGAGATCGAAATCGTCGGCATCAAGGACACCCGCAAGACCACCGTCACCGGTGTGGAAATGTTCCGCAAGCTGCTCGATGAGGGCATGGCTGGCGACAACGTTGGTCTGCTGCTGCGCGGCATCCAGAAGGAAGACATCGAGCGCGGCATGGTGCTCGTGAAGCCCGGTTCCATCACCCCTCACACCAAGTTCGAGGGTCAGGTGTACGTGCTCAAGAAGGAAGAAGGCGGCCGCCACACTCCCTTCTTCGCTGGCTACCGCCCGCAGTTCTACATCCGTACAACGGACGTGACCGGCCAAATCACTGCCTTCACCGCGGAAGACGGTTCCAACGTTGAAATGGTGATGCCTGGTGACAACATCCAGATGACCGGTGAGCTGATCTGCCCCGTCGCCATCGAGCAGGGCATGCGCTTCGCTATTCGCGAAGGCGGCCGCACCATCGGTGCTGGCGTGGTCTCCAAGATCATCGAGTGATCAGCACAAGCTGAACCACACGGCAGGAGATGGAGGGGCTCAGCCCCCCATCTCCTACATTTCTCAGAACCTCGACAACTGAAGTCCTGCTTCGATCTCGAAGCTTTTTCGCTCCCTTCCTATGTCCACTGCCATCGCTCAGCAGAAGATCCGCATCCGCCTGAAGGCGTTCGACCGCCGCATGCTCGATCTTTCTTGCGAGAAAATCATTGAAACGGCCGATAACACCGCTGCAACTGCAATCGGTCCGATCCCCCTGCCCACGAAACGCAAGATTTACTGCGTTCTGCGCTCTCCCCACGTGGACAAGGACTCCCGCGAGCACTTCGAGACCCGCACCCACCGTCGGATCATCGACATCTACAGCCCCTCGGCCAAAACCATCGATGCGCTGATGAAGCTTGATCTCCCCAGTGGTGTGGACATCGAAGTGAAGCTCTGATCCGTTCGATCAGAACTTCATTTTCCTAGGATTCAGTTGCCTACAACACGGCGTTCGTGTCCGATTTTTCTGTGAGGGAGCTTCCCCTGTTCCCCCTGCCGGACGTCGTGTTGTTCCCGCAGCAGCTCCTGCCGCTGCACATTTTTGAATCGCGTTATCGGATGCTTCTCCAGACGGTTCTGGAGACCGACAAGCGATTCGGCATCGTTCGCATCAACCCCGAGAACGGCGAAATGGCCGAAATCGGTTGCTGCGCTGAGGTGCTTCAGCACCAAACAACGGAAGACGGTCGCAGCTACATCGTTTCGCTGGGCCAACAGCGGTTCCGGCTGCTCAACATCACGCGGGAAACGCCCTACCGAACAGGGATGGTGAGCTGGCTGGAGGATGAGCCCGTGGCCGACACCGACCAGCTCAACAGCCTGCGGGACAAGGTGAGCGAAGCCTTGAATGACGTCGTTCAGCTGACCAGCAAACTGCAGAACCGAGAGGTGGAACTGCCTGACGATCTGCCTGATCTACCGCGGGAGCTCTCCTTCTGGATCAGCGCCCATCTGGATCAGGCCGCCTCGGAGCAACAGAGTCTTCTCGAACTAACCGACACCCACGAACGGTTGAGTCAGCAATTTGAAATGTTGGACCACACCCGACGCCAACTGGCGGCCCGCACTGTGTTGATGGATCTGAAGTGATGTTGGGATCTCTGTTAGTGGTAGCCGGCGCCGTTGGCGCCACCGGAGTTGCGCTGTGGCTTCGCCGTGACCGGCGCTACGAATCGTCGGAGAGTGTCGCCTCCGCCTACGACGCCTGGACGGAAGACCGCTTGCTGGAGCAGCTCTGGGGAGAGCATGTCCATCTCGGTCATTACGGGACCCCACCCGGCTCCTGCGACTTCCGCCAAGCCAAGGAAGCCTTCGTCCACGAGCTGGTGCGATGGAGCGGTCTGGACCAACTCCCCGCCGGTAGCCGGGTGCTGGATGTGGGGTGCGGCATCGGTGGCAGCGCCCGAATCCTGGCGCAGGATTACGGATTGGACGTTCTCGGCATCAGCATCAGTCCTGCCCAAGTGGAACGAGCCACACAACTCACCCCATCAGGCCTGAGCTGCCGCTTCCAGGTGATGGACGCCTTGGATCTTCAACTGCCCGATCAGAGCTTTGATGCGGTCTGGAGTGTGGAGGCCGGTCCCCACATGCCGGACAAGCAGCGTTATGCCGATGAGCTGTTGCGGGTGATGCGACCGGGGGGTCTGCTTGCAGTGGCCGACTGGAACCGCCGGGATCCATCTGACGGCGGCATGACGCGAACCGAACGCTGGGTGATGCGTCAGCTGCTCAACCAATGGGCCCACCCTGAATTCGCCAGCATCAAGGGGTTCCGCCAGAACCTCGACAACAGCGTGCACAACCGTGGCGAGATCATCACCGGTGACTGGACCCAGGCCACGCTCCCCTCATGGATTGACTCGATCATCGAGGGCGTCCGCCGTCCCTGGGCGGTGCTCAGCCTGGGACCGAAAGCTGTTCTGCAAGGCCTGAGAGAAACGCCGACGTTGCTGCTGATGCACTGGGCCTTCGCTACTGGTCTGATGCAATTCGGCGTCTTCCGGATCAGAAAGGGCTGATCCTCAACAGCCGCTCAAATCGCTGCTGGGGTAAGCACCGAAATGGGCGAGATGCTCACACAGAGGCTGCAACTGGGCGATCAGATCCTGCAGAGCCGTTGACGGAGCCGGCGGAAGATCCACATCCACAAAAAAGACGTATTCCCCCAGCTCCCGTTTGGACGGTCGCGATTCAATCCGACTCATGTTCAGGCCCCGCTCAGCCAAACAGGCCAAAGCCTCCAGCAAAGCTCCCGGCGCATTGCGATGCAGCGAGAACGCCAGACTGGCCACATCGCCATGCTCACTGCGCTGCCCACGACGCAACAGCAGAAAACGGGTGCGGTTGCCCGCAACATCGTTCACCGGGAACGCCAGCTGATCCAACCCGTGTTCCCGGGCAGCGGTCTGGGAGGCGATCGCAGCACGGAAGGGACTGCCCGCCACCATGCGAGCTGCTTCAGCCGTGGAAGATGTGGGCAGCTGCAAGGCGTCGGGCAGATACTGGGCCAACCAGCCACTGCACTGGGCCAGAGCCTGCGGGTGGGAGAGCACTTCGGTGACTTTGCTGAGCGGCCCACTCCCCAGCAGAGCGTGCTGAATCGGCAGCACCAAAGCCCTGCGGATACAAAGCTCCGGATGGGACCACAGCGCATCGAGGGTCGCTGTCACCCCCCCTTCAACCGAGTTCTCGATCGGGACAACGGCTGCATCACACTGCCCTCCGGCCAGCTGTTCCACCACCGATCGGAGCCCCACGCAGGGAACGAGCTGGACATCCTCGAGAGCGTCCTGTTCGATCAACACCCGGGCGGCCTGCTCGCCATAGGTCCCGACTGGGCCAAGGAATGCGAGACGTGTAGGCATCGAAGCCGCACTGGATGGACTCGATAAGATCATGCCGCGTCAGGTGATGACCATGCCCCTGGCCTTCGAAGCCAGTCAAAAGCTTGATCTGCCTGTCCGAACCGGAGCAGAGCGGCTTCCCAGTTACTTGCTGGAAGAGGAGCGCGTCCTCGGGGCCCTGCTGGACGCCAAACAGCTCACCCGCCTGCAGTCTGGGCACTACCGCTATGTGGTGACCAGCCTGCAGGTCTTCCAGCTCCACGTGAAACCCGTGGTGTCCCTCCAGATCCACATGGAAGGCGACACCTTGGTGATGCAGGCCCTCGACTGCGAACTGGAGGGTCTGGGGATTGTTGATGACTTCGCCCTGAACCTGGAAGCACGGCTGACGTCCACACCCGACGGACTTCAGGGACATGCCCATCTTTCGGTGAGCGTCAGCCAGCCATCGCTGCTCAAGCTGATCCCCAAGCGGGTGCTGGAATCAACGGGCGAATCAATCTTGAGTGGCATCCTCATTGGCATCAAAGCCCGGGTTGGCCAGCAATTGATCGACGACTACCGCAGCTGGTGCCGGGAAACCGACGGGCAAGGCTCAACCGAGCAGACGCCTCAAGAACGTGTGCCGATGCAGGGGCGTGGGGCCTGAGGCCATCAAGCTCTGACGATGTTGCGCCGTGCCGTAGCCCGCATGGCGCTCGAGGCCGTAACCAGGAAAGCGAGCCGATAAGCGCCGGATGAGTGCATCCCTGGCCTCCTTGGCCAGAACACTCGCCGCAGCAATGGCCGCTGATCGGCTGTCCCCTGCGATCACCGTACGCTGCGGGCCCTGCCACAGCCGAAGGGGAAGGTTGCCATCCACCAGCACGAGCCCAGGGCGCTGCGGCAATCGCTGCAGCGCCCGCAACATGGCGCGTTCCGTGGCAACGCGGATGCCGCAGGCGTCAATTTCGCGCGCTGACGCTTGGCCCAGACCGGATGCCACACACAGCGACTGGATCACCGGAACCAGAGCAGCCCGACGCTTGGCTGACAGTTTTTTGCTATCGGTCAGCCCTTCCCTCAACAGCTCTTCAGCAGCTGAGCCTTCGAGCACCACAGCAGCCGCAAACACAGGACCGAACAAGCAACCGCGACCGACTTCATCCACACCAGCCACGTCCCGCCCGAGGGGGAGGGAGTCCTGTGCGGTCATCCGACTCAGACCGTGGCGACAGCAGAGGAGCGGCGACGGCGACGGCGAGGCTCATCAGGCTCAGCTGTTTCCGCCACGGCCACAGGCTCGGGCTCAGCCGGTTCGCTGATGGGGGCAGGTTCTGGTTCGGTGATCGTCAGGTTGGTCACCGCCTCCAAGGGGGTGATCTCCACCATCAGGGGAGCCGACTCATCCGGGGCGGATGAGGTGACGACAACAGGCGTCTCAGCGGCAGGAGTCGCAGTGGGCTGACTCGCACCGTTGCGTGATCCTGAACGACCACCCCGTCCGCCACGACGACGGCGGCGTCCGGAACTGGCCGCCAATTGCTGACGCGCCGCCTCCAGCACCTCTTGCTCGTCCTCGCCAGGACGCACAACCCGGACCACTACGTTGTCGGATGCAGGGGGCTCCTCCAGCAACAGGGCAGGATTCAATCCCAGCCAACCAAACAGCTGCTGTTGCTCGTCGGTCATCGGGACGGCAACCAATTCAGGGTCCTGATGACGGGCGGTTGCGGGCTCCTGAGCCTCTTGGGTCGACACCTCAGGGGCAGTGGTGTCGGACGTCTCGACAGGAAGGACGGCATCCTGACTACCGCGCCCTCGACCACCGCGCCGCCGCCGGCCATTGCCACCGCTCTCTCCGGGCGCAACAACTTCGGCGCGGGCAGATGCCGCCGAGCGAACCAATCCTGTGGCCGTTGCCAGAGGTTGAAGCAGGTCTTTGCCGGGAAGAACGGCCACATGGCCCAGACCACCACAGCTGGGGCAAGCCCGACCGAACAGTTCATAGATGTTCTGCCCTTGACGCTTGCGGGTGAGTTCCACCAGGCCCAGTTCGCTGAGCTGTGCGATCTGCGGGCGGGCTGAGTCGTCACGGACGGCTGTCGTGAAATGCTCCAGCAGCTGGAGCTGATCACGACGGGAATCCATATCGATGAAGTCGATGATTATCACCCCACCGATGTTGCGAAGCTTGAGCTGGCGAGCGATTTCGATCGCCGCCTCACAGTTGGTCCACAGAACGGTTTCACGCGCATTGGCCGATCGTGTGAACGAGCCCGAGTTCACATCGATCACCGTGAGCGCTTCGGTGGGCTCAATGATCACGTAGCCACCGGACGGCAGATCAACCCGCGGCTTCAGCGCATCGCGGATGGCGGCATTGACCTTGTAGTGCTCCAGCAACTCGCTGGGTTCACTGTGAGCTTCCACCAGCACATTGCCGGCTTCGGCACCAAGGAAACTGCTCACACGGTTCACAGCGGCGGCATCGTCCACCACAACCCGGGCCAGATCCGGACCCATGTGGTCTCGCAGAATCCGATGGATGAAGTCTTCATCGCGGTTGAGCAGCACCGGCGGTGCAGCCGTTTCAGCGGCTTGCTGAATCGCCTCCCACTGGCGCAGCAAGGATTCCAGATCCTCAATCAACAGCTCTTCGCTGATGCCGTCGGCTTCCGTACGGATCAGCAGACCGGCTCCAGGCGGCTTGATCAGAACACCAAGGGCACGCAGTCGGTTCCGTTCTGCATCAGAACTGATGCGCCGGGAGATGTTGACCCCCTGGCCATGGGGCTGAAGCACCAGGTAGCGACCTGGCAGAGCAAGATTTCCCGTCAACCGTGGGCCTTTGGTGCCGGTCGGTTCTTTCATCACCTGAACCAGAACCTTCTGGCGAGGCTCCAGAAGTTCAGTGATCCCAGCCGAACCTTTCTTCAGACGCAGCGGCCCAAGATCGGTGACATGGATGAACCCGTTTTTCTCACTCTCACCGATATTGACGAAGGCGGCATCAATGCCTGGCAGAACATTTTCTACCGTTCCTAAATAGACATCTCCGATCTGATAGCGACCCTGCGCGACGATGAGTTCATCAACGCGTTCATCGGTCAGCACTGCTGCGATGCGCAGCTGCTCCGCGATGACAATTTGCTGGGGCATAACAGGACTGGTTGAGCCCGATTGAGGGCCAAATCCGTTGAGGAACCTGCCGGTTCTCCCTCACGGGTTGATGGAAAGATCTGAGCTGGTCAGCAAGACCAAAAGGTTGCGGAGCAAGAACACCTATGACTCAGGCTTGGGGGTTCCAAAAAAGACCGCCGTGCAAGCCGTGATGTGGACCTCGATATCCGTGTTGGATCAGACAAGACCGGAACAAGGTTGGTCCAGACGGACGAAACACCTGTTCTGTAGCCAAATTAGCACTGCGCACTGAGGAGCAGGGCCTCTCGCGCCAAGCATTGCACCTGCAAGGGCTGACCAACGGTCTCAGCCAGCCAGTGCTGAATCTGAGCAGGGCGCAAGCTTCGACCCATCTCATCCACCGCCGCTTCCAAGCGAAGCCGAACGGATCCATTGGCGTTCTGATCCGTCACCTGCAGCGCTTTCAACGCGGGGCGGCAATCCCGTTCCCGAGGGCGGCCCTTCTTATCGGTGTCGTGCCACACCAAGGTTGTGGCCTGCAGGAGCTGATCCACCGCCGCATTCCAATCCAATGACATCGGGTCCTGCTCCTGCGGCACAAGATCAAAACACCAAATAGCCCCCGTCAGTTCTTGCGAAAGGCTCTTGCCACTGACGGGAACCTCGGCTGCCGCCAGCAGCTGAATGCCCTCCGGCAGCAACGGCTGAAGCGTCTTACGGAAGTGGTTGGGATCCAGGGCCTCGGTGAATTCCAAATCCATCCACTCGCTCTGGGCCTCAGCACCGAGGGGAAGTGCCAAAGCGATCTGAACCCGCGGCAGTGGATGAAACCCACCGGTGAAGCTGATCGGAAGCGCACTGCGACGCAGGGCCCGCTCCAGCATGCGCATCAGATCAAGATGGCTGAGCAGCGCCATCGATCCCGTTTTGGCGAATTGCACCCGGATCCGGCACAGCCGGTCACTGGGCGGCGCCTGGGTCGGCACCTGGGTTGGCACCTCAGGAGCGGGAACCACCACGTTGTGCCCGAGATCCGGGCCGCACACCCCACAACTGCTGCAACCATCAAAGGAGCAGTCGGGCACAACCGCCGCTGCCAGAGCCCGTTGCAGATCGTCCGCGAGCCAGGCTTTGTCGATGCCGGTGTCGATGTGATCCCAGGGGAGTGGCTGAGCACAGAACGCTTTCAGATCCTCCCGATCCAGCGCAGCCACAGCACTCCACCCCCCCACCTCCATCTCCCGGTAACGCCCCTCCAGGCCGGCGTCCGCGATGGCTCCGGTCCAGGCGGCGTAGGTGCGATCCAGCGACTCAAACCAGGCATCCATGCCGGCACCAGCTCGCCAGGCCGCCTCGATCACCGGGGCAAGGCGCCGATCGCTGCGGCCCACAAAATCCTCCATGGCCGAAAGCCGCACATCGGTGAAATTCACCTTCACGCCGCGCAAACGCCTGAAGGCCTCCTTGAGCAGCACCTGGCGCCGCTCAAACTCAGCCGTGGAGACGCTGTGCCACTGAAAAGGGGTGTGGGGCTTGGGCGTGAAATTGCTAATCGTGATGTTCAGGTTCAGCCGACCCAGATCACGGCAGCGCTGCTGGAGCATCACGCAGGTCTCGGCAATGCCGAGAACATCGGCATCCGTCTCACCGGGGAGGCCGATCATGAAGTACAGCTTCACCTTGCGGTACCCGTTCTGCATGGCCGTGCGGATGCCATGCAGCAGGTCGTCATCGGTGAGGCCCTTGTTGACGATGTCGCGGAGTCGCTGTGTCCCGGCCTCCGGGGCGAAGGTGAGACCCGCTTTCCGCGTGCCGCCAAGGATGTGGGCAATGTCTTCATCGAAGCGATCCACCCGCTGGCTGGGCAGTTGAAGCGTGACGTTCTGATCCGCCAGGCGGTTGCGCAACTCCACCCCCACCGCCGGCAGCGCCAGATAGTCGCTGCAGCTCAAGGAGAGCAGCGAGAAATCGCTGTAGCCGGTTTGTTTCATGCCGGTCTCCACTGCCTCGATCACCGCTTCGGGTTCCACATCCCGAGCCGGTCGCGTCAACATTCCGGGCTGGCAGAAGCGACAACCCCGGGTGCAACCGCGGCGAATCTCCACCGTGAGACGGTCATGCACCGTTTCCACATGGGGCACGAGACCCATGGCGTAGTGGGGCATTGGCGTCGCCACACGGCGAAGAACCCGTGCCGGGACATCAGGATGAAGCGGCTCGAGGGTGACCCCATCGGCGCCCGTTCCGTAGAGCGCAGGCACGTAAACGCCGGGAACCTGGGCCAGATCCCGCAGCAATTGCGATCGCGTCAATCCATCCGCTTTGGCTTGCGCCACCACCAGACCGATTTCGGGCAACAGCTCCTCACCGTCACCCAGAGCGATGAAGTCGAAAAACGAGGCATAGGGCTCTGGATTGCTGGTGGCGGTGGGCCCACCAGCGAAAATCAGAGGAGGTGCTGCAGGATCACTCAGGGGCAAGTCGCCCCGATCAGCGGCGCGGATGGGCACCTGCGCCAGATCCAGCATCTCAAGGATGTTGGTGGCGCCGAGTTCGTAACTGAGACTGAAACCCAGGATGTCGAAGGCCGGCAAAGGCCGACGGCTTTCCACGGCAAACAACGCCTGGGAACGTTCCCGCAAGCGGCCTGCCAGATCAGCCGCTGGAAGATAGGCGCGATCACACAACTGCCCGGGGACGGCATTGAGGATCGAATAGAGAATGATGTGGCCCAGGTTGCTGGAGCCAACCTCATAGATCTCGGGGTAGGTGAGCGCCCAGCGAACCGACGCTGTCTGCCAGTCCCGTGGTTCAACCCCCAACTCATGCCCCATGTAGCGGGCCGGTTTATTGATGCCGCTGTCCACCAGGGCATGAAAATCAACCGGGTGATCCAGGGATGAGACGACCACGTCGGATGTCCTGACTCCTGAGGTCATCGTATGGAGCTGCCGACACGGCAGGATGCCCCGCAGAAATAGCTCCCGATTCCGTGGTTCAGGTCAACGGCAACTACCTCAAGCTCAAAGCGGGCTACCTGTTCCCTGAGATCGGTCGACGCGTCAAAGCATTCAGCAGCGCCAATCCCGAGGCAGCGCTGATCCGCCTGGGCATCGGTGATGTCACGGAACCCCTGCCGCTGGCCTGCCGTGAAGCCATGAAAACCGCCATCGATGCGATGGGCACCGCCGAAGGCTTCCATGGCTATGGCCCGGAACAGGGCTACGGCTGGCTGCGGGAGGCCATCGCCAAAAACGACTTCCAAGCCCGAGGGTGCGACATCAGTGCCGAGGAAATTTTTGTTTCCGACGGCTCCAAGTGCGACAGCAGCAACATCCTCGACATCCTCGGCGAGGGCAACAAGGTGGCCGTCACGGACCCCGTCTACCCGGTGTACGTGGACAGCAACGTGATGGCTGGCCGCACCGGGGAAGCCGGAGAGATCGGTCGCTACGCGGGACTGACCTACCTACCGATCAGCGCAGACAACGGCTTTGCAGCGCAGATTCCCAGTGAACCGGTCGACCTGATCTACCTCTGCTTCCCCAACAACCCCACCGGTGCCGTCGCCACCCGGGAACAACTCCAGGCCTGGGTGAACTACGCCCGCGCCAATGGCGCACTGATCCTCTTCGATGCTGCCTATGAGGCCTTCATCCAGGACCCTGAACTCCCCCACTCCATCTTCGAGATCGAAGGAGCACGGGACTGTGCCATCGAATTCCGTTCCTTCTCCAAAAACGCTGGCTTCACCGGCACCCGCTGTGCCTTCACCGTGGTGCCCAAAGGGCTGAAAGGCAAAGCGGCCAACGGCGAAGCGGTGGAACTCTGGGGACTGTGGAACCGACGTCAGAGCACCAAGTTCAACGGTGTGAGCTACATCATTCAGCGCGGAGCTGAGGCTGTTTACTCCGAAGCCGGTCAGGCCGAAGTGAAGGCCTTGGTGAGCTTCTACATGGAGAACGCCGCGATCATTCGTCGCGAACTCAGTGCTGCAGGCCTCACCGTCTATGGCGGCGAACACGCTCCCTACGTCTGGATCAAGACCCCTGAGGGCATGGATTCCTGGGGCTTCTTCGACCATCTGCTCAACAAAGCCAACGTGGTGGGCACACCCGGCAGCGGTTTCGGCGCCGCTGGCGAGGGGTATTTCCGCTTGTCGGCCTTCAACAGCCGGGCCAATGTGGATGAGGCCATGGCCCGCATCAAAGCCCTGTGAGCCGCTCCCCGTTCGCATTGCCTTTAGATTTCAATCGCTTCGGATCAATGGCCATGGCGGTGGACTCTCCCAGCCAAAAACCAGGTGGTGCAGCTGTTCTGGACAAAGCGCCGGAACGGGTTCGCAAGCGCTCGCCTCGCTACAAGGTGCTGCTGCACAACGATCCGGTGAACTCCATGGAATACGTGGTGGCCACCCTGCAGCAGGTTGTGCCTCAACTCAGCGAGCAGGACTGCATGGCCGTGATGCTGGAAGCCCACAACACTGGCGTGGGCTTGGTGATCGTCTGCGACATCGAACCGGCTGAGTTCTATTGCGAGACGCTGAAATCCAAAGGCTTGACCAGCTCCATCGAGCCTGAGAACTAGAGCGATGCAGCAACCGCTGAACAGGTTGCTCCTGCTTCAGCCAGTCTGGCTGCCCACGGTTTTGTTCATCCCTCTGCTCTATGCACTGGGCTGGCTTGCCGCTGTTCCGCTGACGCTGCTTGGCCTTCCAACGGATCAGCTCTCACTCACCGGAACGGTGCTGAGTTTTGTGCTGTTCCTCCTGGTGATGCCCCGATGGGCAGCCTTGCGGTGGTCCGAACTACGGCCTTGGGCGGCCCTGGGCATCCGCGGAGCCAAACCACAGGAACAACCCACGCCAGCAGCTGCTCTTCTCAAGGGTCTGCTCATTGCCGCAGGGCTGCTGATGGTGATCACGAGTGTTGTTCTGATCGATGGCTCGGGAAATTGGCGGGGCGAAGTGGATGCAACTCAGCTGACGAATGCCGTGTTGCTCTGCTTCGGCGTTGGCTTCGCAGAAGAATTGATTTTCCGCAGCTGGCTCTGGACGGAACTGCAAGAAATGATTGGCTCGCGTCGTGCAGCTCTGGCTCAAGCAAGCATCTTCAGCCTTGTGCACACACGCTTCAACCTGGGGCTGGGGGCCATGGGTGGCCTACTGATCGGCCTTTTTCTACTTGGAATGGTGCTGACCAGACAGCGTCAATCAGACCGGGGTTCACTTTGGGGCTGCATCGGTCTGCATGGCGGGCTTGTGGCTGGATGGTTTCTGCTTCAGAACGGCTTGCTTCAGCTATCGCCCAATGCCCCACCGTGGTTGGTGGGGCCAGGGGGCAATTCTCCGAACCCGCTGGGCGGACTCGTCGGAATCAGCAGCTTGCTGGTCCTGCTGCTGATTCAGCGCACAGCCGTTGCCAAAGCCTTACGGCCCTCTACCGGAGCACGAAGAGCGTCCTGAAGCGAAGCCACTCCGTAATCCCTTTCGAGGAGTGACATCACAGTGCGACCGAAATCCGCAGGATTGCGATCAAAAGCCTCAAGACACACGCGGCCAAAGGTGCTCCCCATCGGCTCGGGGTTCCAGAGAAGTTTTCGCGCCGTCCAAGGCATCATGCTCATCGGGTTGTAACCCGGCTTGATCAGACCCTGATCAAACCCGTACTGCTCAAGATGCGTGTGGGGCTGCAAACCGATGAAAAAGATCGCTGGCTCGACCAAATCAGCGCCAAAAATGGCCTCCAGCTCTCGGTGATAGGCCACGGTCTGGCGGATCGTTTCCGGTCGCTCATCGATCACATTGAAGGAGTAGTTGACCGACACGTGATCCCGGAAGCCCGCATCCGCCAGCATCCGGCAACTCTCCAGAACAGTGCGAAGGTTGTAGCCCATACGCATCTTGCGCACCAGCTCCTGTGAGCCGGACGTAATGCCGATCTCGAAATAGCTCATGCCCGTCTCCACCATGAGCTGAGCCAATTCGGGGTCCAAATTGTCGGCGCGGATGTAGGCGGCCCACCGAATACCGGTCAGCCCTTCAGCCTTGATCGCCCGCAGCAGTTCCTTGGCGTCTTCGATGTAGCGCCGCGCGGGTATGAATTGGGCATCGGTGAACCAGAAACCACGAACCCCACGGTCGTACAGCTGGCGCATCTCTTTCACCACCTCATCCACGGGGTTAAGGCGCACCTGCTTGCCTTCCACCACCGTGTAGACGCAGTAACAACAGTTGTGGGGGCAGCCGCGCTTGGTCTGAACTCCTACGTAAAAGTCACCGCCTTCGAGGTACCAGTCGAGTTGGGGCCATATCGAAGCGATGTAGTCGTAATTGCAGGCGGTTTTGGGCCGACTTTCCGGCTGCTCATGGATCAGGCCTGAACGCGGCTTCTCGCTAACCACGAAGCATCGTTCGCCCTCGAGGGAGTGACCCTGAATCAACTTCTCGAGCAGCGGCTCCCCCTCACCGATGGAGACCACCGTTCCTTTGGGGAGCGACTTGCCGAGTTGCTCGTAAAACACACTGACAGCTCCACCTCCCAGCACTGCTCTGGCCGTCGGCTGGTGGCGGCGTGCACGTTTCAAACCTTGACGCACCAGACGCTGGTTCCTGCGGAGCTCGCCGTAATGACTGCTCATTAACTGCAGCCCACCCAAGGCTCCATGCAGACGCTTCAGAGGGTTACGGGCGTAGAAGACCTCGAACGAATTCTGAAGAGGGTTGCCCCCCCGCCCATCGACCGGCGCATAGATCTGGATGTCTCTCCACGAGAACACCAGCAGCGTCGGCTGGAACTGGTCAACTGTGGCGTCCAGCACGCGATGGACATCCAGCACCGGCAGAGCAGCGAGATCCAGGATGCGCTGAGGCATCTCCGGGAAGCATTTGTGCAGATGGTCGGCGAGATAGATCGGCCCGATCGGAAAGATCGGATTGCAGGGCAGCCGCACCAGCAACACCCGTTCTTGTTGTGGTGCCACGTCAGCTGCCATGAGGCTTTCGGGACGCTAACAAGCGCTGCCGCCAAAGGGGCGTAGGGCCTCTTCACAACAACTTCATCAAGCCAGCGACACACAGCGCAAACTTCCGTTACACTCCCGATCAGGCAGGGCTCTCCTGCCCT
>NZ_UCNU01000008.1:0-44711 GCF_900474085.1 Synechococcus sp. UW86
ATGACTTCGTGTCCCAGGAAATCCGCGCTGCAGAAGATCCCGAATTCGAGACCTTTTACACCAAGAACATCCTTCTGAATGAAGGGCTGCATAAATTGACTTACTAAAACTTTTTATAAGTTATTTGCATTTGTTTTGAAATTTAGGCTGCTCTTTTTGATGGTTTCTGGACGACACAAAATGGCAAATCTGTTTGCATTGACTCGCCGTCGCTTGGTAAAAATATCCTCTAGATCAGACTTAAGTATTGCCCGCATCTCGCCCTGGGTTCGTAAATTGTAATCAATGCTTCGCTTGGTAGTCGATATTTTTGAATTTAAAAAGTAATTAAATTTGGTTACAAATTATCTTTTTTTACCATCTGTGCTTACGCTTTACATGCCTTACCTGTTTAGAAAGTTGATGTCTATACGCGATTTAAACTCAAAAATCTCACTTAAATTGGTATTTATACTTTATATCGTTATTACACTAGTTGGCGTCTCTTCACATGTGCTTTGGCGTGATGAGATGCAGGGTTGGTTAGTAGCAGTAGGAAGCTCAAATGTTTTTGAGCTGTGGAATAATAATGCTCCATCCGGCCACCCTATAGTTTATCCATTATTAACGTTTATGTCTTCACTGATATACGAAAACCCACTGTCCATGCAGCTAATGCAATGGTCACTCGCCGCGATTAGTGTGTTTATATTTTTAAGACGAGCTCCTTTCTCAAAGTTTCAGAAGTTGTTATTCACATTTGGCTATTTCCCGTTTTGGGAGTATTGCCTTATTTCTAGGCACTATGTTGTAATCCAGCTTTTGTCCTTTATTGGCGTAATTTATGCAAGCAAGAGAAATTATAGCCTAGTTTGTATATCGTTTCTCATAGCTTTGCTGCTAAATACTCATGCTCTTGCTTGGAGTATTACAATTGGATTTTTTATTACAATAGCCGATGACTTTTTATATAAAAGATTGCGCAAAGGTGAGTGGGAGCTTTCTTCTGTAGATTCTTTAAATTGCCTTGCGTCTGCGATTCTTTTATTTATCGCTACATGGCTGTCATTAAATAGCCTTTTTCAGACCTCCCGAAGTATTGATAGCGCGTCCATTGAAGTAAGCTTGAAGTCAATTTTAGTCGCTTTTGGTAGATATTTAGGTGGTAATATTTTAATTGTACCTAACTCCTCCCGATGGCTTGACTTATCAGTATCTGCTGCTGTATCTGTTGCATTAATGATAGCTATTATCTTGTATATATGGCCTTCACGAAAAGCACTATTGTTCTATTGTTCGTCTACATTTTGTTTGCTTTGCTTTAATGCTGCTGTATATAGTGGAGCAGGCTCAAGGCATTTCGGAATTTATTTTATAATTGTAATGGCTTCGGTTTGGCTTTGTAGGTCAGATCTTTCGGCATCTTGCAGTAGCTCGCTGGCCAATGTTAAGGAGTCATATTTAGTTGAATCTAAATCTAGATTCTCGCTATTTTTATCTGTCATTCTAGTCATTCATTTCTTTGCAGGGATTCATAGAGTTTCCCTCGATATTGTTTATCCATATTCTGCGAGCAAAGAAGTTGCTACTTTTATAAGAAATTCAGAGTATGCTAATTGGCCTTTGTTTGGTTCCAGGGATGTAGAGCTTGCTTCTGTCTCGGGTTATCTTGGGAAATCAATTTATTATCCTGAAATCAATCGATTAGGCACCTTTACTGAGTGGGTTAATCGGAATTCATCATTAAGTAGAGAGAACTCATTGGATTATATTCAAGAATACATGGATTCACATCCAAATATCAATTCGTTGCTTGTAATTCTAAGCAATAGCTCAAATTTAAAGCATGATTTTGACCGAGGTGATTTAAAACTCTCCGATAATATATCGATTGAGTTTGTCAAAAGTTTTCTTCGTTCGTATAACAAGCCAGAAAGATACTATATTTATAAAGTTGGACGGGCTGTCAAGGTCTTTAGTGAGTGATGTGCAATACACTGTATCGATACTGTGAATTTTGTTGAGAGCTACTCTTTCTTTCGCAATGCAGTTGATTAACAAGCTTTCAATGCGCTCTCTTCTTAAAAAGAATACTATAAATGTACATATTTTTCTTCTATCTTTATTGATATTTATCGTCTTTATTTCGTTTATGTGGCCTGATACGCAGAGTTTAATTGCTCATGACGAGGGCCTTTATGCAAGGCGAGCAAAATTAATATCTGATTCAGGTGATTGGCTCTCTCCATTTGCATCGCCTCACCACAAAACAGTTGGTTCGTATTGGGCAATCGCTATAAGTCTGAAGATCTTTGGAATTAGTGACTGGGCTTCTAGATTGCCGAGCGTTTTAGCAGGATATATAGCAACATTGTTTTTTTATTTTACTTCTCTTAGGTACTTTAAGCCGCTGAATTCTTTAGTTGCTTCGTTGGCATTAATTACCATGCCTATTTATTTTCAGTCGTTGCGCACAGCAGGTCCTGATATGATTTTGATTGCACTAATAATGGCGCAAGTATATTTTTTAACTTCTGCTAAAGATGCATCTCGTAGAGTCTTTCGCTGGAAAATACTTGGCTTTGGTGCGTGCGTCGCAATGTCCTTTTTTGTGCGAAGTTTGGCCGCATTAATACCGCTTGCATCGTTATTTCCACTAATTTTTGTGCTGCAATATATGCGCAGTCTCCGATTTTGGATTTGGGCAATAAGTGGTCTATTCCTAGGTTTAATCCCATTAGTATTTAATCTCTTATCGGCTTTTGGAGATCACGGATACTCTGGTTTGGTTGCCCTCGTTTCGTTTGCATCGAGAAAAGCTGATGTAACTGAATGGAATTTATTCTCCAGTCTTCCTTTCTACTCCACAAGGATTGTATTATTGACCTTTCCTGCATTTGTCTTTCTTTTGCCACGCATGCAATCTTTTAGTAAAAGAATATTTTTTGCTAAAGCATGTGCATTGCGAACTGAGCTTAATGCGTTGACAATATTATTTCCATTGATCTATATAATCGTATTGTCTTTTATAGGGACTAAGCATTATCATTATTTGCTGCCTCTTGTGCCCCTGCTTGCGCTTAATATTGCTCGTATGGATTTAATATTTAAAAGAGGCACATTTAAGCTTGAGACTAGCTTTGCTGGCGTCATGTTTGTGCTTTATATGTTGAGTGCATGCGCTCTTTATTTTAAACGTGACGATCTGCTAGATGCCTCGTTTTATACTGGATTTTTTGCCGTAATTCTTTCTTCAATTTTATGCTTTTATGCTTTTTATTCTAGAGTTTTTTCTCGGCGACAGCTTTCTCCTTTTGCCTTGATTTTTGCGTTTCTCATGGCACAATATTTGACTATTTCTGCATTGTCAGCAAGCGGTATTATTTGGAGTACTAACAAGGAACTCAAGGCATTGGCTAGCGCTGTGAATGGTGAGTGTAAGTCCGGTGTATATCTTTATGGTCTTCCTAGTAAAGACGAAACAATCCTACAATTTTACTTGGATCATTCTTATGTTTTGCCGTCTTTAGGTGGCTTGTCTGCTGAGCATGGTGGGTGCTTGGTCGCTGTAGAGTCTTCGAAGAAGCAGGTATTAGAGGTTTTGTCTGGTCATAAAATATCAAATTTTTACTTTAGATAATTTATTGACTCGACGAGTTAGCGCGAGTTGCCTAAGGTATCAAGTTTTTTATTGGAATCAAATATGTCTTCTCTTTGCTGTCCATAAAAGATATATTATGTGCCTGAATTAATTTCCTTATTCTATTCGATTCGGCTTCTTGCATTGGCGTATAAGTGTTGCGCCAGTTCAGGCTGCCTGTTAAGAAGCTGGCTCCATCGTTTTTGAGTTCTTTGAGTTTATCCATTGTTAATTCTCTGCTTGGGATGATCCATCCCTGCCTACGTGCAAGGTTTAACAGTGTTGGGTCTGAATCAGTGACACTCACAACTCGGGCATTGACTGGAATTTCTTTTCGAATACTTTCTGCAAGGGGCATCCAGGTGCTGCGTTGTCGTGTTTCTACTGCCCAGTAGTCAATTGAGAGGATTGAAAGGCTGGCAATTAATGTCATGCTGAGTAATATTTGAATCGTCCAGCGTCGTTGTTTGTGCTGCATGGTTTCCCACCCCAGGCCTACAAGCGGTGAGCTGAATAGTAAAAAGGGGAATTGGTAATACTCATGCACGGTGCTTGATCTCATCGTCGCAACGGTGCAAATCAGCATCCCGACCGCTCCTCCAAGTGCAATGCGCCCTCCGCCAAATCTCCAGCACCTCATGGTGCCGATCATCAGCAAGGGGACTCCTGTTACAACAAGCGCACGTAGACCAGTTCGGATTGCAAGATTCACCCAGCTTGAGAGATTTAGTGCTAACCCGATGTTGCTGCGATCGCTATCTTCTCCCCAGAATCCAAACGTCAAACCGCTTGCTTCACCTAGCTGGTAGGCATGCACGTACCAGGCTGACGTAACTGCCAGGGTCGTTGATATATACACCCAGAACCAGGGATTCAGAGTCAAGCGTAAGAGCCGTCTCAGCATCTGCTCAGGAGATTCCGCCTTCGCGCGAGGCGAAGGTGTGAGCTGCACGAGCAGTAGCGGTAGGCCTAGCCAGAGCAAAGGAATCACTTTGATGAGTGCTGCTCCGGTAAAGCAAATCCAGCTCAGGCTTAGTGCCCAGGCTGTTCGTCGTTCAACAAAGATGCTGTGGGCTTCTAGTGATCCCGCGGCACACAACACCAATAAGGCTTCTGCCTGAAACGTCCTTCCGTAGTACACCCCCAAGGGTGCGAGGGCGAAGGCCATGCCCGCCCACCAACCGACCTGGGGGGTGAACCAACGCCTGCCCAGGCGCATCACCAGCCAGATGGTCAGTGCGCTGAAGAGCACCGACAGTCCGCGGCCCAGCCATTCCTGTACGCCCATCAGGTTGTACAGGCGGCTCACCAGAAAGGGGTAGAGGGGAAATTCCGACTCCACAAAGCCGCCACTTGCACCGCCCCAATCGATCTGAGGCATCCAGATCGGTGTGCCTGCCTGGCTGAAATGCCGTGCCATGGCTGCAGTGTCGGCTTGCCGCCAGCTGTGAATGCCGACCACGGGCATCCAGATCTGCACTAGCCGCAGCAGGCTTCCCAGGGCGATGGGCAGCCAGGTCGGCTTAGGGGCTGTTCCAGACAAATCGGGATGAGGCCGCATAGTTCCAGACGTAGACGACAACAATGCCCGCCAGTTGGGCCCAGAGCGCATGGGCCTGAATCAGGGTGTAAAAACTGGTCGCAAGGCCGACGTTGGCAAGCGCTGGTAGGGAGGCCACCAGGAGGAATTTGAGCAGCCCCCGGATTAGTTGCCGGCCGCTCTGGCGTCGGTCTCGAAAGGTGAGGGCATTGTTCACCAAGTAGTTCGAGCTTGCTGCCGTGATGACTGCCACGGGAAGCGCCTGCTGAAATTCCAGCTTGAACAGGCCCATCAGCAGTGCTGTTGATAGCAGCTGAACCATCACCCCGGAAGCTCCCACAAGCCCGAAACTGATCGCTCGTCGCGGTAGCAGCCGCAGGGTTGCGGTGTGAATCAGGGACACCATGTAGTCCCAGAGGATGGCGAGATCGAGTTTGGAGCTGCCATGCAGCCGCGGCTGAAAGTTCAGTGGAATTTCTCCCACCTGCAGGCTGCCGTGGCTGATGGCCAGGAGCTCATAGAGGAATTTGAAGCCGTTGACGTCCACCTGGCGCACCAGCGGTAAGCAGCGGTTGAGGCGCAGCACGATAAAGCCGCTCATGCAATCGCTCAGGTGCCCATACGACCCGGGAAGACTCCATCGGGCCAGGCGGTTGGCGAGGGTGGAACCGTCGGTGCGTCGATCGCTGAGCCCCCGGATCTTGGAGTGGTCGAGGAAGCGGCTCCCCGCCACGAGGTCCAGACGCTTTCGATCCAGCAGCTGCACGGCCTCGCCAACGGAGGCAGGTTCGTGCTGGCCATCGCTGTCCATCACCACAGCGGTGGGATAGAGGGCTGCGATCAGGCCTTCCTTGATGGCGCTGGCCAGTCCGGAGCGTCCCACCCGTTGAATGAGCCGGATTCTTGGGTCCTGGCGGGCCAGGGCGCGAACCAGATCTGGGGTGCCATCCCGGGAATCGTCATCGACCACCAAGATCTCGATCGGCTGCTCCGTCTCAAGACGGAGCAGGGATTCGATCACTTGGCGGATGGAACCGCCCTCGTTGAAGGTGGGAAGCACGATCGACAGGCCGATTTGGCTTGTCGGTCCTTCACGTTCCGAAGTGGACGACACAGCGGGCTCTAGTCCACTTCAGGCTACCGACAGTTGGCCAGCGTCCATCGCCTCGCTTGGCCTTCGGTGATGCAGCCCTTCTGGGGCTTGTCGCTGAGCCGGCGACCTGGGCCACCCTGGAACCGCTCAATGCGTTGTTCGGCGTACCAGTTCAGGCTCGGACGTTCGTCGTAACCTTTCAGCCTGATCTCGCTCCCAGGGTTGGCCCGGGCCAAGGCTGCCACCGGTTGCACGGGCCAGGTTTCGTTGAGCTCCCACAACCAGAGGGGGGATTGAAACAAAAGGGCTAGTGCTGCCAAATTGCCGCAGCTGAGACAGATCACGCCTAGCCGTCTTCGTTGCGGTGTTGCAGAGCGCAGCCACCACCCGCCCACACACCAGCCGAGGCCGAGCGCACCTGCCATGCTGCGGTAGGGCACAAGACTGCTGCCGATGCTGCTCAAGCTGCTCAGCCAAAGCAGCAGGAGCAGCAGCCCGAGCCCGCACCAGAACATTGGAAGCCGCAACAGCAGCCAGCGGCAGGGGGGATTTGGGCTCTCGGGTGCACTCTTGGAAGAAAATGGCCACTCCACCAGCCAGACCAGCAGCGGAGCACAGAGGAGAGCGATGGGCAGCCAGAGCGGATGGCTATACCAGGGGAGCTGGGTGCGCAGCGGAAGAATGGCTCCGGCCAAAGTGAGCAGGCAGGCCAGCGACCAACGGCCCCAACGACTCTGACGCCAGCGCCAGGCCCAGACCAGGGCGAAGGGCAGCAGCGGCAGCCAGGGCCAGCCCCCCTCCAACACTTCGATCACCGGGACCCGCCAGCCCAGATCACTGCCTTCGCCGGCATCTAACAGAACCCGCCCGGCGCCATCTCCGCCCCATAGCCAGAGTGCCTGGCTCCCTCGGATGTGGGCATGCCAGAGATGCCAGCAGCTCCCTGGCGCCAGACCCAGCAGCATCCCGCCAAATGCTGTTGCTTGGTTGTTCCAGGTTTTCCATTCCCGGCCCCAGGCCAATGCCAAGCCGCCAGCTGCCACCGCGGGCACCAGCAGCGGGGCCTTGAGCATCAGCATGGCGCTGGCCATTAGGCCGGCGACGGCCCCCCAGAGTGCGCTGCATCGGCTGCGGTTGAGCTGTAGCAGGGCCAACCAAAGCAAAGCCATGGCAGTCAGTTGGGTGCCATCCAGCATCGCCAGGCGTCCGTGACGGGCCACCGGCAGCAGCGTCACCAAAATCACGCTGGTGGCAAGGCTGCTGGAGCGATCTCCCGGGCGAAGCAACCATTGCAGCCAGCCTCCTAGTGGCACTACTAGGCATGACAGCAAGGCCGGCGCCAGGCGGACCGTCCACTCTGAGGGAAGCTGCTCGGCCCGGGTCGTTGCGCTGATCACGAGGGCGATCAGGATGTGCAGGCCTGGTGCTTTGTTGAGATAAGGCTGCTCCCAGAGTGTTGGCAGCAACGGAGCTTCTCCGAGTCCGTGACGTAGTTCGAGAGCTACCCGAGCAACGGTGGCTTCATCGAAGTCCCGCAGGGGGAGATCACCAAGACCGATCAGGGCCTGCACTGCGGCGACCAATCCCAGGCACATCAATGCGATCCATGGGATTGACTTCGCGGCTGAGCCGGAGTGCATGGGTGCCCCACATCACTGCAGGAACTGAGTATGGTCCGGGTGTTCAGGATGCAGCGGCGTGGAGGGATGTTTGCTTCCTTCGGGAGGCGGGCAAAACTTCGAAGGCGTTGCCGGCATTCACAATCCTTCAGGAGGAGGTATCCATGATTTCCAGTTGTTTGATCCAGGGTCTGCTGATCGCGGAGAACGCCGGCTGAAAGGCGCCTTCTGACTGATCATCCGGTTCCGCGGCAAAAGCGGGCCCGGCGAGAGCCCCCGTCCGGATTTCCGGGCGGGGGCATCGTTTTTAGGGACGCCTTTCCTCTTGAACGGTATTGACTGATACATGTCGATGTAAGTACCGGCACAAGCTGCACTTGTTTGCGAGTGGTCGGCCCTCAAAATCCGGTGTGGCGCAATTGCGCTTATTTCCTGTGTGAGGAACCCAAATGAAGCTTTTCCAGCAACTGCTGGTGGCTCCTGCTGCCCTTGGCCTGATGGCCGCTGGCGCTAATGCTGCCGAGCTGAACATCAACGGCGTTTCTGATTACGCGGCTTCCGCTGATCAGGTCACCAGCGTCACCCAGTTCTCCGACGTCTACCCCACCGACTGGGCCTATCAGGCTTTGGCTGGTTTGGTTGAAACCTACGGCTGCGTCGCCGGTTACCCCAACGGCACCTTCCGTGGCAACCGTGCCATGACCCGCTTCGAAGCGGCTGCCCTGCTGAACGCTTGCCTCGACCGCGTCACTGAAGTGACCGACGAGCTGCGTCGCCTCATGACTGAGTTCGAAACCGAGCTGGCCATCCTCAAGGGTCGCGTTGACGGCCTCGAAGCCAAGGTTGGCGAACTGGAAGCAACCCAGTTCTCCACCACCACCAAGCTCAAGGGCTACACCGCCTGGGTTGCTGGTGCCGTTGATGACAATGCTTCCAAAGGTGAAGCACTCACGCTTAACTACGACCTTCGCCTTGCCCTGAAGACCTCCTTCACGGGCAAAGACATGCTGACCACCGTGTTGCGCTCTGGCAACTTCGGTGAGTCGACCTTCGGCAATGGTCTGACTTTCGTCGAGACCGCCATGGCCTCCGGTAACACCGTCAAGGTTGGTCGTCTCTTCTACACCTTCCCCGTTGGTGATTCCCTCACGGTTACTGCTGGCCCGGTCGTCCGTACTGACGACGCTGGCATGTATGCGGGCTACGCCTCGTTCTACCCAGCTGACCTGATGCTGGACTTCTTCACCTACGGCGGTGCCTGGGGCACCAACAACCTTGGTGGAACAGGTTCCGGTGTGGGTGCTGTCTATGAAATCGGAAACGGTTTCTCCGTGAGCAGCAACTACGTTGCTCGCAATGGTGAAGACAGCAGTGCCGGTCTCGGTACTGATGAATCCAACTACACCTCTTCAACTCAGCTCTTCTATGCGGGAGAAGCCTTCGACGGCAATCTCCTCGCATCGGTTGGCTATGCGGTTGACCGTGGCGTTGGTTTCACCATGGCCATGGATGCTGGCAGCCCTACTAACACTGAGAGCTACAGCGTTGCTGCTGCCTGGAAGCCTATGGATTCCGGCATCGTTCCTTCCATCAGCACCGGCTACTCCTCCACTGAGGATTCCGACTCCTCTGCTGATTACGACGCTTGGTACGTCGGCCTTGAGTGGTCTGATGTTTTCATCGACGGCAACTCCTTGGGCTTCGCCTATGGCGAATCCCCTAACAGCACTGCTGACGACGACAGCAGCGCTCTTTGGGAGCTCTTCTACTCCATGCCTGTGACGGACAACATCACCGTTACTCCTGCGATCTTCGGTATTTCTGATGATGGCCCTGGTGGCGAAGAGCAGTTTGGTGGCCTCGTGAAAACTACTTTCACCTTCTGATCATGGTTTGAGGCATCTTTTGAGTGGTGCCTCAATTTTTCACTTACTCAAAGCTCCCCCATTTCGGTGGGGAGCTTTTTTTTTGGCAGAGCAAGCCCTAGAAATAGTCTTAACCGATACATAAACAACCCTTGGGCTGCTGTTACCGACGGGGTCGATTCGCGCCAATAGCGTGGAGCCGCTGGCATGTCTTGCCGGCTCTTTTCTCTTGGTGTGAGAACCCAAAATGAAGCTTTTCCAGCAACTGCTGGTGGCTCCTGCCGCCCTTGGCCTGCTGGCCACCGGTGCCAATGCCGCCGAGCTGAACATCAACGGCGTTTCTGATTACGCAGCTTCCGCTGATCAGGTCACCAGCGTCCGTCAATTCTCCGACGTTTATCCCACCGACTGGGCTTATCAAGCTCTGTCCAACCTGGTGGATCAGTACGGCTGCGTTGCCGGCTACCCCAACGGTGCCTTCCGTGGCAACCGTGCCATGACCCGCTTCGAAGCGGCTGCCCTCCTCAACGCTTGCCTCGACCGCGTCACTGAAGTGACCGACGAGCTGCGTCGCTTGGCGGCGGAATTCGGCACCGAGATGGCCATCCTCAAGGGCCGCGTCGATGGCCTCGAGGCCAAGGTTGGCGAACTGCGCGCTGCTCAGTTCTCCACCACCACCAAGCTCAAAGGTAAAGCCACCTTTGTGACTGGTTTGATGGATTCTGAGGCGGCTGATGCTCAGGCTGACGACGATAAGTTCAGCTTCTCTTACGACTACCGCCTCGGCCTGAAGACTTCCTTCACCGGTAAGGATCTTCTGTTTGCTCGCCTGCGTGCCGGCAACATGAAGGGTTCGGGCGCAGGGGAATCCGCTTTCTCCGGCGGCTTCCGCAAGCTGGATGTTTCCGGCATGAAGGACAACATCGTCAAGCTTGACCGCTTGTACTACAAGTTCCCTGTGGGATCAGGTCTGACGGCCATCGTTGGTCCTATGGCCCGTAACACCGAAAGCCTGGGCATGAAGCCCACCGCTTACACGGTGAAGACCCTGAATATGTTCGGTGGTCAATTCGGTGCTGGCAACGTCTACAACAAAGAGACCGGTGGTCTCGTTGGTGTGATCTGGAAGCAGAAAGTTGCCAAAGGTGAGCCTCGCCTGACTGCCGCTCTGAACTACGTCGCTGACGACGGAGAACAGGCCAGCTCTGGTAAGGGCATGTTCACTGCTGAATCCAAAGGCAACACCACTGCCCAGATTGGCTACGGCACCAAGAAGTGGGGCGCTGCCCTCGGCTACCGCTATGGCCAATGTGGCGCAGGCTTCGGCACTGCCTACAAGGCTGTCAAGCAGAGCTGCGGTGGTGACAACGTCGACTCTCAGAACTTTGCTCTGAACGGCTTCTGGAAGCCTGAAGAGACTGGTTTCATCCCTTCCGTCAGCCTCGCTTATGGCTGGTCTGATCTCGAAGGCAGCACCGTCGATGAGGCCCAAACTTGGATGGTGGGTCTGCAGTGGGACAAGGTCGCCAATACCCCCCACACCTTGGCTGTTGGTTTCGGCGCCCCTCTGTACGTCGAGTCCCAAGCCGGTACTGATCCCGATGCTCCCGAGATCGCTTGGGAAGCTTCTCTGAAGTACAAGGTCTCCAGCAACATCACCATGATTCCGGCAATCTTCTATCTGCCTGAGTCCAACTCCTCCCAGGGCGTCTCTGGCAAGGAGCAGTTCGGTGCTGTCCTCCAGACCGTCTTCAAGTTCTGATCATTTGGCCCAACTTCGGTTGGGTCATCAGAACACTTTCCTTACACACCCACATTCCATGCCCTCCTCTGCGGAGGGCTTTTTTTATGTTCGTTCTGTGGGCAAGCTGCAGCCATGAGCATCGCGCCTGACATCACGGCCTTGATCGGTGGCACGCCCCTCGTGCGGCTGAACCGATTGCCTCAGGCCTGCGGTTGCCAGGCCGAGATCCTGGCCAAATTGGAGAGTTTCAATCCATCCGCCTCGGTCAAAGACCGCATTGCCAGCGCCATGGTGCTGGAGGCGGAGCAGGCCGGCACGATTGTTCCTGGCCGAACGGTGCTGGTGGAGCCCACCAGCGGCAACACCGGCATCGCCCTGGCCATGGTGGCGGCAGCACGGGGCTACCGGCTGATCCTCACCATGCCGGACACCATGAGCACGGAGCGTCGCTCGATGTTGCGGGCCTACGGGGCCGAGTTGCAGCTCACCGACGGTGCCCAGGGCATGAATGGGGCCATCGCCCTAGCCAAGGAGTTGGTGGACGAGATTCCCAACGCCTACCTGCTTCAGCAGTTCGATAACCCCGCCAATCCTGCTGTGCATGAACGCACCACGGCAGAAGAGATCTGGCGCGATACCGAGGGCCAGATCGATGCCTTTGTGGCGGGGGTGGGCACTGGCGGCACCATCACCGGCTGTGCCCGTCTTTTGAAACAACGCCAGCCGCAGCTGCAGGTGATTGCCGTTGAGCCCGAGGCCAGTGCCGTCCTGTCCGGCAAGCCCCCTGGGGCCCATCGCATCCAGGGGATTGGGGCTGGTTTTGTTCCTGCGGTGCTGGAACTGGACCGGATTGATTCGATCCTCACGGTGAGCGATGAGGAAGCGATGCAGGCGGGCCGGCGTCTGGCCCGGGAGGAAGGTCTGCTCTGCGGCATCAGCAGTGGAGCAGCCATGGCCGCAGCCCTGCGTGTGGGCCAAGACCCCGTCATGGCTGGCAAACGCTTAGTAGTGATGCTGGCTAGTTATGGCGAGCGCTACCTTTCCACCCCGATGTTCAGTGCTGCTTCGCAGCTTCCCGCCCGAAAGGATGGTCAGCTGTGAGCGATCCCTATGCCGTGCTCGGTGTCAGTAGCACCGCCAGCAACACTGAGATCAAGGCGGCCTACCGCCAGCTGGTGAAGCAGCACCATCCCGATGCCGGTGGCGACGACCAGCAGATGCTGGCCCTCAATGCCGCCTGGGAAGTGCTCGGGGATGCCGAGCGCCGGAAGGCTTTCGATCGCACGCGGCCCCGGCCGGGCCGAGAGGCATCGCCGACGGAGCTGCACCGGGCCAGCCGTGCCCATGAGCGTGCTGTGGCTGCTGACGATGCCCTGGTGGAGTGGTTGCGGCGGGTTTATGCCCCGATCGACGGCATGCTCGGTGAGGTGATCAATCCCTTCCCTAAGCAACTTAAGGCACTGTCGGCTGATCCCTACGACGATGAGTTGATGCAAGCGTTCTGCAGTTACCTCGAGGCAAGCGGACGGCGGATGGACAAGGTCAAGCAACTGTTTCAGTCATTGCCCACGCCGGTCTCGGCCCGTGGTTTCGGTCTGAGCCTGTATCACTGCCTTTCCGAAGTGGAGGATGCTCTGGCCGAACTGGAGCGATACACCATGGGATACGTGGATGGGTACCTCCACGATGGTCGCGAGATGCTTCGGGAGGCCAAGCAGCGACGCAAGCGGCTCCAAGATGAACGGCGTCGCTTGGAGATTGTGTGAAACAGCGTTGGCGTTTCTGGGCTTTGGTGGCCCTGATCTGGCTGCTTTCCACCCTCGTGGATCGGCTGTGGTGGACTTTTCAGACCGGCGTCCCCGCTTGGGATCAGGCCGACTATCTCAACAGCGCCATGGACCATGGCCGTGCCTTGGGCTTGCTGCCCGGTGGCGGGTGGCAGGGTTGGCCGGCGCTGCTGGATCTGTCACCGAAGATTCCGCCCCTGGCCTCGCTGGTGAACGGCAGCGTGATGGCTCTGAGTGGTGATGCCCCGGAGCAAGCGGCCTGGAGCTTGAGCCTCTGGCATGGGTTGCTTCTGGTGGTGATGGCAGGCTGGGGAAGACGCCTGCATGGGGATGGCCTGGCCCTGATCGCCTGCCTGTTGGCGGCATTGATGCCGGCTTTTCTTGAGCTGCGTACGGACTATGTGCTGGAGATGTCCCTAGCCGCCACTTGCAGCTTGGCGATCTGGCGTCTAGATGTCTGGTGCGATCCCCAGAGCGGGGGCCGCTGGTGGCAGGCCTGGGCTTGCACCTTGGCAGCTATTGCTGCGGTGCTGGTCAAGCAGAGCGCCCTACTGGTGCTTGTCCCTGCAGGACTCTGGGCTGCAGGAATCGCCCTGCTGCGGGGTGGTTCCTGGTTGCGGCAGGCCATCTTGCTGCCCCTGCTCACAGCGGCACTGATCGGCCCCTGGTTGCGTCACAACTGGATCACCAGTCTTGGCGGTACCAACAGGGCTGTGTTCGAGTCGGCGGCCCGGGAAGGGGATCCCGGTGTGCTCAGCCTGGCTAGTTGGCTGTGGTACCCAAACCTGTTGCCGGAGCAGTTGGGCGGCGTGCTGCTGGTGGTGGGCTTGTCGGGGGTTCTGCTTTGGTGCTGGCAGCGTCAGCAGCCCTCCACCGATCACGATTGGTCCTGGCGCTGGCTCATGGTCAACCTTGTTGGGGCCTGGGTCCTCACCACCCTGAGCCCGAACAAGGATGGTCGCTACATCACGCCGCTTTTGCCCTCACTTGTGTTGCTGCTGGCCCGGGGGTGGTGGCAGTGGGGCCATTGGTTCGAGGCCAGGCGTTCCAGGCTGGTGTGGCCCTTATTCGGTGCTGGGCTGCTGGCCTGTGTCCCGGCGGGCTGGTCCCATCAGCTGCATCGCTTTGAAGACCGGCCCCGTGGCCCGGTGGAGGCGCTGGTGGAGGCCGCCGGCGGCGCGGATCCCAGCAGGCCTCCCGCCACGTTGATCGTGGTGCCCAGCACCTCCGACCTCAACCAGCACAACGTCAGCTTCTACGGCCGTCGCCGCGGTGGTCAGACCGTTGGACGCCAGTTGGGTGGCAGTCGAGAGGACCGTGAGCCTGTGCTGGCGCGGGCGGAATGGGTGGTGTTGGCGGAAGGGAACCAGGGATCGGTGCGTAAGGCTGCACGGCGGCTGGACAAAGCCGTGCGCAGCAGCGGTGTTTTCGAGCTGGTCAATCAGTTTCCGCGTCTTCGGGGGGGCAGTTATTCGCTCTGGCGCCGCAGCGCGACGCATCCGATTGAAGGCCCCTCTTTTGCGCAGCGCTTCCCCGAGCTCGCCTCTGGCTTGGCGGCAGGGCCGGTGGGGCTGGATCCGGTGTTCGCTGTGGTGGGGCAGGAGCATATGCTCCATGGCCATTTCAGCTATAGGGAGCCGGTGCGTTCTGAGGCCTTGGCGGCCTTGGCGCAGGATCCCGATGCTGTGCAACCGCGTTGGACCCTGGCGCTGCTGGCGGTGCTGGAAAACCGCCCTGTGCAGGCAGCGGAGCAGTTCGAGGCTCTGCAACGGCTGTTGCCTGATAACCCCTGGCCAGCGGCCTACCGCAGTGTGGTCAACCTTGCGGGGTGGAACCCCTGGCAGGCAGCCGCCGCTGCGGATGGGGCCGGCGTTTCGAATCCTGTGCTGGCGGCGCTGGGGGATCTCAGCGGCGTGCTCTCCGGTGCTGTGTGGCGCATCCCCGCCGCCATGACGTCAGTTCCAGCGGCCGTCACAGCCGTGGAGGAGGCCCTGGAGTCTGCCTCCAACGAAGATCAGGATCAGGAGCAGGCTTCCAGCTGATCCATCCGCAGCCACACATCGGGCACCGGACGGTTCCAGCGCACCTGGCCGTAGTCCCCCTTCACCACCAGCAGCTCGCCGGGACCTTCAAAGATGTAGTCGGGTGCTGTGGGATCGCTGGCGCCAGCCTCAAGGCTGGAGCTGTAGGCGGCTCTGTTCACCTTGACCAAAGCCCCTTTGCGCAGCGCAGCAGGCTTGGCCTTGGCGGGGGCAGCGGCGTCGGATTCGGCCATGACAGGGGATGGTGATGGCACCAGGCTAAAACCAATCGCCCACGAACCCCCTTAGCCTCCCAGCCGCACCACCCCCGCTTCCATGCGTCTGCTGCTGTTCGGCTGCACTGGTTTTGTTGGCCGTGAGCTCCTGCCGCTACTGCTTCAGGCCGGCCATCAGCTCACGGTGGTCAGCCGCCGCTTGGCCCGTGGCTACGACGCTGAACGGGCGGATGGGCGACTGACTTGGATGCAGTTCGACCCCGCCAGCAGCAGCACCTGGGCCGATGCCGGGCTGCTGGATGCCCTGAACCAGGCCGATGCGGTGGTCAACCTGGCGGGAGAACCGATTGCCGAGAAGCGTTGGACCCCGACCCACCGGCAGCTGCTTGAAACCAGCCGTCTGGAAACGACCTCTCAGTTGGTGAAGGCGATCCAGGACTGTGCAACGCCACCGAAGCTGCTGGTGAATGCCTCAGCCATCGGCTTCTACGGCTCCAGTCTGGACAAGCGTTTTCTTGAATCGAGCACCCCTGGCGACGACTTCCTTGCGAGCTTGTGTGAGCGCTGGGAAGCGGCGGCTGAGGCGGTGCCTTCCGCTGTACGGCAGGTCACCCTGCGGATCGGCATTGTGTTGGCGGCGGACGGCGGTGCACTCGGAAAAATGCTTCCGGTGTTCCGCACAGGGTTTGGCGGTCCGATCGGCAGTGGCCGGCAATGGATGAGCTGGATCCACCGCACTGACCTCTGCGCCCTGATCCTTCAATCCCTCACGGACGAGAGCTGGAGTGGCGTGATCAATGCCGTGGCTCCTGAGCCCGTGTCGATGACGGCCTTCTGCAAGCAGCTGGGGCGCAGCCTGGGCCGTCCGAGTTTGTTGCCGGTGCCCGCTCCAGTGCTTCAAGTGCTTCTGGGGGACGGCGCCAAGGTGGTGTTGGAGGGCCAGCAGGTTGCCTCGGAGCGGCTTGACGCTCTGAACTTCAGCTTCCGCTACCCCGATCTGGCTTCAGCACTCGCCGCTGCCACCAGCTGAAGATGCCACTCACCAGCGCGGCCATGATCAACAGGCTGATGGCTGGGGCGAACAGGGGTTGCCACAGCAGCTGAACCTGGTCCATCAGCCAGTCATGGCCTTGGCCCTGTTGCACCACGGCAACGGCAAAGACCCCTGCGCCGATAAACACCAGCAGCACATTCACCATCAGCAGGCGGTCGAGCCAGCGTTTCCAGGCCGGTTCTGGCGGGGCACTCATGCAAGCAGTGCGCAAATGGCTGCCGCCATTCTCGGGCCTCCACCAGCTTTCCCGAGGCGCGATTTGGCCTCCTCTTGGCATTGCTGTTGCAAGTCAGGATCCTGTCGCGCACGATCCAGCAGAGCCATGGCCAGCTCTGCTGTTCCCTCCAAGGCCTCACGGCTGCCACTCTCTCCGTCGGCACAGAACACCGTGGGGCCCAGCAGGCGCCGTTGGGCCTCGGCGAATGCTGCTGTGAATTGAGGCCCCTGGCCCGGCAGCTGCAGCACCGGTTTGGCCAGGCCAACGGCTTGCTCGATGGCGGTACCTGCCATGCCGATCACCAGATCGCTGTGCTGCAGCACGGCACGGAAGGCCCCGCGGCGAACGTTGATCCCCCAGGCCCCCTCACGCTCCAGCACGCCGTTTTTCAAGTGCCAACCGCATCGTTCGCTCAGCCGCCGCAAGCTGTCGTCATCGAGGCTGGGCACCAAGGCCAGATCGACGTTGCAGCGAACTGTGTTGGGCAGCAGCTCGATCAGCCGCAGCAACAGCTGAAGGTTCTGTTCCAGTTCCGGTCGGCGGCTGCCGGGCAGCAGACCGATGCGTGGCGTGCTGCTGGGCGGCGGGGTGGCCGCTGTGAGCACCGAATCCATGAACGGATTGCCCAGGAAGGTCACCGGCCGTTGCAGTTGTCTGCTGAGGTCTTCGGCGGTGCGCTGATCGCGGCTGTACACCGCTTTGAAGCGGATGCTTTTCAGCAGGTTTGCGCAGGGCCAGGGGAGCCGCAGCTTCCCCTCGTAATGGCTTGAGTAGGCCACCAGGTAGGTCGCCACGGGGCGGTGGCTCAGCCATGCCGCGATCACGGGAATCACGTCCCCCACCACCAGGATCAGATCAAAGCGATGCCGGTGGCGCAGCAGACGCACAAGGCGTCGGAGCAAATACAGCACTTGCCCTTGGGCGATCTCGGTGAGGCGGCCGCGAAGGCTGGTGTAGCCGATGCCGCCGGTGCTGAATTCATGGCTGCGTCCCAGCAGCGGCACGCCGGCTTTTTGGTAGGCGCTGCCAAGGCCCACCAGCGGAAGAGCCTGCACGTTGTGGCCCTGCTGCTGAAGCTCCTGGGCTAGAAGGGCGCCGGAGAGGTCTTCACCGTGGCCATTGCTCAGCAGCAGGATGCGTGCCATCGCCGGGCTGCCCATCACCACATCCAGGTGCTCGGATCCGGTATGCCGTTGGCGTGCCTGGCCAGTTGCAACCGCCGCGCTTCGCTGGCCAGGCGTTCCTGCCGCAATTGAGCCGAACGATCCGCTGGAGGCCGCACGCGAACCTGTGACGGCAGACGGGTGATGGTCCAGGTGGCTGTCATGCAGGGTTTGTCAGGCAGTGGCTGTCAGGCAGAACGTCCGTTGTGATCAGAGCTCAAGCCAGGCTTTCACTTTCTCGAGGGCCTTCCAGCCGGGTTTGCGTTCAAGCCCGTCGGCGATCGAGGCCTTGAGTTCGCCAGACACCTCTGGGGCCAGGGTCATCACCTGCTGGACCACCTGGATGTGGTCACGCACGCCCTTGGATTGGGTTTCCAGCAACGCCAGGCTCAGGTTGATCCTGGCCTGGGGGTCCTGGCCGTTGAGTCTCACCGCGAAGCGTGCCGACCGCAGCGCCTCCTCTGGTTGGTCGCAAAGCAGCTGCAGCCAGGCCAGGCAGGTCCAGCCCGCCGATTGGCGAGGAGCGGCTTCAACGATGCGGGCGAAATCAGGGAGAACCTCTTCGGCCGCGGCGCCAGCCTGATATCGGGCCATGGCCTGCTCAAACAGGCTGTCCTGGGAAGTCTCCATCAATAGGGAGAGGGCAGTGATCTCCCTTCAGATTCCCACGTGGCTTCGCTCATACGGCGAAGGAACTGCCGCAGCCACAGGTCTGGCTGGCGTTGGGGTTGGTGAAGTTGAAGCCACCACCAATCAGAGCCGTGCTGAAGTCCAGTTGCATTCCGTAGATGTAGAGCAGGCTTTTGGGATCACAGATCACCCGGAAGCTCTGACCATCAGCCGCCATGTATTCGTAGGTCTCGTCGTCGTCGAGGGTGTCTGAGGCGGGCACGAAATCCATCGTGTAGCTCATGCCGCTGCAACCCCCGGACCTCACCCCGACGCGCAGCACCTGGTTCTCACCCTGTTCGCCACACAGCTTGGCCAGCTGCTGCATCGCCGGTTCGGTGATCAGGATGCCCTTGCCGTCTTTGGCGGTATGGGCCGGCGCGGTATCGGGGGTGGAAGTCATGGTCAACGCAGGCTCGCGCTCTCACTCTATGAACGCTCATACATAGAGTCGCCTTAGTTGACTAGATCATGTGCGGGTCGCGATCGTTGGTTCCGGCCTCGCCGGCCTCTCCGCTGCAGTGGACCTCGTGGATGCGGGCCATGAGGTGAATCTCTACGAAGCCCGTCCCTTCATGGGCGGCAAGGTGGGCAGCTGGGTGGATGAGGGCGGTAATCACATCGAGATGGGGTTGCACGTCTTCTTCTTCAATTACGCCAACCTCTTCGCTCTGATGCGCAAGGTGGGAGCGTTCGAGAACCTCTTGCCCAAGCAGCACACACACCTGTTCGTGAACAAGGGGGGCGACCTGCGGGAGCTGGATTTCCGCTTCCCCATTGGCGCACCCTTCAACGGCCTCAAGGCGTTCTTCACCACACCGCAGCTCAGCTGGATCGACAAGCTGCGCAATGCCCTGGCCCTGGGGACCAGCCCGATCGTGCGCGGCCTTGTCGATTACGAGGGGGCGATGCGCACCATCCGAGCCCTCGACTCCGTCAGTTTCCAGGACTGGTTTGTCGGCCATGGCGGCAGCCCCGAAAGCATCCGGCGGATGTGGAATCCCATTGCCTATGCCCTGGGCTTCATCGACTGCGAGGCCATCTCCGCCCGCTGCATGCTCACCATCTTCATGATGTTTGCGGCCAAGACGGAAGCCTCCAAGCTCAATCTGCTGAAGGGATCACCCCACCGCTGGCTCACGGGTCCGATCCTCGATTACATCCAGCAGCGTGGAGGCAAGTTGCATCTGCGTCATCGGGTGAAGCAGGTGGACTACAGCGAGTGTGAATCCCCTGAGATCACTGGCCTGCAGCTGGGAACGCCCGAAGGAGACATTCGTGTTGAGGCTGACGCTTACCTGGCCGCCTGTGATGTGCCCGGGATTCAGAAACTGCTGCCCGAGGCCTGGAACCGTTACCCCCAGTTTAAGGCGATTCATCAGCTGGAGGCTGTACCCGTGGCCACGGTTCAGCTCCGCTACGACGGCTGGGTGACCGAGCTGGGAGATGCCCAGGAAGCCCAGCGCCGGGATGTGGCGACACCCACAGGGCTCAACAACCTGCTGTACACGGCTGATGCCGATTTCAGCTGTTTTGCCGATCTGGCCCTGGCCAGTCCGGAGGATTACCGCAAGCAGGGAGAGGGCTCTCTGCTCCAATGCGTGCTCACCCCTGGTGATCCCTGGATTCCCAAGTCGGTTGATGAGATCGTGGCCCACACCGACCGTCAAGTGCGCGAGCTGTTCCCCTCGGCCCGCAATCTCAAGCTCACCTGGAGCAACGTTGTGAAACTGGCGCAGTCGTTGTACCGCGAAGCCCCTGGCATGGAGCCCTACCGCCCGGAGCAGCGCACGCCGATCCGTAATTTCTTCCTGGCCGGCAGCTACACCCGCCAGGACTACATCGATTCGATGGAGGGGGCCACGATGAGCGGTCATCTGGCGGCGGCGGCCATCCTCGATCAGCCGGTGAAGCTGGCCACCAATGCGGCGGTGGCCTGATGGGACGCTGGCTCGAACACACGGTCACCTCCGAGGTGCAGGCCCCTGCCGCCAAGGTCTGGGAGGTCTGGAGTGATCTCGAAGCGATGCCCCGTTGGATGCGCTGGATTGAGTCGGTCAAACCACTCGACGACCCTGATCTCACCGATTGGACGTTGGCGGCACAGGGCTTTCGCTTCAGCTGGAAGGCCCGGATCACCCAGCGGGTTGAAGCCCAGCAACTGCACTGGGAATCAGTGGGTGGTCTGCCCACCAAGGGTGCCGTTCGCTTTTACCCCGAAGCCGACGACCGCACTGTGGTCAAGTTGAGCGTGACCTACGAATTGCCGCGGGTCTTGGCACCGCTCATGGAACCCAGCATCCTGGGGGGCATCGTGATCAAGGAGCTTCAGGCGAATCTTGACCGTTTCCGTGACCTGGTGGAAGCAGGCGGCTAAGCATTGCCTTGCCCCCGTTGCCGTGTTGGTGGTCGTGGGGGGCTGTGGTGGCGAAACGCCAACGGCCACGGCGCTGCCATCGGTTCCAGTGAAACCTGAGCCGCTTCCGGAAACCTCAGCGGTTCAGGCCCCGCCGATAGGCCTGACCCCTCTGCCTTCGGCTGAAGAGGTGCAGCAGGCTGCCCCCGGCGGCCGGGCGGATCCCTTTGCTCCTCTTGTTGGTGTGGAGGCTGCGGATGCTCAGGACCCCACGACTGGCCTCGCCCTGACTGGCGTTTTGTTGGTGGGAGATCAGAAACGAGCCATCGTGACCACCCCTAACGGCAGTGGTGTGATCTGTGTGGGCGCAGATGGCCGCTGCGGTGCTGATGCTCCGCTGTTGCTGCCGACTGGATGGTCGGTGCTCAGCATCGATGTGGTGAGCGGTTGCATTCGCTTCGCGCTGAACGATGAGCCTCAGGATCTCTTCTGCATCGCTTGAGCGCAGGCTTCGGCTAACCCTTCGAGATCGTGGGGGTCGGCCTCAGCATCCACCCGGCCGAAGCATTGGCGGCAGCTGCGGCTGGTCTGGGGGCCGATTGAAACCAGCTTCACCCCCTCCAACCGTTCAGCCCAGTCTGGGCCGAAGCGCTGTTCCAGCAGCTGCGCGGTGTGCTCCGCTGTCTTGCCGCTGCTGAAGGCGATGGCATCAACGTCACCTCCCTCCAGGGCGGTCGCTGTGGGCTCCGGCATCGTGGCGGGGCAGCCAGACTCATAGGCCGCCACTTCCACCACCCGCACCCCGGCTTCACCGAAGGCGTCCGCCAGCAGGGTGCGACCACCGCTCTGCACCCGTGGAAGGAGCATCTTGAGACCCCAGCCCGACACCGGGAAGTGATCGATCAAGCTGTCGGCCACGAAGCTCGGAGGCACGAAATCAGCGGCCGCCCCAAGGTCGTCCAGCACCTGCGCCGTTTTGCGGCCCACAGCGGCAATCTTGAGACTGGCGGGGCGTCTGGCCAGGCAACGGCCAAGGCGTTGCAGCCTCTGTTCCACGGCCTGCACGCCATTGGCACTGGAGAACACCAGCCAGTGAAAGCTCTCTAAGTCCTCGAGGGCGTCATCCAGAGGACCCCAGTGGTCGGGTGGTCCGATCACCAGGGCAGGGAGATCCAGCACTGTCGCCCCCCGCTGCTCCAGCAGCTGGCGCGCGGCTCCCAGTTGGTCGGCCGCGCGGGTGACGACCACCGTTCGGCTTTGCAACGGCTGGCTCAAGCGACAGCCTCCCCGTCCAGTTTCACCACCCCCTCCAACCTTTCGCGCAGCTGCTTAGCAGCGTCAGTGTTTCCCTGAGCCCGAAGCAGGTTAATGGCGCGGATGAAGCTGCCGCGAGCGGCGTCGATGTTGCCGCCCAACAACTGGGCCACGGCATTGTTCTGATGGCACTCAGCGTTGTTGGGATCCAGGCTGAGGGCGCGCCCGTAGGCCTCCAGGGCCGCGGCGAGGTCGCCGCGCCTCCGCTGCATCAGCCCCAGGTTGTACCAGGCGAGGGCCACTTCCGGTGCCCGCTGGGCGGCGGTTTGGGTGAGGCTGATCGCTTCCTCCAGGTTGCCCTGGTCCATCAGTCGAGCCGCCAGGTTGAGGCGGGCTCCAAGACTCACCCGAGTGTCCAGGGGAATCTCCAGGGCTTGTCGGTAGCAGTTCACCGCCTTGTCGGGATCGCTGGGGGTCAGGGCCAATCCCAGGTGCAGCAGCAGTTCATACCGTTCGGCACCGGCTGAACCGCACTGCTTCAGGCCGTTTTCCAGCAAGGGAATGGCGTCTTCGTTCTTGCCCTCACTGATCAACAGCCCCCCGAGCTTGGCGCTGGCGTAGGGATCACCGGGACGCTCCTGCAGATCAGCCTCCATGGCCTGCCGTAGCCGATCGGCCTTGTCGCTGCCCGCCAGCAGTTCCGGTCGGTAGCCGTCATGGAGGATTGCCGGCTCACTGCAATCGGCGATGCGCCATTGGGGTTCGGCGTCCAGCAGGGTGCGAACGCTGTCATCGATCATCGAGTGGTACGGCCGGCTCCACCGGATCGAGGGGTGGCGGCGGAACAGACGACTGACGCTGGAATAGGGAGCCATGGCAGCCCCCACCTCGTAACGCAGCAGGTTGATCACCAGCACATCGGGCTGGGCCATCAACGCCTTCAGGGCTGGGATGGCCTCGGGGCGCAGTTGTTCATCGGCGTCTAGCACCAGCACCCAGTCGCCGTTGAGAAACTCCAGGGCCTGGTTGCGGGCTGGGGCGAAGTCACCCGGCCAGGGAATCTGCTCAACCCGTGCTCTGGCCGCTTCGGCGATGGCCACCGTCGCATCGGTGGAGCCGGTGTCCACCACCACCATCTCGTCGGCGAAGCCCTGCACGGAGCGCAGGCACTCCCCGAGACGTGCCTCTTCATCGCGCACGATCATCGAGAGGCTGAGCATGGCCGGCCGGCTTGGGGTTGGCGCGAGGTTAAGTGCGGTTGGCCAGTGCGGTTGGTGGGTGGTGGTCAGTCGGTGAACGCACCGCTGTTGCCGGTCGGCGTCGCGCTGGGGAACAGTTTGGTGAGCACCTGGCGTTGGGCTTCCTGCATTTGGCCGGCGGAATAGGCGGCAGGGCAACTGCTGGGCAGAAGGGGCTTCAGGCTGTCCCAGAGGTAAGGGCTGCCGTAGACCACGACTCCGGCCAGCCGGTTGAGGGCGATCAGTTGCTGGATCGCTGCGGCCCAGGGTTCTTGGGCATCCAGTCCGGCGCGGAAGGGGTTGCCTCGCAGGAACAGCTGTAGCAGCACCGCTCCATCGCCGAGGCGGTCCATCGCCAGGGGGGCGTCCGCTTGGCCGCTCCAGGGCGATAGCCCTTCGCCATGAAGCACGATTGAGCGAAATCCTTGTGCTTCAGGAGTGCGCAGGGCCGGGGACCAGCCGCTGAGGGCGGCTGCGCTGGGCACCATGGCATCCACGCGCACCAGGTTGATGCCTGCTTGTGGAAGAACCTTTGCTTCGCCGACTGTGATGCTGTGACGCACCAGTTCAGCTTCAAGGGCTTGCTCGTCTGCGCTGACGATCGGACCTGTAGCTGTGCTGGTGGGAATCGATGCCAGGGCGTGGGCCCGGCGCTGCAGGCTCTCGTCCAACCGCTCGAGGCACAGCCTTCCACTGTTGAAACCGTCGCAGAGACCATCGATGGCGGCATCCGCATCCGCCGGCATCAGGATCAGGTCGGTCCCGGCTTCAAAGGCCAGCACAGCTGCTTCGGCGGCGCCGTGCCGTGCGCTGATCGCTTCCATCACAAGGGCATCGGTTACCACCAGCCCGTTGAACCTCATCTGGCGCCGCAGCAAATCGGTGAGCACGGCTTTGGAGAGGGTGGCGGGCTGCTTCGGATCCAATTCCGGCAGCACCAGATGGGCCGTCATCACGCTCTCCACACCGGCGGTAATGGCGGCCTGAAAGGGCGGAAGTTCGATCTGCTCCAGCCGTTCGCGGCTGTGGGGCAGCACCGGCAGGTCCAGATGGGAGTCGCTGCTGGTGTCGCCGTGGCCGGGAAAGTGCTTGGCGCATCCGAGCACCCCCGCTTGCTTGAGCCCCCGCTGGAACGCCACCGCCAGGGCACTGGCAGTGTTGGGATCTTCGCCCCAGGCCCGCACGTTGATCACAGGGTTGGCGGGGTTGTTGTTGACATCGCACACCGGCCCCAACACCCAGTTCAGGCCACAGCGGTGGGCCTGTTCGCCGGTGCAGCGGCCATAGCGCTCACTCAAATCCAAGGCCAGCTCGGGCTCCCGCTGGTGGAGTCGCCCGAGGGCCAGGGGCGGCACCAGCCAGCTGGCTCCTTCGAAGCGCTGGCCAACGCCCTCTTCAACGTCCGCGCAGACCAGCAACCGCTGCTCACTCCAGCCCTTCAGTTGCTGGGTGCGTTGTTGCAGCTCAACAGCGCTGCCCCCTAGCAGGATCACGCCACCAACACCGTCCCGCAGCAGGCGCTGCAGTTCGCTGTTCGGAAGCTCCCACTGCGGGTAGCGACGCTGTTGGTCGCTCAGATGACCACTGGCCCGCACCACCAGCAGTTCCGCTACGCGGCGCCGCAGGCTGTTAGCGGGCCGGCTGTTCATCACTGCCTGGCTGTTGATCACTCCCGGGTGGAATCTCGCCCCGCTGCTGACGTTCGTCTTCGAGGCGATTCAGCAGTCCCAGAACGGAGGTGCCGCGTTCCAGACCCCGATCCAGCTGGAACACCACTTCGGGGGCGCGTCGCATCTGCAGCCGTCGCCCCAGTTCTCCCCGCAGGAAGCCGCTGGCGGCCTGGAGCCCCTCGAGCACTTGGTCGCGTTCTTGAGCTTCCCCAAACACGCTCACGAAGATCTTGCAGTGCTGCAGATCGCCGGACACCTCCACTTCGGTGATGCTCACCATGCCTTGGTGCACCCGTTCATCACGGATGCCGTTGATCATCAGTTCGCTGACTTCTTTGCGGATCAGGGCGGCCACCCGCTCCACTCGACGCCCCTGTGCCATCACGCCATCGGTGCTGAATTCACCATGGCACGCAGCACCAAGGTGAGGCTGATTCCACCGCTGATCAAGGCGCCGATCAAGGCCACGGCCGTGACGGGATTGCTCCGGCGTGCGGCCAGGGGTTCGGCGACGGAGTTCATCACCCCGAGGGTGAAGGCGATCAAGTAACGGGGATAACGGGAGACGTTGAGGAAAAACTCCCGCATGGTTCTGGCGTGCTTGCAAATCTGCTAGCTACTCTGCCGGGCCCATGGCTGTTTTGGACATGTTGGAGCTGCATCAATTCCGCCATTCCGCGTTTTGTCTCAAGGTGCGGATGGTGTTGCAGGCCAAGGGGCTGAGTTTCCGCACCGTGGAGGTGACCCCCGGTGTCGGCCAGGCGGCTGTGTTCCGGCTGTCCGGCCAACGGCAGGTGCCCGTGCTGGTGGATAGGGATCAGGTGATTGCCGACTCCAGCGCCATTGCGCTGCATCTGGATCAGCGGGAGCCGGATCCTGCCCTGATTCCCACCGATCCGCGCCAGGCTGCCCAGGTTCATCTGCTGGAGGATTGGGCCGATACCACCCTGGCCATGGCGGGTCGCTCCTCTTTGGTGCAGGCCGCGGCACTGGACCCCGAGCTTCGGGTTGCTCTGCTGCCCGACGATCTGCCCGACCCCATGCGTTCGGTGATGGGCATGATCCCTGGCGGTTGGGTCAGCAACATCACTGAACTGGTCAACCAGAAGGAGCGCACCGAGCTGCTGGCCAGCCTGGAGCAGTTGGCCTCATCCGTGCAGACCAGCCCTTGGTTGGTGGGCGACAGCATGACCCTGGCCGATATTGCTGTTGCCGCTCAGTTGTCGCTGCTTCGCTTCCCCTCCTCTGCGGGTTCGGCCCTGGCCGGCAAGGGCGTGCCTGGGCTGAGCGATCACCCCAAACTGCAGCCCCTGTTTCAGTGGCGCGACCAGATCGAACTCAAATTGATGGAGCGGACCCTGGAAGAGGTGTGAAGCGCAATCGGTAGTGGTGCTGGGCGATGGCCTGATCTCGCAGGCTCTCCCCCGGCGAGGCGTAGCGCCCTTGCCATTGCTCGGCGCAGATGTCCTTGCCGCAGCGGTGATAACGGCTCAGGGTTTCGATCCGGCTCAGCCGCGGCGGCCCCGGCGCATGCAGGATCTGCAGCACCAATTCATCGGCCAAGAAGGTGTCGGTGCTCGGGCTCTCCTGGCGGCGGCCCGTCACCGTGGTCTCGAGATAGAGATCTCCCTTGAGTCGGGCAATCTGGCGGTTGGCGGAATCGGGGTCTTCTTCCACCTTCAGCAGCTGCTCGCCAAGCAGGGCACGACCGATGGCCGTGGCGTTGAAGCTGCGATCGCCGACTAGTCGACCGCGCCGGTCGGCTTGAAATCGTGCTTGATGCAGCAGCGGTGGATCGTCTGGGCCATCGAGATCAATGCTCTCCACTTGCCAAAGCCCGGCAAACCAGTCGGGGTAAATCAGGTCGTCCCGATTTGAGGGCCGCGGCAACGGTGCCGGCAGGCTCCAGTCGGGCCAACTGTTCAACCGCTGCTCAAGGCCTGTCTGGGCCCAGGCGGGGCCGCCACTGAGCAGGATGGTGAGGCTGATCAGCAGCATCCACAACCGCCGTTCCATGTCTGATCCCCTGATCCGTGCCCTTGATGACTATGTGGTGCTGGAGCCCGGCAAGCCGGAGCAGCTGCTCAGCGCTAACGACACGTTGACATGGCTGAGCGGTTGGTTGCGCAGCCTCGATCAGTTGCCGGCCGATCTGGCAGATCAACCCGATGTCGACGCAGCGGCGCAGCGGCTGATCGATACGGCCTGTGATCTGGAGATCAGCCCTGGGGTGACCTTGCAGTGGTTTGCGGTGCGGTTGGAGCCGCCCACCGCTTGAGATTCAGTCGGTTCGGCGTTGGGTCGGATCCTTCAGCAGGCTTGGCACCAGTTGCAGGATTCCGTCGGCCACGGCCTCTGGGGTTTCATCGTTGATCACCACCGTGAGATCGGCCTCGGCATAGAGGGGACGACGCTCGTTCAACAGCGCGTTCAGAGCCGCCTCTGGATCGGCGGTTTGCAGCAACGGGCGCACGGTGCTGTCAGCGTTCAGCCGCTGCAGCAACTGATCGGGCACCACGTCGAGCCAGATCACGATGCCGCTGTGGAGCATTCCCCAGTTCTCCGGCTGGGTCACCACACCGCCACCTGTGGCCACCACCAGCGAGTGGCGCTGACTGATCGCACTGAGCACCTGGCTTTCGAGGCTGCGGAAGCCCGCTTCGCCATCCCGATCGAAGATGTCCGGGATGCTGCAGCCCGCCGCCTGTTCGATCACGGAATCGGCATCCACAAAGCCGTAGCCCAGGCGTTCGGCCAGGGGGCGGCCCGTGCTCGTCTTGCCGCTGCCCATCATTCCCACCAGATAGAGGCTGCGCCCGGCAAGACGTTGCTTGAGGGTGGGGGTGGAATCCGCCATGACTCGGAAACGGAAATAGCTCATTAGGATGCCTCGCGGCCGGAACGTCACATGACTGAAACGAAGTCACAAGCACGGCACGGCCAAGGTCGTGGTTGTGTCATCACCCGGAGGGCCTGTTTCAGTGCCAGCCATCGCTATTGGCTGCCAGAACTGTCTGCCGATGACAATGCCGCCCGTTTCGGGCCCTGCGCTTTGGCTTCTGGCCATGGGCACAACTACGAGTTGATTGTCTCCATGGCTGGTGGTCTGGACGCCGACGGCATGGTGCTCAACCTCTCGGAGGTGAAGCACGCCATCCGCAACGAGGTGACGGGCCAGCTCGATTTCCGCTTCCTCAATGAGGCCTGGCCGGAATTTGACGTTGCCACCCCTGAAGGTTGTCTCCCCACCACCGAGGCCCTGGTGCGAGTGATCTGGCAGCGCCTCAGCCCTCATCTGCCGATCACGGCTCTGCGCCTCTACGAACAACCGGGCCTTTGGGCCGACTATCTCGGACATCCCATGGACGCCTTCCTCACCATCCGCACCCACTTCGCCGCCGCTCACCGACTGGCCCGTCCGGAACTCAGTCAGGAAGAGAACGAAGCGATCTACGGCAAGTGCGCACGTCCCCATGGCCATGGCCACAACTACTTGGTGGACGTGACCGTGCGCGGTCAGATCGATCCCCGCACCGGCATGGTCTGTGACCTGTCTGCCTTGCAGCGCCTCGTGGATGATTTGGTGGTGGAGCCCTTCGACCACACCTTCCTCAACAAGGACGTCCCTTTCTTTGAGGAGTGCGTGCCCACGGCAGAGAACATCGCCCTGCACATCGCTGATCGTCTCTCCAGCCCGATCAAGGCCATCGGCGCCAGCCTGCACAAGGTGCGGCTGCAGGAAAGCCCGAACAACGCAGCTGAGGTCTACGCCGAAGCACCGCAACTGGAGATGTCCCCAGCTGCCCTTGATGCCGTGGCTGCCGTCTGATCGACGGCTTGATGCCCCAAAGCCCCACTCCCACACGCCCCACCCCTTCTCGCCCCTGCGTGCGGCTGGTGCTGGCCATCAGCCTTGATGGCCGCTTGGCACCGCCGGCAGGGGGTGCTGCCCAGCTGGGGGGTGAGGGTGACCGTCGCGCCCTGGAGCATGCACTTGCCTGGGGGGATGCCTGCCTGATCGGTGCCGGAACCCTGCGGGCCCATCAGTGCACCTGCTTGATCCGCAGCCCTCAGCTGCTTGAGCAACGCCGAAGCGAGGGGCGAACCGAGCAGCCGGCCGCTGTGGTGGTGAGCCGATCCCCTGACTTCTCAAGCGCCTGGCGGTTTTTTAATCAGCCGCTGCAACGTTGGCTGCTGGCTCCTGAACCTTTGGATCAAGGTTTTGATCGTTGGTTCCCTTTAGCTCCAACCTGGCCGGAGCGGCTCCAGGCGCTTGGAGCGGCTGGGATTCAGCGTCTAGTGCTTCTGGGTGGCGCCCAGCTCAGCGCCGATCTGTTGCAAGCCGATTGCGTCGATGCCCTCCAGCTCACCTTGGTGCCCCAGCTCCTGGGCGGTCGCTTCAGTTGGTTGCCTTGCACCAATGCGCCGTTGCCAGCTGCCTTGGCGCAACCAGGTGCTTGGCAGTCCGATGGTGCTGAGGATCTCGGGGACGGTGAGTGGCTTGTTCGCTACCGACGGATCCGATCTGGTTAAGGTCGTCCCACCTCGGCCAAAGGCACCGTCGCAATGACGTCACTCACGGCCCGCTGGCATCGCTCCATCAATGAAATCCCGGAGCAGCAGTGGAACAGCCTGGTTGGAGACGCCGCGATCCCCTTCTACCGCTGGAGTTGGCTGGAGGCCTTGGAAAGCTCCGGAAGCATCATTCCCGAGCAGGGCTGGCAGCCCCTGCATCTGGCCCTCTGGCGTGATGACATCCCGATTGCGGTGGCTCCACTGTTCCTCAAGGGCCACAGCTATGGCGAGTTTGTGTTCGACCAAACCTTTGCCCGTCTGGCGGCGGATCTGGGGCTGCGCTACTACCCCAAGCTCCTGGGCATGAGTCCGGTGAGCCCAGTGCTGGGCTACCGCTTCCATGTGCGATCTGGAGAAGATGAAGCTCTGCTCACCCGGGAGTTGCTGCGGGCGATCGATCGCTTCTGCGAGCAGAACGGGATCCTCAGCTGCAATTTCCTCTACGTGGATCCGCAGTGGCGGCCCCTGGCGGAGGCCGCCGGCTGTGCCGCCTGGCTGAACCAGCAGAGCCTGTGGAGCCGCGGCGACGACCAGACGTTTGAGGATTACCTCAAGGGCTTCAATGCCAACCAGCGCCGCAACATCAAGCGGGAACGCAAGGCCGTGGCCAAAGCCGGGATCACCGTGACACCCCTCAGCGGCGATCAGCTGGATCTGCCGCTGTTGCAATCCATGCATCGCTTCTACGAGCAGCACTGTGCTCGCTGGGGACCGTGGGGCAGCAAATATCTGGAAGAGGGCTTTTTTGAAGCGTTGGCACGGCTGCACTGCGATCAGCTGGTGCTTTTTTCTGCCCACCGAGGTGACCCGCGCGATCCGGTGGCGATGTCGATGTGTGTGCAGGACGGCCGACAGCTCTGGGGCCGCTACTGGGGCAGCCACGAGGAGATCGATTGTCTTCACTTCGAAGTCTGTTACTACACTCCGATCGAATGGGCTTTGGCAAACGGCATCGTCAGCTTTGACCCCGGAGCCGGTGGCAGCCACAAACGCCGGAGAGGCTTTGTGGCACGGCCCCACGCCAGCCTGCACCGCTGGTACCAGCCCCAGATGGATCAGTTGATCCGCACTTGGTTGCCCAAGGTGAATGGCTTGATGCTCGAGGAGATCGAGGCCATCAATGCGGAGCTTCCCTTCAAAGCGGAACCTCCGGCCTTGGCTTTGTAGGTTGAAGGCATGACCACAACTCCGGAAGCACCGGCATCCACCGCTGCGGCAATGGATGCACTTGATCAGCGCCTGTCCCAGCGGTTCATCGCTCTGGATCCCAGTGGCTATTTCCTGATCAAGCTGGATCGTGATGCTGCCGAACTGGTGCTTGAGCACTACGGCAACACCATTGATGACAAGGGGTTGGCCCGAGATTCTGAGACCGGTGAGGTGTTGCGCTGCGACGGGGGCAATGCACCTCGGCGCCCTTCAGCGGTTTACCGCGGCAGTACGGCCAAACAGCTGGGGATCCAGCTCACGGAAGGGGAAGCCCCACACCCGGTCAGTCGCCTCGACCATGCCCTTTATTTGGGCCGGGAGTTGCAGAAGGCTGAGCAGTGCCTGCGTGACGGCACGGTCTATGTGCAGGACTGAGGATCAAGCCGGCTGCAGTTCTTTGGCTGCTGTGGGTTCTTCTGGGGGCAGTGATTCCAGCTGCTCGCGGATTTCCTGCTGAACGATCGAGCGGTACTCGAGGAAGTGCTCGTTGTGGGCCAGCACCGATAGGAACTGTTCCAGCAGGGCGGGGTTGTTGCGTGCCATGCCGACCAGGTAACGCCAGAAACGGGTGCGGGTGTTGCGCTTGATGCCCTGCCGCCACACCACGATGCTCAGCGCCTTGAGGTCCACCAGGCTGGGCAGTTTGGCCGCGGCTTCCCAGCGGGGTGCGCCCATCTTCAGGTAGTAGCTGTAAACCCGATCCATGTAGGCGTTGGGTTCGTACAGCGCGCAGAACGCGTCCAAGTACTCGTTGGCAATGTCGCGGATCGGTCGGGTGGGTTTGAAGTTCAGCAGGTTGGTCTGGTTCACGCCTTTGGCAGCGTCTTCCCCCTGAATCAAGCGGCCTTCCCGCTCCAGCCGTGCCCAGAGGGCTGTTTTGGGCAGGGCCTGCAACATGCCCATCATCGCGGCGGGGATACCGGTGCGGGTGACAAAGTCAACGATGCGGTGGCCTGCGCCATTCTTCTCGCCGTCGAAACCGATGATGAATCCCGCCATGACGCGGATTCCGTTGGCGGTGATCCGGTCCACCGCGGCATCCAGTGGGTTGCGCGTGTTCTGCACCTTGCGAGCTGTTTCCAAGCTGGCTTCGTCCGGGGTTTCGATGCCCAGAAAGACGCTTTCAAAGCGCGCGTCGTGCATCATCCGCATCATCTCCTCGTCGTCGGCCAGATCCACCGAGGCTTCGGTGGAGAAGCTGAAGGGGTAGCCCCGCTCCTCCTGCCAAGTGCGGATCTGGCGCAGCAGCAACTTGGCGTTGCGCTTGTTGCCGATGAAGTTGTCGTCCACCAGAAAGATCGAACGACGCCAGCCCAGGTCGTGCAGATACTGCAGTTCTGCCACCAACTGCTCAGGGGTCTTGGTGCGGGGCTTGCGTCCGTAGAGAACGATGATGTCGCAGAACTCGCAGTTGAAGGGGCAGCCCCGCGAGAACTGCACGCTCATCGAGTCGTAGGCCTCGAGTTGCAGCAGATCGAAGCGTGGAATCGGGGTGGCGGTGACGTCTGGCTTGTCTCCCTCGGCGGTGAAGCGACCACCGGTTTCCCCCCGTTCCAGGGCATCCAGGAACATCGGCAGGGTGATTTCCCCTTCATTAAGGATCTTGAAGTCCGCCAGATCCAGTTCCGGTGCATCCGGTGTGGAGCTTGCAAAGGGGCCACCAACGGCTACAGGCAGACCTCTCTGCTTGGCCTTGCTGATCTGCACAGCCATGTCGTCCTTCTGGACGATCATTCCCGAAATGATCAAGGCTCTGCCCAGTCCCACTCCTCGTCCGTCACTTCCCGCACGTTCCGGTCCACCAGCTTCATCTCCCACTCTTGGGGGAGAAGTGCCGCCACGGTGACCAAACCCAGGGGAGGCAGAAGGACTTTGCGATTCACCAGCTCGAGAATCTTTTCGTAACTCCAGAAGGTCTTCGGGAACTCGGGATAAACGAAAAGCGTGCGCATGGCGTCGGGCGTTGATGGATGGACGTTCGGTCAGCCCGGCTGGAGATACCTTTCAGTCGGTATCAGCTGTTCACAAACCCTAAGCGCAATGGCCGGAACTCAGGCCGGTGTCTGATCTAATGGTGGTCACCTCCGTACTTGCACATGGGCGTCGGCATCTATCTCGGCCTGGTTGGTTCCGGTCTGGTGACGGCTTTTGTGCTCACCAAGCTGCTGAAGGGAATCAAGCTCATCTGAGCGGTTCCAACGTCTTCGCTCCTCGCTTTCGTATCCAGAGCACAGCCACAGCAGCGCTGAGGCCGCCGGTGACTGCGAAAGCCGTGGAGAGATTGGTGAACATCACCATCAGGGCAACGATCAATCCACTGAGCCCGCCTCCGCCCAGGAAGGCGATCTGGCTGAGCCCAGCCATCCGGCCTCGCATCACCTGAGGTGAGCCGATCTGACTGATGAGGTTGCAGCTGCTCAGCAGCCCGGCTGTGCCAGCTCCGATCAGAAAGGCCATGGCCAGACTGAACACAGGCCCTGGAGTACGGGCCATTCCCAACTGGGCCACTGCGGTAATCAAGCCAAACCCCCCGAGGGTGAGGAAAGGGCGCCGGCAGAAACGTTGGCTGTTGCGTTGCAGCACCAGCCCGCCCACGATGCTCCCGCCCGCCAGCACGCTGGTGAACAGCCCCAGATCCGTGGGATTGGGTCCCAGTTGATCGAAGGCGATCAACGGGGCCAGTCCCGGGTGATAGAACCCGATCAGACACAGCACAGCGGTGAAGCTGAGCACCCCTTGAAGGGTGCCACCGCAGTGCTGCCAGGCGTTGAGCAGGCTGGCGTCTTGCCCGTTGCTGCTGCGCACTTCCTGATCCCGATTCGGGTTGAGCAAGAACATCACACTGGCGATTGGCAGCAGGTAGCTGGCCGCATCAATGCCCAGGGCCCAGGCCGGGCCAGTGGCCGCCAGCAACAACCCGCCGATCGGGGGGCCGACCAGCTTGCCCACGTTGAAGACCACCGAAAAGCTGGTGAGGTAGCCCGCCAGCTGTTCCGGCTGCTCCACCAGGATCGAGCAGTACTTGTTGCGCGCCGTTAACTCATAGGCGCCGGCGATGCCCACCAAAAGGGTGCTGCAGAGCAGCAGCAGCACCTGGGCTGTGCCCTCCAACAGGGGAATCGCCAGGGCCCCCAGGCCAGAGGCGGCCAGCAGTGCCCATTGCGCCTGCACCAGCACCCGTTCACAGCCCACCCGGTCGGTGCGCACCCCCGCTGGACCACTCACCAGCAAGCTTGGAAGTGAAAGAGCGGCGAAGTTCAACGCCAGCACGAAGGGGTCTACGCCCCCTTTCATCAGAATCCAGCCCTTGGCGGTGATGCCGGCAAAAGAACCCGCCGTGCTCACGCCGGAGGCGATCAGAAAAAGCTGGCGTTGCTGCTCGGCCCGCAGTTTGAGAATGGTCAACCCTGGCGTTTCGCTGCGGCCACCATGGCGCGGGCACCAACAATCCTCCCGCTGAGGTCGTAGATGTCAGCCCCGGTGATCTCCACCGGCACCAGGCTTCCCGGCGCGGCCTGTTGACCATCGGCGCCGGGTTGCACCCGCACTTCACCATCCACTTCGGGCGCAAAGCGGGCGCAGCGCCCGATCATCTCGCCGGTTTGCGGGTTGTGCTGTTCGATCAGCACGTCAACAGTGCGCCCCACCCAGCGGCTGTTGCGTTCCTCAGAAATGGGTTGTTGCAGAGCCATCAGGGCATCCTTGCGGGCTTGGGCCACCTCGGGATCGACGCGATCGGGCAGGTCCGCCGCTGCTGTGCCGTCCTCCGGAGAGAAGGTGAACACCCCCACATGATCGAAGCGTTGGCGCTCGAGGAAGCCCATCAGGTGCTGGAAGTGCTCCTCTGTTTCGCCGGGGAACCCCACGATCAACGTGGTGCGCAGCACCGCATCGGGGAGTTGGTCGCGGATCTGATCCAGCAGGCGGTCGTTCACATCCGCCTGCCAGGGGCGGTTCATCGCCCGCAGCACCTCCGGATGGCTGTGCTGCAACGGCAGATCCAGATAAGGCACCACATTGGGCACCTCCCGGTAGGCCGCCAGCACGTCTGGGGTCAGCCCGGTGGGATAGGCGTAGTGGACCCGGATCCAGGGGATCTCCACGTCGCCAAGGGCTCGCAACAGTTCCGCCAGCTTGGGTTTGCCGTAGAGGTCGAGGCCGTAGTTGGTGGTGATCTGGCTGATCAGGATCAGCTCCTGCACCCCCTGTTCCGCCAGTTGGTGGGCTTCAGCCACGATTGATTCGAGCGGCCGACTGCGCTGATCCCCTCGCAGCTTGGGAATGATGCAGAAGGCGCAGCGGTAGTCGCAGCCCTCGGCCACCTTGAGGAAGGCCACCGCCTGGTCGGTGGTGCGTTGGCGTGGCAGGTGTTCGTCACCCACAAAGGTGGGAACGGCGCTCACCTGGTTCACCCGCTCCCCCGCTTCCACTCGCTGCAACACATCCACGATGTGCTGGTAGTCGCCGGTTCCCACGATGGCTTTGGCCTCGGGGATCGACTCCAGCAACTCCTCCTGGAAATGTTGGGCCAGGCATCCCGCAATGATCAATTCCTTGCCCTGTTCCGCCAGTCCCACCAGGGTGCGCACCGATTCTTCGCGGGCGTCCTGGATGAAGCTGCAGGTGTTCACCACCACAACGGCGGCATCCCGTTCATCGGTGCTGACGCCGTAGCCCGCTTCCGCCAGCAGCCCCACCATGTGTTCGGTGTCCACCCGATTCTTCTCGCAGCCCAGGTGGGCGAAGGCGACCGTCGGTTTCGTCGGGGTGCTGGTCATCACGTCGCCGGCAGGCCAAAGATCAGCCTACGAAGCGGCCTGATCACGCCGGAACTGACAGAATCCGATCACTTGAAGTTCAAGGATGGGCACCACCCGTCTCGTCAGCCGTCGCCGTCAGGATTCCGGCGCTAAGTGGGCCCGCATCGCCATGGCGGTGCTGGCCACCGCTGGGCTGATCGACACCGGTTCGATCAGCCTGAAGCGCTGGGGATTGCTCGGCAACCTCACCTGTCCGATGGGGGCCGACGGTTGCGACAAGGTGCTGAACAGCGCTTGGGGCACGGTGTTCGCCGGGATTCCGCTCTCGTTGGTGGGGGTGCTGGCCTATGGCGCTGTGCTGCTGATGGCGCTGCTGCCTCTGTTGCCAGGGCTGCATGAGAACAAGGGTGACTTGTCCCGTCGCACCTGGTGGGGGCTGTTCACCCTGTCCCTCGGTATGGCCGTCTTCAGCGGTGTGCTGTTGGGGGTGATGCTGCTCAAGATCCAGGCCTTCTGCTTCTTCTGCGTTCTTTCGGCTGCGCTCTCCCTCACTCTGTTTGTGCTGTCCATCGTTGGTGGTGGTTGGGACGACTTCGGTCAGCTGCTGTTCCGCGGCGTGCTTCTGGCCCTGGCGGTGCTTTTGGGGGGCTTGATCTGGGCGTCGGTGGTGGATCCAAACCGGCCCGACGCTGTGGCCAGCGGATCCGGCGTTGCGCCCGTCGTCACCACTGAGAGCACGACCGCTTCGATCGCCTTGGCTGAGCACCTCACCAGCAGCGGCGCCGTGATGTATTCCGCCTACTGGTGTCCCCACTGCCATGAACAGAAGGAGCTGTTCGGCAAGCAGGCCTCGGACCAGCTGAACGTGGTGGAGTGTGCGCCGGACGGTGAGAACAACCAGGCCGATCTCTGCCGCAGCAAGGGATTGGAGGGTTTCCCCAGCTGGGAGATCAACGGCAGCATCGATTCCGGAGTGAAAGGTCTCGACACCCTTTCGGAACTCAGTGGCTACAAGGGCGACACCGACTTCTGAATCAGGACTGCCTTCAGTCCCGGACGGCACGGGTGACGATGCCCCGTTGCCGTTGTTGCCGGGAATGCTGCCTCCATTGCGGTAGCGGCGCAGGAGCATCGCTGCGGTAGTGGCCTCCCCGGCTTTCTCCGCGAAACAGGCAGGCCTCCAGCATCAGGCGGCTGGTCAGCAACCTGTGGTGGAGATCCAGCAACAGGTTCAGATCGCGCCGGCTGTTTTCAGCCAACAGCCTGGGGGCACAGGGGTCTTGCCGTAGCAGGGCCTGGAGCAGTGCCTGCTGCTCCAGATGTTGTTCGTCGGCTTTCACTTTGCCGATGGCCTGGCGCAGTCCAGCGGCGGATCGTTCCACCCCCGCCCGTCGCCAGCAGAGCTGCCGCAGCTGCTCGATGGCGTCGATCAACTGCGAACTGCTGCAGCCGTCGAGGTCCAACGCAAGCGGTTGCGTTGTGTCGCTGGCGAGGGCTGCTGGGACGGGGCCGAGCTCGATCTCTTTGAGGCGATGGGCGAACACCAGGCACTCCATCAGGGAGTTGCTGGCCAGTCGGTTGGCGCCGTGCAGGCCTGTGCAGGCCACTTCTCCCACGGCATAGAGCCCCGGCAGTGTGGTGGCGGCCTGCAGGTCCGTGGCCACCCCTCCCATCCAGTAGTGGGCGGCTGGGGCCACGGGGATGGGCCGTTCCAATGGATTCAGTCCGAGTTCATCGCAGCGGTCGAGGATCGTTGGGAAGCGTCGTTCCGCTTGCTCCCGCGGGATGGCGGCGAAGTCGAGCCACATCTGCTTCACCTGCTGCCGCTGCATGGCCTGCATCAAGGCTCGGCTCACCTGGTCCCGCGGTGAGAGGTCGCGTTGGGGCAGGTGGGCCACAGGGCTGCCCCCCAGGGCATCCACCAGCACGCCGCCCTCTCCGCGAACGGCTTCGGAGATCAGAAAGCAGGGGGCGTCATCCAGGCGGATGGCCGTTGGATGGAACTGAACGAATTCCAGATCTTCCACGGCTGCGCCCGCCTGCCAGGCGAGGGCGATGCCTTCGCCACAGGCCTGGGCTGGGTTGGTGGTGTTGGCATACAGATGACCACCACCGCCGCTGGCCAACACCACGGCGCGGGCTTCGATCCCGTGAAGATGGGCCCCATCCAGCACCTGCACACCGCAACAGCGCCCATCGCGCACCAGCAGTTGCGTCACGCGCACGCCGCGGCGATGCAGCAATCCTGGCCGTTGCTCAACACGATCCCGCAGCACATCCACTAGGGCTCGCCCTGTGCGGTCCTGCACATGCAGCACCCGCCTGTGGCTGTGGGCTGCTTCCAGGGTGGTGGCCAGACCGTCCTGATCCCGGTCGAAGGCCATGCCCAGCTGCTCCAGGCGCTCCACGCAATGGGGTGCTTCCTGCACCAACAGCCGCACCGCATCGCCATCGCAAAGGCCGGCTCCAGCCAGAACGGTGTCCTCCGCATGGCTGTCGGCGCTGTCCTCCTTGCGGGTCACCGCGGCGATGCCCCCCTGGGCCCAGCGGCTTGAAGAACGCCGTCCCGTGTTGCGGTTGAGCAGCAACACCTTGAACTCCGGCGGCAGATCGAGGCAGGTCATCAAGCCAGCAGCCCCGGCACCGATCACCACCACGTCCCAGGGACCTGATGGGATGCGATCAGAGCTGCGGGGCTGGGCCATCACGGGGACAAAAAAACCGCCGGTGGTCCGGCGGTTCAAGCAGTCACAATCAGTGTGACGAGATCAGGAATCAGCGGTATTGGCCGTCGTTGATGCGGTCGTCGCCCTCGTTCAGAGCAATGGAGGGAGGGGTGACGGTGAAGTTGTCGCGGTACTTCGCGAACAGCTCCTGCTGACGCTCGGTGAGGTCAAGAGACAGCACGTCGTCAACACTGTCGTAAGGGCCACCCAGCACGATCTTGCCGGCCATGGTCGGGTACATCCCGGGAAACTGCTGGAAACGGCGCACGGAGGAATTGTTCAAATCCACCTTGCCGTCCCGTGCGGCAATTTTGTCGTCCGCAATGTTGCGGATCTCATTGCCGGAATACTTGCCGCGAAGGTCGTCGTCGGCGTAGACGCTGCTCGGAAGCACAAGGCCTGCCATCAGGCTCGCCATCACCAGTGCGCCGGTCAGCCAGCTCAGAAGCCGCTTCATCTCAACTCTCGATCAGGGGTCGGAACGGGTCGACCGGCAGTGCCGGCTCCGGAAGACTACAAGTCGTTGCGCTGTTCAAGCCTTTGAATCGTGGCAGCTTTTGCAGTTCGTTTCACTCGATCAGGCCACTGAGCCCGGGCTGAAGCAAGGCTGAGAGCAAGAACAAGCCATCCACCCAAAGGGTGGTGATTAAGACGGCAGCAGCCATGGATCCCACATCACCGGTGAAACCGCCGCTGTTCCGGCTCAGGCGACGTCCAGCCAACAGAACGAGAACTGCTGAGACCACCAGAGTGACCAGGGGCAGGGGCTGAAGCAGATGTGTCCCCGCTTGATGCAGCAGTAGCGGCGCTTGATCGAGGGAGGCTGTCACCACTGCGGGCCAGAACTGCATCACGCCGGTGGCCGCCATGGCCAGGTCGGTGCAAGCTGTGCCCACCAGGGACGACAAATAAAACGTTGCCGCCAGGCGCCAGCGCCCCTGCAGGCCGCCCAAGGCCACGGGCACGGCGAAGGCTTCCACCGGCAGGTGCAGAACGGGATGGGCCCGCAGCCAACCCCAGAAAATGCAACCTGCCAGCCAGCTACCGCTGAAACCCACCAGCAGGGAACCCAGGTCGGATGTTGTCTGGGAGCGGTTCTGATGCATCACTAGTCCAGCTGCAACCAGAACTCCGGTGAACAAGGTGGCTGAGAACGGATCAAGCCTTACCCAGGGGGCTTGCAGGAACACCGGCAGCACCACCATGGCTGCGGCGATGCGGGCCACGGGAAAGGACCACGACCGAGCGGGGGCTGATGTTTGCCAGGTGCCGCCGATCAAATGTCCTTTGTGAAGAAAGTCACGGAACCTTAGAAGACATCATCAAGTGACGCGGCTGACATGCCCGCTTTGCCTACCGGGGATACCGTCAGAGCGACACTCCCACGTTGATGGCGGACCCCTCTGCATCCCTCACTCTGCTTGAGGCCTGCTGGCGTGATCTGGTTTTGGGGGTGGTTCAGGGACTCACTGAATTTCTGCCGATCAGCAGCACCGCTCATTTGAAAGTGGTGCCTGAGCTCCTGGGTTGGGGCGATCCGGGTGTCTCCGTGACCGCCGCCATTCAGCTGGGCAGCATCGTTGCCGTCATCGCCTATTTCCGCACCGATCTCAGCCAGGTGTTGCGGGGCATCAGCCGCGCCTTTCGCAATGGCCAGTGGCGCGAACCCGAGGCGCGCCTCGGGTTCGCCATGGTGGTGGGCACCCTGCCGATCTTGCTGATCGGATTGGGGATCAAATTCGCCTGGGCCCAGGGCTACGAACAGTCACCCCTGCGCAGTGTTCCCTCGATTGCCATCGTCTCGATCGTGATGGCGTTGCTGCTGGCCTTGGCTGAACGCGTCGGCGCACGGCGCAAGCAGCTTTCAGAGGTTTCAGGCCGCGATGGCCTGCTGGTGGGGCTGGCCCAGGCCCTCGCATTGATCCCGGGGGTCTCGCGTTCCGGCAGCACCCTCACGGCGGCCTTGTTCGACGGTTGGCAGCGTGCTGATGCAGCCCGGTTTTCCTTTCTATTGGGCATTCCCGCCATCACCATCGCAGGTTTGGTGGAGCTCAAGGATGCTTTGGCCTCCAGCCCTGGCAACGGTCCCCTGCCGTTGCTGGTCGGAATTGGTTCGGCTGCAGTGGTGTCGTGGCTGGCGATCGATTGGTTGCTGAAGTTCCTGCAGCGCAACAGCACCTGGGTCTTCGTCGCCTACCGGCTGCTGTTCGGGCTGCTGTTGCTGGTCTGGTGGGGCGTTCACGGCGCACACTGAGTTCAGATGAAGTCGGCTTGTGTGGAATGAGCCATCCGCCGGGGTTGCCGTTGCAGCTCTGGATCCAAGTAGCAGTGGTCGTCAACCGCAGCCCGCGGTGGTGGCATCCGTCGAGTCCGGCTCGATCGGGGAGGAGTTGGGTTTTGAGCCGGGTGATCAGTTGCTCAGCATCAATGGCATTCGCCCGCGTGATCTGATCGACTACCGCTACCTCTGCGTGGAGGAGGAGCTTTGCCTTGAGGTGCGTGATGCCAAAGGTGCGCTGCATCGGGTGGAGTTGGAGAAAGATGCCGATGACGGCCTTGGGTTGGCTTTCACAGAGGCTCTGTTCGATGGCTTGCGCCAGTGCAATAACAACTGTCCGTTCTGTTTTATCGATCAGCAGCCCCCCGGGCGGCGCGACAGCCTTTATCTCAAAGACGACGATTACCGCCTGAGTTTTCTCTATGGCTCCTATCTGACGCTCACCAACCTGGGCGAGGCCGACTGGCAGCGAATTGAAGAGCAGCGTTTATCGCCGTTATTTGTGTCGGTGCATGCCACGGATCCCGAGCTGCGTTCACGACTGCTGGTGAATCCGCGAGCTGCCCAGGTGATGGACCAGCTCGCCTGGTTTGATCAGCGCGATCTGCAAATCCATGCCCAGGTGGTGGTTTGTCCGGGACTGAATGACGGTCCTGCCTTGCCGAGAACGCTGAATGACCTCGCCTCCTTCGCGGCTGGTCCCTGGCCGGCGGTGCTGTCTGCGGCGGTGGTGCCGGTGGGGCTCACCCGTTTCAGGCCGGCTGACGATGGCTTGGTTCCTGTGGATCCGGACTGCGCCCGCAGGGTGATTGCTCAGGTGGAACCCATGCAGCAGCATTTTCAGGAGGTTTTGGGCACCCGTTTCGCCTGGCTCTCTGATGAGTGGTACCTGGTGGCGGGATTGCCCTTGCCGCCCCGGGATAACTACGAGGATCTTCCGCAGCAGGAAAACGGCGTGGGCAGCATCCGTGCCTTCCTTGAAGCGTTGGATGCGGCAACTCAGGACTTGCCCATCGCGGTTGCTCAGCCCCGTCGTTGCAGCTGGGTGGTCGGTCAGATCGTGGCGCAGGCGTTGCAGCCTGTGGCTGAACGGCTGAATGCAGTTGATGGCGTCGAGTTTCACCTGATCGGGTTGCCGAGTCCCTACTGGGGGCAGGAGCAAGTGGTGACTGGATTGCTGACGGGACAGGATCTGCTCACAGGCCTGCAAGGCCGAGAGCTGGGCGATGAGTTGTTGCTGCCATCAGTGATGTTGCGGCAGGGGGAGCCCGTTTTCCTGGATGACATGACCCTGGAAGCCCTGGCCGCGCAGTTGACGGTCCCCATCCGGATCGTTCATGGGGCGGCTGACATCGTGGACGCAGTTTTGGGTGTCGTAGGGAAAAGTCCCTAAACTCCGAAAAAGTTTTGATTGCTGTGCGCCGGATCACCGCGGGAATTTGTCTCGTAGCGGGTGTTGTCAGTTCCGGTGCTCCCCCTGCCCTCAGCCAAGACGCTGTTCAAGTTGAGTCGGCCTTGATTGATCAGGCCAAGCTGCCCGACGCGATCGACTCGAAGGGTGCCCGTCCCAAGGCTGATCCTTCTGTGATCTCTCCTGCGGTTGATGCGCTGCCGCCTCCGCTTCTTCCTTTGGCGGCTCCCCCCAGCCTGGCTCTCCCTGATGCACCATCTCAGGTGCGTATCCATGAGCTGCGTCCCCTCACCCTCGAAGAAGCGCTTCAGCTCGCAGAGGTCAATAGCCCTCAGCTCAAAGCCGCAGCTCTTCAGGTGGATCAGGCCAAGTCTTCGTTGCGTGCGGCTGTTGCGGCCTGGTACCCCACTATCGACTTATCCGCGAGCGGTCTCCCCGAATATTTCGCTTCTTATTCCTATCGGAACCCAGATTTCGTCAGTCCAGATCCTCTGACCGGAAAACCAAATAATGAGTTTTATGGCCGTGAGTGGCGGGTTAATGGTCGATTGCAGGTGAGTTGGGATTTGATCAATCCCGCACGCGTTCCTCAGATCGCTGCTGCTCGAGACCGCTTCGAGCGAGCAGGCGACGCTTACCTGATTGCACTTCGTGATCTTCGTCTCGAGGTGCAGACGGCCTATTTCGCGTTGCAGCAGTCCGATGCGGGCGTGCGTATTGGCCAGGATTCTGTCAAGGCTTCATTGGTCAGCTATCGCGATGCGCGTGCGCGCTTCAACGCAGGTGTCAACACAAAGCTGGAGGTCCTGGAAGCGGAGACCCAGCTGGCGCGTGACCGCAATATCTTGACAACCAATCTGCGTGATCAGAACGAACAGCGTCGCAATCTGGCCAGGGTGCTTGATCTTCCCCAGGACGTCACTCCCACCGCTGCGACACCCGCGCGACCCCTGGGTTCCTGGGAACCCTCACTTCAGGAAAGCATAGTTGCTGCTTACAACTACAGCGAAGAACTTGATCAACTCATCCTTGATATCTCTATCAATAACAGTCAAGCCAATGCGTCTTTGGCGGCAGTACAACCTGTTGTGCGCTTTGTGAATTCAACCTCGGCCTCACGCACGGAAGGGCAAAACGGCCAGTCATCTCTCAGTGATATCGATATGGGCGATTTCACCTATAGAGTTCAGAACAGCACGGCCCTTACGGCGAGTTGGCGCTTGTTTGATGGCGGGCGAGCTCGTGCTGAATACAAGCGCTCCAAGCAGGCTGCTGAGGAGAGTCGCCTCAATTTTGCTAGAGCCCGCGATCAGATCCGGTTTCAGGTGGAGAGCAGCTTTTTTGGTTTGAGAGCCGCGATCCAGAGTCTTGAGACCACGGCCACTGAGGTTTTGGCATCACGTGAATCTCTCCGGCTCTCTCAGCTGCGAGTCCAAGCTGGCGTTGGGGTTCAGAGAGAGGTTGTCAACAGCCAACGTGATCTCACCCAGGCAGAGCTGAAATACGCCCGTGCCATCACTGACTACAACCGCGATTTGGCAACGCTTCAGCGCCGCACGGGCTTGGATGCCCTAGTCGCCTGCGACGCTGCCTCACTTTCGGGAACCAAGTCGGAATCCGATCCGCAACCGATTCCAATTGAGCCCACGCCACTGAAGACCCCTTGCCCATCGGGGGGTACCGCAAGTTCGTCGGTCAATCAAACTGAGACCAGTCCTATTCAGCCCTTGTGGTGACGCTTGTGCTCAGTGACGATCAACTGGGCGCTGTTCATCTGTTGCTGGATCGCATCCGTGCTCGTCAGCTTCAGGACTTTGGTCAGATCGGCTCCGACGTGAAGCCCGATGGTTCTTTAATTACTGACTGCGATCGCTGGAGTGATGCCGCTCTGGTGGATGGCTTGGCCAGCATCTCCCCTGGTGAAGGCGTCCTCAGCGAGGAAGGATCGAAAACAGTTCCAAACACGCGGGCCTACTGGGTGGTGGATCCCTTGGACGGGACCACCAACTTCGCGGCGGGCATTCCCTATTGGGCGATTTCCGTGGCTCGCTTTGTTGATGGCCGTCCCAGTGAGGTTTTCCTTGATGTACCGGCGCTGAACCAACGTTTTGTCGCTCTGCGCGGTCGGGGTGCCACGCGAAACAATCAGCCGCTCACCTCGGAGACCCGAGCCCTTGCCACCAGTGCTTGTGTCTCTCTTTGCAGCCGCTCGATTCGCGTGTTGCAGTGCAAACCGGATCAGCGTTTTCCTGGGAAGATCCGTTTGCTTGGTGTCGCCAGCCTCAATTTGGTGAGCGTTGCGATGGGGCAGACCATCGCTTCCCTAGAAGCCACGCCCAAGATCTGGGATCTGGCGGCGGCTTGGTTGGTGCTGGATGAGTTGGGTTGTCAGATTCGTTGGTTGGATGCGGATCCAGCGCAGCTCTCTCCAGGAGAGGACGTTGCCGACCTTGGCTTCCCTGTGCTGGCGGCCGGTTCATGGGCTCATTTGGCGCGTTTTCTCCCCTGGGGAGAGGCCCTAGTGCAGCCCTGAAGAGTCGCTATTGCGACAGCGGGGGATGTGGTGTTATGGTTTTGTCTTGCGCGGGAGCCGAGAGGTGAGCGCGC
>NZ_UCNU01000004.1:0-6761 GCF_900474085.1 Synechococcus sp. UW86
CATAAACGAGCGAGCTAGGCCGTCTCTCCACCGGGAGGGGCGGCCTTCCTCTTTGTGCCTACACAGGATTGGGCTTTTCCCACACCCCCAACACACCCCCTTATCGGTAACAACAGCGCCATTCGTTAATGACTAGCTAGAAGCGCATCACTAGTTAGTTACTCATGAATACTTCTCAGATGCTGATCGCATTTCTTGCGTTCGGTGCTTCTGCAAGTTCCATCGTCGCTTGGCGTTTTGCAGCGTTAAAGCTATGGAGAGACGAGCCATGATTCCTGTATCCACCTCAGTGCTGATGGTGCTTCTCAAACCATTGCAGGTCCTTTCCGCCGTGCAGCGTGTGTTTAGCTTCGGACCACGTAAAGGCAAAAGTAATGAGTCTGCGAAGCCTAAGCTTTAACGATTTTTGAGTTCACTCCTCTTGCAGTAACTTTACCGCGCTTCTATGACGCTTGATTGGCCTCTTGCTTACCGCTTTTGATTTTTGTCAGTTGTTCGGTTGCGGTTCGGCTATCTCACTCACGTACTGCTTCTAAGGCTGGCGAACGTAGTTGAGTCATTTTAATCAATCCAATGACCACCGAAATTCGTAACTGGGCTGTTGTTGCTGCCTCGATGGAAGCTCAAGGTGCAACTAATAGTCAAATGTATATCCGTGCCAAAGCACTTGCAGAAGGTAAGTCCGACCCTATGCCTACTAGTTTTCCGGCGGCTCCGTTCAGCATTTCGGCTGTTTGAAGTCAAAGCAACTCTTGGCCTGACTAACCATCAGGCCTTCTCTTCCCATACTTCTCATGACAAATCACCATCTATCGGTTGAGCATTTTGAGCGACTTCTTCGCGGCAGGTGTTGTAGTGCTCGCGGCTACTTAGAAGCGTCCATAGAAGGAGCGGCGTGTCCTCTTGCGGTAAATGCGCTTAAAGCGGCCACCGCTCTTGCCACGAACGATTGGAAGGATGGGCTTCTTTGTCCACCAATCCAGTGCCTGACGCTTGGAAATAAATCCCCAGAGTGCTTTTAGGGGCTTCCACAAAGCCCCGGCACCAAACACCAGAAGGGCAACGAGCAGAAGAACGCCGATTAGGTCCAAAAACATGGCTAGACGAGCGGTTGGCCCTCAGGCAGATAAACGCTGTCGGCGATGGTCCGCAGCACCATGGAGCACGCGTAGTCATCCGCGCCGTATTCGTCTTTCCAGGTCTTCACCAAGAGCTTCAGGTCGTAGTCGGCTTGGTTCAGAAATTCGTCGGTCGGTTCCCAGAACGTGGCCTCGTCCATGGCGGAGGGGTGTCAGTCCTTAGTTGTAGCCATTTTTAAGGAAGGGCCCCGCTACGGAGACAATCCGGCCAGGGCTGGCGGCGAGAGGTGGCTTGTGAACGCCCATCAGACAGGGGTGTGCGCCACACAGGAAAAATCTGGCGAGTGCGTGACTTTGCCGTCAGTGGAGTTGTGGTGCTGGCTGCCGAACCTGGCACCGGCAAGACCACATTGATGAATCTGCTGACTGAAGCCATTCAGGAAGGCACTGACTTTCTTGGTGCTTTCAAGGTCACCCAAGGTCCTGTGTTGCTGATTCAGGGTGATGAGCCTGAAGAGTTCGCAGAGCCCAAGTACGCCAGGCAAGACCTCAGGGTGCAGTGGGACGTTATGTACCCAGAGGAGGCGTTGAACATTGAACACCTCACCAAACTGGTCACCTCCAAGAAGTACGTCGCTATTGGCGTCGACAGCTTGACCACAGTCCTTTGCACCGCAGAGCAAGGGACCCTTGATCAGGGGATAGTCCACCTCCTGTACGAGTTAAACCGCGCCGCCGTTAACGCTGGCGTCTTGGTTTACATGACTGCCCACCTCAATAAACCGCCCAAGGACGGCAACGGTTGTAGGCGTCAACGCAAGTCAATCGAGTGGGCTGACATCAGTGGCATCTCCACAATCAGCGCCGCTGTTCAAGACTGCTGGGGTCTGACCAACCTTGGCGACAAGTTTTCGCTGCATGCCCTTGGCAAGCGAAACATCCAAGTGGGGACAACGTGGTGGTTGCACCGTGACGCTGAGACCTACAGCTGGTGGCTTGCCGATTCTCAAGACCAGCAGCTGCCTGCTGAGCGAATAAAGCTGTCTGATCGGATCATCAGCTACGTCAAAGAGCATGGCTTCAACACCACAGCGGCCATTGCCACGGCCTTAAAAAGCGACCCTGAATGGACTCGGATTTGCTGCTGTGACCTTTTGGATCAGGGCTTGCTGCAACGTCGCAAGCAATCCCTAAACGGCAAGGCACAGCGCGGTAGGCCGTCATACGTCTACGGCTTGGATGATTTTTCCTGTGTCACGCACACCCCCCCCTCTAACAACAGTTCCGTACATAGGTGGTGAAGACGATCCGGCATGGGGTCCACGTCCGGAGGTCATCTAATCGCCCAGTAGCCGCTGCAGCACGATGCCCGCTCCACTGCAGGTGTTCCTTCCCGTCACACAGGGACTGCCCTACAAAATGGAGGACGATGATTGGTAGCCCTTATGTCACGTGTGATTTTTCTAGAGTTATGCAATATCAAAAGTGAATGAGTAGGTATTTGAGTTGTTTCCAACCTTTTTGGCTCGATTAGTCGCTACATAGTTTGGGTCGCGCCAAATCAGCTGTTAAGTCCCTTGATCAGAAGTTGATTGCGGTAACTCGCATGTCGCGCGGTTCACGTAATTTGTACTGAGCTGGTTCTTGCTGTGCGCTTTTAAATCCAGCATCCTGAAGTACATTTATTAGGGACTCTGGCGTATAAGCCCATTTGTGACACATCAATGGATCCTTCCAGGATGGATCGCCATACAAAGGCCACATCGACATCTGGCCCGTTTTTCCGGGTTGACTGTGCATAGATGGATTTTTAACAATCATTTGACAGGCGTAGAGAAGATTCGGGCATTCAAGAATAAGTTTCCCGCCAGGCTTAAGCAGCCTTCTCCAGCTCTTCAGTAAAGGTACGACTTCCCAGTGATAAAAGTGCTCGATAACATGTACGGCTAAAATCTCATCAGCTATAGATGATTTGATTTTGCTCAAATCACGAATATCGGCATTTATGTCTGGCTGCTTGCCAGCCCTGGATGCAACCTTATCGATGTTCACATATCCAGGAAGAATTTTATCGCCACAACCCAAATTGAACTTCAGCATAAGGATGCAGTAAATTAAGACGACTTTAACATCTCCCTAGGAAAAGATTAATTGATTTCCGATGAATCGTTCAAATAAAAGACTGAGGTGCAGGTTTAGCGTTAGGGAGTTCGCGCCGAAATGCAGCACCGCCAAGTTCTGTTCAGACCGCTGCCGAGTCGCCAATCACAGGACCCGATTGCTGGATTAGCAGTCGCTTTATTGCTCCGAATCGCAGGTGATCACAGTGATGTTGCTGTGGTCGCCTGCGTTCTGTGCTCAGTCTGGTGCTCATTCCAAGCTTATCCGGATCAGCTTGAAATCCCTTATCCGGATAAGGGTTTAGCCGTCAGCGGCGGTGCCCATGGTGCGTAAAGCGGCCACGGAAGTGCGCTTCAAATTGCCGATCCAGTTGCGGCTGCGCCAACATCGCCCTCAAAGAATTGAGTGCGCCGATCGCTGCGCTGTATTGCTGCGCCCGTTCAGCTTTGGCGGCTAGGCGTTGATATTGCGTCGCCAGCCAACCCACCATCTGTTGAAGCTCTACTGAGTTCAGGGCGTTAGCCAGTTCACTTTGGGCGTTTTCTATGTCACGCAGGCTTGTCCGCCTGCTGCACCCCCACTTCACCGTCAGCTGCGTCGCTGCATCAGTTGGTGGAACACCATCAACAATCAGCTGAAGAGCCTCGTTACGGCGTTGCTGCCGTTGCTGCTTGGTGGTGATTGTCATGGATCAGCCCCCTAAAAAAATCGATGTGTCTCTGTGGCGTGGAGCATTAGAAGATCACAATTTCAAATTGAGAACCTTCATTTCCTGCTGGATGTATTGATCTCCTTGTTCGCATTCATGCTTCAGGAGACCGATATATTGAGTAACTTCTCCTTCTTTAAATTCTCTCCATCTACCCCACACTTTTCCGTCTTTATAGGATGCGTATGAATTGTCTTGGCAATCGTAAACGTCCGTGAACTTGACACTTTTAACGCCTCCAGGCGTGGCGCTTTTACCTGATATATAGCCAGGGGAACCAGTTGTTGTGCAATTTATACTTGAGCCAATGTTGGTGCAGTTGGCTGCTGTATTTCCACCAATAAAACTTCCAGAGGTCCCGGCTTCGGGGTTTTGATAGAGGCGAGTGATTCTTGGCATGCCTAGGTAGCGAGTTTCCTGACCTTTGTGAGGGATTCTTCCCGGCATGAGCCAATAAAAAATACTTTCATCGCCGTAGCTGTAATGCCACCCAATTGGCTTTGGTAGACCAAAAATGTCAACCCCACGAGTTGTTACTGTGCAAAAATCCCCGACGCAGCTGTCCTGTTCTTTCTTCGTCCTCGAAGTACTAGCTCCCGACTTAACCTTTATACAGCCTTCATAGTCTTTGGCGTTTAAGCAAGCCTCATGGGGATCTAGCTGTTGTTTCTGCTTAGCAAAATAAGCTCTACGTTCTTCTTGCCATTTTCTTTGCTTAGTAAAGTCACGCGAATATGTTGGCTTGCTAAATAGGCGGTTGCAAAGATCGAATGGCTTTTGAGAAGCATGTCCATGTTCTGTTGCGCTTAATGCGCACAATTGACGCCTTATATTGTCTGCATTTCGTTTATTTATAGGCAAGGGACGAGGTTCTCCGTCGACAAATTCTGTATGACCCTTGAGAACAGCCCTGTCGTCAAATAGAAATTCTTCGTCTGTCTTTATGCGTTTCCTGTCAGCCTTTACTTCTGCTATATGCTCTGCATTTTCATACATGACCTCCCATCGCAGATGATCCAATCGTCTTTTGATTGGTAGCGTGCATTCTTTAGACCTTGCATTGAAGTCTGATGGGTACATTTCCCAACAGCGTTTATAGGCATTGTTTTCAAGTATCAGGCAAAACCCATGATCACGACCACCAATGTCACGCCCTTCTTTGCGTTCACAGATGTTAATTATTTCTCTTGCAGCCCTCTCGAAAAATTTTTTGAGAGGGCTGCAAGAGAAATAATTGAGCTTGCTCAGGAAAGCTAAGCCTCAGTAGCGAGCGAAGACAGAGGTTGTTCCGTCATGGGCAATGGCAAGAACCTCAAAAGGTTCAGCCTCGACGCCAGTCACTTCCATACCAGGAGAACCCATTGGCATCCCTGGTACAGCAAGACCACGGATATTGGGCCGTTCCTTCAACAGCCTCTGGATCGCAGAAGCAGGCACATGCCCTTCGATCACATACCCCTCAACATCAGCGGTGTGGCAAGAAGCGTTTTGAGAGCTGACACCGCGCTCTTTCTTCACTGCATCTATGGCCTCGGTGACATGGTCATCAATACGAAATCCCGCGGAGGCGATGTGGGATCCCCATTGCGTACAGCAGCCGCAACTCGCTGACCGATAAACCGTCATCTGCGGCCCCATCGCACTGCTGGTATCGGGCATCGCACCATCCCCTTTCACATCACCGTGCGCGTGAACAGGTTGAATCACCCAGAGCAGAGAGCCGACTGCAAAAGCTCCCACGAAACCCTTTTTGATAGAAGCCTGCCAACGGGCTACGGAACGCGATGCCTTCATGGAGTCTTCTACGAAACGTACAAAGTCGATTTCTGCATTATTGCGACCAGCTCCGACTCGTCGGCAAATGCTGCTGCGAAACGTGATTGAGCTTGCGCAGGACATCTAACGCTTAATGAGTTCGATGTTCAGAGCAAAGAGTGCATTAAGGGTGCGTTGATACTCCAACGCCAAACCAAGGAGAGTTACGACAGAGGTCACTGGGTCTCATCTTGTGTCTAAAGCATCTTTTCTGGATGAAGGACCTGATGACCTCCCACCACTGAAGTTCGTGACTGGGCACGAGGGAAGAGAGGCAGAGCGCCTAACTCGATTTATTTGGGAAAGAATCGTATGCCTGCTTGAGCACGGCGAAGAGCGGGAAGCAAACTCACTACTTGAGGAGTTCGACGAGCCGCCCCTTTGGAACGACGTCCTTGCGGAACATGATTGAGCTTGCTCAGGGTGCTTATGGACTAGCGACTACTGGAAAGCCGTCTGACCTTCATCGCTGAACTGGCACCTCTCCCTGCGTAGGTCTTCTTCAAGCTTTTGTAGTTTTGCGGTCAAGGCGGCAACTTTCGTGCTGTGACCAATGGACGCGAAGTAGGCAAGCCGACAGGACTCCCACCGAAGACCGAACTCCAGCCTCTCCGTTGGAGTCATGGCTGCTCGCATCTCACTCCTTATAAAGGGATCAAAAAACAAAAAAGAAAAAAACTGTCGACGTAGGGAATCTGTCAGTGAGCCTTTAGTGATTACCGCCCCGACCGCCAGAGCCAATGACTCGGCGGCGGATGCTGCGGCACAACACCACTGAGGCTTGGCAGACGATGCGGAAGACGGGCTGGAGGCGCTGCCCTCCGCCTGTGCGCTGACTTGTGCTCGTACTGGTAGTAGTGACGCAATTTCTATCTCTGGCCCAGGGATAAAACCAAATTGCCGGCTGTGCGTTCGAGGGCACAACGGTGGCGGAGTCGCAACCGAGCGAGCTAGTTCGTCTCTTCCAGCTGGGAGGGGCGGTCTCCTCCCTTGTGGAAGTGCAGGTGAGCAGTTCCCTAGGACGCTTTGCTGTTTTT